>CANJPH010000053.1 GCA_947476145.1 Bacteroidota bacterium | reverse complement strand
TTAGGAGAACGTTTATTGAGTACGCCTCAACATTATGCGTATTTGAAAATTAGTGAAGGGTGTAATCGTACTTGTGCGTTTTGTGCCATTCCCTTAATGCGCGGACAACACGTAAGTAAAACCATTGAGCAATTGGTGGACGAAGCAAAGGGCCTGGTAAAGAAAGGGGTAAAAGAGGTGATGTTGATTGCGCAGGAATTAACGTATTATGGATTGGATATTTATAAGGAGCGTGCACTTCCAAAATTATTAAATGCCTTGGCCGATATAGAAGGGTTGGAGTGGATTCGTTTACATTATGCGTATCCTAGTAAATTCCCATTAGAAATATTGGATACCATGCGGGAGCGTGATAATATTTGTAAATACATTGACATTCCTTTACAACATGCTAGCAATAATATGCTTAAAGCCATGCGTCGTAATATTACGCGTGAAGAAATGACTGAGTTAATTACTGAAATCAGAAAGCGCGTGCCGGGTATTGCCATAAGAACGACTTTAATTACTGGTTTCCCAGGCGAGACCTTAGAAGATGTGGAAGAGTTGAAAGAATTTTTGCAATTGCATAAGTTTGATCGTGTAGGTATCTTCACTTATAGCCATGAAGAAAATACCAGTGCCTATGAATTAGTAGACGATGTGCCTGCAGCCGAAAAACAGCGTCGTGCCGAAGAAATTATGGAAGTACAACAAGAAATTAGTTTAGCCATTAATCAAGCCAAAGAAGGTCAAACGCTTAAAGTAATCATTGACAAGAAAGAAGCAGGTCGTTGGTTAGGTCGTACTCAATTTGATAGCGTAGAAGTGGACAATGAAGTTGTGATTAACACCACTAAGCGTTTAAAATCTGGCGACATGGTGATGGTTAAAATCACCAAGGCTTACGATTACGATTTAGAGGGCGAATTAGTTTAGTTTATGACATTCCCTTATGGAAGCATTAAGCTAAGTTTACTTTAGCATCGTTCCCTGTATTATTTTGCTGCTCTGTTTTGGATAAATAGTAAACAGCAATAGAACTCAATACAAAATAGCCTATTAAAGTGGGTACTATGAAACTTGCAATGTTATCGGATCCAAACCAATCTCCTTTTTGTGCAATAAATGCAATACAAGCAAAATTCTTAACGGTTTCCAACATCCAAGCGTATTTTGTTCGGTCCATAAATTCAGTCAGTGCATATACCTGAATAAAAATAAAGCCACCATATATAAATAAATTTTCAAGGCCTAATTGTTTAATCATCGCCACATTGGCAAACAGATAACTTACTAATAATAACATACTCACCAACTGGGCCCAGAGGTAAGCCTGCATTCCCTTTGAAGCTGGGGTATCATACTTTTCAAAATGATATACATCTTGAATTTTATACACTGGATATTTTTCAACAACATCTGCCGGTCTCCATCCCAATGGCATAAACCAAACACGAAATTTGTCCTTCCAGCTCTTTGCATGCCAAGCATCTTTTACTAAAAGCCACATGTGCATGAAATTAATTTTAATCGGATTCCAGGTTCGCACAGGGCGGGTTACGCCATACACAGCAGGAATGCTAGCAACTTCTTCTTGATATGTACCAAACATTCTATCCCAAAAAATAAAAATCTGTCCATAGTTCTTGTCTAAGTATTCAGGATTAATGGCGTGGTGTACTCTATGATGCGAAGGAGTGACAATGATATATTCCAAGAATCCCATTTTATTGATATGTTGGGTATGGTACCAGAATTGTGCAAATAAATGTAAGGGAGCAACTACGGCAATTACTTGTTGTGGAACCCCAAATAAAGCTGCGGGTATTAATAGAAAGGCATAAATCCTAAAGTAAACAGAAATGCTTTGTCTTAAAGCACAAGCTAAATTGTATTCTTCACTACTATGATGAACAATATGATTGTTCCAAAAAAAGTTCACACTGTGCGCCAAGCGGTGCACCCAATAGCCGGAAAAATCCAATGCAAGGAAAGCAATTACATAAAGGAGCCAACTAGACTTAACTTGATAAATGGTCATATGCTCCACCAGCCAGCCATAACTAATAATGGCTAAGCTAAGTCCCAAAACATCTTTGGTAGAATTAGTGACTCCCGAACTAAGGCTAGAAACCATGTCTAAAGTTTTTACCGTATCAAATCCTTTGCGCCAACCATACCATTTTTCAAATAAGACTAGCAATAAGAAAAGGGGCATGGCAATGATCAATATTTTACCATATGTTTCCATAGTTAAGAATTTAGTCTTTGGTTAGGCGTTACGATACCAAATGTATCAATTTTATCTTAATTTGCGTCCAATCTGTTAACGGGCTTTACCTATTTATTATATGAAATTTAATGCCACTCAAATACCTTATCATGCTACTGGATTATTTAGTCCCTTGGTAAGAGATTATGTGGAAGGTAAAGGAACCGCCATGGAATTTGTAGCATATGCTCCAAGTTATGAAGGAGTGCAAAAAGCAATCACTGCTAGAAAGGAGTTGGGTGTAAATAGACCACTACTTGTGGAAGTTTTAAAAGCCCAATATGCTAATGTTCCTTCCACAAAAGCAGTCAATGAAAATGTAAATTCATTGTTAGCTGAAAATACTTTTGTGGTCACTACAGCCCATCAGCCCAATATTTTTACTGGCCCTTTATACTTTTTTTATAAAATTATTCATGCCATTCAATTGGCTGCTGATTTAAAAAAGCAATTTCCTGAAAATAATTATGTACCTGTGTATTATATGGGCTCCGAGGATGCAGATATTGACGAAGTGGGTAGTTTTTATTTAGGGGGAGCTCCATTGCAATGGAACACAAAGCAAACGGGCGCCATTGGTAGAATGAAAGTGGATGATTCCTTGTTGAGTTTATTAAAAAACATAGAAGGCTACTGGTCCGTTAAACATCAGGGTAAGGAAGCCATGCAGGCGTTAAGTGATGCTTATAAAAAAGGGGTTACCATTCATGAAGCTACCTTAAGTTTAGTTCATAGCTATTTTGGACAATATGGATTGGTAGTAATACAACCCGATGATGCTAAATTAAAATCGGCGTTTATTCCTGTGATGGAAAAAGAATTGGTGGAGCAGTTTTCTCACAAAGCATTGCAACCAACCCTTTCTACTTTACGTGATCAATACCATGTGCAAACCGAAGGGCGTAGTATTAATTTATTTTATTTAAAAGACAATAGTAGATCAAGGAT
The DNA here is from genome assembly GCA_947476145.1 of Bacteroidota bacterium. Lineage (GTDB taxonomy): Bacteria > Bacteroidota > Bacteroidia > Chitinophagales > Chitinophagaceae > Sediminibacterium. The sequence continues at coordinate 873 of CANJPH010000053.1, read as the reverse complement.
TGAACTAAAAGAGGGTGTGTATACTATCGTGGATACGGATTTGACATTTACACAGGCCCAAATCATTTCCGAATTATATGCGTATCCCGAGCGTTTTAGTCCCAATGTGATTTTAAGAGGTTTGTATCAGGAAACTATTTTACCTGGGGTCGTATTTATTGGTGGTGGTGGCGAGTTAGCCTATTGGATGGAGTTGAAAAATGTTTTTGCGGTAGCCAATGTTCATTTTCCTGTTTTACAATTAAGAAATTCTTTTTTGTTTATCAAATCAAAAATGGCAAAACAATGGGCCGAATTAGGTTTTACATTCAATGATTTGTTTTTAACCATACCTAGTTTGGAAGCTTCATTTGTAAAGACCCATACCCAACATAATTTGTCATTGTCTAATTCAATAAAGGAATTAGAAAGCTTATATATAAGTATTAAAGCGCAGGTGGAAAAAATAGATGCTACTTTAGGAGCGCATACCATGAACTTATCGGTTCAGTCTGCTAAAAAAATGGTAGCATTGGAAAAGAAGATGCTTAAAGCGGAAAAACGAAAACAAGCCACTTCATTAGAGCGCATCCGTCATATCAAAGAAAACTTATTTCCTGAAAATAGTTTACAAGAGAGAGTAGATAATTTTGCAGAATGGGTGGGGGATTATGGATGGGCTTGGGTGGATGCTGTATTGGAACATTCTAATACCATGGAACAAGGCTTTACAATTCTTAGTGCAAAGGAATAAGGAATTAATGATCAAACTCGTTGTTGAAATCTCCTTTCATTTTTTCTACTTTGGCTAACACTTCCGCCTCCATATTTTGTTTGTAATCATCCATGGCATTGCCAATGGCAGCGTCGAAACTTCCAATAATTTGAGCAGCT
>CANJPH010000052.1 GCA_947476145.1 Bacteroidota bacterium | reverse complement strand
TTTAAACAGGCCTTATGAATAAAGATATTGCAAGCATCAGAAGAGATTACCAGATGGCTTCTTTGGATGAAGCCTCCAGTGCAGTCAATCCAATGGATCAGTTTGAACATTGGTGGGAAGAAGCGATTCAAAGTAATATTGATGAAGTAAATGCATTTACCCTTTCTACCATTGCATTAAATGGTGCACCCGCTGCGCGTGTTGTTTTATTAAAAGGCTTTACCCCACAGGGTTTCGTTTTTTTTACCAACTATGATAGTGATAAAGGAAAAGAAATTGCTGCCCATCCAATAGTGGCAATGAACTTTTTTTGGAAGGAATTGGAAAGACAAGTGCGCATTACGGGTACCATTAAAAAAGTGAGTGCCGAGGAGAGTGAACAATATTTTCATACGCGTCCTATTGGCAGTCAAGTAGGTGCTTGGTCCTCTCCGCAAAGTCAGGTGATACCTAGTAGAGAATATTTAGAAGGGTTGATGAATGCGAATGTAGAAAAATATAAAAATGGCAATGTGCCTTTACCTCCGCATTGGGGTGGTTATATAGTACATCCAACGAGTATTGAATTTTGGCAGGGTAGAAGCTCTCGTTTACACGACCGATTACATTATAGCTTACAAGAAAATCATAGCTGGACGAAAGTTAGATTGGCGCCTTAGGATTTGTTATAATTACTTTTTGCGCGCGATCACTTTCTTCGCAGCTTCTACAATATTCACTGCGTCTAATCCGTACTTCGTTAATAATTGAGTGGGTGTTCCACTTTCTCCAAATGTATCTTTGGTGCCGACATATTCCTGAGGCACTGGACAATTTTTTGCAGCTACTTGTGCAACCACATCGCCCATACCACCAATAATATTATGCTCTTCGGCGGTGACTACACAACCAGTTTTTTGTATGCTCTTTATAATCGCTGCTTCGTCCAGTGGTTTAATAGTATGTAAATTAATTACCTCTACACTTATTCCTTCTGCTTCTAATTGTTTACCTGCTTCAATCGCTTTCCATACCAAGTGACCACATGCTATAATTGTTACGTCCGTTCCTTCTGCTAATATTTGTGCTTTGCCAATTACAAAATCACTTCCGTCTTCTTTGGTAAAGTTGGGCCATTTTGGACGACCAAAACGTAAGTACACAGGACCATGATAACTTGCTATTGCTTTAGTAGCCGCTTTCGTTTGGTTGTAATCACAAGGAACGATCACTGTCATACCTGGTAACATTTTCATGAGTCCAATGTCTTCTAATATTTGGTGCGTTGCTCCGTCTTCGCCCAATGTTAATCCTGCATGGGATGCACAAATTTTTACATTCTTATCGGAGTAAGCAACCGATTGTCTAATTTGATCATACACACGACCTGTACTAAATCCAGCAAAAGTAGTTGTGTATGGAATTTTACCTCCAATGGTTAAACCTGCAGCAATCCCAATCATGTTGGCTTCGGCAATACCTACTTCAATAAAACGATCTGGCATTTCTTTCATCAATGGGCCTAACTTAAATGACCCCGCTAAGTCCGCAGTTAAAACCACTACGTCTTTATTTTCTCTCGCAATTTCTAAAATACCATCGCCAAATCCGGCTCTGGTTTCTTTTTCGTTTTGTGCTACAATGTCTTTTACGTTCATAAAGTATAGGTTGTGCTTTTCAGCAGTAGGGTAAACAATTTTGTCGCTTCAATTAGTTTTCAAAGGTTGAATAAAAGTACGGAGTCTTTGCTTCAAATTCTGCCGCACAAGTATCTACCATTTTATATACTCTGGTAATACCTAATGCTTTACGCTTTTCATATACTGCGTCGTCATTGGTGTTGCCGTGAAGTACTTTTGCAATTTGCATATCACTAAAACCATGCTTCTTTGCTTCTTTTAATGTTTCAGTTGGAAGACTCTCTAATGTATGCTTCATTAATTCTTTTTCAATGTCGCAAATAATTCTTATTTGGTATAAGAACCAATTGTCAATACCTGTTGCCGCTGCAATAGAACGCACTGTGGATCCTTGCATTAAAGCGTCTTTAATACGGAAGATACGATCCCATTTTGGTGTCTTAATGTATTCCATTAATTCTTCGTTCTTCATTAAACTCTTTCCGTAATATCCTAAACCTATGGCTTCATTCTCTAAACTTTGACAAGCTTTTTGAATGGCTTCGGTAAAACTTCTTCCTATCGCCATTACTTCACCCACACTTTTCATTTGTAATCCCAAGGTATCGTTAGCGCCTTTGAATTTATCAAAATTCCATCTTGGTACTTTTACAATTACATAATCTAATGCAGGTTCAAAGTAGGCAGAAGTGGTTTGTGTAATTTGATTTTTTAATTCATCTAAATGATATCCAATGGCCAACTTCGCAGCAATTTTTGCAATTGGATAACCTGTTGCTTTGGATGCCAATGCAGAAGAGCGAGATACACGTGGATTAATTTCCACCGCAATTAATTCTTCTGTTGCTGGATTTAATGCAAACTGCACATTACAACCTCCAGAGAAATTTCCTAAACTACGCATCATCAACATTGCTTTATTACGCATTTCCTGAAAAGCAGTATCACTCAATGTCATAGCAGGGGCTACGGTAATAGAGTCTCCCGTATGCACACCCATTGGATCTAAATTTTCAACGGTACATATAATCACCACATTGTCCGCCTGGTCTCTTAATAATTCTAATTCATATTCTTTCCATCCCAACACCGCTTTCTCTACCAACACTTCATGCATAGGAGATGCTTTTAATCCTCTTTCTAATGCCGCATCTAATTCACTTGCATCGTGCACAAATCCACCACCGGTTCCGCCTAGAGTAAAAGAAGGACGTATCACTAATGGAAATCCTATTCTTTGTGCAATTTCTTTTCCTTCTAAAAAACTATTCGCAACCTGACTTGGCGCAACAGCCATTCCAATTTTTACCATTAACTGTCTAAACTTTTCTCTATCTTCTGCAGTATTGATTGCTGCAACATCCACTCCAATCATTCTACAATGGTATTGCTCCCAGATTCCTAATTCATCGGCTTCCTTACATAAGTTCAAAGCAGTTTGTCCTCCCATGGTTGGCAACACTGCATCAATTTGATTTTCTTGTAAAATTTGTTCAATGCTCTCAATCGTTAACGGCAATAAATAAACCTTATCTGCCATCATTGGATCCGTCATAATGGTAGCCGGATTACTATTAATTAATATTACTTTAATTCCTTCCTCTCTTAAGGAACGTGCTGCTTGTGAACCAGAATAATCAAATTCGCAGGCTTGTCCAATAATAATGGGTCCAGAACCTACAATTAATACGGATTTAATGGATGTGTCTCTAGGCATGGCTACAAAAATATAAATTGCGCAAATCTACTAAAAATGAGGCGCATTTATCCGCTTTTCAAGCCTAAACATTTTTCTCCCTTTTAAATGCTATCTTCACCGCAATTCAAGCATTATGGCAGTTATCAAAGAAGGGGCTAAGGCTCCAGCGTTTAAAGGGGTGGACCAACACGGAAAAACAGCGGCTTTGGCCGATTTTAAGGGTCAAAAAGTGGTTTTATACTTTTACCCAAAGGACGATACACCGGGTTGTACGGCTCAGGCCTGTAACTTAAGGGACAATTATAAGAAATTGATGAAGAAAGGTTTACAAGTATTAGGGGTAAGTGTGGATTCGGTAGCTTCTCATGTTAAGTTCATAGAAAAATTCGAATTGCCTTTTTCTTTAATTGCGGACGAAGACAAAAAAATTGTAGATAAATATAATTTATGGGGCCAAAAGAAATTTATGGGCCGCACTTATATGGGAACAACCCGTACAACTTTTTTAATAGATGAGGCCGGTATTGTTAAACACATTATTGAGAAGCCTGACACCAAAGATCACACCAAAGAAATTTTGGAAATTAGTGGTTGGTAGATTTCATTTTATTTTTTAGAAAATAGTAAAACCCTCTTCGAAAGAAGGGGGTTTTATATGATGTGCTTACTTAGCAATTACATACACCCCCCAACTGATAAAATAAGCAAGGCCCGTCATCATGAAAAATTGAATGGCGGGCCATTTCCATGATTGGGTTTCTCTTTTCACAACAGCTAGTGTACTCATACATTGCATAGCGAGCACATAAAATATCATTAAGGATAATGCTGCTGCCAAACTATATACGGGTGTTCCGTCTGGACGTTTAGCGGCCCTTAGTTTTTCGGTTAAGGAACT
>CANJPH010000051.1 GCA_947476145.1 Bacteroidota bacterium | reverse complement strand
TTTACGGAGTTCTACATCTTCAATTTCTCGAAGTGCACTCAAATTCTTGTTCTACCAAAGAACAGTGTCTAAGTCCTGCGTGTCTACCAGTTCCACCACCAGGGCGTCTATTTAAAGACTTAAAAAAAAGCCCGAACCGAAATTCGGGCTTTTGGAGCGAAAGACCGGGCTCGAACCGGCCACCCCGACCTTGGCAAGGTCGTGCTCTACCAAATGAGCTACTTTCGCTTGTATAAGAACTATTTTTAGGAGTGCAAAAATAAGGATTCAAAGCACACCAACAAAATTTTTCTACTTATATTCAGGCTTGTATTGAGAGCTGGTTTGCACATCTGGAGTGGTCTTCTTGAAACCACTGCTAAATAATTTAGAGCAGTTTCCTACTACTAAAGACAAAATAGCAAAAATAGATACGTAGAATAGGAATCTAGAAGAAGTAACCCAATTTGAGTTAATATCCTTAGAAACTTCGGGTTGGTGTAAATCTTGTGACATATAGTGTAATTACGGACGCAAAAATAGCGACTAGTTCTTAAAAAAGCTTCAGTTATTGTACAATTTTATTAAAATAATGCTTCTTTTTAATAAAGTACTGATAAACCAAGGATCCCGTGTAGACTCCATCTAAAGTACCCATGCTTTTAAGGATCTGTGAACGACGAACTTTCCCTTTCAAAATATACCCAAATAAGGAAAAATGCGCTTTTACAATTGCGGTAAAAAAGCTGCCATCTCCATTCAATAAACCTTTCCATGCCGATAAAGCATCCAAGGATAATCTAAAAGGTAATTTCCATAATAATTCAGATAAAGGCAAATTCTTGCAAAGCATCACCAAGTTATTCCTAAAGTTTAAATATACTTTTCTACCTCCCCTTGGCAGGGTTCCGGCGCCTACATGGTAAACCGTAGAAGATGGACAACAGTAAATTTTATATCCTGCTAATTGAATTCTCCAACAAAGATCAATTTCTTCCTGATGGGCAAAAAAATGTGGATCAAACCCATTCAATTCATGGAATACAGAGGATCTTATCATCATGGATGCACCCGAAGCCCAAAAAATAGGTGTACTGTCCTCGTATTGTTTAGTATCTATTTCACAATAATCAAAAACTCTACCTCTTGAAAATGGATACCCTAAGCTGTCAATCCAGCCTCCTGCAGCACCTGCATATTCAAAATAAGTAGCCTCTTTATACGATAATAATTTAGGCTGACAAGCTGCAATATTTATATTGGATGCTAGTAAATCAACCATTGGAGTTAACCAGTTAGGGGTCACCGCAACATCAGAATTTAATAACACATAATACTCCGCAGTAATTAATGGAAGTGCCCAATTATAGCCACCTGCAAATCCTTCATTGGTGGGCGAGCTAATTATTTTAACCGTAGGAAAATTATTTTGTAAAAAAGAAAGGGAGTTATCCGTAGAACCATTGTCTGCAACCACTACCTCGAAATTTTCATACTGCGTAGCCAATACGGTTGGTAAAAACTCTTGCAAGTATTTTACCCCGTTGTAATTAAGAATAACAATGGATACTAAAGGTTTCAAACGTATTTGTTTTTGCGAATGTAAGTCCAAAATATCGGAATTTAAAGAGAAAAACATAACTTAGCCCTATGAAAAAGGTACATATCCTCATTTTGAACTTAGATTTACTGAATCATCCCATGGGGTAATTGAACTACCTCCTACTTTTTCATACTCCTTGATAACTTTCAATGGAGTTTCAGGGATTTATTTTTTTATACATTTTTAATCTTTCCATATGTCAACTAACCATACTGTTAGTGCCAATGCTGCAAAGTATTTGGAACTAGAAGATCAATTCGGCGCACACAATTATCATCCCCTTCCTGTAGTTTTAGAAAAAGGCGAAGGCGTTTTTTTATATGATGTGGATGGAAAAAGATATTACGATTTTTTAAGCGGCTATTCTGCAGTGAATCAGGGACATTGTCACCCAGGCATTATAAAAACTTTACAAGAACAAGCTGCTAAATTAACATTGACCTCTCGTGCATTCCATAATAATTTATTAGGGGAATATGAAGCCTATATCACAAAGTATTTTGGTTACGAAAAAGTATTGCCTATGAATACAGGAGTAGAAGGTGGTGAAACGGCAATTAAATTAGCAAGAAGATGGGGCTACAATGTAAAAGGTATTCCAGAAAATAAAGCAAGAATAATTTTTGCCGAAGGAAATTTTTGGGGTCGAACCTTGGCTGCTATTTCCTCTTCTACAGACCCGAGTAGTTTTAAAGGTTTTGGCCCTTATATGCCAGGATTTGGCTTGGTAGCTTACAATGATTTAACAGCTTTAGAGAATGAATTAAAAGATGCGAATGTTGCAGCTTTTATGGTGGAGCCCATTCAAGGGGAAGCGGGTGTTGTATTACCCGATGATGGTTATTTAAAAGGGGTAAGAGATTTATGTACTAAATACAATGTATTATTTATTGCGGATGAAATACAAACAGGTTTAGCAAGAACAGGAAAAATGCTCGCATGTGATCATGAAGGAGTAAGACCTGATATTTTAATTTTAGGAAAAGCTTTAAGTGGCGGTACCTTGCCTATTTCTGCAGTGCTTGCCGATGATGAAATCATGATGCAAATTAAACCAGGTGAACATGGTTCAACTTATGGAGGTAATCCATTGGCCTGTGCCGTAGCTATGAAATCCCTGGAAGTATTAAAGAGTGAAAAGATGGCAGAGAACGCAGAGGCGATGGGTAAATTATTAAGAACGGAATTAGAAAAATTAAACTCACCGCTTATTCAATTAGTACGTGGTCGTGGATTGTTAAACGCCATTGTAATAAATCACAAAGATCCAGAAGTGTCTTGGGAGCTTTGTTTACACCTAAGAGATTTAGGATTACTTGCTAAACCAACACATGGCGATAAGATTCGTTTTGCACCGCCGTTGATTATTACGGAAGATCAAATTAAAGAGGCAGTAGGAATGATAGCAGAAGCATTAAAGAGATTGTCTTAATAAAATAAAAAAGCCTCACAATTGTGAGGCTTTTTTATTTTATTACTTCGCAGTTTTTCCAATCGTAATTTTGGGGAGAAAGGTCATTATTAAAATGCCAAAGGAAATAATGATACAACCATACAATGCCCATTGTTTTTGTGGGCACTCCCCCATTTGGCAGGTAGACAAGACGATAAAATTTCTGAAACTCCATGCAACTAATAAAGCACCTAATGCCATATTAAATCTTTTAGCCCATAGATAAGGTAGCGCAAAAAATAGTAATGACATTCCTCCGATGTATGCTAAAAATTTTCCAGGTTGACCATAATTGCTTGCAGCGGTTTTCCATCCGGTAATAATCCATTGTTTACTTTCAATAAAAACTAAGGGTTGAGTAGAAAAAAAGAATAAGGTTAAACAAAGAAGGATGCCGATGGTCTGAGAGTGTTTCATGGTGTAAAAATAGGTGATTAAATTTGTAAAAAAAATCACATTTAATATTTACTATTTATCAAATAATACATCATAATCAACTTTACTTAATGTTATTAACTTAGGATTATCAATGTTTTTTATACTCCCATCCATATATTGAATTTTGACACTTTTTATAACAAATGTTTCAACTAAATCAGTAAACCAAACATACTTATAATTAAAAGCAGCGGCTTCATTTTTAGGGATAGGTCCAACACCTTTTACAGTTTTAATAGAAGTACCTTTTTCAACGATTTTGTCATCAACAGAATTATATCCAATGAGATTAACAGTGATATATTTTATTGTTTTATTTGAAATATTTTGAATTTGAAAACCGAAACTAGTACCATCAGTATATTCGGACTCATCATAAATCGAGTTTTTCAATAATACAACTCCAAATGGCTTACAAGATTCAATGAATTTTAAGGCTTTATCTTTTCGGTTAATTTCCATGTATTCAGAAATCTTAATCCCATAACTTATAAACTTATCAAGTTTATCAAATGAAATTTTAAGTAAATCATCAAAATTTGCTTCTATATCATTATTAATTTTTGTTAATAAAACATCATCTTTATAGATAAAATATTTTGCCCCTTTATATGCAATTTCATAATAATCGAATTTATCGTTTCCCACATTATACCTCTTCGCTCCAATTATTATTACAAAAGAACCTGATGGAACATCCAAAGATTCACCACTTTTGAATCCAACATTATTTAATTTAGTAGAAACACTTGAAACCTTGTTAATAGTAATACCCATAATTACAGTTGTATCCGTAATATTAATTTGAGAATTGCCAAAAACTGAAATAAAAAGAAAACATACAAAAAGAAACCTCATATATAATTTTTTTCTAAAGTTACGCGACTTATCTCAATTATCTAATTATAGAATTATGATTTTGATTACATGTTTTGAACCTCGGATAGCTAGCTTCGCTAGCATCCGCCTCGGCTAACCCGTCTTACCCAAAGCCTTTTCAACACAAATCTGTGATTTGTGTTGTGCTTTTTTGTTCCTCGCCAACTTACACAAGCTTATTCGCTGCGCTCATTTGTTAATAAACCTCGTCTGTTTTTTGAAGCAAGCTACAAACACAGTCTCGGCTC
>CANJPH010000050.1 GCA_947476145.1 Bacteroidota bacterium | reverse complement strand
TGGAAAGAATTACACACTTTTTGACTCTTGCTACCAAGTGTTTTTAAATGAATGTAAAGATTTATCACTTAAAAATGCGACTATAAATAAGGTTAATTCATTTGCATTAAAGAACAAAATATCAAATTCTATAAAATTTGAAGAAATATTAAATGGTACAAAAGTCCGTAATATAAATAATATCAAAAGCTCTATACTATCCCAATTCCAAGATTCTGTTCCTACTTTAATTGATTGCTGGGCTACATGGTGTATTCCATGTAGAGACCAAATGCCTTTTATGCATAATTTTGAAAAGAAATATGAAAATAAATTACATGTAGTGTATTTGTCTTTTGATACAGATGAAGTGAAATGGAAAAGCTATCAAAAAAAGAATAATTTAGGAGTAAATCAATTCATTATAGACAATGACTTTGGTTCAGCATTTTCTAAGTATTTTGATATTCAAGAAATACCACGTTATATACTAATATCAAAAGGAGGCGTTAAAGTATTAAATGCGAGAATGCCATTGCCAGCTCTACAAGAAGAATTTGAAGAAGAGTTAAAAAAATATTTGAATTAGACCATTACCTAATAAACAAACATATCCTGCAACATATATAAGTTTTGTATCTCCTCCTGTCTCAACGATAGATATATGCGGGTTGTCTGTACCGAAGAATGATTAAATAAGGAAGATAAACGGACTAAACAGGCTTCACTTTGGTTATTACGATCCCAGCAGAGCCTTCCAAATGTCTTTCTCATCGTATGGCTACTTATTCGTTTTCCACGAATACCTGCCTTTGCAGCATATAACTTGATTTGTTTATTGATTGTACGAATGTGTAATGGGATAATACTTGCCCCTCTTTCGGGACACCCCATTTGAGAATATACCTTTGCAATGGTATCCGTCAGTTCAATATGTAAAGGAATTTCTCTAACCTTACCTGTCTTTTTCTCTTTCAAGATAAGGTTGGTCTTACCTAAAACCATGTCCCATGTGATTTGGGATAAATCAGAGTATCGAAGTGCAACTGATACTCCCATCCTTACAAAGAGGTAATAGACCCATAATTGGTTTTGATGAAGGTACTTTAAGAGTTTGTTTAGTTCAATCTCTTCTAAATGTTCTGCTGATTTGATTTTTGTAGTCATAGTTCCTTTTTTGTGCTATGCTACGACTTTTGGCACTACCGGCAATAAAGAAAGTTAAAATGAATTGATTTTTAGCGTTTTGTTAGCTCCTTCTTTGTGTAAAAGGGAACTACCAAGAAATAACATCCTGTAAATTAAAAGGAAGTCAATTTTTAATTTATTAAAAAATAAAAATTATAAATAAATTTATTACCAAAGTTGATTGGCAAATTGTAAGTAATTGAATTGCTTGTAGTTGCCGATCAATATTAAAACTTTGATCTGATCCTAATGTTCTTTGGCAAATAGTCAGGGTCGTATTCACTTGTATCTCCCAAAAGTTCAATTTCCATATCCTTATACATACACAAATTTACCATCATTGCAATATAGGCTACTACATCCTCTTTATACCCCGAAATCCCAACTTTATCACTTACAACATTATTCATTCTCATGGTATTTTCAATAAACCTCAACACATGACTATAACTTTCGCTGTTTATTATGTGTTCGTTCATTTGAGACCCTTTATACAATGCAAATACAGCAATTTCAGGGTACTTTATTTCAACTCTTTTCTTATTTTTTTTTGGCATTTGTATTTGCTTTAATCAAATAGTTCTTATTTATGGCACCTTGTTCCTTTTCGCCTCTTATCGCCGATACCAAGTTTTTTAGCTGATCCTCTGTAATAAGTAATTTTGTCCTTTTAACAGGCCTTTCACTTACAAGTGTCGTTAGTTTCATAGTATATTTCTTTACAATAAATACCTCTAAAAGTGGAAAAAAGACCCCTATTTCCTCTTATTTTGAGAATGCAATGGTCATTTCACGAAAGGCTCAATATCTCTTGATCTCCAACAATAGGAACAACTGATCTTAAAACCTGTATCTAACTATTAGAAACTGAAAAAAGTAGGAAACCAACCAATTATATAATACTCATTTCCTTACGACAAAAGATGTTCCGCAGAGAACTATTTTTTCTTGGTTTTGGGTTGTTTTTTTAACTTGAATTCTTTTAATATCTCTTTCCTCATTTTAACCATCATCTTACTTTCTTCAACTTGATACCTTTTTTTAATACCCAATGAGTATTTCCATAATTTGATAGCCATTGAGTTATCACCTTTGTCTGCATATATTTTTGCATCCTGTAAAATCATATCCGTTAAAACAGACAAAGATGTATTGGTCATTTAAAAAATTTGGAACAAAATTGCATAGCATTTAGCAACCAAACATCAGTATAAATACTAAATTTTAATACCTATCAATTAAATAATGATACCTCATAATCCATGTCTATTGGCGGATCCTTTTTTCTATCACCGATTGTATCTACACTCATACCAATCAATTTCGCAACTGCTCGGTTGGTAGGTTTTATGTTCTGTACATTCAATAATTCAATTGCACTATCAATTTTCTTCCTTGTCTCCCATCTTGTAAAAGCACCATTGATGATACTTGCTAATGTTTTCTTTTCATCACCCGAAAGTTCTTTATTATCAGGGTTAAAATGAACCCGCTTGACCCTCTTTTCTATGTGATACTCACCTGTCCTATTGATATTATCAATAACACTATTAAAGAACCTAACCAACTCCTTCGTCCTCATCCGTTCTATTGTTTTATTATTGTTGACGAAGAATAAGTATGAGTATATGTAATCCAACTCCACATCCTTATTCAAGTAATACAGATGGTGTATTATTCTATAAAAGAATGCGTGTTTGTAATCATCTCGTATCTTAAACATAATCCTAATTTCATCTAACACCTCAACCTCCTTGAATTCAACAATAGGATTAGAAACAGGTACTATGGTTTTAGTTATTATATTAGCCAGTATCTCATCTAAATTATAGATATGGTACCACTTATACTTTTCTTTATTATTACTTTTAGATAAATCGGAATTCAATGAATTATAGAGAGAAGAAAAATATGAACTTGGTTGATTTCCAAGTTCTACATCTTTCATATCTACATCAACCACACTATCATTATTCACGAACACATCGGGATCGTATGAAATAAACATAGCTCTACCGATGCCAGTAGCTTTTGGATCTACCTTTTCATCTTTCAACAAAGTAGTTCTTACCTTGTTCCAAATAAAAGGGAATGTACCTTTCGTTATCTCATTACTTATGCGTACCAATATCGTTAGTCCAGCACCTGACGGAGATAAACAAACCAATGCAACCTGATTTCCATATTGATCTATTATCCTTTGTTTTTCCTGTAAAACATTTTTTACATTATCCAAATCAAAATATAAGAAACCTGTAAAGCAGATAAAGTTTTCCGTAAAATAGTCATCACTTAAATTTCTCTCCTTAACATCTACCTGCGGAGTAATATAAGGTAATTGTTCCTTGAAGGTTTTGTAATAGGTATCCCCCTGTTGTTTAAGATGACGGATAGTTTCAACTTGACCCCTATGGGCGCCGTTTAGGATTAGTTGGTAAAGTTCTTGTAAATCAATCTTCCTGTTAGGAGTGGTGCTCTTGATCCCTTTTTCATATATAGGTATCATATAAATAAAAGACCCCAAATTTCTGTGTGGTGGCACATACTTTAAGGGGTATCTAAAAATATTTTAAGTGTATAACCGGTAATAACCACCATCATTACCAACACTTGTATAATATAAATACAATAAAGTTGATTGTAAAGTGTATTTGTTAGAATATCTCAATTTTTTACCGGAATTTTTAATCGTGATTTTTGGATATTTTTTCCATCATAACTTTTTACGCCAAACAATTTCTCATGGATTATTATGACCCTCTGGTGAACGGGGGCAGGACGCTATATTAAGGTTTGATACCAAACAGGGGGGCAGGCAGCCCTATACACATCTGTTGAAAAATAAATAATAAATGAAATTTTTATTTACCACTATTTTTTACATCAATAGTTAGTGATTTTTTATTTCGGTTTTTGGTTGTTATATTTTTCATATAAACCTCCCGGCTGAGGAAAACTGCCACAATGAATATGAAAAAAGAAAAAAAAGCCATCGGCTTAAAATTAGTCAAAAACGACTGCTGTGTTAATTTTGGAGATTGCTACCCAAAACAAAAGGATATCCTAATAGATGCCTTTGATAATATTTGGGCCTACGAGGAAGAAGTTAAATCTTCACAAGGAGAGTTATCCGAGAGTATTTTAGATAGTTTCGGCGAAAGTAGGAACTCTATTTCATCAAATGCAAACGATGAAACAAACGACTGCTCTTTTTTATTAACCGCTTCTACCGGGTCATACTTAATTCATGACCTATATGAAGAGACAAGAGAGTTATGCACGGTTGTATTTTACTCTATCAGTAAGGTTGCTTTAAATTAAAGCGGCAGTTTGAAATGTATTAGTGAATTTGGCAGTATGGATAATAATAAATGGTGCGAGTAAAATAGTAGCATCATCACCTACTCCAAATTCACTTTTACTTTTTTTTAAAAATAGAAATAATATGAAAGACCTTACAAGAATATCAATAATGACAGCAGGTGAAATTATCAGCAAGAAAGACAGAGACGCTGTTGTTTCTTGGTTGAACGATAATGATGTAAAAATCCATAAAGAAAAGCACTACTATGTATTTCAGTTAGAGGTTCAAATGCAGTATCTCAAACCATTAATAATTGACTGCAAAAAAAGATACCCACACTTATGGAAAGACAAACTTAAAATCCTTTGTGATGGTAATACACAACTATGTGAGCTATTCCTAATTGAGATGGATAACGAACATTCAATTTCTGCGCCAACCACAAGAATAAAACCCAAAAATAAACAAGAAGAAGAACTCTTAAAACGATTGTACAGATGAGCAAATTAAAACTACGCAAAAACAGAGATGGTATCAAAATTTGGTGCAGAAAGTGCAGACAACACAATACAGGATGCAAGCACTATGAGCACCAAAATTATAGAGCAAATTACATTGACCCAATCACAGGGAAGCACAAAAGTAAAATCCTTGTATCCTCCGAGTACGATAACGCAGTAATTGAGGCAATCAATTTCAAGAAGGGATTAGAACAACAACCGAACCATACACCTGCTAGTGTAGTTGGTAATGATTATGACCTAGCCACAGGAATTGTAAAATATCAAATGTACCTTAATGGAGATAGCGAATATCAGCAATACAACAAGAACCTTACACCAAAGTATATAAGGGAAACCATTGGATTTTTAGTTCAGTTCCACGATAGCGTA
>CANJPH010000049.1 GCA_947476145.1 Bacteroidota bacterium | reverse complement strand
TTTGCTTCGTCCACCAATTGCTCAATGGTTTTACTTACGTGTTGTCCGCGCATTAAGGGAATGGCACAAAACGCACAAGTACGATTACACCCTTCACTAATTTTCAAATACGCATAATGTTGAGGCGTACTCAATAAACGTTCTCCTAAAAGTTCTGCTTTATAATCTGCATTTAATTGATTCAGCATTAAGGGTAGTTCCATGGTGCCAAACCAGGCATCCACTTCGGGTATTTCTGCTGCTAAGTCCCCACGGTATCTTTCACTTAAACAACCTGTTACATATACCTTATCTAATTTCCCTTTTTTCTTTAAAGCCACTTGATCCAAAATAGTGTTTACACTCTCTTCCTTCGCCTTGTCAATAAATCCACAGGTATTCACCACCACAATATTGTGATCCATCTTTTTATTCTCATGTACCACATCAATATCATTGGCAACCAATTGACCACTTAGCATTTCACTATCCACCAGGTTTTTACTACAACCCAAGGTGATAATATTTATTTTGTTCTGCTTTAGTGTTTTTGATTTCATAATAATATTTTAAACAAATCTATTTATTCACCTCGTTGGTAAAATGAAAAGTGATGTCAGGGTTATTGGTAATTTCGGTATTCAAGAACCATTCACTTTGTGCCAAATACACCGGTGATCCATCCTTGTCCTCTGCCGCATTTTGTTGTTTGAATCTCAAAAAATCATTCAACTTATTTTTATCGGGAGAGGTTAGCCAACATGCTTTGTAAAAAGGCAGGGTTCTAAATTCACAAGCCGCTCCATACTCTTGTAATAAACGATATTGTATCACTTCAAATTGTAAATCACCCACGCAACCAATAATTTTTTTATTGCCACCAAATTGCGAGAACAACTGTGCAACACCCTCGTCTGTTAATTGCTGGATGCCCTTTTCTAATTGCTTGGTCTTCATTGGATCCTTATTCACCAACTCCTTAAATATTTCGGGAGAGAAAGTAGGAATGCCCGTGAAATAAAATTTTTCGCCCTCGGTTAAGGTATCCCCAATTTTAAAATTACCAGTATCAAACAATCCCACCACATCTCCAGGGTAGGCATCTTCCACAATATCCTTACTACGCGCTAAAAAAGTATAAGGGTTGGCAAAACGTACGTCTTTTTCTAAACGTACATGCTTGTAATAAGTATTGCGTTCAAACTTACCACTACACACGCGCATAAATGCAATACGATCACGGTGCTTAGGGTCCAAGTTGGCATGTATTTTAAAAATAAAGCCACTGAATTTATCTTCTCCCGCTTGTACTTTACGCACACTGGTTGCTCTATCACGCGGGGTGGGTGCAATTTGAATAAACGTATCCAACATTTCTTGTACGCCAAAATTATTCACGGCCGATCCAAAAAATACCGGTGCAATTTTACCTTCCAGATAATCGGCAGGATTTAAGGGACCATATACACCGTCAATGAGTTCCACATCCTCTCTTAATAAATCCGCATCTCGGTCACCTACTTTTTTTTGCAACACCGGGCTGGATAAATCGGCAATGGCTACTACATCCTCATCGTCCGCCTTGGTGCTTGCAGTAAATAAACGCAAGCTTTTATCATGTAAATTATAGACTCCTTTAAATTCCTTACCACTATTTATTGGCCAGGTCATAGGATGTAAGGAAATTTTTAATTCTGCTTCTAATTCTTCTAATAAATCAAATCTGTTTTTACCATCTCGGTCCATTTTATTAATAAAAACAATCACCGGCGTAGCGCGCATGCTACACACTTCCATTAGTCGGCGTGTTTGCGGCTCTACCCCGTTTACACTATCAATTACCAAGATAACACTGTCCACTGCCGTTAAAGTGCGATACGTATCTTCTGCAAAGTCCTTGTGCCCTGGTGTATCCAATAAGTTAATTAAGTTGCCCTTGTATTCAAAAGACATCACCGAAGTTGCTACCGAGATCCCTCTTTGACGCTCTATCTCCATGAAATCCGAAGTCGCGTGCTTTTTAATTTTATTGCTCTTTACCGCACCCGCCGTTTGAATGGCACCTCCAAATAACAATAATTTCTCTGTTAAGGTAGTTTTACCAGCATCCGGGTGAGAGATAATCGCAAAGGTTTTGCGCCTATTTATTTCTTTTTCGTACTTCATTTTTTCAGTTCCTACTTTAATCAACCCTTTTTTAAAACACGATTCAAATTATTAAAAATGGCCCGCATTCA
Organism: Bacteroidota bacterium; assembly: GCA_947476145.1. Lineage (GTDB taxonomy): Bacteria > Bacteroidota > Bacteroidia > Chitinophagales > Chitinophagaceae > Sediminibacterium. Next base: position 3,339 of record CANJPH010000049.1, on the reverse strand, counting down.
AAATGAATTGAATCACGAGCCATTAAATATATTCCTACACTAGTTAGATATCAATTGCTTCACCATACGCTGCAGCAACCGCTTCTTTTAATCCTTCGCTCATAGTTGGATGTGGATGAATTGCATTTAAAATTTCGTGCGCTGTGGTTTCTAACTTACGGGCCACAACTGCTTCTGCAATCATTTCAGTTACATTCATGCCAATCATATGACATCCTAAGAATTCACCGTATTTTGCATCGAAGATTACTTTTACAAAACCTTCTGTTGCACCAGCAGCAGAGGCTTTACCACTAGCCATGAATGGGAACTTACCTACTTTAATTTCATAACCTGCTTCCTTAGCTGCTTTCTCGGTATAACCCACACTTGAAATTTCCGGAATGCAATAGGTACAACCTGGAATATTGTTATAGTCAATGCCTTCTGGTAAATGAGCAATTTTCTTTTCTAAATAAGCCATATGCTCGGCACAATTAATACCTTCTTTAGCAGCAACGTGCGCTAAGGCTTGTCCTGGAGAACAGTCGCCAATAGCATAGATGCCTGCAATACTTGATTGTTGATATTTATCAACAATAATGCGTCCTTTATCTGTTTTAATGCCGTTAGATTCTAAACCTAGGTTTTCAATATTAGCAACCACACCTACTGCACTCAACACTACATCTGCTTCTAAAGTCACAAATGAACCGTCTTGTAATTTTACTTTTGCTTTCACACCTGCACCTGTAGTGTCTAATGATTCTACAGAAGCATTGGTCATAATCTCAATACCTTGTTTTTTATATTGCTTTTCTAATTCTTTAGAAATATCCTCATCTTCTACCGGTACAATTCTTGGTAAAAATTCAACAATGGTTACTTTTGTTCCCATGCTATTGTATACATAAGCGAACTCCACCCCTATTGCTCCACTTCCTACAATGATCATGCTTTTAGGTTGCGTTTGCATTACCATGGCTTCACGGTATCCCATTACTTTTTTACCATCTTGTTTTAAGTTGGGTAATTCTCTACTACGACCGCCGGTTGCAATCACAATATATTTGGTATCTACTACTTGTGTAGCACCATCCGCAGCTTTCACTTCTACTTTCCCTCTTGACAATACTTTACCATAACCCATGATTACGTCAATCTTATTTTTCTTCATTAAGAATTGAACGCCCTTGCTCATTTTATCGGCAACGCCACGACTACGTGAAATTACTTTTCCAAAATCATGTGCAACACCTGTTGCCGTTATGCCATAATCTGCGCTATGTTTTAAGTACTCATATACCTGCGCACTTTTTAATAAAGCTTTTGTTGGGATACATCCCCAGTTTAAACAAACTCCACCTAAACTTTCCTTTTCGATAACAGCTACTTTTAAACCTAATTGAGAAGCGCGGATAGCCGCAGGATAACCCCCAGGACCACTACCTATTACGATAACGTCGTATGCCATTTTGTGTGTGTTTTTGTGTAATTGAATGAGGGTGCAAAAATACCCCAAAAAAGGGACTATTCAAAGAAAACGCGGACCATTTGGAAAAACCACTTATTGTCGTTGGGGCGCTGCTTACTCATTTGATTTTCATCGTATTTGCTTAATCCAAAGAGACCCGCCATATTGCCTCCACGAACCGAAATTTCCAAATAACCCGCTGAATTAAACCAGGCCAACTTATCGGCGACCGATACCGCCCCATAATTGCGGCTCAACACTTGAATGGTTTCATTGCGGGTAAATACAATTTTAAACGGCCTTCCTTTGGCATGTGTCTCAAATTCTTCCTGCCTAATATTCACCACCACATTCTCAAACTGATCAATAAAAATAATTTGACCCTCCATCCAATTGGTATCATATTTAGGCTGTGTTGGGAAAATCTCCACGATATTTTCAATGGGTTCTCCTGCATCCAATAATTTACCAGAAGCAAAAAAGTAAGCCACCGATTCTACAATACGTTCTGTAATTTGTACAAATGTATTCGCACCTTTAATGTCAATCGCTACGATATCACTGGGTTTGATACCTAACATCATGGTTAAAAATCCATTATCCGGTGTAATAAAAAAATGTCCATTGTAATGCGCAAACAACACATGATCTTGTTGATATTGAAAGAAATTAACCATTACAATATGCACGGTGCCCGAAGGATAATGCTTTGCTGCATTGTTAAAAATATAAGCCCCTTGTAAATAGTTTTTACTGGAAAGTTGATGCGTGATATCTGCAATGGTACAACCCGGTATGATTGACAAAATTTGGCCCTTAATAGCGCCAATGATAAAATCCTCTTGGCCAATGTCAGATGTTAATGTTATAACGGGCATATCTTATTAGTAACGTAAAAATTGGGTTTTTATTTCACCAATTTGCCATCCTTAAAAAAGAAATGATGCACTAATTTATCGGCCCATGCAGGGAAAAACTTATTCATGAAAACAGTACGTTTTCCGGTAAAGGTCAAAACCAAGCTGCGCTTACGTTTCCCAATAGCATGAATAATATGATTGGCACACTCCTCCGAGCTCATCATTGCCCCTTCATCCATGGGCGATTCCCCCTGTGCTTGCGCATCCTTATTTAAAGCCGCATTTCGAATGTTAGAAGTAGTAAAACCGGGACAAACCCACATTACATGGGTACCGGAACCAAACAATTCAGTCTTTAAGGCTTCCAACCAACCATTTAAAGCATATTTAGAGGCAGAATACCCACTACGACCTGGAAGCCCTCTATAGCCCGCGATACTAGAAACTCCCACAATGACGCCATTTGCTTTTTGCACAAAAGGAAGCGCTGCTTTAGTGGTATACACCGTACCCCAAAAATTAATATCCATCACATTTTTCAAGGTTTCAATAGATACTTCACTTACTAACGCGCGCATTGAAATTCCAGCGTTATTAATGAGGATGTCAATTCCACCCCATTTGTCAATTACTGCTTGAATAAAAGCATCATCTTGTGCTTGCTGCACTACATCCACCTGCATGGTAAACAAAGATGCTGTTGGGTTATCACTGCTTAATTGGTTTAATTTGTCCATATTGCGGCCACAAGTAGCCACCTTAGCACCTAATGCCAAAAACTGCTGAACCAACGCTTTCCCAATACCATCGGAACCGCCCGTAATCACTACAATTTTATCGCTGTAAATAGCCATGTGATTGAATTTACACAAATGTACTTCTAAATTGAAGATGAACCACTTAGGATCAAAAATTGATGTTGAAAAGAAATGTCCCCTTTTATTTGGATAGTTTTATTTTATGCTTATTTTTGCACTCCTCAAAAGGGAAAACGGTCAGATTCTGTAGCTCAGTTGGTAGAGCAAT
>CANJPH010000048.1 GCA_947476145.1 Bacteroidota bacterium | reverse complement strand
TCATTTTGCATTAATTGTAAATGGAAGGGAATGGTTGTTTTCACTCCTTCAATCACATATTCGCTTAAAGCACGATACATGGTATTAATAGCTTCCTCACGTGTTTGCGCTACTGTGATTAATTTACCAATCATAGAATCATAGTAAGGAGGGATTACATAACCTGCGTAAACGTGACTATCTACACGCACACCATGTCCACCTGGCGTATGCAATACCGTTATCTTTCCTGGTGAAGGGCGGAAATCGTTGTATGGATCTTCGGCATTAATACGACATTCAATCGCATGTAATTTTGGTTCGTAATTTTTCCCAGATATTTTTTCTCCGGCAGCAATTTTAATTTGCTCCTTAATTAAATCATAACTCACTACTTCCTCTGTAACGCAATGCTCCACTTGAATACGGGTATTCATTTCCATGAAGTAAAAATTACGATGTTTGTCCACTAAAAATTCAATGGTACCTACACTCTCGTAATTAATAGCCGAAGCTGCTTTAATAGCTGCATCTCCCATTCTTTGACGCAATTCTGGGGTCATAAATGGAGAAGGAGATTCCTCTACCAACTTTTGATGTCTTCTTTGAATAGAACAATCACGCTCACTCAAATGACAAACATTTCCGTATTGATCTCCTGCCACTTGAATTTCAATATGTCTTGGTTCTTCCACAAATTTCTCCATGTACAAACCATCATTTTTAAAACTTGCAGCCGCTTCCATCTTTGCGTCGCCAAATGCTTTTTCAATTTCATCTTCTTTCCATACTACACGCATACCCTTACCACCACCACCTGCAGTGGCTTTAATGATAACAGGATATACTATTTCTTTGGCTAATTTTTTTGCTGCTTCTACACTTTCTAATAAACCTTCTCCACCTGGTACTACTGGAACACCTGCTTTAATCATAGTTTCCTTTGCGGTAATCTTGTCCCCCATTTTATTAATCATGTCTGGAGTGGGTCCAATAAATTTAATGCCGTGGTCCGCACAAATTTGTGCAAATTTTGCATTCTCTGCCAAGAAACCATAACCCGGATGCACTGCATCGGCGTTGGTAATTTCACATGCAGCCATAATATGCGGAATGTTCAAATAAGACTCTACTCCTTTGGGTCCACCGATACAAACCGCTTCATCTGCAAATTTTACGTGTAAGCTATCTTTATCGGCAGTAGAATAAACAGCGACTGTCTTTATGCCCATTTCTCTACAAGTGCGAATAATACGCAAAGCAATTTCGCCACGATTGGCAATCAATATCTTTGTAAACATTTTTTTGATTTAAAGTTGAAAATGAAACTATGCTGGTTGTACCAAGAATAATGGCTGGTCGTATTCAACCGGACTTGCGTCTTCCACCAATATTTTGACAATCGTTCCTTTTACTTCTGATTCAATTTCATTGAACAGTTTCATGGCTTCAATAATACAAACCACTTTACCTGGGCTTACTTCTGTACCCTCTTCGGCCATTAATGGTTTGTCGGGAGCTGCGCGACGGTAAAAAGTACCAATCATTGGGCTCTTTATAGTAATTAAGTTATCTGCTGGTGCCGCTGGAGCAGCTGGACCTCCCGTTGGAGCAGAAGCAACTGGTGCTTGTGCAGGAGCTGCGGCATATACCTGAGCTGGCGCTGAAGTCACCGTAATTTTATCTTCTTTTTGTTTGATGCTTACTTTACCATCCTTGTCTTCGATACTAATTTCACCGATATTACTTTTGTTTACCACCTTAATAAGGTCGTGAATTTGTTTTAAGTCCATGTTTAGCAATTTTGGGTAAAATTGGGGTTTTTTTGGCGAAAAACACAATAAAATGCCCTTTTTTTATCAAAAATGGGCCATTTTGGGGATAAATTCAAAAGTACCTATACACAAAAAAGACCCCAAATTGGGGTCTTTTTGCTACTTTATAAATCCTTGAATAATGTAGGATTTATAAAGTTACGCTTTTTATGATTTTTTAACAGCCCCCCATGAACGGGGGCTGTTATGTGTAAGCTTACTTTACGCGTTCTACGTATTCTCCGTTCTTAGTATTAATCTTAATCTTCTCCCCTTCGTTCACAAATAAAGGAACCATCACGGTAGCGCCTGATTCAATAGTTGCCGCTTTCAAAGCTCTTGTTGCGGTGTCTCCTTTAACGCCATTCTCACAATAAGTGATTAAAACATCTAATTTTTCAGGTAACTCAGCGCCTATTGGTAATTCGGTTTCTGTATTCATAAATACAAATACTTCCGCTCCTTCAATCAAATACTGAGGGGCATCAATCATTTCCTCGGCCATCACAATTTGCTCAAAAGTTTCGTTGTTCATTAAGTTATAACCGCTGTCATCCTTATATAAGAACTGGTAGGTCTTTTTCTCCACTCTCACTGGGTAAACGGTTTCCCCGCTATTCCATGTCTTTTCAATAGATCTTTTATTGTCTACCCCTTTTAATTTAGCCCAGATTTTAGCAGCTGCACGAGCAGTCTTATTCTCACCAAACTCAACTACAGTGTATAAGTTATTGTCTAATTTTAAAATCATCCCACGCGTGATGTCTGAAGTTGTTGCCATAATTTTTATTTTAAATTTTGTCTTGCGAGGGACAAAAGTAGCACATACAAGCCATTTATAAAAAAACCTATAATTTTTGTTGGTAAATAAGGGTAAAAAAAGGCCATTTAGCCTATTTTTGCGGCACAAATAATAAAATCAGTCCTCATGTCAGTATTAGTGAACAAAAATTCAAAGATCATCGTACAAGGTTTTACCGGTACCGAAGGTAGTTTTCACGCGTCTCAAATGATTGAATACGGAACTCAAGTGGTGGGTGGTGTAACTCCTGGTAAAGGTGGTTCAACACATTTAGACAGACCCGTATTTAATACGGTTGCCGATGCTGTTAAAACAACAGGTGCGGATGTGAGTATCATTTTTGTACCTCCTGCATTTGCAGCAGATGCCATTATGGAAGCAGCAGATGCTGGCATTAGTTTAGTAGTTTGTATCACAGAAGGAATTCCTGTTCAAGACATGGTAAAAGTGAAAAACTTTTTACAAGGAAAGACAACGCGTTTAATTGGACCCAACTGCCCAGGTGTGATTACTGCAGAAGAAGCGAAAGTGGGTATCATGCCAGGATTTATTTTTAAGAAAGGAACCATTGGCATCGTTTCAAAGAGCGGTACATTAACATATGAAGCTGCTGATCAAGTAGTGAAAGCTGGTTTAGGAATCACTACCGCAATTGGTATTGGTGGTGACCCCATCATTGGTACTACCACTAAAGAAGCGGTTGAATTATTAATGAACGATCCAGCTACAGAAGGCATTATTATGATTGGTGAAATTGGTGGTAGCATGGAAGCAGATGCAGCAAATTGGATCAAAGACAATATGAAAAAACCAGTGGTTGGATTTATTGCTGGTCAAACAGCACCTGCTGGTCGCCGCATGGGTCATGCCGGTGCGATTATTGGCGGTGCCGACGATACTGCAGAAGCAAAAATGAAAATTATGGCAGCTTGTGGTATCCACGTTTGTGCTAGCCCTGCAGATATTGGTAAAACAATGGCTGCTGTTTTAAAAAAATAAAACATAAGTCTCATTCACTTGAATATAAAATTTACTCGAATCCCTTAGCTTGAACGTTAAGGGATTTTTTATTGTAAGTTTGTTGCATGAAGCATTTATTATCCATGGGATTATTTTTATTATTGGCTTGTTCAATGCATGCCCAATCCCCTTATTTAAAAATTAATGCTGTTCCCCCTACTCAATTAAAACAAGGACAATCATTTAAATTAATCACCTCGGTTGCACATAATTTTGCCGAAGAAAAAACAGGTGGCATTACTTGTTCCTTTTTAAACGCAGCTACCCAAAAATCGGTGGATGGTTGGTTTATGAATGTGTTCCCTTTTCAATATTTCACGACCATCGCTAAAACCCCTTTTGAAACCGAATTCAGTTTCACCGTTCCGGATGAGTATAAAGGAAAATTTGAAATTATATTAGTGGCGCAAGCCAATAAAATAAAAGACAGCATTCGATTTGTAGTGCCTGTTATTAATAAATAATCATTGCAAGCGCAAGTAAAATATTTAATCATTGGACAAGGCCTTGCAGGGAGCTGGATGTCCTATCAATTAGACAAAGCAGGCATTTCCTATAAGATAGTGAACGATGAAACCATACAAAGTGCAAGTTCGGTTGCGAGTGGTGTCATCAACCCTGTTACCGGCAGGCGTATTGTACAAACCTGGATGATTGAAACCCTACTCCCCTTTGCAGTAAATGCTTATAGGGAAATCCAAACACAATTAAATATTACCATTATTCAAGAAGCACCTGTTGTCTTATTGCATCCTTCAGAACAAATGTTGGAGAGCTTTAACTACCGGATGCAGCATGAAAATGTGTACCTAATACAACAGGATCCCACTGCATGGACACCCTATTTTAATACGCAATATGGAGTAGGCGGCATTATTGAATGTTATTGGCTGGATGTAAATAAGATGTTGGAAGCATGGAAGGCGTTTTTAATTTCCAATGACCATTATATCAATGCACATTTTAACATGAATGAAGTGGTGCTTCATGAAAATAAAGTGCAATGGAAAAATATTACTGCTGATAAAATTATTTTCTGTGATGGTATTGCAAGTATGCAAAATCCTTATTTTAAAACACTACCCTTTGCACCCAATAAAGGAGAAGCACTTATTATTAAAGTACCTGGACTTCCGAAAAGTAATATTTACAAAAAAAATATCTCTATTATTCCTTGGAAGGATGATTTATTTTGGGTGGGCTCTAATTACGAATGGACATATAATGACAGTTTACCAACTAGCTCGTTTAAAGAAAAAATGGTAGAGAGCTTGGAGCAGTTTTTAAAACTTCCCTACGAAATAGTGGATCATATAGCAGGTATTAGACCAACCAATACGCAAAGACGCCCCTTTGTTGGTGTACATCCTAGCCAACCTCAATTGGCTATCTGTAACGGTATGGGCACAAAGGGTTGTTCATTGGCGCCCTATTTTACCGCACAGCTTTTGGAACACTTGGAACAAGGCGCAATGCTAGATCCCGAAGCAAGTATAGAACGATTTACATCTATTTTGAAAAAGTAACCATAAAAATTATTATTTTCAATCTTTATAAATTCAAATAATGGCAGCAAACAAAAAAGATTTATACAATATTCCAATCGCTTACCGAAAAATGGAAAACTTACATATTGTATTTTGGTTGTTTAAAGATATTGCATGGTGTATGGGCTGGAGACCACTTGGAGTGATTATGATTATTCCAACTTTAATCATTTCTATTGTGATTGCATGGAGGACAAGACATATAGTTTCTGAATTATGTCATAACCTTGCCATTACAGTCTGGATTAGCGCTAACTCTTTTTGGATGTGTACGGAATTTTTTAAAGTAGATAACATTATTGTATTTGGTAACACTACGGTGAAACATATGGCTATGATTCCATTTGTTACAGGTGTACTCATTTTGGCTTTCTACTATTTAATCTACAAACCAAGACACAAAGAGGAAGAAGCTACTTTATAAATTACACGCGCGTTTTATAAATATTTTTTCAAGCGATGTGCTTGCAAAAAAGTTACAATACCTAATATTGAAATTGTGAAAAATGCTGCTCTTAAGCCAACGGCTTGAGATAAGAAACCAATGATTGGTGGCCCAATAAGGAACCCAAAAAAACCAATAGAGGAAACTGATGCAAGGGCAAT
>CANJPH010000047.1 GCA_947476145.1 Bacteroidota bacterium | reverse complement strand
CTTAAGGTGGTTTTGCCGGGGGTGTTCACCTCTTCCCATTCCGAACAGAGAAGTTAAGTCCCCCATGGCCGATGGTACTTGGGTTTTCCTGGGAGAGTAGGTAGCTGCCTTATTTATTAAAGAATCCTCATCATTTATTTGATGGGGATTTTTTTTGTCCATACTTTTTATTTCTTCTTTGCTACCACTAGCCAATCCCAAGGTTTAGGGTTTTTTAACCAGGTTGGTGGTTTATGGAATTCAGTATTCCAGTTGTATTTTATTTTTTCTATCTCAAGCACTTCAAAACCTTCTAAGGTAAGCAGCAGATCTAGCTCTTCTTTTAAAAAATGTTTTGTAGGCACATCGTCAATATCCGTCACCCCGTCTTTTATGTATCTTATTTGTGTAATAGCTCTTTTACCTGTAGGTGCTTTATCATTTTTCGCATCATCTACATTGAATTTATTGGCGATGATATGACTATACAACTTTGATTCTAATGAAGGAACCACTAGCACTAAGTCTCCGCCTTTTTTTATAAAGGAGGCCATATGCTTAAAAAATAGATTTCTCTTTTTTAAATGTGCTGTTAAGATCGCATTAATACAAATGGCTGCATCATATTTTTGTTTACGCACTGTAGAGGCAGACATATCAACCCTTTCATAGCTTATGTTGTCAAACTGCTTATATTTTTGTGCTGCAATTTTTAAATTCTTAGCTGATATGTCAATGGCTTGAACTTTTCCAAAGTTAGGTGCTAATACAGGCATCCATTTTCCCACTGCGCAGCCTATGTCAATGACACTTTTCTTTTTACTTGCAAAAGATAGAATAGATTTTACAATTTTTCCTGATGCATCATTTTTAAGTACATCAAAAATCTCTGTTTCATATTTTGGTGCCATTTTTTCCCAGTAACTCTTTTCCATACTTTTATTTTAGTGTTAGCGTGCTATTCAAATTAAACTCATTCTAGATTTAAACGGAAATTAAGCAACCTCATGACCTGCAGATGCTTGCCATAATTTGTAAAAATCCTCTCTTGTTAAAGCAATCTCCATCGCTTTTTTCGCGCTCACTATTCTTTCAAACTGAGTAGTGCCAATCACAGGCGAAATATTTGCTGGATGAATATAAAGGAATGACAATAGTATTTCATTGACGCCTGTTTCATATTTTGCTGACAATATTTTAGCGGTTGCTAATATTCGCTTATTTTTTTCTGAATCTTCTGTAAAGATTCCGTTCCCCATCGGTGACCAAGACTGTGCCTCTATTCCAATTGTTTGGCATTGATCTAATGTGCCGTCATCAAATGCATTCATATGGGTCACTGAAATTTCAACCTGATGATGCTCAATTTTGATATGCTTTTGAAGCGTGGCTACTTGATGCGTATTGAAATTAGAAACGCCGAAGCTTTTAATTTTACCAGCCCCTTTTAGCTCAATAATTGTAGCGGCTACTTCTTCTGGATTTAATAATAAATCGGGACGATGAATTAATAAAGTATCTATATAATCCGTGTGAAAATGTTGTAATGAGTTTTCAACCGATTGCTTGATATGTGCAGCACTCGTATCATAGGATTTAATAGAATGAGCGGGCCTATTGGGGGTAAGCATATTAATACCACATTTGGTGATCAGTTTCATTTGCTGACGCAAGCTACTTTTGCCTTTTATTGCTTGACCAAAATCTGCCTCTGTGGTATAATGTCCGTAAATATCAGCATGATCAAATATGTTCAAGTCTATTGACAGACATTGGTCGATGATGGTTTCGTATTGCTTTGTGGTAAAGTTAGCACCCCATATTCCCCAACGCATACATCCTACAATGGGTTTGTTTTTCATAAGTTCGTTTTCGTTAGTATCTCTAAATTAATTCTTTTCTTTAAAGTGTGGACATAAAAAAACCGGCGCTCACTGAGCGCCGGTTTGTATTGCAACGAGGTTGATTAATATCTGTTATATTCACCACCGCCATTACCACCGCGATCACGGTTGTAACCGCCGCCAGTACCGCCACGGTTGAATCCGCCGCCGCCGCCGCTACGATTACCACCACCACCATAAGGCTTCTTGAAAGAAGAAGATCTTTCGCCTTCAGGACGTGGAGTTGATTCGTTTACTACGATGTTACGACCTAATACTTCAGTGTCGTGTAATTGTGCGATAGCTGCTTTAGCTTCGTCATCGTTAGCCATTTCAACAAAACCGAAACCTTTGCTTCTGTTGTTGTTAAATTTGTCTGTTACAATTTTTGCACTTGCAGTTGCTCCGAATGGAGTAAAAAGTGCTTCAAGATCTTCGCTAGTCATGTTCCAGCTAAGATTTCCAACATAAATGTTCATGTTCTTTAAAATTAAGTGATCTAAAAACTAATGTAGGCGACATTGCTTTCCATTAGCGTCTCCGAAGATATGTATAATATTATCAATTTCATCATTATTTACACAAATTCCCCCCAAATATCGGTAAATACCCTCTAAAAACTAACAAAAAACCCTTTCTGAGGGTTCAGAAAGGGTTTTAAGGGTAGGCTTGAGGTTCAAGCCTAGTTATTTGACGGTACCGAAGACTATGCTTCAGCAGCGATTTCGATATCTATTTCGGTTGTTTGACCGTTACCAAAGTCGATAGTTGCTTTGTAAGCACCTAGTTCTTTGATTTCATCCGCAACAGAAATTCTTCTTCTATCAATTTCATATCCCTTTTGTTCACGAATTGCTTTCGTTACTTGTAAAGAGGTGATAGAACCGAATATTTTGTTGTTGGCACCAACCTTAGCAGACAATTTAACTGGACTCGCAGTTAAAGTAGCAATTACACTTGTGATTTCAGCTAACATCGCAGCTTCTTTCTTAGCTTTTGCTTTTAAACGCTCTTCCAATTGTTTTAAATTAGAAGAGGTTGCTTCTACTGCATGCTTAGTTGGGAATAAAAAGTTACGAGCGTATCCATTTTTCACATTTACTAATTCGTCTTTTCCACCTAAGTTGTCTACTTCTTTAATTAATATTACTTGCATTGTTATTTTTTTAGTTCCCAAGAGCCCAGCATTTGACTGCTGTCACTCGCCTTGGTTTTCATTTAATATGATTGCCGCGAGATTAGGGATGGTTTACTAATTTATTTATTTCATTAAATCTGTTACATAAGGTAACAAAGCCATTTGACGCGATTTCTTAATAGCGTCAGCTACTTTACGTTGATACTTTAAAGAGTTACCGCTTAAACGACGTGGTAACATTTTGCCTTGCTCGTTCAAGAATTTTCTTAAAAAATCAATGTCTTTGTAATCTACATACTTGATACCGTACTTCTTAAAACGACAGAATTTCTTCTTTGGTTTTTCCTGTTTGATCGCGGTAAGGTATTTTATTTCATTCTTTGCCATGTTGGTAAAAATTTAATTAGGCCTCTTGTGCTTTGTGAACAGGGAAACCGCCGTTTCTCTTAATGTGGTTATACTCAACTGCGTACTTGTCAAGTCTTGTAATCATATGACGCATAATTTGCTCGTCACGTAAAAATTGAATTTTCAATTTTTCATTTAGGTCAGAAGGACCAGTGAATTCTAGTATCCAGTAGATACCAGTTGTTTTCTTATCAATAGGATAAGCAAGTGATTTTAAACCCCAAGGATTTGAGGCTACAGTGTCACCACCATTTTCTTTGATGATGTCTTGGTATTTTTTCTGAGCTGATTTAAAATCATCTTCAGATAATACCGGTGTGAAAATCACCATTAATTCGTAATTGTTCATTACTTGAATTTTTTGGTTAAATAATTGGTTTTTCCCAGTGGACACTCTTTACCAGAGCGAATCAGCCAAAACTGATTTGGGAGGGCGAAGGTAGGCTATTATTGTGGATTTTCTGCCATTTTAAGGGTAAAAATGAGGGCTACCGGGAAATGATCACTAAAGCCCCCAGCAAACTGGTTTCCATTAAAGGTTCTTTTGGGATATCCGGCATATTTGCCATTGGTTTCCACTAAGGCTTGGTTATTGTAAACTATTGATTTGTAATTATTTAGGTTAAAATTGGTATTTTTTTCTGATGCTGGACTATTCCATTTTGGGCTTAGTAGTATTTGGTCAAATAAATTCCAGGCATCATTGTAGGCCAAGCTGCCTATACCATTTTTATACAATTTTGTAAAAGGGTTCTCCATTTGTAACTGTTTCAAGCTTTTATTGGTTGGATTGTCATTGAAGTCACCCATTACCATAAATTTTGCATTCGGATCTAAGGCATGAACACTGTCCATGATTTTTTTGCAGAGGGTACTTGCCCAAATTCTCCTGTTGGCCGAACTTTTTTCGCCGCCTCTTCTACTGGGCCAATGGTTTACCAATATATGTACCCATTCATTGGCTAATCGGCCCTTTACATATAATATATCCCTGGTTGCATAGGTATTGAAATGGGTTTCGTCGGTTAATGAGTAGGGAAGATATTGATAGGGCGTAAACAGTGCAGGATTGTATATTAATGCAACATCCACACCTCTTGGATCTTTCGAATCAAAGTGAATGAATTTATAATGATATTTTTTTAGTAGCGGGCTGGTTATTAAATTATTGAGCACCATTTTATTTTCTATTTCTGCTAAACCTAGTAATGCAATTCCATTTACATTTTCAATGATTCCTAATTTATATATCACAGTTGCCAATCGCGCCAACTTCGTATCATAGACCAGTTGGTTGTATTTTTTTTCACTATTTGGAAGGAATTCTTCATCCACTACATTGGCTTGATTGATGGTGTCGTATAAATTTTCGCAGTTATAAAATCCTACGAGTATTTGTTGTCCTTGCCTTTTGTATTGCGCATTTGATGTGATGGTCTGTATTATTAAAAAAGTGATGCAGGTAAGGTACTTTATCATATGATGTATATTTGATTTGATGTAATTGTTGGACACCAAACCTATATTTTCTTTTCAATGCTTGCCGCGTATTTTCCGAAGATTTTGATATTCTTTTTTATTTCAAATTTGAATTTCAATCTTTTCAATGTCTATAAAAATATTTTATTTACTAATTATTATATCCTTATGGGTATTGCCTGTGCGCGCGCAAGTGGCGAATGAAAGTATTGTGCATGAGGAGGAGTCGTTATCAATTTCAAACACAGAGTGGATATCTACAATGCTGAATGCTTCTGCCAATCCACTATTTAACTTTGTCACCTTTAATGGTCGTATTTTTTCTTGGAACCTAAGAGGAGAAGCTCAGTCAGCGAAAATCATAGATGGCATTCATTGGCAGTCTGCAATTAAGCAATGGAACGGAGATCGGTTATTTGCAGGAATGAATTATACTTTTAAAAGAAACGATTTAATACTTAATGGCGCATATTCTGCCAACGGATATTGGGCCTATCCTGCCATTCATATTTTAAGTTCTGAAAATACACAAGAGAAAAAGTCCACCACTTTTTCCAGCTCATTTTCAAAAACAAGTAATACGAATCAATTAAAATCCATTACGCTACTTTATCGCACCGGACTTCGTCCGCATCATTTAAATATGAGTACTGCCATAAAAATAGAAGATGCACCATTTGGTATTTTGCCCAATGGATTTAAGCAATCACTTAATTTGTTTTTTAGTATTGATAAAACATTCAACAGTAATGCTAGCCTTGGACTTTCTTTATTTTGGAATATTTCGGATCAAGGCCGGGCCGCTACTACAACAAATGAAGCCTTTACGTTAAGTCAACAACGGGCGTATAGTCCTAATTGGGGCTGGTACCATCAAAAGGCGTTTTTCCCAAGTACCAGACAAGCCAATGTGCCAATAATTACATTGAGGTATCAAAAAAAATGGAATGAACGCACATGGATGAGTGTGAATAACGGAATTATATTTGGCAAGGAGTCTCAATCTAATTTAGAATGGACCAATGCTGCAGACCCACGCCCTGATTATTATAAATACTTGCCCAGTTATATTTCAGATACTGCTTTGGGGAATCAACTTCGTATATGGTATCAACAGCACCCCGAAGAT
>CANJPH010000046.1 GCA_947476145.1 Bacteroidota bacterium | reverse complement strand
GTGTTGTCTAGGGTATCATTTATTTTTTGTACAAATCTATAAAAGTTTCCGGCTGATGGCGGGTCGGTAAATTTTGGAATGATAGAATATATATTGATTCCGTTAAAAGAAAGACTGTCTAACTCTATTTGGTCAAAATTAATTTTGTTTGGAATTTTATTAGAAGCTGTATAGGTTTTATTATCTACATGCACTTCAATATAATAAGTTCTTCCCATAATTCCCTTTAGGCCTACTGTATGATATACGCCGTCTTTAATTTTTATGAGGGTATCTCTTTGACCAAAATCATCCCAAATATAAATTTTAATGTTTTCTTTTATAAAGGATGGTGTTGAAAGATTAATGTCTGTGGCGCGCGATACGGTTACAAAATAAGGGCCTGCCCCGTCTGTAATGACCCCATCAATTACTATTTTAGCATTTGGATTTGTGATGTTAATATTTAACACCTTTTGACATCCAAAAGAAACAATAATCGAAATAAATAATAATAGTTTAAGTTTCATAACTAAAATGAAAAATTGTAAGAAATGGAGGGAACCCATTTAAACAGTGCAGTTTGTACAATATTGGTTTTTGTATCGTCTTTGGGGTCTTCTTGAAATGATATTCTAAATGGATTTTCTTGTCCATAGGCGTTATAGAGTGTAAAATTCCATGCACTATTCAATCCTTTTTTGGATTTGTTTTCATAGGTAATGCTTACATCTAGCCTGTTGTAACTAGGCATTCTATTTGAGTTTCTAGGTCCATATTCATATATGTTTTGACCACCAATACTATACCTGCCAACTGGATAAGTGATCGCATTGCCGGTATTATAAACAAAAACACTAGACAATAATAACTTTTCATTTAACCTGTATATTGCAATAATCGATAAATTATGGGTTCTATCTTGGTTGGCGTTATACCAATTATTACCATTAATACCATCAATCAGTTTTTCGGATTTTGATAGACTATAGCTAATCCACCCAGAAAACAGGCCGCTGTTTTTTGATAATTTAACCTCAAGTCCATATGCCCTTCCTATCCCCCCAGCAACAACGGATTCATAATCAATAATGCTATTGAGTCCAATCCCTTCTTTAAAATCTAATTGATTTTGTAGGTTTTTATAATAAACATCAATGTTTACCTGATATAATTTATTGATCATCCATTTTTCCCAACCCAGACTCCATTGATCTGATATTTCGGGTAATATTTTATATGAGTCTGAAATCCATTGATCGCTAATATTTGCATTATTGAGCAAGTGCAGATGTTGTACGTTTCTTGAATAAGCTAGCTTCATACTACTTTGATTACCTATCAGGTAGCTTCCGGTTATTCTTGGCTCGGCATTTAAATAAGACAATGATTTATTGTTCGTGGGCGTTGATGATATTTGATTGTTATCAAAATAGTTTTTTGCAGAAGTATTTGCTATGGTGTATGCGGAAAAACGCATTCCAAGATCTAAAAAAAAGTTGGTATTTACTTTTTTGTTAAAATTTAAGTACACGGCGTTTTCTAAACCTCCTTTTTTATTGTTCTTGAAACCACTATTATTGTTTTGAAAAAGTATTTGTGGGTTGGTAATATAATAAATGGTGTTGAATCCAAAGCCAATCGTATTTTTATCGTTTTTATGATATTGAAAATCTTGTTTCAATCCATAGTTTGATATACTTGAATTCAACACCAAATTTGCAGTATTGGTTTTAAATAAATTATCATAAAAATAACTACCCGCAAAAGCGGTACTATTTGAAATCAAATTACTTGAAAAGTTTTTTTCCCAGCGTAGTGTAATTAGTTTGTTTCCCCAACTTACCGCAACGTTGTCACCTAGCGCAATTTTATCTTTTCCAACATAACCCGACAAAAATATGCGACTACTTGAATCAATAATATTCTTGTACTTAAAGTTGATGTCATAAATATCTATTTTATCGTTCTTAAACTCATCGGATAAGCTTAGCAGGTAATTTATATGTGTTTTTCTTACCCCCAAAAAGTAAGAAGACTGATCGGTTCTCAGCGGCCCCTCTATTGACAACCTGCTTGTAATGTTTCCAATGCCACCCAACACCTTCTTGCCACCCATATCCCCGTCTTTTGATGTAATATCCAATACCGACGAGAGTCTTCCGCCATATTGTGCAGGCTCATTCCCCTTATAAAGAGTAGCCTCTTTAATGGCGTCATTATTAAAAACACTAAAAAAGCCTAAAATATGTGATGGATTATACACCGGACCACCATCATATAAAATCAAGTTCTGATCTGCTGCACCTCCTCTCACAAAAAAATTGGTATTCCCGTCGCCAGCATTGCTTACACCTGGTAATAAAACAATTGTTTTTAAAACATCCTTTTCTCCAAAAAAAACGGGCGTTTTGTCAACTGTATTTATACCAATTATTTCCCTGCCCGCTATTGGAGCGTTAATGTTGGTCGTTTTTGAAAAAACAACCACCTCTTTTAAAGCAACTAAAGGATCAAGCTGGATATCTTTTATAATTGTACTGTCTAATTTAATTTGTATCGTTTTTTCAATATAGCCTTGTTTACTTATTTTTATTAAGTAGTCGCCTGATTTCAACTTCATAAAATAGAAACCGCTACTGTCTGTAAAACAGATCTCTTCCAAGGCTTTGCCAGCTGTTATTGTTGCGCCAGGCAATGCTTTACTACTCAGCCCGTCTTTAATAAATCCACTAATCGTAAATATATTTTGTGCATAGGAAATACGCGGCACCAAAAGGGCCGCGATAAAAACAAACAAAAAAATAACCAGGTTTTTCATGTCAAAACAACTACTTAAAAAAAATGCCACTTTAAAGTGGCATTTATAAAAATAATATAAAACAGACTATTTTCTTAAACTATAAATTACACCAAGGTTAAATAAGTTAAGCTTACTAGAGGAGCCGTCACCAGAACTTGCATTGCTTAAGCCAAAATGATATTCTCCAAAGGCAGTAACTTTTTCGCTCATCTCATAACCTCCACCCATCACACCAAAAATGATAGGTTTTTTAATGTCAGAATTAATATCCTCCGTACTGCTCATGTTTCCTTCTTTACTTTTTGCAGTTGCTGATACAGAAATTGAAAGCTGTGGTCCTGCATAGCCAAAAAACTTTTCAGCAAATTTATATTTTCCTAAAAATGGAACAGATAAAGTAATAATATTACCAGTAACCGTGCCTCCGTCCTCGGAATACTTGCCACCATAAGTATTGATCAGTAAACCGGTTTGCCAATTAAAGACATCAGTACCAGGCAGGTCTGCAACGATGCCAATCTGTGGTTTTATAACGGCATCCGCAGTAAATGTAAGCCCACCAGACTTAGCCGTTGCGCCAGCAAATCCCAATCCGCCCTTTACACTATAGCTATTTTGAGCATTTAGTACACAAATACAGCACAAACTTAGCACCAATAGTTGTAGCTTCTTTTTCATAAAAATTAAGTTTAATGTTTATTAAATATAAAACATTTTATTTATATAAAATAAAAAACATTAATAATTTATTTTATAATAAGGTAGAATAACATCAAAAAAAGCAACTATTCAATATACTTCACTACCCTGGCCAGTCTTCCATTGGCGTTGATGCCCTCTAATACGATTTGCAATTTTTTACTGATATCATTATTGAAAAATTCTATGCGTACCCTTGAGCTCTTTTTATTCGTTAATAAATAGGGGTTCCAGTAAAGGGTTGCGCGATTATCTATTTCAAAGTTTTCCGCCGGTTTATCATAGGTTGGGTTATAAAATTCTTTAAAAACCGAGTACCCGCCCAGCACTTTATATTCCATTCCCTTGTTGTTTACATTTCCCCCCTTATTGTATTCCCCCTTTTTTGTATAAATCGAAATAGCCCCTCCGCTTCCTCCTCCCATTGCACCAAAAAAAGGTGGCCTCATTGCTTTAATATAAGAGATATCGGTAATAGCAATGGATTGAACTTGATCTATGGTCGTGGGCATTTCATTTAAAAAAAACTGTGTATTAGATCCCCTCCAAGTAGCAGAGGGTTGTCCAGCTAGGCTAATGGTTAACCCCGGAACCTTGGCTTGTAAATAAGTTAAGATATCAATAGCAGCAATCATATTTGCATCTGAAGATAAATCAAAAGAAATCCCATCCCCTCCGGCAAAAAAACCAGTGGCATATTTATCATCTAAGATTTGCACTGCCGATTTTGTTCTGGATTTTACGACCACCTCACTTAGTGTCATTGATGCTAATAATTTTCTCTGTCTTTCTTGCTCTACCAAGATTGAGTTTAACTTAATTCTAGCAAGGCTATCAGCCCAATTATTATTAAATGGATCTGCTGCTAAATTCAATTTTTTCAAACTTTGATTTAATAATCCATTTTCAAAATGAACTACATAAGAGTTGTTTTTTGCTTTTCCATTTACGGAATAATAAATTCTTGAGGTATCATAAAAAAAAGCAGATTTGTCTTGAAAAATCCCATTTTTATCAACAGGTAAAAAAGACATCTTTTTATTACTGTCTTTTCCCAAAATGATTAGGTTTAATAACAGGTCCTCGTTAAACTTTGATGTAGCACTTGCGTAAACCTTACCGGTAACTTTCATCAAATCGGTTTCGATAGGATAAATTTGTTTTGGTAATACTGCATTCTTAATTTTTTCCCAGTCAAATTTTCTCCAGCCATTGGTAAGCATTACTAAATCCAAATGAGCAGCAACACTATCCGCATCGCTTGAAAAATAATAAGCTGGATTGTATACCCTTCCTCTAATATCATTGCTTAATAAAAAATCTGAATAAATAGTTTGTTGTTCTGGAAGTACAAGCGACGCATCTGTAATGGCCATAGACATATTGGCTGCGGTAGTATCTTTTACATATAGCTCAATAATATTTTTACCTCGCTTTTTTACATTCGCAATTTGTACGGAAACCTGTGCATTAAACTCATGCAGACGATTATTAACTAAAATAATTCTTTCAGCAATGGGTAGCCAATCATCGGTAAATAAAGAAATTTGAACTACGCCGGTAGGAAGTTCTTCAATAGGAAGACTAGCCTTTTGTGCAATTCTTTCCTCACCTTTAAAATCCACCTTATAAAGGACACGCTGGTTCTGATGAACAAGCATTTTCATTTTTTTAAAATTATCCGCCACATCAAAAGATCTTTCCACGGTCACATAGGCTTTTTCACTATCCATGGTTACATTCATAATCACACCAGAGGGAATAGCCGGCATAATACTAGTAGTGCCCTTCTTGCCGTTTTCATCCGTCCAGTTTAGTTGATAGCTTTCACCAGCAATGGGTTTTAATTTGAATTTTCCCATTCCATCGTGTGCCACTTTTAAAGTATCAAGTACCTTGTTTTTATTATTTACTAAAAACCCTTTTATAAAAACAGGCGCACCTGCCGAATTGGTAGCTTTAAAAGCAACCTTACTTTTTAAATCAATTACCAATCCACCACCTTCAGGAAAAACATCCACCTTCGTTAATGGGTTTGTAGTCGTTTTTTGGCTTACTTCTTTTGCAACATTTATCGGAATATTTCTTTCATACAAAAACACACTATCATCATTTAACATCCAACGGGTATAGGCCTTGATGTGAATAAAGTCGCCTTTATATTCTTTGGGTACATCAAAGCTGCCCTTTGCAGAGGATTGAAACAAGGGTGCTACGGTTTCTTTTAAAAATGTACCATTGTTATCATAAAAAACAACATATACATTTTTACTTAAACTTGTCCACTCGACACCTGTTAAAATATACAGTTTATAAAAAAGGGTTTCACCAACATTATACATTGTTCTATCAAACTGTATATGAACTTTTTCAAGCGGGAATTCTTCATCATAAACACTTAAGGTAGAGTCATAAACCTGCGCCTGTGCTTTTTCAAAATAGAAAAGAATTAGCAAGGAAAAGAATATTTTAAAACAGTAGGATTTCATAGGGCATAAATTTACGGATTGTTTCTTCAACAATGAATTACTTAATATTGTTATATTTGTTTTATGACCGTCTTTTTCATCATAGTGCCCATTGTTATCATTATTGCATTCATTGTTAATTATTTATCAAGGGACATAAGCCTAGACGAAGTTGAATCCCCGCCCCCGTTACCGATTGATGTACATTTTCCGCCCAACCCGTCAGAAGAACGAATTGAATCCTATTACCAATCCTTGTCCGAATCAGTGCCCCAAGAAAAAGTGGAGCATAGTCGACAGATGAATACCATCAACATGTATGTGGAGTCACATTACGAGCTTCGTTTAAGCTTGTTTGGCAAGGGCCCAACGATAGACATGAT
>CANJPH010000045.1 GCA_947476145.1 Bacteroidota bacterium | reverse complement strand
TAGTTCCACGTGGAACACTCTTCAAGTATGCTTTTAACCACTTATCCTCCATGGACCTCATTAGCTTGGCGTCGGCCGGTTTTTTGTCTTTATAGCCACAAAAATGCAAGGCACCGTGAAAAATGACCCTTAATAGCTCGTTTCTCTGGGTGTTTTTCATGTTTTTGGCATTTTCTTTCACACGGTCCACACTTATATATACATCACCAATAAGCTGCCCCTTAATTTCTGAAAGGTCAAAACTGATAATATCAGTAAAGTAATCATGCTTTAAATACTGCTTATTGATATTCAGCAGGTATTTATCAGAGCAAAAAACATATTGTAAGCACTCAACCCCAATACCCTCCTTTTTCATCTGTTGTTCTAAGAAAGATTTTAACGCAACACGATTACCCAGGGTAATGGATTTATCGGCCTTGTTAAAGAAGATGCTTCTGTTCATAGTGGAATGTCTTTCAAATATTTATACGTTTTTTAAGCTAAAATATTGCTCCAAATCTCGTAAGTATTTATGTTCAAAATCAAAGTATCTTTGTGGTCAATTATGAAGAAATTATCAGAATTGCATATTGGAGAGTCGGGCACCATCCATTCTTTTGAAAACGATGAAATCTTTTTAAAATTAATGGAAATGGGTTGTATACCAGGAGAATATATAACTGTTGAACAAATTGCTCCACTGGGTGATCCCATTAGCATTTCTGTTGCGGGTTATCAATTAAGCCTAAGAATGGACGAGGCAGAAAGTATTTTAATTACACCTGCAATTTAATATAAACAATTGACAATCAATAGGTTAATATGAAAATAGGCTTGTTTTTTGGTAGTTTCAATCCCATTCACAATGGGCACTTAATGGTAGCAAGCTATATTGCCAATCATTCTGACCTTAAGCAAATTTGGTTGGTGGTGTCTCCACAAAATCCACATAAAACGCAGAGCAGTTTATTAAATGAATACGATCGATTGCACTTGGCCAATATTGCCATTGAAGACGACACCCAGTTACGTGTTTCTGATATTGAATTTAAACTACCCAAGCCTTCTTATACCATTGATACACTCGCTTATTTAGCGGAGCAATATCCGCAACATGAATTTTCGGTTATTATGGGAGGAGATAGTTTTCAAAATTTACCGAAATGGAAAAACTTTGAAACCCTGATAAAAAATTACAGCTTCATTGTATATCGTAGACCTGGTTTTGAAATTACAGAAAACTATGGGGCGAACATGACGTATTTAGAAGCGCCCATGTTAGAATTATCGGCAACCCTTATTCGCAACAATCGCAAAGAAGGAATTACCATTCGTTATTTGGTGCCAGATAAAGTGCGCGAAGAAATTGAGAATAATAATTATTTCAAAGACTAAATAAAAAGGCGCTTTATAAAAATATAAGCGCCTTTTTATTTCATCTCTTATGATTTTTTCAATGCCACCCATAAACGGTGGCATTGATTTACAGTTACTTTTTTTATAAAAATATAAGCGCCTTTTTATTTCTCCTCTTATGATTTTTTCAATGCCACCCATAAAAGGTGGCATTGATTTACAATTACTCTTTTTATAAAAACAGAAGCGCCTTTTTATTGCTCCTCTTATGATTGGTTCTACCTATTCATGCTGGCTAAAAACTCTTCATTGTCTATCGTGCCGCGCATGCGTTTTAATAATTCGTTCATTGCCTCGTCGGTGTTCATATCATTTAAGAATAAACGTAAAATATTCATTCTTTGTAAAACATCTGGTGATAATAATAAATCGTCACGACGTGTACTAGATCCTGTTAAATCTATTGCAGGGAAAATACGTTTGTTGGCCAAACGACGATCTAATACCAATTCCATATTACCCGTACCCTTGAATTCTTCAAAAATAACCTCATCCATCTTAGAGCCAGTATCTACAAGGGCTGTAGCAATAATGGTAAGTGATCCTCCATTTTCAATTTTACGCGCAGCACCAAAAAATTGTTTTGGCTTTTGCATCGCATTTGCTTCCACACCACCCGATAATACCTTACCCGAACTTGGCGCTACTGTATTGTGTGCACGTGCTAAACGTGTAATAGAATCTAATAAAATAACCACATCGTGTCCGCACTCTACCAAGCGCTTTGCTTTTTGTAAAGCCATGGTAGAAACCTTTACGTGTTTTTCAGCAGGCTCATCAAATGTAGAAGCAATCACTTCTGCTTTCACGGAACGCTCTACATCGGTTACCTCCTCTGGTCGTTCGTCTACCAACACCACCATTAAATAACACTCTGGGTGATTGGCTGCAATAGCGTTAGCGATCTCTTTCAATAACATGGTTTTACCCACTTTTGGTTGCGCTACCAATAATCCTCTTTGTCCCTTTCCAATGGGTGTAAACAAATCCATAATACGCGTACTATAATTATTAGCAGTGGTATATAAATTTAATTTTTCAAAAGGGAAAAGGGGTGTTAAATAATCAAATGGAATACGATCGCGAATTTCGTCTGGCTTTTTGCCGTTTACAAAATCAACCTTCGTTAATGCAAAATATTTTTCTCCTTCTTTTGGAGGACGCACAAAACCTTGCACCGTATCCCCAGTTTTTAAACCAAACATTTTTATTTGAGATGGAGATACATATACATCGTCAGGAGAAGACAAATAATTATAATCGGAGCTTCTTAAAAACCCATATCCATCTGGCATCATTTCCAAAACGCCCTCGGAAGGAATGGCGCCGTCAAATTCTATATTAAAATTGGATTCTTTTTTAGGTGCTGGTCTGTTTTGGTGCTGGTGCTGACCTTGACCCGGACCTCTTTGTCCACGAAACTCACCCCCTTGTTGTCCACCGTTTTGACTGGTAGGTTCACCCGTCTGCGGATCGGTACCCTCTGCCGAACTGGTTTGACCCTGGGCAGGTGCTGTTGGAGTAGGCGTACTTGCCGCACTCTCGTCCCCAAATAACTTTGCTGCAATTTGGGAAGCCTTGTCGTCAATACTTTGACCCTGATTATCACCTTCAGCAACATCCACTTTCTTAGCCAATGGCTTGCGGGCCCTTGTTGGAGCCGCTTCTTCTTTAACTGGGGCAGTTTTTTCTGACTTTGTGGATTTGGTAACAGGCGCAGCAACAGGCTTGCGTCCCCTTTTTGGTTTGTCGTCTTTTTCTTGCACTGTAAATCTTATAATTTATTTAAATATCGAATGAGTTCGGGGGGCTTTTTGAGAATCTTTTTTGAATTTTTGGTCCAGATGGTAGGACTGCTTGGGGTTTTGGCGATAAAAACAAAACAATGAATCGCCGCTTTCTAATGCAATGTTAAGCAGTTTTTCAATAAAAAAACAATTTTTTATGGGTTATCTTTGCGCTACAAATCGATCAATCAAGATATATGTTCAATAAGAGAGTAAAAATCAAACAATTATTAAGCGGTACCAGCAGTGCAACGGCTGTGGGGTCCGAAGTGGTGGTCATGGGCTGGGTGCGCACTTTCCGTAATAATCAGTTTATAGCTTTGAACGATGGCAGCACGAATCATAATGTGCAAGTAGTAGCGAGTTTGGGTGAATTTGAAGATGCATTATTAAAGCGTATCACAACGGGCGCCTCTTTAAAGGTAAGTGGCGTTGTAGTGGAAAGCCAAGGAAAAGGTCAGTCCGTGGAAGTAAAAGCAAAGAGCATAGAAATATTAGGAGACAGCGATGCTGAAAAATATCCATTGCAACCTAAAAAACATTCTTTAGAATTTTTAAGAGAGAAAGCGCATTTGCGTTTTAGAACCAACACTTTTGGATCGGTGTTTCGCATAAGACATTCTTTGGCATTTGCTGTGCATCAGTTTTTTAATGATCGAGGATTTTTATATTTACATACCCCTATTATTACAAGCAGTGATGCCGAAGGGGCGGGTGAAATGTTTCGTGTAACCACACTTCCATTAGAAGGCGCACCAAAAAATGACGCAGGTGAAATTGATTTTACACAGGACTTTTTTGGCAAGAGCACCAACCTAACCGTGAGTGGTCAGTTGGAAGGAGAGCTAGGCGCAATGGCGTTTTCAGACATCTACACATTTGGTCCCACCTTCCGCGCGGAGAACTCAAACACCACCAGGCACTTGGCAGAATTCTGGATGATTGAACCCGAAGTAGCGTTTAATGATTTAGAAGACAACATGAATTTGGCAGAGGATTTTATAAAACATTTGATAGGGTATGTGATGGAACAGAATGCCGATGATTTGGCTTTTTTAGATAGTCGTTTAGCGGAGGAAGAAAAATTATTGCCCACCGAAAAAAGAAGCGGCTTGGGATTAATTGAAAAATTAAAATTGGTGAAGGAAAATGGATTTGAAAGAATCACTTATACAGAAGCCATTGACATATTATTGAGCAGCAACCACTACAAGAAAAAGAAATTCCAATACGATGTGAAGTGGGGGATTGATTTACAAAGTGAGCATGAAAGATATTTAGTAGAGCAACACTTTAAAAAGCCGGTGATTGTAACCAACTATCCCGCTGCGATAAAAGCCTTTTATATGCGCATGAACGATGGTTGTGAACCAGGTAAAGAAACGGTGGCGGCCATGGATATTTTAGCGCCAGGTATTGGAGAGATCGTGGGTGGATCACAAAGAGAAGAGCGTTTAGCATTATTAGAAGCCAGAATGAACGCCATGCATATCCCTTTAGCCGAAATGAGTTATTATTTAGATACTAGACGTTTTGGAACGGTTCCCCACGCGGGTTTTGGTCTGGGCTTTGAGCGTATGGTGCAATTTGTCACCGGTATGACCAATATTAGAGACGTGATTGCTTTTGCAAGAACGCCTAAAAATTGTGAATATTAAAAGGACAAAGCAGGCATTTTTTGTGCGCCTCGATTTTAAACTGTTTTTATAATTGTTAATTGCAAGTTTTTTTATGGGTATACTATTTGTATTAATTGGTGCTTTTTGTTTTGCCATAAGTAATGCGTATTGGAAAAAAGTTACGCAAACCATTCCTTATCAAATAGGCATGTTTTTTAGAGGTGTTTTTGCTTCTGGTTTTTTTGCTATATTATATTTTGGTTTTAAAAATCATCCAGCATTTACGGGATGGACAGTGCGCCCATTAGCAATTGATCAACCATTGTTGTATACAATTGCAATTTGTATATTTAATATTTTTGGTTTAATGTTTTTTTTACGGGGTATTCAAAAAGCGCCCGTAAGCCTTGTGGTGCCCGTATCTGCATTAAAGGTGTTTACTATTTTAACCGCTGTTTTTGTGGTGGGTGAAATTTGGAAAGCACCTTACCTGTATGCATTTATTTTATCTACTGGAGGATTATTATTATTGTATTTAGATGGTTCTGAACACGCAACTGCGAAAGAACAAAAGCTGGGTGTGTTGTATGGATTGGCGTCTAGTTTTTTCTGGGGCAGTTCCTATGCCTTATATAAATATCCAATTAGTTGGTGGGGACCACTTGGATTTAGTTTTGTAATTGAAACCACTGCCATGCTGTTTGGGTTGGTACTTGTGGTGCGTGATGGATTATTAAGTAAACTGTTTCAGTATGTAAAGTCGGTACATATTCAAACTTATATTGTACAAGGTATTTTACTGGTAGCGGGTGGCCTGGCCATTAACGTATCTTATCAGTACCTGCCTATTATGGTAATTAATATTTTAATTATTAGCAGTCAACTACTTTCGGTGCTATTGGGCTTTATGTTTTTTAAAGAGCGCTTAAGTTTAAAACAGTGGATAGGACTCGTATTTATTATGATTAGTTTTTTTGTAGTAGCCACGGCAGTATAATTGCAGCCGGTCCCATTTTCACCTGATTTTCAATAAACAAGCTCAAATTTTTGCTATTTAAGGCCGCCTGGCCTATATTTGCTGCCCGAACAAAGCAATTTGTGCGGATGGATAACAATCCGATGGCGCTGTAGCTCAGTTGGTAGAGCAAAGGACTGAAAATCCTTGTGTCCCCGGTTCGAGCCCGGGTGGTGCCACAAGCCCTCAACGAAAGTTGGGGGCTTTTTATTTTAAAACCCGCATGGTCTTGTATTCTGAACTATGGCAAGAAAAAAAGCCCAATACGTCTCCATTAAAATTACTTTTTGGATTAGAGGGTGCCGTGTTCGCATTGATTCCAAAATTGGTTTGTTGGCTTAGGGTTGAAAAATATTCAAACTCCTCTTTATTAATACATTGCATTTCTACCCGAACACTATCGTTTCTTTTAATTCTAATTGCTGCGTTGATGGAAATTAAAGGTGTTTTATTTACAAGCCCATTGTTTGTATTGTCATTTAGTAAATAATATGTGTTGTCTAGGGTATCATTTATTTTTTGTACAAATCTATAAAAGTTTCCGGCTGATGGCGGGTCGGTAAATTTTGGAATGATAGAATATATATTGATTCCGTTAAAAGAAAGACTGTCTAACTCTATTTGGTCAAAATTAATTTTGTT
>CANJPH010000044.1 GCA_947476145.1 Bacteroidota bacterium | reverse complement strand
TACCAATCCTTGTCCGAATCAGTGCCCCAAGAAAAAGTGGAGCATAGTCGACAGATGAATACCATCAACATGTATGTGGAGTCACATTACGAGCTTCGTTTAAGCTTGTTTGGCAAGGGCCCAACGATAGACATGATTAATGAAGCCTATGAAAAACTGTTGAATGAACATGTAAATTGTATCGCAAAAGGTGCTTCGCCTTCATTTAATATTACAGAGAAGAAGAGGGCAAAAGATTATTTAATTGCTCATTTTAATGAAGGAAAATAAAATTTTGGAAGAGGGTGGGCTTACTCGTTAAATGTGATATGTTTTTTATTTCTTTAATAAAGTGGTTTTAAGATTTTTTTATCGTTGAACGAAGCATCTAGCCTTATGGCAGCCCATTAAATAATTTCATAATTTATTATTTTAGTTAATATCTTTAAGTATGGCCCTTTTGGCCCAGTTGCTTTAAATTTTTAAAATAAAGGATATGCTCAAGTCGTTCTTAAAAACTCTATTAGCAATTTGCTTCTTTATTTCCCCGTTCCTTGGCCATGGTCAATCACAAGTGAGTGGTGTTGTCAAGGGTTTAAAACTAGGGGATACTGCTGTTGTTAAAATTCAGAAAAATGCTGAAGCCTTTTATTTTAAAAAAATTGGAGGCATCGCCAATAACGCAGACGTTTCTTATGCATTTCCAAATCTATCCATTGGAAAATGGGCAATAAGCATAGATGCAAAGGGATATTTGTTTCCCCCAGCTAAGGTGTTGGATTTAAACAATAATAATATAGATCTTACTATTACGCTTACGCCGGCGACAATTGGTTCAACGTACAATTATACTTGGCAAGACGATAGCAGTTTTGTGGGACACGCACAACAGGCATATATTAATGATAAGGTAGAAATAAATGTATTAGGCAAAGCAGAAAAAGTACCAGACGATTTTAATGCCATTAATGCATTGAATGAGTATGGGTTTTTATTAAGCGACGATTCTTCAAAGTGGACAAGTGAGGATGCGTATAGATTATATCAAACTTTTAAGAAATTAAACTTTCGAAAATATGGTGAAAACGATTCTGTTAAGGTTAAAGCTAAATGGATTTTAACGGATAGATTTATTGATAGAGATATTGATTTTAGAACAGTAAATGGCGTTGATGTGATTACCATTTCCAGAGCAGCATTTACTTATGCAACTCCACAAGTGGTGACCGTAGATGGTGTGAAAGGTAAATTCTTTTCTAAAAGATTATACACGGCGCTGGTTTACTATTATTCTGACAAAGGAATTAATAAAGACCGCATTGCAGAAATTGCGAAAACAAGATATGGCTTTGAATTTTTAGCACCCTCTTCTTTTTTGAAAACGTTGATGAATGAAACGGAAACTAATTTCCAAGAATTTACAAGCGATGAAAAAATTATTATTCTTTCCATGTTTGAAGAATTTCCAGATGCAATGCAGAGACAGGGTGAATTAAAGTATATGGTGAGAAGGGTAAACGGCCAATCTCATCCAGTATATCCTACTGCTCCTGCAATTGCTTGGGTGACCAACAATAATATAGAGTGGATGGAGAGCGCTTTTATTAGCCAGGACATTACTTATATGCAAAGGTTGGTATTGCATGAAAAAGCGCATTTTTTATGGGAATATATTTTTGATAAATCCACACAGGATGATTGGGCTGCACTAGGTGGTTGGTTTAAGGATCCAACATCTGGGTCGGGTTGGTCAACCACCAATACCACCGAGTTTGTTTCAGCCTATGCGCATTTAAAAAATCCCAATGAGGATATGGCAGAGAGCATTGCTTTTTATATTACCAATCCCGAAGCATTAAGAAGCAGATCATTGAGAAAGTTTGAATTTATCAGAGACCGTATCATGAAAGGCACAAGATATATTTCAGTGATTCGTCCCGATTTAACTTTCCAGGTGTACAATTTATTTCCGGACTATAATTATCCTGGTAAAATTAAACGCACCAAATTAGAGGTAATAGGAGAAGCTAACGAAGATAAGAAGGTGGTGTTTGAAGTAGAGCTTACGATTATGAATAAAGCATTTGATGGTGCTCAACAGGCGCAATGCAGATTTACCAGCTCTATAGGAACAATCAAAGATATGTGGCTAAATAAAGTAGATGCTAGTGGATCTATTCTCAGAGGTGAATTCACAATTTCTAAATATGCAAAGAGTGGTTATTGGATTATTCCTCAGATAAACATTTGGGATGCCGTGGGCAATCAGAGATTGGAAAACAACAGCACATATGGCGTTAAATGTTTTATTAATAACCCATTAGAAGATGTTACAGCACCACTTTATGTTCAAAAATCTTTAAAGTTGGATAGTGTTTCTGTTAAAGTAAAAGATTTCGGCGGCGGTTTAGCACAGGGTGCAGACACGGTAAACCTTCAGCCTACTAATGCTATTAGAGTAAAGTTTGACATGATCGAAAAGAATACCATCAATCCAGATGGTCGTGTATATATTAGAATGTATCTTCCTTCTTTTGATACCACAAATAAATATAACATACAACCCTATAGTTTTGATACACAAATTAGTGGTAGCGGCATATTAAATGACAAGCCGGATAGTTTAAAATCGACCCAATTTTATTTCCCGGTACCTGATTATTATCCTTCTGGTTTTTATTCTGTTAATTATATATCAATGACAGATTTAGCTTTAAATGTAAGACAAGTTTTATTTGATAAAGACACTGCTAATAAAAATTATTTTATACCGCCATCAAATATTAGCCAGCGCGCAATTAGGGATAGTATTTACATGAAAACAAGATATCCCGATTTAAAACCTCCAGTTATTGATTTAAACGATATCAAAATTCAAGCAACCCCCACCAATCCAAGTTCACCGAATGGCGAAACCTTGTTTGAAATGTGGCTTTGGATAAAAGATGAATCTGATTTTGCTGGAAAGGCTTCGGGTTTTGCAAATGGCTCTTACACACTTAGGGACCCGCAAGGACTAGAACATAATTATTCAATGTTACAAACAGGTGAGTCTATTAATTCTTTTTATAACATACTCCCTGATTCCTCTATTTATGGATACAAAAGATATTATTTCAAAACCTTATTGCCAGTAGGTTCTCCTCCTGGATTATGGGGCGTTTCGGAAATTAATACTTATGACCATGCTCGAAACAGAAAGTATTATAATTTTGTTGAACTTGTTCGTTTTGATGTTGATCAATCCAGTGTGCTGAAAGTAAATCCTTATGTTGAAATTTTAGGAAAGAAAGTAAATAGCAAGAATGTAGACTCGGTTGCAGTTAAAATTGGCTGTGTTTCTTGTAAAGATCAAAAATATCGATTACGAATGTATAGTTCAATGGGCGGAAGCTCGGTTGTGTTTGAAGGAAAAATGACTAAGGATACAGTAACGCTATCGAATTTAAATTTAAAGGGCGTGAACGACGGTGTATTATATGCTACAGTATTTATGCTCGACAGTACAAGTGCTTTAATTGGAACGGGCCGGGCCACTTACACCAAAGACGTACTTCCTCCAAAGTCAGCAATTATACAATCCAATATTTCAAATTTTGGAAAGAGCAATCTGGATTCACTAATCATTGACATGAAAATAAGTGAGATAAACTGTGAATATAATGTGGTGATCACTCAAAAGACTATCGTTAAAACAAATTCGTCCGGTAGTAATCAAGATGTTATTAAATCAATGTCCACAAGCATTAAAACATTTGCTATTGGAGACTCTGTTGTGTTGGCTGGCAAACTAACAGACTCAATTTATAAATTAAAAAACATTAATCTAAGCGCATTCCAGGATGGTCTAATTGATATTAAAGTAATTGTATTAGACTCGTTGGGTAATGAAACGGTACCTATCAAAAACACAATTTATAAGGATACAAAGGACCCACTAATTACCATAAAGAAGTCTGCGATTACTGATTTAAAAGCAGTGTATACTGTTGAGTCAAATGAATATATAGCCAATACTTTGACAAAAGAAAATATGACCATTAATGTTGGAAATATTGATTCGGTTAAAAAGGTTTCAAGTACTTTATACAATGTTTATATTACCCGAATTTGTAATGACACTTTAAATTTATCTGTTAAAGCAAATACTTTACTAGACACGGTGGGCAATAAAAACGCAGTAACTTCAATGAGTACAATTGAAAAACTAATTCCCGATGCACCAGCAACAACAAATTTATCATATTGTACAGGAACAACTGCACTGGCGGTGACAGCGAATACATTAACCGGTCATACACTTGTTTGGTACAATGCATTGGCTAATGGCACACCACCATTGGGCGCAGCTCCAACTCCCTCCACAACAGTTATAGGTAGCATTGATTATTATGTAACACAAACTAAAACAACAACAGGTTGCGAAAGTGCAAAATCAAAATTAACTATCGCAGTAAATGCTACGCCTAGCACGCCAACACTTTCTCGTGATACGGCAAATAATTTAGTTTCTAGTGTTGCTAATGGAATTACTTGGTATAAAGACGGGGTTGCAATAACAGAAACCAGTGCTAAGTTTAAACCCACTACACCGGGTTCCTATACCGCAAAATCAACACAAAATGGATGTACAAGCGCAATTAGTGCCACCTATTATTTTTTAGTAACGGATATTATAAATCTAAGTGCGAATGAGTTTATCAAGCTAGCCCCTAATCCGTTTAGTAATCAAGTTAATTTCGACTTTGTGGTTAAGGGCTATCAGCACTTAAATATGGAAGTGTTTGAGTTATCAACCGGCGCGAAAGTACTCGTAAAAACAAATTTAATTGCAGGATCGCCCATACAACTAGGTCAACTATCTGCCGGCACTTATATTTTTAGAGTAAGCTCCAATGATGGAAAAATTGTTCAGCAGTTTAAAATGATAAAATTATAATAGGAAAACATTGCAATAAAAAAGACCCGAAAATTTCGGGTCTTTTTTATACTTTTTCAGCAATTATTAAACGTTTTTGTTCTCCGCTCTTCTTCTTGCTTCTTCCGCTTCCTTATAAATTCTAATCCAAGTAAGGGAAATATCAATAATAGCTAAAACGGGTCCAATCATAATTACCATGATCATTTCAAGGCCGGGTGAATATCCAATAACACCGTCGTGAGAGGACATTCTAGAGCGTTTATATAATTTATATAAACAATAAATGGCGCTTAAAATCCAGATGGATACTAATATATTTTGTAACATAATTTCGGTTTTGTCCTACAAAGTTAATACTTATTATTTAAACCCTTCATCCATTCTATCATTAAGCTAGGCCAACTTCCAAGGGATCTATTACCATTGGCGAGTCCGAAGCCATGGCCCCCTGTGGGATATATATGCATTTCGGCAGGTACTTTATTTTTTATGAGTGCTTGATAATACAACAAACTATTTTCAACAGGAACGCCGTCATCATCGGTTGCGTGAATTAAAAAAGTGGGTGGTGTATTTACAGACACTTGCAATTCATTGGAATATAATTTTATCATCGCATCGGTTGGATGTTTTCCAATTAAATTATTTCTTGAGCCCATATGCGCAATATTTTTATCCATTGAAATAACAGGATAAATTAAAATACTAAAATCGGGTCTTGTGTCTTTTTCAAAATGTGTTGAAAGTGTAGAGGCAAGGTGACCTCCCGCAGAAAATCCCATTATGCCAATTTTGTTTGGATTAATATTCCAGTCCGCAGCCTTTTCTCGCACTATCCGCATGGCTTGCTTTGCATCCATTAAAGGAACCTGTTCGGGTGCGGTGCTAGAAAGGGAATCAGGTAAACGATATTTTAATACAAAAGCAGCAATGCCTTGAGCATTTAACAACTTAGCTACATCGGTTCCCTCCCAATCATATGCTAGAATTGAGTAACCACCCCCAGGACAAACGATAACAGCTTGTCCAGTAGCGCTCTTTTTATTGGGCAAATACACTTCTATTTGAGGAACCTGTACTTTACCTATTCTTACAATATCGGTGCTGACAGCCTGTTCCTGTATATTATTTTTAATACTCAAGGGAATACTACCCTCCGGCCATAAGTTTATTTTCATTGATTGACTGTAAGTATAGTTTGCGCTTATTAAAAAGAGGAAAGCAAAAATGGGTTTCATAGTAAAGTGTTAGGTAAAATTAATGAATTAAATACTAAAATAAGGCGAATGTTATAATATTTGTTGAATTATTCAATTATTCGCCTTAAATTGAGTTAATGTCTCGTTTTTTATCCCATTTACCCCATTTTCCAGCCTTTACCTGGAGTCCGGATGTGCTGAATCCTATCCTTATGAGGTTAAGATTAAAGCAAACCAAGCTACTGGAACGGATGGAGACCCTACAGCCTGAATTTAAAATGCAGGCCCATAATGAAATCATGCGCTTAGAAGCGGGGTCCAATCTACAAGTTGAAAATCAGGTTGAATTGGAGAAACGGGCAGCGCTGAGCTTATTATATACCAATCAATATAATGCCGAGCTCAATTTGGAACGGCTGAACGAGCTGTACAAAGCATTGATTGTGCTTTTCAATTATCAAGTAGTTGATAATCAACAATTTTCATCTGGTTTCCATCAAAAATCGCTGGATCAATTCCTAACTTGGTTTAACAAACCAGGATTGGACAGATTGCTAAAGGCTGGCATTGCACATTTATGGTTTCTCTCCATTACACCCTTTGAAAAGGGGGCCGGTGTAATTGCAAGGATTATTTCAGATATTCAACTGGCCAAAGCAGATGGAACAACGCATAGGTATTATAGCGTTAGTGATCAAATTTCAAAGAAAAAGGAGGAATATCAATTCATTTTGTCCCAAACGCAGCAAGGCTCTTTGGATATCACCATTTGGCTACAATGGTATTTACATTGTTTAGAAGGTGCTTACGAACATGCTGAAACTGCACTTGCTCCCATTGTTAAGCGCGCGAATTTTTGGAATACACAAAACGAAAACTCTTTTAATAGGCGTCAACAAGTCATCATTAATAAATTATTAACCGGGTTTGATGAGGGATTCACAACCACAATTTACGCATGCATTGCCGAATGCTCCCGTGATACCGCATTGAGAGATGTAACCGATTTGCT
>CANJPH010000043.1 GCA_947476145.1 Bacteroidota bacterium | reverse complement strand
TTAAATTAACTTAGTGGACTACTTTCATTTAATTTGGATTTTCTACTGCCATATAGTGCATAAAATACCAAACCAATTCCCATCCAAACAAAAAACCATAACCAACTAACTGCCGGGATTTCTATCATCAAGTATAAACAACACAAAGCCCCTATAACGGGTATCACTGAATATTTACGTAGGAAACTAAATAATGCAACAATGAGTAAAATGAATACAAAAATCAAATACAGAATTTCTTGATAATTTTCTTTACCTAATGTTGTAAAAGCAATTTTGATTCTATCTTGTCCAAAATAAACGAATATCAGGGCCAATATTGGGATGATAAATTGCCCATTAATATAGGGCAACCTAAATGATTGTCGATTGCTGCCAACCGATAATCTTGGCAATACCAAGACACCAAAGCAAACCAACACAAAAGCGAATAAAGTTCCAATACTTGTAAGGTCGGTCACTGTACTAATAGACATAAATAATGCAGGAACCCCAACAAATATGCCAGTTACAATGGTAGCAAATGTGGGGGTGCCAAATTTGGGATGTATTTTAGAAAATTTCTTTGGCAATAACCCATCTCTACTCATACTCATCCAAATTCTTGGCTGTCCCATTTGGAAAACCAACAATACACTTGTAGTGGCTACTACCGCACTAATCGAAATAAGATATCCAATTTTATGCATCCCAATTCTTTCAAATACAAAAGCCAATGGATCATCCACTTTCAAAAGCGAATAGTTTACCATACCCGTTAAGACCAATGAAATTAAAATATATAAAACAGTACAAATGACTAATGAGTAAATCATACCTCTTGGTAAATCACGTTGTGGATTCTTACACTCCTCGGCAGTGGTTGAAATGGCATCAAAGCCAATAAATGCAAAAAATACGGCTGATACCCCCGCCAATACCCCTTTAAAGCCATTAGGCATAAATGGAGTCCAGTTCGCAGTGTCTACATAAAAGAAGCCTAAAATAATGACGCCTACTATTATGACAATCTTAAAAATAACCATCGCATTGGTACTCTTTTTACTTTCTTTAATCCCTCGATACACCAAAGCTGTAATTAAGAATACAATAATGGCAGCAGGTATATTTAAAATTACTTTCCAGCTTCCAATCACTGGCGCGTTCGTAATGGCATCATATCCTACACTTGCCAACTTGCTAAAGGTTTCCTTGGTACCACCTGCTTTCAAATGATTCATCGCCTCATTATATCCCTGAAGCGCCTGCTCATGGTTGGTCGTTAACCAGCCTGGCAAATGAATATGAAATCCTTCTAATAAATTCACAAAATAGCCGCTCCAACTTATCGCTACCACAATATTGCCAATGGCGTATTCTAAAATTAATGCCCAGCCAATAATCCAGGCAATGAGTTCTCCAAAAGTAACATATGCATAAGTGTAGGCACTACCTGCAATAGGCACTCTACTTGCAAATTCGGCATAACACAATGCGCTAAAACCACAGGTGATGGCAGTGATCACAAATAATAATGAAATGCCCGGTCCTCCATGAAAAGCAGCAGTTCCAATCGTTGAAAAAATTCCAGCTCCTACTACCGCTGCAATGCCCATAAAAGTTAAATCCTTAACTCCTAATTCTTTTTTTAACCCACTCGCACTGTGGCCATCCGTCATACCCAATGCAGCATCTTGTACAATTTTTTCAATTGATTTTTTTCTGAAAAGATTCATACTATTTTGGGTTTATTTATTTCGGTTCATTAAATAATTCGCAAGTTCAATAAGGGGCAGCTTACGAGCAGAAACAACTGCTATAGATTCTAAATGATCAAAGGCTTCTTGTAAATATTTTGCTTTTAAATTTTCAGCCCATGCACCCACCCCACATTCGTTAAAAATGGCTAGTACTTTATCTACTTTTTGAGCATCATCATTTTTCAGTAATAATTCCAATGCTAATTTTTGTGCTGTGTTGGCTACCGATAAAGCATGAAGCAATAAGAAGGTTTTTTTATTTTGTTTAATATCGCCACCCGGTTCTTTTCCAAAAACAGCAGCATCCCCATATGCGTCTAAATAATCGTCCTGGATTTGAAAGGCAATGCCAACTTTTTTTCCAAATTCATATAAATGATGACAATTACTTTCACTCGCACCTCCAATAATGGCTCCAATTTCTAAACTCGCTGCTAATAAAACAGAAGTTTTTAAAGTAATCATATGAATATACTGTTCCATGCTTACTTCTTCCATTTTTGCATAATCCATATCCAATTGCTGACCTTCACAAACTTCTCTAGCCGTTTTATTGAATATTTTTAAAATTTTGGGTAAATAACTAGGTTGTACATTTTGTAAAAATTCGTAGGCTCTAATTAACATTACATCCCCCACCAATAAAGCAGTATTAGCATCATATTTAGTATGCACCGTTGGCATCCCTCTTCTTAAGTTTGCTTCGTCCATCATGTCGTCATGAACCAAAGTGAAATTATGAAAAAGCTCAATGGCTCTTGCCACCACAAATGCATCTTGATGGATATCACTAAATAATTCATTACCCATCATGCACATCACCGGACGAATCCGTTTACCGCCAATGGTTAAGAAATATTCTCCTGGCGCATACAATGTATTAGGCGTTGCAGGAAAATGCTGGGTATCAAATTGCTGATTGAATTGAGCCGATAATTCTTGGAAACTTAACATATTACAAACTTACCCAAATTTTAGCATTTATAAAACAGTCAATTTTGCGAAATCCCCCTATTTTTGTAGTCCCTCAACAGCGCAATTTATGAAAATGTACCGTTTCATTATTTTAAGCATCCTTACTGCATTGACGAACTTATGTTTTTCGCAAGATTTTACGCCCGATACGGTGGTAAATAGACAAGTACATTTATATGCCACTCCCTATAAAAAAGCCATTGGTGTTAAAATGTATCCAAGTGCAATTTCCTACAAGGTATTTGTTAAGCCCAATAATGCTTTTGAATACTTAGGTTATTTATCATTGGATGGTTTTCGTGCCACTGCTTTATATGAAAAATACATGCCCATCGATGGCAATGAAAACCTTACTTGGTATGTGGGCTATGGCGCACATTTAGGATTATGGAGTGAGGAATGGAAAAAGAATAATCCAAACCATAACGCTGGTATTGCCTTAGGAGTAGATGGAATTTTAGGATTAGATTATAAAGTAAAAAATGCTCCGTTAAATTTAAGTGTTGATTGGCAACCCTCATTTAATTTTGTAGGTGCAAGTTATTTTGAAAGTGGATGGGCCGGCTTGGGCGTTAGATATACTTTCTAGTATTATTTATGCAAGCTAAATAAAGAATCTACGAATTCAGTTTTGTCAAATAATAACAAGTCATTGATTTGTTCACCTACGCCAATATACTTAACAGGAATTTTGCACTGATGTGCAATAGCCAGAACCACGCCTCCTTTTGCAGTACCATCTAATTTTGTAATTGCCAACGCATTCACATTGGTGACCGCCATAAACTGCTTGGCTTGTTCTAATGCATTTTGTCCGGTGGATCCGTCTAATACCAGTAAGACTTCATGGGGTGCGTCGGGCAATTGCTTTTGAATAACGCGTTTAATTTTATTGAGCTCGTCCATTAAATGCGCTTTGTTGTGTAAACGTCCTGCTGTATCAATTAAAACTATATCTGCATTTTTTGCAATGGCCGATTGTATCGTGTCAAAAGCAACTGCACTAGGATCCGAACCCATATTTTGTTTTACTATGTTCACACCAACTCTTTCACTCCAAATAGTTAATTGATCTACTGCAGCAGCTCTAAAGGTATCGGCAGCCCCTAATATTACTTCATTACCGGCCACTTTATAGTGATGGGCTAATTTCCCAATGGTAGTGGTTTTACCTACTCCGTTCACACCAACAACTAAAATGACATAAGGTTTTTTATTGGCTGGTGGTACAAAGCCCATTTGATCCACTGGAGCGTCCACTAGTAATTTTGCTATTTCTTCCTGTAAAATATGATTAAGCTCGGAAGTAGATAAATACTTATCCTTCTTAACACGCTCTTGTATTTGTTCAATAATCGCTAGTGTAGTATCTACGCCCACATCGGCGCCAATTAAAGCTTCCTCCAATTGATCCAGTACTTCGTCATCCACCGAAGTTTTTCCAATGATTACTTTAGATATGCGTTCAAAAAATCCTTGCTTGGTTTTTTCTAAGCCTTGATCTAAGGTTTCCTTTTCTTTCTTGCCAAATAATTTTCCTAAAAAACTCATATTGTAAAGTTACATAAAAAAACAAAGTCCTAAAGGGGCTATAAAATCATAAAAAAAGCCTCAACATGTGAGGCTTTCAATATTTTCTGTTAGGAAAAGTAAGGACTTGAATTACTTAGCGGCTAAGAATTCAGTTACTTTATCTTTATGAACGATATTTTCTTTAAATGTATACGCACCAGTTTTAGGGCTGCGTACCGCTTTAATTACTTTTGTCCAGTTTTTAGCTTCAGCAGAAGCCTTAAGATCCTTTACTTTCGCGTTTTTCGATGCTGCTTTTGCCATGATTATTTAATTTCTTTGTGAACAGTTACTTTTTTCAAAATTGAGTTATACTTTTTGAACTCCAAACGATCTGGGGTGTTCTTTTTGTTCTTTGTGGTAATATAACGGCTGGTTCCTGCCATGCCAGAAGTTTTATGCTCTGTGCATTCTAATATTACTTGAACTCTGTTTCCTTTACGTGCCATGATGGTATATTATTATACTTAATTACTTAGTTTCTTGTTAGATTTTTTCTCCAGCAGCTCTTAAATCCTTTACTACTGCTGCTAAACCATTTTTATCAATGGTTCTTAAAGCATCCGTAGATACTTTAAGCGTGATCCAACGATCTTCTTCTATAAAGAAGAAACGCTTCTTTTGCAAATTAGGAAGAAAACGACGCTTCGTTTTAATATTTGAATGCGATACACTGTTTCCAGTCATCGGTTTCTTTCCAGTTATCTGACATACTCTAGCCATGAGAAATAATTTTTTACGGACGGCAAAGGTATGTAAATAACCCTTACTATCCCATTTTTTTAATGTTTTTTTATTCAAAACGCTCAATTTGTCTCAAATATTGCTAAAACATTGAAAATCTTAGCCTTATAATCAACAAAATTGCCCTAAGCGTACATTTCTGCCCTCAATTCCTGCACCCTTTTATCTTCCATATATTCATCAAAGGTCATCAATCTATCAATGATGCCTTTAGGGGTTAATTCTATCACCCTATTGGCCACGGTTTGCATAAATGTATGGTCATGAGAAGTCATTAAAACAATACCTGGATAGTTTTGACAACCCTCGTTAAAACTTTGGATACTTTCTAAGTCCAAGTGGTTGGTTGGCTGATCCAAAATGACCACATTGGGATTTTGTAACATCATCTTGCTTACCATACAACGTACTTTTTCACCTCCACTCAATACATCGGTCTTTTTCATAACATCGTCGCCGCTAAATAACATCTTTCCCAAGAAGCCTCTAATAAAAGGCTCGTCGGCATCAGTTACATTTGCTGGCACAAACTGTCTTAACCAATCCATTAAAGATAAAGGCTTTAAAAACTCTTCATTATGCTCCATAGGTAAATAAGCCTTCGTAATGGTAGTTCCCCATTCAAAGCTTCCACTATCCGCCTTACCCATACCATTAATAATTTCAAAGAAATAAGTGATAGCCAATGCATCCTTACTTAAAAATGCAATCTTATCATTTTTACTAACCGAGAAAGTAACGTCCTTAAATAAGACACGTCCATCTACTTGTTTTTGAAGTCTTTCTACATTTAATATTTGATTACCCACTTCACGAAGAGGCTGAAATATAATACCAGGATACTTTCTGTTGGACGGTTCAATTTCTTCGATGGTTAATTTCTCTAAGGCTTTCTTACGTGAAGTAGCTTGCTTACTCTTACTCGCATTCGCAGAGAATCGTGCAATGAAATCTAATAAAGCAGCACGCTTTTCTTCGTTCTTTTTATTTTTATCCGTCATTTGGCGCGCCATCAAAGTAGATGACTCATACCAAAATGAATAGTTACCACTAAAGGTTTTAATTTTTGAACGATCCACGTCAGATACATGCGTACAAACGGTATCCAAGAAGTGACGATCGTGACTTACGACCAATACAATGTTTTCATAATCGGCTAAAAAGTTTTCCAACCAACCAATGGTTTCAATATCCAAACCGTTGGTAGGCTCATCCAATAATAAAATGTCTGGATTTCCAAATAAGGATTGCGCCAACAACACACGCAATTTAAAATTACTTGGAATATCTTTCATTAAGGATTGATGCATATCTTCTTTCACACCCAAGTCGCTTAATAAACTTGCTGCATTACTCTCTGCTTCGTATCCACCCATCTCACCAAATTCAGCTTCTAACTCACCTGCTTTTAATCCATCGGCTTCAGTAAAATCTTCCTTTGCATATAGAGCATCTTTTGTATGCATTACATCCCACATACGCTTATGCCCTTGCATCACTGTATTTAAAACCGTTTGTTCATCAAACTCAAACTGATTTTGTTTTAGAAAAGACATACGCTCACCTGGCGTTATTTCCACTGCACCTTTTGTAGGTTCAATTTCACCACTTAATATTTTTAAGAAGGTAGACTTACCGGCACCGTTGGCACCAATAATACCATAACAGTTTCCTTTGGTGAAGCTTATATTCACTTCATCAAAAAGAACTCTTTTCCCAAAGGACAAAGTAATGTTTCTAGCACTAATCATATAGGTACGATAATTTGAGGTCGCAAAGTTAAGCAAATTAAGCTTACCAATTAGAACGAGCCGTGGCGGAAACAGAAAGGTTATCAAAAGCCCCCACTAGGTATTTATAATGTGCAGTCATTGCAATCATGGCAGCGTTGTCTGTACAAAACTCAAATTTGGGTAAGTACACTTGCGAATGGGTCTTTTGACCCAATTCCAAGACCCCTGCCCTTAACCCAGAATTCGCACTCACCCCTCCGGCAATACATATTTCACGTATTCCAGTTTGCTGAATGGCTTTTTTAAATTTACGCATGAGAATCTCCACAATCGTATATTGAACAGATGCA
>CANJPH010000042.1 GCA_947476145.1 Bacteroidota bacterium | reverse complement strand
AGTTTAGTTCCATCAGGTAACATGTAAATTAATTTTCCATCAACTGTAGGTGCATCTCTAAATGCTAACCACGGACTTTCATTGTCTTGTGATGTATTGACAACATAAACTATTTTTTCGGGTATTTCTATTTTAGTATTACTTTTATTTTCACTTTGACAACTTGTTATAAATGCCATAATAAGCATCTGTAAAATCAGATGAAGGGAATAATGTAAAATATTGCATTTTGAATTGTGATTTATCATGTATGAATTGTTTTATAATTACTTAATTTTTTATTATAATAAATTTTATTGAATTAATTTTCATCATAATAATATTCTTCATCGTCATCCTCGTCATTATCCTCTAAATTTTCTTCCTCGTTTGACTCATAGCCTCTAGAATTAAACAAGCCACCATACCTACATGCACTAGAACCTACAATTCGCAAAGTATATTCATAACCCCTGTCGCTTTCAAAATTTGCTTCACCATCCTCTGTAATTTCGACATCTGAAAAATGAGATTCATCTAACCAACCGCCGTTAGGCCAATCTATTCTTATCAATCTATTATCCTCAATTTCTATGGTTAAAGTATAATCAGAAGTAGTTCCAGTCCTAGGATTGTAATATTCAATATCGGCACAATATGTGCCATCTTCATAATCTGCATTCTCAGGTAATTCTTCGTAAGTGGGGGTATTATAATTGGCAGTTGTTTTAACCTTATTGGGCCTATCGCAACTAAAAAAAAAGAAAGAAGCAAAAATTATAATTTTCCAACTCATTGAAAACATATTATTAATTTAAAATAAATATTATCATGCAATCTCCACCAACCCTCTATCCAACATCACCCTCTTAACTTCTCCATTTCCACCTTGTATATAATAATGCTTGGCTAGTTCTTCGCCAATTGCTTTCACAAAGGCAGATTTAATTTTTGCAACCTTCTCTGCGGCAGCATTATTAGTAATGTTTACTAGCTTTTCGATTCGTTCGTCAATGACTCTTTTAACGTATTCCCTATCTCCATCATCGTCATTAATATAACTCATATAATATTTGCTTAGTGCTTCTTGATGGTCTCTTAAATCACTAAATCTTACACCTTCAGGATGTTCTAAGTAAAATTTATAAATAGTTTTCTCTAATGGCTTTAGTTTTATCTCTATATTCCCAAATTCAGGTAAAATAATTTTACCTTTTTCCTCCATCACTAACCTACTTAATGGAACATTCTGTTTAAAATTTTGAGAGAATAACATCTTAACTCTTAAGGACTCCATTATTAACAATGCATGTTGAACATAAGCCACTGATAACTTTTCTCTTAATTTTGTCATGCAGTCTGCGCAAACATCGGCAGTTCTTAATTTTAATATGATACTCTTTTTTTCTAAGCAAAGGTCATTCACACATCCAATAGGTTCAATATGTAAAGATGTTCTCACTTCATTGTAATCGTTAAACATATGCTTTTGCAATAGCAAAGCAATTACTTCAAAAGCAATAGGAAATGAATCCTGACACTTTATAAAATGATTCCAATCGGATGTATGTATAAACCCATTAAATGGCATTTTTTCGTCTAAGGAGGCAAACCAATTATTGGTATTGGATACTTCAGTTAACAGTAAAACAAATTCGTTATTAGGAATAATTTTATCAATTCTATAATTGTTGCATTTATCAAAGAGTGTTGTCCATGTAGATGTTTTTCTGGTAAAAGGGAAACTAAACTCCTTTAATGGTCGTGATTCTTTTTCATCAAATATTTCCATAATATTTTCCCTAAAAGAACTGCGTTTTGAAAATGAATACGAAGCCACTGGAGGCTTAGAATTCACAAAAACCTTTTCATCTAACACTTTATTTTCTACATAATCATCCACATCAAAATTTATTACGTTATGGCTGTCATAACAAAATTCAATAGGGCCTGGAATTGCTTTTAACAAATCTACCACTTCAGAAAATATTTCTTTCCCTACATCACTGTCTTTAATTAAATGCACTCTCATATTACTGGTTAAAAGAAATTATCAGTGTTCTTATTTTCACTTTTGTTATAAAAATACATACTCATTGATTTTCCCAACTTATCCCAAACTGCCGATTTCATATTCTTTTTTTCGAATGCAAAACTATTTTGGTTTTTAATAGCCATACTCTCAGCAACTGCCACTGCATCTAGTGTTGCACCTATAAAACTAAAGGTCCATTTACCGGTCTCCTCTAGCCTTGATATCATATTACGAATTTTTACTAAGTTATAGCTTTTTGATGCATTTTCATAGCCATCTGTAAGAATTACCACAACCACCGTGGCTGGAATATGGCTTTCTCTAAGCTGG
The DNA here is from genome assembly GCA_947476145.1 of Bacteroidota bacterium. GTDB lineage: Bacteria > Bacteroidota > Bacteroidia > Chitinophagales > Chitinophagaceae > Sediminibacterium. The sequence continues at coordinate 5,283 of CANJPH010000042.1, read as the reverse complement.
TTTTCGATAGAATTAACGGTTTCCCCTACTGCATCCATTAGTGCGGTATTGCCATTGGGACGATAGGTATTGGCATTTAGCAATTGTACCGTGCTTGGATTGGCCAAAAAATAATGATGATCGGCATAGTCGTTAAATAAAGTCAGTCCCATTGTAATTTCTTCTTCCTGAAATTCATGGGCATTACTTTTTATTTTATTCACTTGCTCATTAAAGCCATTAATGGTGCTTTCAATGCAGTCACACATAGAGCCGCTTTTATCTACGATTAAGTGGTAGATTGTTTTTCTTGTTTTCATTTATTTATTTTTTAATAATTGGATATAAATTGTTTGGGGATAGCCACCTTCAAATACATACTCAGTAACAGGACAAAGCCATAGTTGATGATTAATGCTTTGGTCTTTAAATTTCTCTACTAGATAGTAAGCGCCATGATCAACATAGGCATGACCAACTTCCTCAAGCAGATTGGAATTCATCCCATAGCCTAGTTTATTAAGTACAGCATCCGCTTCGATGAAAGGCACTGTACTTAATTTTATTGTTGTGCTTTTAGTATTGTTGGAGACATAATCTAAAAAAGTATCAGCGCCATCCACCATCATTAAATTCGCTTTGGTGCCTAAGCCGGCGTCTAAAAAAGCAGGTAAGTCGGCATACCAGATATTGTTTTCTTTGTAGAATGACAATACCTTAGTTACATTTGTCGTGATTGTTTGTGTTTGCATATTATCTTTTGGTTTAGAACACAAACATATATTCAGACTACAACAATATAAATTCCTGACAAGCTTGTTGACTTTTAAAGCTTTTCATTATCTATTGAAAATCAATGAATTAAAATAAAAACGGCTTTAAAAAACTTATTTTTTTAATAGAATAACTTTTCTAACCCTTGGAATATATACTTTCACTTATGGATAAAATAGATTTTCAAATCACGGATAATTTATGTGAAGAAGCGCTAATTGAATTAGCATCAACAAATGATATTGATGCATGGCTCCTTAAATACAAGGATTTATTTGAAAGTATTTCAATAAAACCAGAGGGACTTCCTAGTATTGCCAATCAACATTACCATGGAGTTAAATATTTTTACATTGGGGAGATGCACCGTATGTATAAAAAAAGGCGGATTTGATAAATAACCAAAAAAGTAATTAGTGGAACAAATTGGCAAAAACAGGAAAATCCAGGTGGGCCCAATTTGTATATTAACCACTTATGACTCGTTTCATAGGTGGTTTTTTCTTTTGGGCCAAGCTTTGGGTTCTTAAAAGGAAAATAGGGGTGTATAGAAGCGAATGGGTAGAATTGCCAACATTAGTTTATTTTCAAGTATAAAATTTTAACATGAAGTGCATCCCATTTTTATTTTTATCAGTCATCTCCTTAGTATGTGAAGCTCAAAGTCCTAAAAGAGTAAATTTCACTCCAAGTAATTATTATTCTTTTTTTGCTGCTGAAACAAAACCGGTATTAAATATTTTACCTGGAGATACTATTTATACTAGCTCTGTTGATTGTGATGGATTCGATAAAAATGGAATCAAACGTTCAATTGGCAAAGCTGAAAACCCTTTAACAGGACCTTTTTATGTGGAAGGTGCCGAAGAAGGAGATATAATACAAGTAACTTTCACAGATATTAAATTTAGCAGAAATACTGCTTTGTGCATACCCTACTTTCATGAACGTAGTATGCCCTCCTCTATTACCGATTTGGTAAAAAATAATTTAGAGCCCATTGTTTGGAATTTAGATCTAAAGAAAAACAAAGCGAAGCTTCAAGCGCCCACAGAACATTTAAAAAACTTTGAAGTTGCTATTAGCCCTTTTCTTGGTTGCGTTGGTTTGGCTGCTCCAAAGGGACAAGAGGTTGGTACAGGAGATGCAGGACCCTTTGGTGGGAATATGGATTTTAATCGTGTTGCTAAAAATGCTTCCGTTTATCTGCCTGTATTTAATAAAGGTGGGCTTTTGTATTTAGGAGACGGCCATGCGGCACAGGGTGATGGAGAAATAAATTGGATGGCCTTGGAAACTTCACTAGATTATGCATTCACCGTTAAGCTTATTAAAAGCCCTGTTAAAAAATTAACTTACCCAAGAGTTGAAGATGCTACTTATATTATGACAGTTGGTTTAGACGCTACACTAGATAACGCTTTAAAAATTGCTTCAAAGGGAATGTTAACTTGGTTACAAGAAGATTACAATTTAACTATTGAAGAAGCAACACAAGTAATGGGATCTTCTTTAGAATATAAAATTACAGAAATTGTAGATCCTCAGGTTGAAATTGTGGCAATGATTAAAAAAAGTGTTTTAAGAAATATTTCAAAACAGACAAAATAAAATATGGGCGTCGTAATTTGAATCACTTTGAGCGAGATAAAAATGTTAATGGATTCCCTATTTTTTTCGCAATTCATATCTAACTGAATCGGGATACCCTGAGGCAATCACATAGGAAACCTTCCCGTTTTTATCAAAGTAAAACTCAAGATATTTTAAATTAACAACCTCCAATTGTGTATTATAATTTTGTGCACTTTTATTAGGCATTGCGCCAGTACGTTGTACTAACAAATTCCCTTTGTTGTCTACAATATTACTATTGGAAACATTATAGTTATTAGTGTAGGTCTTATTATTAGGAACTCTATAGGAACTATAATCAAATGAAAGCTTATACCCAGAATCTATTTTTTCCTTTCTTTTATAGTTGCCAAAACTTGAAATAACAGCTTGCTCTGATTTATTAAACCAATTATTAGTTTGTATTTTACTCATTGAAATAGTCACCTTTTTATATGGCGAGCATGCAACGAATAGTATCAGCATGAATAATGTAAAAGAGGGTCTCATGATGGCATTGATTTATTTAAAGTTCATTTTCAAAAATGTTTAAACCTTCTCCTAGTCGAATCAAACATAGTCTTTTTACAAACCATGTTCACTTATAAAAAATATGAGCCTATCTATACACTCAAGCTACTGCTTGGCAGGTAAGGAAACCAGTTTAAATGAGGTGAATGATGAGAAATATAGATCTATTCCCAGCTCCTGTACCGCCAGAAACCCTGATAATCAGGGATTTTTGATATTCTATTGACATTATCTTATAAAATTTAGTAAAAAGCGTGATATTAGCTTACCAAATAAACATAACAATTTAAATAGATCAATTATGATAAAACTATTCATCCGTAGTTTGTTTTTATTATTATTCGCAACGGTTGCGAATGCGCAAAGCAATCCAGATTCTAGTGAATTAAATAAAACATTCAAGCAAGTAAAATGGAGAAATATTGGACCTTTTAGAGGCGGTAGATCTAACACGGCAGTGGGGGTTCCTAGTAATCCCATGGTATATTATATGGGTACCACGGGTGGTGGACTTTGGAAAACCGATGATATGGGACTTCGTTGGAATAATATTTCCGATGGATTTTTTAAAACATCTACCGTTGGCGGTATTGCGGTTGCCGAGAGCGATCCGAATATAGTGTATGTGGGTATGGGAGAACATGCAGTGAGAGGTGTGATGACACACCATGGAGATGGCATGTATAAAAGTACAGATGCTGGAAAAACTTGGAAAAAAATTGGGTTGGAAGCAACACATCATATTGCACGTGTAGTCGTGGATCCTAAGAATCCAAATATTGTTTTTGTTGCAGCGCAAGGTTCATTATATAGCAGTTCATATGAACGCGGTATTTATAAATCAATCGATGGGGGTGCTAATTGGAAAAAGGTTTTATACGTAGATGACAAAACAGGTTGTGCTGAATTATCAATGGATATGAATAACCCAACTATTTTGTATGCTGCTATGTGGGAGCATGGACGCACCCCTTGGAAAGTAACCAGTGGTGGGCCTGGCAGCGGATTATACAAATCAACAGATGGAGGCGCTACTTGGAATAAAATGAAAGATGGTTTACCAAAAGAAATGGGTAAAATGGCCATCACGGTAAGTAGGGCAAACTCAGAAAAAGTATATGCACTTATTGAAAGTGATTTTACAAAAGAAGCAGGCGGTATGTACGTTTCTGAAAATGCAGGAAAAACATGGAGCCACGTGACCAGCGATCACCGTATTATTGGTCGCGCTTGGTATTATATAGAAGTATTTGCGGATCCAATTGTTGAAAATACATTGTATGTAATGAATGCCCCGGCTTTAAAATCAACAGATGGTGGAAAAACTTGGGAAAATATGTCAGCAACACATGGTGATTATCATGACTTATGGATAAATCCTAGCAACAGTAATAATATGGTTATTGCAGATGATGGCGGCGCAGGAATCACATTTAATGGTGGAAAATCTTGGAGCAGTCAAAATATTTATGCAACCGCGCAATTTTATCGCATTAATGTTGACAATGAATTTCCTTACAATATATATGGAGGACAACAGGATAATAGTTCGGTAAAAATTGCTAGCCGATCATTTAGTGGAGGAATTAATACAACCAATTGGAGTGCATCTGCAGGTGGTGAAAGTGCTTTTTTAGCATTTGATCCTAATAATCCAAGATATGTTTTAGGAGGTAGTTATCAAGGAACGATTGAAGTGTTTGACAGCAAATCAAAAGGAAGTACGAATATCATGGCTGCCCCTATTCAATATTTAGGGAAGGATGCAAAGGATGATAAATACCGATTTAATTGGAACGCACCTATTATATGGAGTAAGCACGAACCCAATACGTATTACCATGGAGGACAAGTTTTATTGCGCACCACAGATATGGGTAAAACTTGGACCGAGGCTTCTCCCGATTTAACGAGGAATGATAAGACCAAACAAGGAACACCAGGTGGACCATATACCAATGAAGCAGTAGGCGCTGAAAACTACGGAACATTAAGTTATGTGGTTGAATCGCCCAACGAAAAAGGAGTTATTTATACAGGAAGCGATGACGGTTTTGTTTATATCACTAAAGATGGCGGTAAAACATGGAACAATATAACACCAACATGGCTTGCAGAGTGTTTAATTAATTCTATTGAAGTTTCTCCATTTGATAATGCAACTGCTTATATAGCAACTACAAGATATAAATTTGACGACCATTCTCCAGGTTTATATAAAACAACGGACTATGGAAAAACATGGACAAAAATTAATAATGGAATTGCAGGTAACGCATTTACAAGAGTTATCAGAGAAGATACCAAAGTAAAAGATTTATTATTTGCAGGCACAGAATTTGGCGTGTACATGTCACAAAATGGCGGAAAAAATTGGATGTCATT
>CANJPH010000041.1 GCA_947476145.1 Bacteroidota bacterium | reverse complement strand
TTAATTTTGTGGCTCCGTTCAGACGTTAGTCAATTGGTTTACTATTGTAAATCAATACATTAAAGTACAATTGAATAAATTATGTCAGCTAAAAAAGTAACCAAAATCGCCGTTTTAACTTCAGGAGGAGATGCCCCAGGTATGAATGCGGCCATTAGAGCGGTCGTTAGAACAGGGGTTTTTCATGGTTTACAGGTATTTGGAGTAACAAGAGGTTATAATGGAATGATAGAGGATGATATTTTTGAAATGAACTCTCAGTCGGTTGCTAATATTATCCAAAGAGGGGGTACGATTTTAAAAACAGCGAGAAGTAAAGATTTTTTTACCACGGAAGGACGTCAAACAGCCTATGAAAATCTAAAAAAAAGAGGTATTAACGGCATCGTTGTCATAGGGGGAGATGGAAGTTTTAAAGGTGCACAAAAATTTAGTAACGAATTTGATATCCCCTGTATAGGTATACCAGGAACCATAGATAAGGACATCGCAGGTAGTGATTTTACAATTGGATTTGATACAGCAGTGAATACAGCGGTAGAAGCTATCGATAAAATTAGAGATACCGCCGATGCACATGATCGTTTATTTGTAGTAGAAGTAATGGGACGTGATGCAGGATATATTGCATTACATAGTGGTATTGCTACTGGTGCTGAAAATATTTTAATTCCAGAATCTAAAACAGATATGGAAGCCCTGGTTAATTCAGTAGTGGAAAAAGAGAAAAGAAAAAAATTAGTAAACCTAATTATAGTAGCCGAAGGGGATGAATTTGGAGGTGGAAATCAAGTAGGTGATTTTTTAAAGGGCCGTTTACCAAATGCAGACATTCGTGTTTGTATCTTAGGACATATACAAAGAGGAGGCGCACCAAGTTGCTTGGATCGTTTAATTGCCAGCAGAATGGGTTATCACGCAGTGGAATGTTTATTAAACGGAACACATAATGTAATGGTTGGAATTGAGGATAATAAAATGAAGTATACTCCACTTGACAATGCAGTAAAAGCAAAACAAAAAATTTCGGAAGAATGGTTAAAGATTGTAAAAATCTTAGCAAGCTAACTAATTAAGTAGAGAAGATATAAAAAGAAATATAACCCCAAAAAATAAAAATGAGCGAACAAAATTTAAAACAAACACATCACAAAACAAAGATTGTAGCCACTGTAGGCCCAGCATGCGAAACCTACGATCAGTTAAAAGCTTTGGTCATAGCTGGCGTGAATGTATTTCGTTTAAACTTTTCACACGGAACCCATGAAGACAAAAAGAAAATCATTGACAATATTCGTGGAATTAATAAAGAATTAGGATGCACGGTTGCAATTTTAGGTGATTTACAAGGTCCAAAATTAAGAGTAGGTGAAATTGAAAACAATCGTTTAGAAGTTAAAGTGGGCGATGTACTCACCTTAACAAATGAGCAATGCATTGGTACCATGGAAAAAATATATGTATCCTACCCTAACCTTGCTGGTGATGTGATTGTAGGTAATACCATTATGATTGACGATGGTAAAATAGAGGTAAAGGTACAAAGTGTTGAAGCCAATAATGACGTGAAAGTAGCAGTAAGCTTAGGTGGAATTATCTCTTCAAAAAAAGGATTAAACTTACCCGATACAAAAATTTCCTTACCTGCATTAACGGAGAAGGATTTATTAGACGCTGATTTTATTATTAAAGAGGAATTGGATTGGGTTGCATTAAGCTTTGTAAAAAGAGTGGCTGATATTGAAATGTTGAGAGACATTTTAAACAAGCACAAAAGTAAGTCAAAGATTATTGCTAAAATTGAAATGCCTGAAGCCATTGTGAATTTAAGAGAACTCATTAACGCAAGTGATGGTATTATGATAGCGAGAGGTGACTTGGGAGTTGAATTGCCCGTTGAAAAAATACCATTGATTCAAAAGGAAATCATCAGGAAATGTTTACATAGAGCCAAACCTGTTATTGTGGCAACACAAATGATGGAATCTATGATTGACCGTGTGAAACCAAATCGTTCTGAAATCACAGACGTGGCCAATGCGGTAATTGAAGGTGCCGATGCAGTAATGTTAAGTGGTGAAACGGCAACGGGTCAATTCCCAGTATTGGTGATTGAAACCATGCGTAAAATTATTTCTGAAGTAGAACAGTATGGATATAACTATAACCGTTCCGAGGATTTAAAACCGCAACCACACTCTCCTTCTTTTATTAGTGATGCTTTATGTTATAACGCATGTAAATTAGCAGAGGACGCCAATGCAGAAGGTTTAGTGGGCATGACGCAAAGTGGTTACACTGCATTTATGTTAAGTAGCTTCCGTCCAAAGTCACCCTTATTTATCTTTACAAAAGAAAAAAGTTTGGTAAACCAACTAAGTTTAAGCTGGGGTGTGAAAGCATTATATTATGACAAAGAGGAAAGTTTAGATAAAATTATAACGGATCAAATTCAGGTATTAAAAACCAATGGATTTTTGAAAAAGGATGATATTGTAGTGAATACTGGAAGTACACCTGTTCAATTACATTTACCTACCAATATGATTAAGATTAATAAAGTAGAATAATTACTAAAACGCTCTCTAAAAAGAGCGTTTTTTGTATATTTATAATGAAATAATGAAAATAATGTTATGTTAGAATCATTTGAAAAAGTACCTGTAAAAATTTACCCAACGCCTACAGAAGGGTCAAATGCATTGGCTGCAGAAATTGCGAAATTGATTCGTGAAAAGCAGACACAAAACTTACCCTGTGTATTAGGTATGGCAACTGGTGCCACTCCTATTCTTTTGTATAAAGAATTGGTGCGTATGCATAAGGAGGAAGGCTTAAGCTTTAAAAATGTAATCACTATTAATTTAGACGAGTACTATCCTATTCCAAGAAGTGCCTATCAGAGTTACTGGAGCTTTATGCATCGTCATTTGTTTGATCATATTGATATAGATCCAAAAAATATTAATCTCCCTAATTCTGAATGGAATAAAGATGAATTAAAAGAAAGTTGTGTAGCCTACGAGCAAACCATTGAAAAGATTGGTGGGATAGATTTACAGATATTAGGTATTGGAAAAAATGGACATATTGGTTTTAACGAACCGGGTTCTAGCTTTCATTCAAAAACAAGAATCATCCATTTAGATCAACAAACAAGGATGGCCAATTTATATGAGTGGCATGATTTAAATAAAGTACCAAGAACAGCAATTACAGTAGGTATTAGCAGTATTATGAAAGCCAAGAAAATTGTATTACTAGCTTGGGGAAATAAAGCAGAGATTGTTGCTAAAGCAGTAGAGGGAGACGTAACAGAACAAATCCCAGCCAGTGTGTTACAAAATCATGATGATTGTACATTTATTGTAGATGAATATGCAGCTGCTGAATTAACACGTAATAAAGCACCATGGTTAACTGGTACCAACGAATGGTCTCCTCAAATGATAAAGAAAGCCGTAATTGAATTGGCTTTAAAATTAGATAAGACGGTATTAAGTTTAACCGCAGACGATTATAAAGAAAATAGCTTGTCCGATTTGTTGGTATTAAAAGAATCGGTGTATGATATTAACTTGCATGTTTTTTACATGTTGCGCGACTCTATCACAGGATGGCCAGGTGGTAAACCCAATGCAGTAATTCCTGCACATCCAGAAAGAAGTGCCCCAAGTTCAAAACGCGTAATGATTTTTTCTCCGCATCCGGATGATGATATTATAAGTATGGGCGGAACCTTCATGCGCTTACACGATCAAGGACACGAAGTACATGTGGGTTATCAAACCAGCGGCAATATTGCAGTAACGGACGAATTTGTAACACGCTTCTTAGATTTTGCTGTAGGATTTGAAGATATGTTTGGTATCGATAATAAAAAAAGCAACGAAATTTTAACCGAAGCAAGATCCTTTTTAGGAGGTAAAAAAGCGGGGGAATTAGATACCAATGAAATAAGAGCGATTAAGGGATTGATAAGAAGATGTGAGGCCAAAGCAACTTGTAGATATGTTGGAATTGCCGAGGACAATTATCATTTCTTAAACCTACCCTTTTACGAAACAGGTGCGATAGATAAAAAACCAATGGGTGAAGAAGATATTAGTATTACCATGGAATTACTAAGAAAAGTAAAACCACATCAAATTTATTGCGCAGGAGATTTAGCCGACCCACATGGTACGCATAAAGTATGTTTGGAAGTGATATTTGAAAGTATGCGTCGATTAAAAGCTGCTGGAGATGAATGGATAAAAGATTGTTGGGTATGGTTGTACAAAGGTGCATGGCAGGAATGGGATATTTCAGAAATTGAAATGGCCGTTCCAATGAGTCCCGATCAAGCAATGAAAAAACGTTTCGGAATATTTATACATCAATCTCAAAAAGACAGTGTTCCTTTCCAAGGAACCGATGCCAGGGAGTTTTGGCAAAGAGCCGAAATTCGCAATGCCCATACCGCGGATTTATATGCACGTTTAGGACTCACTAAATATGCAGCCATTGAGGCATTTGTAAGATGGCATTATTAATTGCTAAGCAATTGGCAATCAAATGAATTAAGTGCTATAATAGTGCTTGGATTAGCTAATAAAACCCCTAAATACTTTGGTAAAATAGGATTTTGGGCTATATTTGCACCCCTTTCTAGCCTAGCTAGTAAACGGAATGGCCCCGTAGCTCAACTGAATAGAGTATTTGACTACGGATCAAAAGGTTTCAGGTTTGAATCCTGACGGGGTCACAAAGCCCATGCGAACAGCATGGGCTTTTTCGTTCAAGGAGTCGCATAAAGCTTGCTTTAATGCGGCGACGAGAACGAAAAAGCAAAAACATCAACTCCGTTGATGTTTTTAAAGGGCTTTGAGTAAGGCAACTGCGAAAAGGATGCGACCGAAGGGAGCAATCATGCGAAAAGGATGCGACCGAAGGGAGCAATCATGCGAAGAGGATGCGACCGAAGGGAGCAATCATGCGAAGAGGATGCGACCGAAGGGAGCAATCCATGCGAAAAGGAGTGTTAATAAATAGACCTATACCAACGCGCACTCCTGGGCAATCTTAAACAATTCAATATTTGTTGACACTTTCAGCTTCCTTAATATCACTTTCTTAATAGTGGATACCGTATTTGCTTTTATATTAAGCTGATCGCTAATTTCCTTGGTCCTTTGCCCACTCACAATTAAATCAAAAACCTCTCGCTCCCTAGATGCCAAAGTAGTTAATAATTCAATGCTCTTTAATTTTTTAATTTCCTGTATCATTTTATGATAATTTATTTTTTGTCCATTATAAATACATAGCTATATCGATTCACCACCTGCTCTTCAATACTCTTTTTAACATCATCACAAGCCTTTAATAATTCACGCTCCCCTACATGCCTAATAACTACCTTATTATTCGCTAATCCATTCAATGTTTTGAAAATTCGCTTTGCTCTTCTTTGTGATAAATCTTCATTGTACTCGTCGGTACCATTACAGTCGGTAGCCGATACAATCACAATCTCACGTCCCTTCATATTCTTAACTCTATTGATTAACTTATAATATCCTTCCAGATCCTTTTTTATAATATATACCTGATTAAATGGATGATGTAGTTCTACATAATCCTTACTCAACTTCATTAAGGAATCCACAGTTTTAGCGTACATTTTATTGTATAAAATCTGGTTTTCTTGCTTTGCAATCAATGCATCCTGTTTAGCTTTCTTCGCTGTAAGTTCGGTTTGACTTAATGGGATATTAATTAAGTTAACTTGTTTTGAATAGGTATCATCTGTTTTTATAAAATCGTTCGATTTTACAGGCGTTTCAAATTTAGCTCCATCGTTATCATAAGTCAAAATAGTATAGTCCTTATTAGGTCTGGCTTTAAATGTATAATTGCCATTAGCGTCAACAATTGCACTATCCACCACTTGGATTCTACCTGTTTCGGTACGTTGTGTTAAATACACTTTTTTACCTGGTGCACTAATACTATCCACAGTTACTTTACCATTCATAACAATAAAGCTTTGTGCATAATCAAACGCAAAAATATCATCACTTCCATATCTATTGGAACTAAAATATCCTGTATTCCCTTTAATTGAAAAGCTTATATCATCCTTATTGCTGTTTATAGGATATCCTAAATTTTTAACTACGGCATCTCCTCTTGCATCACTTGCTAAACGGTAAATGTCTAACCCTCCTATGCCAGCATGTCCATTACTACTAAAAAACAAAGTACCATCATAAAAACTTGGAAATAACTCATTACCAATCGTATTGATTACCTGACCAATATTTGATGTTGGCTTCCAAGAACCATCACCGTTTTTTTCAATATAATAAATATCTGTACCACCATATCCACCTGCTTCATCGCTTACATAATACAACCTTTGGCCATCAGGCGTTATGCTAGGATGGAAATAATTGTTCCCCTGTTTATTAAAGAATAATCTATCACTTGGTGTCCATCTTCCATCCTTAAACTTCGCTTCCCATACCTCTAATAAATAGCCAATTTTAGTTTTACGACCGTTTCGGGTATAGTATGCGGTTTTTCCATCGGCTGTAAATGAAATAGCTCCAAAATTTAATCGAGTGCCAAATTGTTTTGTAAACAAGGTTACACTGCTGTCGTTATTGAAAGGAAGCGCTTGAAAATCTAATGGTTTAGAAATAATCTTATTATCATTGCTTGTACCCATAGATAATTGATCAATCGTAAAATTTTTATCTCTCCAATTTGAAAAAACAGTACTATCCACTCTGATGTCTTTAGCATTATTTACATAAAATAGCCTTGTATAACCCGCACCATCCCAAGCAAATTCTTTAGTTAAAATTCGGGTTCTTTTTTTCTTCTTTTTGGTAATCACCCTATTTGATTCAAAAACAATACCCTCCCTAAATGGAACGGCATTAAATTCATTGTAACGCGTATTTAATTTGGTTGGAAAAATTTTAAAGTCTAATGAGTCGGCGTAAAACTTGGAAACATTGCTAAAGCCATATAATCTGGAATCATTAAATATAGATCTGTTATTTGCTACGATACTTTGATATCCTTTTTGTGCGTTTGCAAAATCCCCCACCATGGCTTGTAGCTCGGCAATTTTATTACCAACCACCACACCCGTATTCACTGCTTTGCTATAATACAATAAAGCGCTATCATATTCATTTACCAAACGATAAGCTTCGCCTAAATTTTTATAAACGATACTATCAGTTGGCTTTACATCCTTGCCGATGGCTGTCAAATAGGTTTTATATAGCGGGATCGCATACGCATATTTTAATAAACTAAATTGTTTATTCGCCTGCTTTAAAATACGAGTGGTTTGCTTAGGATTTGAACCAGCTACCTGTGATGAAACCTGCGTAATCATAAGATTACTTAGTAATATCAATAATAGTATATTTAAAATTCGTTTCATGTTATCTTTCCATTTGAACTCTATAATATTAGAGTTGTTAATTTAATATATACACTAAAAATATCTTGTAGATTTAATTTTAGTATTATTGTTACCAAATTCATACCTAAACATTAACTCATGTGAGCCATTATTGTAATATTTTAAAGGTGAGATTGTTATATCATATGCATAACCCACTCTTAAATTATTATTAATTTGTGCTTCGGCCATTGCTACCATCGCATCACCTGTACGATAAGAGAAGCCTAGTCCAATCACATTCTTTAGCCAAACATTCGTATTAAAATCGGCTTCTATAGGTGCGCCACCTACTGCCTTAATCATAGTAGATGGTTTTATTTTAACATCTTCGTTGACATCAAAGACATACCCAGAAGTGAAGAAGAGATGCGTGCTATTTACTTTTTGAATTCCGGAGTTCATTACATCAAAAGCAGTTAAACGAGATTTTAGAACATTGGGCACCGAAAAGCCTGCATAAAACTTATCTGTATTATAATAAATACCTAAACCAACAGCAGGCAACCATTTATTAAAATTGGAATAAAAAGCGGGATCACTTGGCGTGTAACGTCCTTGTACATTTAAAAGATCAATTCGGTAATTCATTAATCCCATACTTAGTCCTCCCGATAAGGTTCCCTTATCAGACACTTGTATATGTGTAGCCATCATCATATTTACCCCATCGGCTCTTTCAACACCTAATTTGTCATCATATGCTAGAACCCCCCAACCTAATTTATTGTCATTAAATGCACCATCTAAACTCACCGAAGTAGTTTGAGGTGCGCCCGCTAACCCTACCCATTGACGTCTTTGGAAAAAATTAAAACTAGTAGCCTCTCTATTACCAGCATATGCTGGATTTACACCTAACATATTGTACATATATTGAGAATACAT
>CANJPH010000040.1 GCA_947476145.1 Bacteroidota bacterium | reverse complement strand
CATCCATATGAGGTGTCACTTGTAAAATATTTCCCACCAGGTCAATCACAAATACCATTTAATCAGGGTATGGGAATATTATTGATTTACACAAAGAAAGGTGATGATTTGAATACACCATCAAAATTCAAAAAAGGAGAATTAGAAACGATTTATAAATCAATTAAGGATACAACTATAAGTAAATCTGAAAACCAACATTGAAAGAAATGATATCGTTTCCAATTTTATTATTGGGATAATTTTTACTACTATTTGTATAATTCAATAAAAAATCTAATGAGGTGTTTTTATTTAAGAATAGAACTGGTCCTATTGAAATAGATGTTTTTTTCAAATAAGTGTCTTCGTCAGTAAACTTATCCAAACCATATGAAACTTCACCAATGAAATTATAGTTTTGATTATTATTTAGTAAATAATATCTAGTAAAAAGTCCTAATCCAATACTTGAACCTTTACTATTTGAATTATTATTAAGATTTGGGTAATTAGTGTAATTTAATTTACTATTCCAAAGATGTAAATTAGGATTAACACCTATTACTAATTTATCTTTAATAAAATACCCAATATTACTATTTAACAAGAATGTAGAGGTTTTTGAATTAACGGATGATGAACCATTATTTGTAGGGAAATTGGATGTATTTTGGTTATCAAAACTAAATCCACCTGAACCACCAACTAACCAATTTCCTTTTTGAATTTGTCCATTTACTGATTGTATAAAAAATACTGAAAAAAGTAAACAGATAGTGAATATTAAACTTCTCTTCATAGTTTTTATTTTTTTTGTATTTCTAATTTAGTCATTTTTATCTAAAACAAATACCTCCTCAACTGATTTATTGAATATTTTTGAGATTTTTAATGATAGAATGGTGGATGGAACATACTTCCCCGTTTCAATAGAAAATATGGTTTGTCTGGACACTTTCAATAAATCACCTAATTCCTGTTGGGTTATACCTAATTCAACTCTATACCTTTTAACATGGTTAATCATCAATTTTACTTTTAGTGTTGATTAGAGTGTAATTGAATATCGTAACATACATTATCCAAAAGAGTATTATTGAGGATAGGAAAAAGATTGAAAGTCCACCATCTCCTGAAGGTTCAATATTGAATAGAAACATCATTGTGAATGATATTAGGAAGAATACCATTTGAGTTATAGAACTGATTTGAAAGGATTTCAACCTTACACTATCTACATACTCATCTTCAATGGGTTCTTTAGAGAACGAGATGAAATACAAACCAAATAGGAAACTAAAGAAGGATAGGGAAAGTGTTAATACTTTCATAGTGTGGTTTAATTCTGTTTTGAATAAACCTTGTTGAAGTAAAATCCAGATAATTAATCCAATTGGGAATAGAAAGTATCCAATTTTCTTAAACCGATTAGGTAATAGGAATAACGATTTCATATAAGTGTTGTTTAATTGTTCAGTCAAATGTAAAGTAAACTTTACATAAATTGTATAATTAAGTTTCTATTATTCTATAAAAATCATCAATTTGGTGGAAAAATTGGTGGAAAAATACCATTTGGAAGGTCCTAAAACAAAACAACCCATTGAAAATCAATGAGTTGTTAAGTAAGTTTGGTTGCCCGACCTGGATTCGAACCAAGACAAACTGCACCAAAAACAGTTGTGCTACCGTTACACCATCAGGCAATCCCTATGCCATTCTTAGAATGGAGTGCAAAAATAGGGGTCAGGACAAAATTTTCCAAATTTTTGTCCCTTTTAGGGCTATTATTATCAATAATAACTAACTTATATCTCCAATTATATTTTAAAACTTAAACCCTGCCTATTATGAACAGTAAATTATTGCTATTGACCGCTTTTATTGGTTGCTTATTTCTACTTTCTTTTAGAGGAGAGAAAAAGAAAAAAGTTGTGTTTTTTGGAGATTCGATTACTGAAGCAGGGGTTAATAAAGGTGGATATATTGATTTGCTAAATCAGGAAATTGCAAAAAAAGGACTTAGTGATCAATACGAATTGGTTGGAGCGGGTGTAAGTGGTAACAAAGTTTATGATTTATACCTGCGTTTAGAAAAAGATGTATTAGCGCAGCACCCTGATGTAGTAGTTATTTGGGTTGGGGTAAATGATGTTTGGCATAAAGCCGATTTTGGGACGGGGACAGACCTTGATAAATATGGTAAATTTTATGATGCTGTAGTAAAGAAAATTCAAGCAACTGGTGCAAAAGTAGTGGTTGCAACACCCGCAGCTATTGGGGAACGTACCGATTATTCAAATAGCCAAGATGGTGATTTAAATATTTTTAGTAATTGGATTCGCGGCTATGCAGCAGAAAATAAATTAGGACTTGTTGATTTAAGAAAATCTTTTCATGAATACAGTGTAGCGAATAATCCAAAGAATGAGGAAAAAGGAATTTTAACATCCGACAGGGTGCATTTAAATGCTAAAGGAAATGCATTCGTAGCAGAAGAAATGTGGAAGGCAATTAAATAATATTATCTTATCATAGTATAAAAAAAGCCTCCAGAACTTGGAGGCTTTTTTGTGAAATAGGTTTAAGTTTTGTGATATATATTAACTAGCAATCACTAAATAATAGTTCTTTTTACCTTTTTGCAGCAATAGGTATTTACCTTGCAATAATTGTGCTGGGGTAACTGTGGTAAATTCGGTACTTATTTTTTCCTTGTTAATACTTAAGCCACCTGCCTGCCACATTTTGCGGGCTTCCCCCTTGCTTGGGAATATTTGCGTGTCGGCCAATAAGCTTACTAAATCATATCCTTCATTTAACTGTGCAAGGGTAACATTTACTGTTGGCACCCCTTCCATTACTTGCAATAATTGTTCTTCATTTAAGGACTGTAAAACTTCGGTAGTGGCGTTGCCAAATAATATTTCGGTGGCACTGATTGCAAAATTTAAATCGGCTTCACTATGAACTAACTTGGTTAATTCCGAAGCCAATGCTTTTTGTAAGTTTCTTAATTGAGGAGCATTTGCATGATCAGCAATTAAAGCATCAATTGTTGCAGGATCTAATAAAGTAAATATCTTAATCCACTTGGTGGCATCTTCATCACTTGCATTTAACCAAAATTGATAAAACTGATATGGAGATGTTTTCTTTGCATCTAACCAAACATTTCCTTTTTCTGTTTTACCAAATTTTCCACCATCCGCTTTCGTAATTAAAGGACAAGTAAAAGCAAACGCTTCTCCACCTGTTTTACGACGTATTAATTCGGTACCTGTTGTGATATTGCCCCATTGGTCACTTCCGCCCATTTGTAGCTTACAATTTTTATGTTGGAACAACCAGTAAAAATCATAGCCCTGTACTAATTGATAGGTGAATTCAGTAAAGCTCATACCCGTATCGCCTTCAATTCTTTTCTTCACACTATCCTTAGCCATCATGTAGTTCACCGTAATATGCTTGCCTACGTCTCTAATAAAATCTAAGAAATTAAAATTCTTAAACCAATCGTAATTGTTTACCAATTCTGCTGCGTTTTTTGCGCCGCTATTAAAATCTAAAAAATGAGACAATTGTTTTTTTACACCAGCAATATTAAATGCTAAAGTTTCTTCACTTAATAAATTTCTTTCTTCACTCTTGCCACTTGGGTCACCTACCATACCCGTTGCGCCACCTACCAAGGCAAATGGTTTATGGCCTGCTTTTTGTAAATGCACTAATAACAAAATAGGGACTAAGCTTCCAATATGTAAACTATCTGAAGTAGGATCAAAACCAATATATCCTGAAACCATTTCTTTTTCAAACAATTCCTCTGTACCTGGCATAATATCTTGAATCATACCTCTCCAGCGTAGTTCTTGAACTAATGTCATATTCTAATACTTTGAGCAAATTTAACTACTAAAAAGCAATATTTTTGCATCATGAACCCAACAACTCCCACAATTAGTGAAGGAACTAGGATAATCCACTTTTTCCTAGATACCATTATCATCTGTTTTTTGAGCTATTTTATCTATCAGTGGTATAATTTCAACGTATTCAATTGGGGGTTTACGCCCTATCGATATGGCTATTTTTTCTTTGCAACTATATTTGCTTATACCTTCTTGTTTGAGCTCATTTTTTGTCAAACCATTGCAAAAATGATTACTAAGACTAAGGTGGTTTCAGAAAATGGCAAACGCCCTAATCCAATTCAGTTTTTAATTCGTGCGCTATTGAGAACCTCTTTAGTTACAATGTTTGGAATGGCCTGGAATGACAAGCCTTTGCACGACACTTTTTCTAAAACCCTATTGGTTGCTACACGCAAATAAATCATTCCTTAATTCGCAACCTTTCATAGTAGGGGTAAATGTACATTTGTAAAATTTTTTGAATGGCTAAGATTGGTATAAATATTGCTACGGGTAGTTTACAACAAGCAGAGATGATTGTGGGTATTGATTTAGGGACAACCAATAGCTTGGTGGCTATTATTCATCCTGAAACTAAACAGCCTACAGCTTTAAAAGAGTTTGACGGGACAAGTATTGTACCAAGTGTGGTGCACTTTGATGAATATGGAAATGTAGAAGTAGGAGAGCGTGCAAGACCTTTTTTAGAAGCTGATCCTAAAAATACCATTTTTAGTGCGAAGCGATTAATGGGAAAAAGTTATAAAGATATTCAAACACACCAAGATTTTTTTGCGTACAAAGTGATTGATGACAATACAGAGAGCTTAGTAAAAGTGCAAGTGGGTAATAAATTTTTTTCACCCATTGAATTAAGTTCTTTCATTCTTGAAGAATTAAAAAAACGTGCAGAACATATTTTAAAAACACCGGTTACAAAAGCAGTGATTACGGTGCCAGCTTATTTTAATGATGCGCAAAGACAAGCAACACGTGATGCAGGTAAATTAGCAGGATTAGATGTACTCAGAATTATCAACGAACCAACAGCAGCAAGCCTTGCATACGGATTGGGTTTAAACCCAACTGAGGAAAAAACAATTGCAGTATATGATTTAGGAGGCGGTACATTTGACATTTCAATATTAAGAATTGCCAATGGAATTTTCGAAGTATTAAGTACCAACGGTGATACTTATTTAGGAGGTGATGATTTAGATAGAGCCATCATTGAATACTGGATGAAGCAATGGGTGGTAGATAATCTAGATACACAGGTTGCACTGAAGCAACAATTAAGACTCGCTGCAGAAAAAGCAAAAATTCATTTATCCAACCACGAAATTTTTGAAACCGAATTTGCTGGCGAAAAATTATCTATCACTAAAGAAACATTTGAATCTTTAATTCAACCTATTGTTAATAAAACAATGGACTGTTGCCTGAACGCTATGAAGGATGCAGGTTTACAAGTGTCTGATATCAATACGGTTTTAATGGTAGGGGGAAGTACAAGAGTGCCATTGGTTAAAAAAACAGTGGGACAATATTTTAATCAAGCAGTAAATGATTCAGTAAATCCAGACGAAGTGGTTGCCTTAGGGGCAGCAGTGCAAGCGGATATTTTAGCTGGCAATAATCAATCTATGTTATTATTGGATATTACGCCATTAAGTTTAGGTATTGAAACCATGGGTGGATTAATGGATGTATTGCTACCAAGAAATTCAAAAATTCCAACGAAAGCGGGAAGACAATACACCACTCAAAAAGATGCTCAATCGGGTATTCAAATTGCAGTATACCAAGGAGAACGCGATTTAGTGAAAGACAATCGTAAACTAGGAGAGTTCACCTTAACAGGCATACCAGCCATGCCGGCAGGGCTTCCAAAAGTAGACGTAAGCTTTTTAATTAATGCAGACGGCATTTTACAAGTGAGTGCAAAAGAATTAAGAAGTGGGGTGACGCAAAGCATAGATATTAAACCACAATATGGTTTAACAGACCAGGAAGTGGAACAAAGATTAATGGATAGTATTACCCATGCCAAAGAAGATATTGCTACCAGAGCTTTAGTAGAAGCGAGGACAGAAGCGGAACAAATTTTATCGGTTACGGAAAAGTTTTTGACCAAGAATGCATCCATCTTAAGCAAAGAGGAATTAACCGCATCGGCCAATGCTATGCAGGCCCTTCAATTGGCTATTACATTGGAAGACAAGAATTTAATACAGGCCAAAACGGAGGAATTAAACAATGTAACCCGTCCATTTGCAGAGCGCGCCATGGATCAAGCGATATCGGGGGCGCTAAAAGGGAAGGACATCCAATCTGGGCTGTAAATAGGGTAAATATAAATTTGAATAGAAATTTGGATATTTCACAAGGATTGTTATCTTTGCCGTCCGAATTTCCCTCACCTTTAAGAAATATAAAGGCTTGGAAATTTAATTTTAATTTTTTTCAAAAACGCCTGAGGAGGTATATATTATGTTAATTATTGATTCAAAAGACTGCGAGAACATTGACAAAGCGCTTAAAAAGTACAAGAAGAAGTTCGAAAAAAGTAAGACTTTATTGAATTTACGTGCACGTCAAGCATTTGTGAAACCATCTGTTAAACGTCGTTTCCAAGTATTGAAAGCGATTTACAAGCAACAGATTTTCTCTGGTAAAATAGAGGGATAGTTTATACATCTTCACTTAAAAATATTTAAGACCTAGCTCAAAAGCTGGGTCTTTTTTTATGCCCCTATGTCAAAGGCTTTTTATTACCTTTAAGGTAGCAATGATCTCACAAACACGCTATACACCGCTCAATGCCTTTCTGGCCTACCTTCAATTTGAGAAGCGATATTCAGTGCATACGATTACAGCCTACTCTAATGATCTTATTCAGTTTTTCGATTTTGTAGAAACGCAGTATGAGGGAATTTCGGTTACCCAAATAACGGGCACCATAGTAAGATCCTGGTTGGCGGGCATGAAGGAGGAGG
Source organism: Bacteroidota bacterium (assembly GCA_947476145.1). Lineage (GTDB taxonomy): Bacteria > Bacteroidota > Bacteroidia > Chitinophagales > Chitinophagaceae > Sediminibacterium. The sequence continues at coordinate 1,730 of CANJPH010000040.1, read as the reverse complement.
AGATGACTGGTAAAACATTAAACCGTAAAATTTCTTCCTTAAAATCATTCTTTAAATATCAAATCCAACAAGGTGAAATTAGTAAGAGCCCAATGGAAACCGTTATTAGTCCAAAAGTGAGTAAACGATTACCCGTTTTTGTAGCGGAGAATGATATGGAACAATTGCTTACCAATTTAGCATTTGCAGAAGGATGGAAGGGGTATACCGAAAAAATGGTCATCCAATTGTTTTATGCAACAGGGATGCGTTTAAGTGAGTTAATACAATGTAAAGAAACGCAATTGGATATTCCAAAGCGCATCATAAAGGTATTGGGAAAAGGGAATAAGGAAAGGATCCTTCCCATTAGCCCAGCACTCGCCTTGGAGTTAAAAAAATACATCAACGAAAAGCCAGCGGCTGCCAATGGGAATCCGTATCTATTTGTCACCGAAAAAGGGAAAGCATTACAGCCCAGAGCAGTCTATACTTTCGTTAAATTTTACTTGTCTCAAGTAACTACTTTACAAAAGAAAAGTCCACACGTATTAAGGCATAGTTTTGCAACCCATCTAATGAATAATGGCGCGGACTTAAATGCGGTAAAGGAACTGCTTGGCCATGCAAGCCTTGCTGCCACTCAGGTGTATACGCATAATACCATTGAAAAATTAAAGGAAGTATTTGCAAAGGCACACCCTAAGGCTTAATTTTAAAGGAATTATTCAATCTCGTTTTTATGACCTTTGTCATAGGGTTTCTTAAAGTTTTCTTAAAATAAAATAATTGGTTTTATTCTCTATTTAAAGTGGTAACTTAATGGTGTAGGATAAAGGGATATATCCTGAGTAGTTCTTTTATTAGGTTACATTTTTAAAATCAATTAATTATGAACATTAACATTCAAACAGTGCATTTTGATGCAGACGAAAAGCTTTTAGATTTAGTGGGTAAGAAAATCCAAAAACTAGCAACATTTCATGATCGAATAACCAAGGTAGATGTGTTTTTGAAATTAGATAATTTAGTACATGCCATAAAAGACAAAGTGGTGGAAATCAATATTCACATTCCTAAACAAAATTGTTTTGTAAAAGCAAGTTCTAAATCATTTGAAGCCTCTTTCGAGCATGCATTTGAAGCGGTATCCAATCAACTAAAAAAGAAAAAAGATAAGTTGGCTGCATAAGTTTTTTAGATTTTCACAAAATACAAGTATAAAAAAAGGTCCCATCGGGGCCTTTTTTAGCGTTAAAAATGGGGTAGAACCGCCATTTATTTGATTTTCTCCTCAATTCATTAAAAAATAGGATAAAAAAATCGTCTAAAATTTTGATAAATAAAGAATTCCATTACCTTTGCCATCCAAAAAATTGGGAGTGCTCTTTTGTGGGATTTAGATAAGCCGGAATAGCTCAGTTGGTAGAGCAGCTGATTTGTAATCAGCAGGTCGCGGGTTCGAGTCCCATTTCCGGCTCAGATTTTGGGCAGATGGCCGAGTGGTTAAAGGCGACAGACTGTAAATCTGTTCTCTCACGAGTACGTAGGTTCGAACCCTACTCTGCCCACGAAATTTTATGTAGCTTTGCACTTCGTGGATGGTGCAGGATCGGGATGGCATAAAAAACAGTTCTTTTAAGATTCAATAAAATGGATCAAAAAATGCGGGAGTAGCTCATTTGGTAGAGCGATAGCCTTCCAAGCTATAGGTGGCCAGTTCGAGCCTGGTCTCCCGCTCCAATTGGTTT
>CANJPH010000039.1 GCA_947476145.1 Bacteroidota bacterium | reverse complement strand
GAAGGTTGTGTACGTGTTCCGCACCCGTTTGCCGGTCGCCATCAAAGTATTGCTACTTCATGCTGCCCCTCGACTTGCATGTATTAAGCTTGCCGCTAGCGTTCATCCTGAGCCAGGATCAAACTCTCCATTGTAAATGTTGTTTGATCATGACTATCAATCTCAAATAAATCCGAAATTAACGGTCTGATATAATTCTGTTGATGCTTTAACCTTTACCTGATTTTTTCAATTAATCAGTTACTATTGTTTCCAAACTTTCAAAGATCTTATGTGCTTATTTTGCGCGCTATTTATCGTAGCGGGGTGCAAAGGTAAGAACAATATTTTTACTAGCAAAACTTTATTCAATTATTATTAAAATAATAATGATAAAATGGTGCCAAATAATTTCTAAGAGCAAACCCTTTTTTAAAGAGGGACGGCAAAGATACAGTAGGTAAATTGAACTACCAAGGTTTGATTAAATTATTTTTAATTTTTTCGAACTTTTTCCTGTAAAACTGCTTCAGAGAACATCCCATTAGGCTTATTTCATCGCTAACGGGCGGCAAAGATAGGGAGGTTTTATTCTCAGCCAAATATATTGCATACTATTTTCAATATTTTTTCGTTCAAAGTGCTCAATATGTGCATCTTATGAACCGTAAACCAATAATAGCAAGGCTTTAGGAATTAATCTATTTTTTGAAAATAATCAGGATATTGAATATTAGAAAGATATAACCCATGTGCAGGGGTCGAAAAATCGACGTTTTGCTCGTTTTTGGAGTCTATTATACCCTTCCATTGGTCTAAATTAGACTGACCACGACCTACTTGAAGCATGGTACCCACCAATCCGCGAATCATACCCCTTAAAAAACGGTTCGCATCTATGTTAAAATAGAGTGCATTCCCCTCTTGCGTCCACTGTGCCATGGAAATTGTGCAATCAAAAGTATTTACCGAGGTGCTTTTCTTTGAAAAACTTTCAAAATTCGTTTTAGTGGGGAGCACATCCGCAGCTGCCTGTAAAGCCAAAAGGTTTACTGGGAAAGGATAATACCAGGATCTGCCTTCTAAAAAAGGGTCTTTTTGACTATGTAATTTATAAATATAGGAACGCTTAACAGCATCAAACCTGCAATGCGCATTGTCCGGCACTCCATAAATAGCTTTCACCACAATAGATTTGGGCAAGAGGGCATTTAGATTATAGATATGTTTTTGTGTAATCTCTAGCTCTGTATCAAAATGCAGGAAGTTTTGTAAAGCGTGAACGCCTGCGTCTGTCCTAGAAGCGCCTGATAGTGCAATAGGTACTCTATATAGGGTAAGCATGGCTTGTTCAAGTGCCCCTTGAATGGTTACTTGATTCGTTTGAATTTGAAAACCTCCAAAATCACTTCCATCATAACATACTTCTATAAAATATCTACTCATTACACCTTGAATTAAGCCTCTAAACTACAAAATATTTCATTCAACATTATTTTAACGAAATGAATACAAGTGCTTTCATAACTTAGCATTCGTTAAAAATGAGTTTATGAATAAAATATGTTTGAGCGCTTTACTACTAGTATCATTATGTATGCATGCGAAAGCCCAAGAGGAAGCAGTGGACCAAGACAGTTCCTGGAAAAATGAATATCGTGGCTTTGCAACAAAGGAAAACGATTTAGTGCACACCAAATTGGTTGCAAATTTTAATTACGCAGCATCACAAATGAATGGAGAAGTTTGGTTACAATTGCGTCCACATTTTTATGCTACCAATACTTTGCGCTTAGACGCAAAAGCAATGGAGATAAAGGATGTAGCCATTGTTCAAAATAATATAAAAAAGAAATTAAAATACGAATATGATGGTTTACATCTTGTTGTGTCTTTAGATAAAACTTATACCGCTAAAGAAAACTACACTGTTTACATTAAGTATATCGCAAAGCCTAATGAATACATGTCAAAAGGCAGCGAAGCCATTACCGACGCTAAAGGATTATATTTTATTAATCCATTAGGTGCAGATACCACCAAGCCCACACAAATTTGGACCCAAGGAGAAACAGAAGGAACCAGTGTTTGGATTCCTATTATTGATAAGCCAAACCAAAAGAGTACCCAGGAATTTCACTTAACCGTGCCAAGTAAATACGTTTCTTTATCCAATGGCTTATTGGTAAAGCAAGTTGACAATAAAAATGGTACTCGTTTAGATGTTTGGAAAATGGATCAGCCGCATTCCCCTTATTTATTTTTTATGGGTATTGGAGATTATGCAGTTGTAAAGGACCAATACTATGGAAAGGAAGTAAGCTATTATATTGAAAAAGAATTTGAAAAAGAAGCGCGTACCATTTATGGCAAAACGCCCGATATGATTGCGTTTTATGAAAAAATATTAGGCGTCCCTTATCCATGGGCTAAATATGCTCAAATGAGTGCACGGGATTACGTTTCAGGAGCCATGGAAAATACCAGCGCTACCCTACATAGCGATGCAGTGCAACAAAATGCTAGAGAGTTGGTGGATGGCAATAACTGGGAGAGCACTATTGCGCATGAACTATTTCATCAATGGTTTGGTGACTATGTGACTGCGGAGAGCTGGAGTAATTTAACCGTAAACGAAAGCTTTGCAGATTATAGTCAAACACTTTGGGCTGAAAATAGCAAAGGAAAGGATGCAGGCGCTTATGAAAACTTTGTGGGGTTAAGATCCTATTTATCCAGTCCTAGCGATGCAGAAAAAAACTTGGTTCGTTTTTATTATAAGGAACGCGAAGACGTTTTTGATTTAGTAAGTTACCAAAAGGGTGGCCGCGTATTAAACATGTTAAGACATTACGTTGGAGACGAAGCGTTCTTTACTTCTTTGAATAGATATTTGACCGATAATAAATTTAGTAACGGGTCGGCAGTTAAATTAAAACTAGCGTTTGAAGCCGTTACTGGGAAGGATTTGAACTGGTTTTTTAACCAATGGTATTTTAGCAATGGCCACCCTTATGTGCGCATATCGCAGCAATACTTAGAAGATAAAAAACAAGTGCGTGTAATTGTTCAGCAGACACAAACACAAAATAAGGTATTTGAAATTCCTATTGGAGTGGATGTATATAACGCAGAAGGCAAAAAACATTATGAGGTATGGAGCAAAAACAGAACAGATAGTTTTTACTTCCCCTCTGCATCAAGCCCTAAAAATGTAAATATAGATAATGATAAGGTTTTGTTATGGGCAAAGGAAGAAGACAAGCCATTGCAACAATACATTTATCAGTTTGCAAATGCAGATAATTTTATGGATCGTTATGAGGCCTTAAATGAAGCGGTGCAAAATATGTCCAAGCCTGAAACCCAAGCATTGGTGAAAGCTGCATTAAAAGACAGTTTTTATATTATAAGACAAACCGCTATAAGAGCTTATAATCCGGCAGCCATGAGCCCTGAGGTTGAAAAAATAATTTTTGAAATGGCCGCTAAGGATGTATCTACGGTGGTAAGACAGGAAGCCATTGATGCGCTAGGAGCGCTTTTAAAACCAACGTATAAATCAAACTTTATCAATTGGACGCAGGATGCTTCTTATTTGGTAGCTGGTGCTGCATTAGAAGCTTTAGAAAAAGTAGACTCCACCGAAGCCATTGCGATTGCAATCAAAGAATCAAAACATGTAATTAAGAAAAGATTAAATACTGCTGTTACTAATATTTTATCCAAATATGGAGATGAAAGCGCATTTGACTTTGTAGCTGCTAAATTTGAGAGCTTAAGTATTCAGTCCGAAGAAAAGTTTTACATGACACAACCATTTGCGGACTTATTAATTAAAACCACCGATGAAACTAAATTTAAAAAGGGTATTGAATTAATTGTTGCCTTTAGAAACGCCATACCAGAAGGATATAGAGGACAAACCGATCCCTACTTTAACATGAAGATATTTGGTGGAATATTGAAAGCGAAAAAATTGAAAGGAGAAGAAAATTTAGTAAAGATTGTGAGTGCGGTATTGCCTAAGATGTAGGTTTGTTTCTTGAATTTATTCTAAACTCACTCTCTCAGGTCGCGATTAGTTTTTGACGTGAGTTCCACAAGGTTTTGCATGCTCGAATGTTCGATTAAGTTTAGAATAAATTCATTTCAAAATCTACTTAGTAATAATAAACCAATACAATTACCAGCCACCACTAGCACCGCCGCCGCCGGAGCTTCCGCCGCCAAAGCCACCGAAGCCGCCGCCTCCTCCGCCACCCCAATCTCCTCCACTGCGGCCACCACCGCCACCAAGTAAGGAGCCTAATAACATGCCCGTTGCAATATCACTAAATCCACCGCCACGAATATTTGAACCTCCATTACCGCCTTTGCCGCCTACAACAGCAACAATCACGAAAATGATAACCACTAATAAAAACAAATTACTTTTAGGGCCCCTAGATTTTTTTGCTTTTACAACCTTGTACTCGCCTACGGCCGCTTTTGAAATATTATCAATCGCTGCATTGATTCCCGCATAATATGCTTTTTCCTTAAAAGCCGGCTGTAAATCGTTATCAATAATGCTTTTAGACTGGACATCGGTAATAGCGCCTTCTAATCCATAACCTACTTCAATTCTTATTTTTTTATCACTGACCGATATTAATAACAAGATTCCATTATTCTTTTTAGCATCGCCAATTCCCCATGCTCTAAATAATTTATTGGCATACTCATCAATCGCATTCCCATCCAATGTAGGAATAATGACTACAGAAATTTGATTGGAACTACTATCGTCAAACGCCACTAGTTTTTGTTCTAAGCTGGCAATTTCATTCGCGTTCAAAATACCAGCCGCGTCCACCACTAATCTTGGAGGATTCGGTTTGGCTAACACATTTTGAGCATGCAAAGCATTGGCTCCTAAAAAAGCACCAATTAATAATATGAAGAAATACTTAAATAATTTCATGTGTATTATTTTCCAATCATGATTTCATCCGATAATTCATTGGTATCCGAAACCCTATCAAATGGAAAGTGTGTTCGCAATGCTTGACCAATTTCTTTCACTACAGCCGAAATACCTAAAACGTAATTCATGGATTTAAAATGAGTAGTCATTTCTTGCACCTGGCTATACCAAAACTCAATGCCCATTCTTTCATAAATGGCCTGATCGGCATAGATAGCTAATTTCTTGTCTTTCACGGCAACATAAACCAATACACCATTGCGGTCCTTGGTTTCGTTCATCTTATTTTTGAAAAACAATTCAGTGGCCCTAGCCAAAGCGTCCCCTTTGCCAAGATTGGTTTCAACATACACGCGAATTTCTCCGCTTGTATTTTGCTCGGCTAATTGAATAGCCTCCACAAGCATTTGCTTGTCGGAGGCAGTCAATAAGGTATCGGCACTTCGTTTGAAGGGATTCCACATAATAATTTTGGGATTAATTTATTTTATATCAAACTTAATATCTGGAGCTTTTTCACTACCTGCACTTGCTTGATAATATTCTTTCTCTTTGTACCCAAATATATTTGCGAAGATATTTCTTGGAAATACTTTAACGAATAAATTGTATTTTTCAACTGCTTCATTGTAATCTTTTCTTGCAACACCAATTCTGTTTTCAGTGCCTTCAATTTGTGTTTGAAAATCTTGAAAAGCCTTGGTTGTTTTTAAATCAGGGTAAGCTTCAGCCACCGCCATTAATCTGCCAAATGAGCTTTGTAATTGCCCTTGAGCAGCTTGGTATCTTGCTAAAGTTGCTGGATCATTAATATCCACTTTTATTTGCGTAGCACTTGCTCTTGCCTCCAACACTTCTTTTAAAGTTGTTTTTTCGAAGTTGGCAGAACCTTCAATGGTTTTAATAACGCCAGAATACAAATCGGTTCTTCTTTGATATTGGGTTTCAACATTTCCCCAAACTTTTTTTACAGACTGGTCAGCTTTTACAAGTCCGTTATAACTTGAAATGCCAAACACCAATGCTAATAAGAATGTTAAAAGTAAAACACCTGAAATAATAATTAAGATTAAGGATCTTTTTGACATAGTATATGTATTTGTTTATAAAGATAGAGCAAAGCAAGTACCAAAGACAGTTTCTGCCTTTTCGTCTTAAAAAACTGACAGAAATTTGACAAATATGTCGGCGTTTAGCCTTTAATGGCTGCGATGCCTGGAAGCACTTTGCCTTCAAAATATTCCAACATGGCGCCACCGCCTGTACTTACATAACTTACTTTGTCATGGTAGCCAAATTGGTTAACCGCTGCCACACTGTCTCCTCCGCCTACTAAACTAAAGGCGCCGTTTTGAGTCGCTTCTGCCACGGCATCGGCAATGGCTTTGGTACCAGCTTGAAAATTAGGCATTTCAAAAACACCCATTGGACCATTCCATAAAATGGTTTTACTTGCTAAAATCACCGCAGCAAATTGCTTTCTGGATTCCACTCCCGCATCCAAACCCTCCCATCCGTCTGGAATTTCACCACTCGCGCAATTTTGTGTTTTTGCATCATTGTTAAAATCGTCTGCAATAATATTATCTATAGGTAAATGAATGTTTACCCCTTTTTCTTTTGCTTTTGCTAAAATTTCTAAAGCCAATGGCATACGATCGTCTTCATGAATTGAGTTTCCAATTTTCCCGCCTTGTGCTTTAAAGAAAGTATACGCCATACCGCCACCAATAATAATATCGGTAGCACGATCTAATAAATTTTCAATAATTAAAATCTTATCGGAAACTTTTGCACCCCCAATAATAGCAGTGAAAGGTTTTTGTGCAGCATGCATTACTTTTTCAGCACTCACTACTTCTCCTTCCATTACTAAACCAAAGGTTCTATTTGCAGCAGAAAAGAATTGCGCAATGATTGCTGTAGAAGCGTGTGCACGGTGTGCAGTTCCAAAAGCATCGTTCACATAAACTTCCCCTAGTTTCGCTAACTTCTCCGCAAATGCAACATCTCCTTTTTCTTCTTCCTTATAAAAACGTAGGTTCTCTAATAATAAAACCTGCCCTGGTTGTAAAGCTGCTGCTTTGTTTACTGCTTCTGTACCTATACAATCATTTGCAAATTGCACTTCTACTCCTAATAATTTAGACAGGTGCACCACAATATATTTTAAAGAATATTTTTCCGTTGGACCGTCTTTTGGACGACCTAAGTGACTCATTAAAATTACACTGCCCCCATCCTTTAAAATTTTTGAAATCGTAGGTACGGTCGCGCGCATACGGTTATCATCGGTAATTTCGAATGCATCGTTTAAAGGCACGTTAAAATCTACACGAATTAAGGCTTTCTTGCCAGCGAATAAAAAATCTTTAAATGAACTCATATTAAATAGTTAAAATCGTTTGTAATTATATTTTATCGAACTAGAAAAAGACTGAATAAAAATGCCCCCATTTTCAGGAGGCATTTATTTTATAAAATCTTATTTTATTTTACTTGCAAAGTATTTCACCGTACGCACCAACTGAGACACATAGCTCATTTCGTTATCGTACCAAGCAACTGTTTTAACCAATTGCACATCCCCTTGTGTCATTACTTTAGTTTGTGTTGCATCAAACAATGAGCCATAATGAATACCAATTACATCCGAGCTTACAATTTCATCTTCAGTGTAACCAAAAGATTCGTTAGAAGCTGCTTTCATGGCTGCATTCACTTCCTCCACCGTTACTTTCTTAGATAAGATGGTTGTTAATTCTGTTAAAGAACCTGTGATGGTTGGAACACGTTGAGCAGAACCGTCTAATTTACCTTTTAAAGAAGGTAATACTAAACCAATTGCTTTTGCAGCACCTGTACTGTTAGGAACGATGTTTGAAGCAGCTGCGCGCGCGCGACGTAAATCACCTTTTGGATGCGGTCCGTCTAAAGTATTTTGATCATTGGTATAGGCATGTACCGTTAACATTAAACCTGTAAGGATGCCAAACTTGTCTTCCAACACTTTAGCCATTGGCGCTAAACAGTTAGTAGTACAAGAAGCACCAGAGATAACAGTTTCTGTACCATCTAAAATTTCATGGTTGGTATTGAAAACAACTGTTTTCATTTCGCCCGTTGCTGGAGCAGAAATTACTACTCTCTTCGCACCTGCTTTAATATGTAATTCTGCTTTTTCTTTATCTGTAAAAAATCCTGTAGATTCAATAACCACGTCTACATCATGCGCTCCCCAAGGAATTTGTGCAGGATCACGTTGAGCATATATTTTAACTGCATGACCATTCACAACCACTGAATCCTCTGTTGATTTAACGTCTGCATCAAAACGACCTTGCGCACTATCATATTTTAATAAATGAGCCAACACTGCTGGAGAAGTAAGGTCATTGATGGCCACTACTTCAATTCCTTCCATATTATATATTTGGCGGTAAACCAAGCGACCGATACGGCCAAACCCATTGATTGCAACTTTAACTGAACTCATAGTATTGTATTTAATTTTTCGATAGGAGACGCAAAGTTACCATCTTTTGTAAAATAAAGAACGAAATATTATCGAAAAAACCCAGGATTTATCAACAAAATCAAGGATTTAAACGAACCATTGATAGTTTTAATAGTGACCAACTTATAAAATATTGGATTTTAAGACACTCTGTTGAATCTAAAAAACTTCCCTAATAACCCCATTTTCAGCGAAAAAAATGCAAAATGATTTGGCAGTAAAGCGATTGCAACCTATTTTTGCAACCCGATTAATAAATTGGGATATGGAGCGTTCGACTAAGGGTTAGGTCACCTCCCTTTCACGGAGGTAATACGGGTTCGAATCCCGTACGCTCTACGAAACGAGAATCAAGGCTACTTCCAACGAGGTAGCCTTTCTCATTTTCCTCCGAAACCCTTGCTACACTTGAGAT
>CANJPH010000038.1 GCA_947476145.1 Bacteroidota bacterium | reverse complement strand
GGTGGGTAGAATCTTATATGGAATTAAATACTTGCACTGCTTGTGGAGGTGCAAAATTGCGCAAAGAAAGTTTATGGTTTAAAGTAAATGATCAAAATATTGCTGCCATTAATGATATGCACTTAGATGAATTGCAAAAATGGTTTTTGAACCTTCCTAAAAAATTAGATAAAAAAGATACACAAATTGCTGCAGGCATTTTAAAGGAAATTGATGATCGTATTTCCTTTTTGATGAATGTGGGACTATCTTATTTATCATTAAGTCGTCCCTCCAAATCCTTGAGTGGAGGAGAGTCGCAAAGAATTCGTTTGGCCACGCAAATAGGATCTCAATTACAAGGCATTACTTATATATTGGATGAGCCAAGTATTGGCCTACACCAAAGAGACAACCAGCGTTTGATAGTTGCCTTAAAGCAATTAAGAGATATTGGCAATACGGTGTTGGTAGTGGAACATGATAAGGATATTATGATGGCCTCTGATTATTTAGTAGATATTGGGCCTCGAGCTGGAATTCATGGAGGACATATTGTAGCTCAGGGTACGCCCAAAGAAATCCTAAAATTAAAATCTGAAACCGCCTTGTATTTAGCGGGCAAAAAAATGATTGAAGTGCCAGCAGAAAGGAGAAAAGGAAACGGTCAAACGATTGCTATTAAAGGCGCCACGGGTAACACTTTACAAAAAGTGGATTGCGAATTCCCATTGGGAAAATTTATTGTAGTATCAGGTGTGAGTGGAAGTGGTAAGTCTACCTTAATTAATGAAACACTATATCCCATTTTATCTCAGTTTTGTTACCATAGCAAAACCAAGCCCATGCCGTATAGCAAGGTAACAGGCTTGGAACATATTGATAAAGTAATTGAGATAGATCAGTCACCGATTGGTCGTACTCCAAGAAGTAATCCTGCCACCTATTGCGGTTTTTTTACAGACATTAGAACCTTATTTGCATCGGTACCGGAAGCTAAAATTCGTGGGTATCAAGCAGGTAGGTTTTCTTTTAATGTTAAAGGGGGAAGATGTGAGGTTTGTGAAGGAGGTGGTATGCGCGTAATTGAAATGAATTTTTTACCAGATGTGTATGTGCATTGTGAAAAGTGTGGAGGCAAGCGTTATAATAGAGAAACTTTAGAAATTAGGTACAAAGGGAAATCAATTAGTGATATATTAAACATGACCGTGGAAGAAGCTTGTGAATTTTTCCAAGCCGTTCCTTTTATCTATAGAAAAGTAAAAGTATTACAGGAGGTTGGATTGGGATATATTACTTTAGGACAGTCGGCGGTTACCTTAAGTGGTGGGGAAGCACAACGAGTAAAACTATCCACGGAGTTGGGTAAAAAAGATACGGGTAAAACCTTTTATATTTTAGATGAGCCTACTACTGGCTTGCATTTCCAGGACATTAAATTGCTTATTGGAGTATTGGACAGACTTGTTGAAAGAGGGAATACGGTATTAGTGATTGAACACAATATGGATGTGATTAAAGTAGCCGATCATATTATTGATCTAGGCCCCGAAGGCGGAACGGGTGGTGGTGTGATTCAGTTTACAGGAACCCCGGAAGAGATGATTAAAAAATCAAAATCACATACTGCAAAGTATTTAACTTTAGAAATGAAGTAGGGGTAGCTTAATTGTAACTAAATTTGCCTTTAACCGTTCTACTTTTAAATATTTAATACCAATTTGAAAAATACTTTATTATATCGCAGTTTTTTTTTGATCATCCTTATCCTGCTACATTCAGTGGTTGCAAATGCCAATACACTAAAGGGAACTGTTAAGGATAGGAATGGCAAGGAAGTACCCTACGCGTCAATAAGTATTAAAAAAACAACTACTGGTACTACGGCAAATAGCAAGGGGCAATATAGTTTGCAATTAGGGAAAGGAGAATATATCATTGTATGCCAAAATATTGGATTCAAAATCAGCGAGCAAAAAATAATAATTGAGGATAATCCCACTACATTAAACTTTGTTTTAGACGAGCAGGAATATGAATTAAAGGAAGTGGTCGTGTCTAATAAAGCAGAGGACCCTGCCTATGAAATAATCAGAAACGCCATCAAGCAGCGACCAACCTATTTAAGGGAGTTCAATAATTTTAAATGTCAAGTATATTTAAAAGGGCAATTACAATTAAGGGATTATCCCAATAAATTTTTAGGAGATACGGTGGACTTTGAGGATGGCGACACGAGTAAGGCCAAGCTGTTGTATTTATCCGAAACTTTTGCGGACTATTCCATTAGAGACAATCAAAGAAAAGTAGAAATAACCTCTACTAAAGTAAGTGGAAGAAGTGATGGCTTTGGATTTGGAAATCCATCCATCATTTCATTTTATGAGAACAATATTGAAGTGAATAATGCCTTGAACCCGAGAGGATTTATTTCACCTATCGCAGACAATGCACTTAATTATTACAAGTATAAATACCTAGGTTCATTTTATGAAAATGGCCTTGAAATTTGTAGAATTAAAGTAACGCCCAAGCGAAAGCAGGAGCCTTTATTTAATGGTTTTATCACCATTGTTGATGGTCGTTGGTGCATACATAGTGTTCAATTAAATTTGGTAAAGGAACAGCAGTTGCAGTTGGTTGATACAGTGAGCTATGATCAAATTTATATGCAAATTGATAACCAGTGGGTGGTAAAACAACAAGTTAGTAATATTGCAGGTAGTTTTTTAGGTTTTAAGTTTTATGGAAGTTTTTTGCAAGTGTATAACCAGTATGAAATCAATAAAAACTTTGGCCCAAAGTATTTTAGCAATGTTGTAATTAAATATTTAGATAGTTCAAATAAAAAATCACTGCAATTTTGGGATAGTGCCCGTCCGGTTGCTTTACTTCCTAGTGAAGCCTTGGATTTTATTAAAAAAGACAGTCTTGAGAAATTAAGGTCGTCTCCTGCTTATATGGATAGTGTGGATAGTGTCAGAAATAAACCAAAGTTTTTGAATGTTTTTGTAACAGGGTATAATTATAGTATCCAGACTAAAAAAACTTTCCTTAGGTTTAACCCTTTACTCACCGCCTTTCCAAGTTATTTTAATCCAGCTGAGGGCCGTGTGATGAATTTTAGAATGTCCTATTCAAAACAATTCAAAAGGTACAATAACCTAGAAATTACACCGGCTCTGAGGTATGGGTTAAGTAAGCAGCAATTGTATGGAGAACTCATCACTAATTATACATTTCCAACAAAATCTAGATCCTTTTTGAATGTAGGATTTGGGAATACCGTTTTTCAGTTTAATAACAATAATCCAATTACTGAATTATTAAATTCAGTGGGTGGATATATCTGGGGCCGAAATGATATGAAAACTTATGAAGCATCCTATTTTAAAATAAGGTATGGCCGAAATTTTGGTCAAGGCATTAATGCATCGATGGATATACAGTTTCAAAACCGAAAACCAATGGACAATGTGGTTGAAATGTTAAAGGGAAAAACATTTGCACCCAACTTTCCAACTACTTTAATGAGTACTAATTTAGTACCCCATAAATCATTCATAGTTAATTTTAATATTAATTGGAGGCCTTTTTCAAAATATCTTGAATTGCCTGAGCGCATGATTAATTTGGGGTCAAAATATCCAACACTTAATTTTAATGTAGCAACTGGCTTAAAATCAATATTAGGCAGCGATGTTGATTTTGTGAAATGGCGTGTAACCGCTTCTCAAAATTTGAATTTAAAACTATACGGAAAATTAGATGCGAAATTTATGGTAGGCGGCTTTTCAAACACGAATAAAGTTTACACACCTGATTATCAGCACTATTTAGGCAATGAAATAGCTATAAATAACAACTATATGAATGGCTTTCAGCTATTGCCTTATTACACCTATAGTAATGTATCCTCTCTTTATACCGAATCCCATTTTGAGTATCATTTGAATGGATTTATATCCAATAAAATCCCAGTATTTAAAAAATTAAATTGGTTTTTTATAGTGGGTGCAAATACCTTGAATATAAATGGAAAACCTAATTATTTTGAAACTTTTGCCTCGGTTGAAAAAATCTTTAAGTTAATTCGTGTCGACTTTGTGAATGGTTATTTACAAAATGGACCCAAAACGCAGGGGATTAAATTTTCTTATAAATTATTCTAGTGACGGATCATAGGGATATGCTCTATCTCGTCCTCGTAATACATTTCTCCTGCTTGTTCAAATCCTTGTTCGTTGTAAAATTTCTTCAAGTATAATTGCGCGCCAATTTTAATAGGGTGCTTGCCAAATAATCTTTCACATTCAGCAATGGAATATTGCATAAGCGCTTTACCTGCTCCAATACCTCTGTGTTTTGGTGAACCAACCACACGACCTATACTTTGGTAACCAGGATAACTCTGGTCCACATCAAAAAGGCGAGTGGTTGCAATTAATTCACCATTTAGCCAGCCCATGGTATGATAGGCTATTTGGTCATTATTGTCCATGTCTAAAAAGATACAGTTTTGTTCTACTACAAACACTTCGCTTCTCAATCTTAACATGGCATACAGCTCGTCCACAGTAAGTTTAGAGAAATGCTTGGTGCTCCATTGTATGGTTGGGTTCGTTGACATATCCACAAAATTAAGACTTTGGTCAAACTCTTTGCTAATATTGATGGCAATCCCAATATATTTTTGCAATTTTGCCCAAATTATTCCCCACCATGACTAAAAAGGTAGCCATTATAGGAGCAGGTCCAGCAGGTTTAACTGCTGCGTATTTGTTAGGTAAAGCTAAGCAAGAAGTAACGGTATTTGAGAAAGATCCAACATATGTAGGGGGTATTTCAAGAACAGAGTCTTATAGAGGGTATCATTTTGATATTGGTGGACACCGTTTTTTTTCAAAATCAAAAGAAGTAGAAGATTTTTGGACCGAAATTTTAGCGGATGATTTATTAGAGCGTCCAAGAAGCTCAAGAATTTTTTATAATAAAAAGTTTTTCGCCTATCCATTAGCTGCATTTGAAGCGTTGATGAATTTGGGAATTTGGGAAAGCTTCCTTTGCGTAATGAGTTATTTAAATGCAAAATTATTCCCCGTTAAAGATCCACAAAACTTTGAGGACTGGGTAACCAATCAGTTTGGTAAACGTTTATTTAATATTTTCTTTAAAACCTATACCGAAAAAGTATGGGGTATTCCTTGTAAAGAAATTTCAGCAGACTGGGCAGCACAAAGAATTAAGGGATTGTCCTTAAGTAGTGCGGTTTGGAACGCCTTGTTTAAACCAAGTGGTAAAAAGAGCAAGGGAGACGTCATTAAAACATTAATCGATTCTTTCCGTTATCCAAAACGTGGACCAGGTATGATGTGGGAGGAATGTGTGGTGAAGAGTAAAGCCATGGGAGTGAAGATAGAAATGAACACGGGTGTAAAAAAAATTGAGAAAGTAGGAGCAACTTGGAATGTATATACTACAAACGGAACAACACTTGATGGGTTTGATTATGTATTGTCATCGGCACCGATGCGTGAATTAATTCCTGCAGTGGCACCTGCCTTTTCGCCAGCAGCATTGCATGCAGCGACTCAATTAAAGTATCGTGATTTTTTAACAGTGGTATTAATTTGTAAGGACCAAGACGCATTTAATGATAACTGGATTTATATACACGAACCCAATGTAAAAGTGGGACGTATCCAAAATTTTAAATCATGGAGCCCTTATATGGTTCCAGATCCTGAAATGGCTTGTTATGGATTAGAGTACTTCTGTTTTGAAGGGGATGGTTTATGGACCAGCAGCAATGAGGACTTAATTGCATTGGGCACTAAAGAGATTGACCAAATTGGTTTAACAAAACCTTCAGCGATTGTGGATGGTTATGTAGTAAGACAACCTAAAGCGTATCCAGTATACGATCATGAGTATAAGGATCATTTAAATGTGATTAGAGCAGCATTAAAAGAATATAAAGGACTTTATTTAGTGGGCCGCAATGGTATGCATAAATACAATAATCAGGATCATAGTATGATGACCGCCATGTTGGCTGCTAAAAATATTATTGCAGGCACCGAGGTCTATGATTTATGGGATGTAAACGAAGATGCTGAATACCATGAGGGAGGTGACCGTGGTGCAGCAGCAGGTATCGTAGGCCGTGCCGTTCCAGAAAAGGTTTCATAAAATATAACGCTATACTAATACCCGTACTTTCCCTTCCAACGCTCATGCAAGAACTTTTTTAGTTCTTCTTCTCTACTATTTTTCTGAGGCACATAAAAAGCGGTGCCCTTAATTTCATCGGGTAGGTATTCTTGTTCCAAAAAATTATTTTCACCTAAATGGGAGTATTGGTAATCTTTACCATAATCCATGTCCTTCATTAATTTAGTAGGGGCATTGCGTAAATGCAAAGGGACAGGTAAGTTGCCTGTTTTTTGAACCATGGCTAAACCTTTGGAAATAGCTTCGTAGGAAGCATTGCTTTTTGCGGAACTTGCTAAATAGATAGCACATTGGGAAAGAATGATTCTACTTTCGGGGTAACCAATTTTATTGACTGCATCAAAACAGTTATTGGCTAGTAATAATGCATTGGGGTTGGCATTGCCAATATCCTCGCTTGCAAAAATGAGCATTCTTCTTGCTATGAATTTTACATCCTCGCCACCCGCAATCATGCGGGAGAGCCAATAAATAGCACCATTGGGATCCGAGCCACGCATGCTTTTTATAAAGGCCGAAATAATATCATAATGTTGCTCCCCATTTTTATCGTACAAGGCAATATTGGTTTGCGCTACCTGCATTACCCAATCATCCGTTAATACTAATGGTTCCTTACTTTGTGTGGTTCCAATTAATGCTTCTACCGATAATTCTAATAAGTTCAATAATTTTCGGCCATCACCTCCTGAAAGTTGAAACAAAGCTTCAGTTTCTTTTATTTCAATTGGATTGTTTTTAAACAGCGGATCCTTTTCAATCGCTTGTTGAACTAGTTTTTCCAATCCCACTTTATCCAACGCTTTTAAAATAAAAACCTGACATCTACTAAGCAAGGCACTATTAACTTCAAAACTTGGATTTTCGGTGGTGGCACCAATTAAAGTAATGATTCCTTTTTCAACTGCACCTAATAATGCATCCTGTTGTCCTTTATTAAAACGATGTATTTCGTCTATAAATAAAATAGCTCCTTCTTTGGATTTTGCCTCCTCAATCACTTCTCTTAATTCTTTCACCCCACTGCTAATGGCACTCAATTGATAATAAGCACTATTAAAGGTGGTCGCAATAATGGTGGCGAGGGTGGTTTTGCCAACACCAGGAGGGCCCCATAAAATCATGGATGGCACTTTTCCTTTTTGAATAGATTTTTGCAAGACACTATTTTCCCCGGACAAATGTTCTTGTCCAATTAAGTCGGAAAGTGTTTGCGGTCGTAAACGTTCTGCTAAAGGAATGGCCTGGTTCATTGTATAAATTTACACACTTAATAAGTGGGTGAAATCATTTTTTGAGAATAAATTTAATTTGAAGGAGTTTCAAATAGGCCCTCATGTTTTTTTACTAAGCGTAAGGTCATGAGTATATGAAAAAAACAAATTAATCCAGTTATAATTAAAAAAATACAAGTCCCATTTAATACAGATTTTGCCAATTTATTGAAGGCTTCTTCTGAATATCCAGGTTGTTGTGAAGCCATATCACTCATGGTCTTAATCGATTCGTCTAGATTATTGATTAGTATGTAAGCCGATTGTGAAATCAAAATGACAGAAAAGAATATACTCACAAAGGCGTTTACCTTTAAAAAATCTTTGAGTGATTTTTTCATCTGTAAGTTTCCTTGAACTCCTTGGTTTAAAAAATTAAAACTTGCAAAAGTATAAATTACAAAGCATGCAATAATGAATACACCGAATAATCCACTTGGATTAGCCAGTGAAATCATCAACATTATTAAATCTAAAAAACCAAATAATAATGCGATAGGAATTAAAATATAAGTCAATACTTTGTATAGTTTCAAATTATCTAGCATGTACTTATTTTAAATTTAATTTGATATGTAATTCTTCAAATTGTTTATCATCAATACTGCTAGGGGCATCTAACATTACGTCACGTCCACTATTGTTTTTAGGAAAAGCAATAAAGTCACGGATACTTTCACTGCCACCTAATAATGCACACAAACGGTCAAAGCCAAAGGCAATGCCACCATGTGGAGGGGCACCATATTCAAAAGCGCCTAATAAGAATCCAAATTTATGATTTGCTTCTTCTGGGGTCATCCCTAATGCAGCAAACATTTTTTCTTGTAAGGCTCTTTGGAATATACGAATCGAACCTCCACCAATTTCATTTCCATTCAACACCATATCATAAGCATTGGCTTTGATATTGGCATAAGGATGTTCTAAGTATTTAGCAGCGTCCTTAATTTCAGGCGCATTGTTAATCATCATATCAATATGATCCGGCTTAGGTGAGGTGAATGGATGGTGTCTAGCTACCCAACGGTTGCCTTCTTCGTCATATTCAAATAATGGAAAGTCTAATACCCATAATAATTTAAATTCATCTTCTTTACGGAAGCCTAATTGCTTACCTAACTCTAAACGCAATTCACTAATGGCTTTACGTGTTCTTTCTTCAGCACCTGCTAATATTAAAACCAAGTCACCTGCTTTTGCATTTGCAGCAGTGGCAATGGCTTTTAATTTATCCTCTGCATAAAATTTATCTACACTGCTTTTAAAGCTGCCGTCTGCACTACATTTTATAAACACCAATCCTTTCATGCCAATTTGCGGACGCTTTACCCATTCTGTTAATTCGTCGGTTTGCTTACGAGAATACTCGCTACAGCCAGGGGCTGCAATAGCAATAACGGTTTCGGCTTCATCAAATACTTTAAAGTCTACACCATTAATTAAAGCGGCCTGGTCTTGCTTATCAGTGAATACGTGACCTGGCTTTTTCAAATTACACAATTCCATCCCAAAACGAATGTCTGGTTTATCATTGCCATAATTCCACATCACATTTTCCCAAGTCATTCTTTGAACGGTCTCGGTGTAATCAATATTTTTAACGTCTTTAAATATGCTCTTAATTAATCCTTCAAACATATTTAAGATATCTTCCTGTTCAACAAAACTCATCTCACAGTCAATCTGTGTAAACTCAGGTTGACGATCGGCTCTTAAGTCCTCGTCTCTAAAACATTTTACAATTTGGTAGTAACGGTCGTACCCACTTACCATTAACAATTGCTTGAAAGTTTGTGGAGACTGGGGTAGTGCATAAAATTCACCTGCATTCATTCTGCTAGGTACCACAAAGTCACGCGCACCTTCGGGGGTTGACTTAATTAAAAAAGGAGTTTCGATATCCATGAAACCTTTTTCATGTAAATAATTACGTGTTGCACGATTTACGCTATAACGTAATTCAATATTCTTTTTCACTGCGTTTCTTCTTAAATCCAAGAAACGGTATTTCATTCTAATGTCATCACCACCATCGGTATCATCCTGAATAGTAAATGGAGGAACGATAGAAGCATTTAATATTTTAAAAGAGACCACTTTAATTTCAATTTCACCAGTAGGAATATTGGCATTTTTATTAGAACGCTCAATAACAGATCCCTTTACTTGCAACACAAATTCACGACCAAGGGGATGTGCATCCAATTGAGCCTGTAATTCCTCACCTAATAATAACTGGGTAATACCATACCGATCCCTAAGGTCCACAAAAGTAATGGCACCGAATTTACGAATGGTTTGTACCCAACCCGCTAGGGTAACTTCCTGGCCTACAAATTGGATATTTAAGGCTCCACAATGGTGTGTACGATACATATAAAACTATTAAAATATGATAGGACTGCAAATATAACCCAATTCCTAGAAAAACCCCATCTTTGCGGTATGACTCCAATGGGAATAACTCCACAATTTAGAAGAATAATACTCTCAGGATACTTTTTTTTAACGGGCATTTGTTTTGCAAGCTGGGCAAGTAGGATTCCAGACATTAAAACACATTTGGGATTAAGCGATGGTGCTTTTGGTGCATTTTTATTTTTCTTACCGATTGGTTCTTTTTTAGGCATTCCAATTTCAGGGAGTTTAACTGCAAAATATGGCAGTAAAACCATGGTTAGCATTGCGGCGGTTTTATACCCAATGACATTAATCAATATTTCATTCGCCAATAACACCAGTTATTTAGCAGTAGCGCTTTTTTTATTCGGAATGATTGGGAACATGTTTAATGTTTCTGTAAATACCCAAGCGACATCCCTTTCTAAATTATTTGAAAAAAGTATAATTTCTAGATTTCATGGTTTCTGGAGCTTAGCAGGATTTGCGGGCGGTTTATTAGGAGGATTTTTTGTTGCTCAATCTATATCTCCTTTCCAACAATTTATTTCAATTGCAATTGCAGGATGGATATTTTTAATTGTCACTAGAAAATATTTAATGCCAAATGAAAAAAGTACGGCACCCATTTCTAAAATGTGGTCCAAGCCAAGTCCTTTACTATTTCAATTTGGTTTAGTGGCCATGAGTAATATGATATGTGAAGGAATGATGTTTGATTGGAGTGGGTTGTTTTATAAGGATGTTATAAAAGTATCAGATGCTTGGAGAACGACAGGGTACATTTGTTTCATGGCTTGTATGACCACTGGAAGAATGTTTGCAGATACACTCATTAATTATTGGGGTGCTAGAAAACAATTAATGCTAAGTGGATTGGTAGTAAGCCTAGGAATTATCATCGCCGTTTTACATCCACATATAATTACCAGTAGTATTGGATTTATGCTAGTGGGTTTTGGGGTGTCTTCTGTAATCCCAACAGTCTATGGCACAGTGGGTAGAAATGCCGCCCCAGGCCAGGCCAGTATTGCCCTTGCATCAGTTTCCTCTATTGGTTTTTTTGGGTTCCTTATTGGGCCACCAATCATTGGTTTCTTATCTCAAGCCGTTGGCTTAAGAGCAGCATTTTTCACAATTTCAATATTAGGTATTGTAACTTTTTTGCAAGCACATCG
>CANJPH010000037.1 GCA_947476145.1 Bacteroidota bacterium | reverse complement strand
TAATCATATAGGTACGATAATTTGAGGTCGCAAAGTTAAGCAAATTAAGCTTACCAATTAGAACGAGCCGTGGCGGAAACAGAAAGGTTATCAAAAGCCCCCGCTAGGTATTTATAATGTGCAGTCATTGCAATCATGGCAGCATTGTCTGTACAAAACTCAAATTTGGGTAAGTACACTTGCGAATGGGTCTTTTGACCCAATTCCAATACCCCTGCCCTTAACCCAGAATTCGCACTCACCCCTCCGGCAATACATATTTCACGTATTCCAGTTTGCTGAATGGCTTTTTTAAATTTACGCATGAGAATCTCCACAATCGTATATTGAACAGATGCACATAAATCATTCAAATTCGCTTCGATAAAACCAGCTTCTTGTTTTTGTAAAAAATAAAGCACACTTGTTTTTAAACCACTAAAGGAAAAATTTAAATCGGGTACTTGTGGCTTAGCAAATTCAAATGCTTTTGGATTGCCGAGTTTTGCTAATTTATCCAAGATGGGGCCGCCTGGATATGGTAGTCCTAAAATTTTAGAAATTTTATCAAAAGCTTCTCCCGCTGCATCATCAATCGTTTCCCCTAAAATAATTAATTCAGCGGGACTATTACATTGTACAATTTGTGTATGTCCTCCACTCACTGTTAAACACAGAAATGGAAAACAAGGTTTACGCTCATCAATCAAATTGGCTAATACATGTGCTTGCATGTGATGCACTGATATCAATGGTTTACCAAGGGAAAGCGACAATGACTTCGCAAATTGTGCACCTACCAATAAGCTACCAATTAATCCAGGTGCTTGTGTAAATGCAATCGCATCTAATTCATTTAATCTTTGGGTATGTGATAAATTAGGGAATGCAGTTTGTAAAGATGCTTCTACCACTGGCACAATATTTTCCATATGCGCGCGACTTGCCAATTCTGGAACGACCCCACCATATTTTTCATGCACGGATTGATTGGCAATATAATTAGACAATATTTTACCATCCACAATGACGGAGGCTGCTGTTTCGTCACAGGACGATTCTATCGCTAATATGGTAATAGGATTTTGAGACACAGGGCGAAGATAATTAAAACGCACTGTTTATATAATCTGGAAACGAAATTTAGAGATTACTTTGATCTAATCGCGTCCACTGGATTCATTTTGGCAGCAATAGATGCAGGAATAATACCAGAAATCATGCCTAAAATGATACATATACTTAAGGCCAACGCTATTATACTTGGTGCAATAAATATTGGGAAGGGTAATACGGCTCCTAAGGCTACTGTGAGCAGCCACACTAGGAGCAGCCCTACTAAACCACCTACAATACATAAGAAAGCGCTCTCTAATAAAAACTCATATAATATGGTACTACTCTTGGCACCAATGGCTTTTTTAAGCCCAATTTGACTGGTACGTTCACGCACTGTTACAAACATAATGTTCGCCACTCCAAAAGCACCAACCAATAAGGATAAGCCTGCAATGGCCCAGCCCCCTTTATTAATTGACCCAAAAACACTTTCAATTTGATCTTTAAATTGAGCCACATCATTACAAGTAAAATTGTCCTCCTGCGTAGGGCTTAATTTTCTTAACTGACGCATAATACCATTTAACTCATCCTGCAATGCCTTGGAAGGAATCCCCGGCTTTGCTTGTACCATGATGTATGGATTATTATTATCTGGATTGAAAATGGAAGCATAGTAATAATAGGGAACAATCGTGGCTTTATCATAATCAAATCCGCCGATCATAGAACTACCCTGCTTTTCAACCACCCCTATAATCTGAAGTCGACGTCCACCATAAGAAATGGTTTTTCCCAAGGCCTTTTCTGATTTGCCAAACAGCTCTTCGGCTACTTTATCTCCAATTACACAAAATGGAACGCCTCTATTAAAATCGGTTTCATTAAAATATCTGCCTTTCCCAATATTAAAGCTTTGAATTTTATTAAAGTCGCCTGTAACCCCATATAAATTAACCCCTTTTAACTGATTTTCTTCATATGAAAAGGTAGCAGTTGTTGATACGAAAAAGGCAATATTAGAAGCCAGGCTTGAACGTTTTTGAATAAAATCCATTTCATCAATCTTCATGGAAGGGCGTTTCACAAACTTCCACCAAGGATATTCTGGGCCCCCATTGTAATCCCATTTATCTACAAAAATGGTATTATTTCCCAAACCGGATAGGTCGTTGCTAATTTTAGTTTTTAAGCTGTCAATGGTCGCTAGTACCCCAATAATGCAAAAAATGCCAATAGTGATGCCAAATAAGGATAAAAAAGTCCTTAATTTATTCACTTTTAGCTCCTGTAAAGCCATCTTAAAACTGTTCCAAAGTATGGTAAGTACTTTTATCATTTGGTAAAAATAGTCCAAATAAGGATTGTGTGTATTTTTTTATGCAAACGGTCATTAACTTATCTAAATGCACAAATTGTTCAGGTATTTAGGGAAACTGCTTAAAATCATTCAAACGATTGATAGCTAGTATTAATTTGATGCGTACTTTTGCAGCGATTTTTAAATCATCATTTATATGAGCTCCAAAAATATGTTTACCTCCTCGGTGGGGAAAAAATTAGTAATGGCTTTTACGGGAATTTTCTTAATTCTTTTCTTAATTGTTCACGCAGGATTGAATGCCTGTATTTGGGCAAATGATGAAGGATTAATGTTTAACAAAGCTGCACACTTTATGGGAAGTTTTGTAGTTCCTCGTGTTTTAGAGATTGGTCTTTTTGTGGGAATCATTCTTCACATTGTCCAAGGATACATGCTTACCCTAGAAAATAGAAGTAAAAGATCGGTGGGTTATGCAGTAAACTATGCCAAAGGAAGTAAATGGTATAGCAGAAGCATGGCTTTATTGGGCACTTTATTATTAATGTTTTTAGTGATGCATATTTATCATTTTTGGACACCAAGCCGCTTAGGGGGTATGGCTGGAATTAAGAGCTTAACGGTGTTTGATAAGAATGGTGTAGAATATCATAATTTATATGCGGAGATGAAACTAGTATTTGAAAATGTATTCGTAGTTATTTTATATGTATTGGCTTGCGGATCTCTTGCTTACCATTTAGCGCACGGATTCCAAAGTGCATTTAAAACCATTGGTATACACAATAAAAGATACCATGCCTTAATTAGTACCATTGGATACGGCTTTGCGATTCTTATTCCTTTAGCCTTTGCAATGATGCCAATTAGCTTTTATTTTAATTTGGTAAAATAACCTAACAAATATTCTAAACTTTAGATAAAAGATTTAATATGTTAAACTCAAAAATACCTGCAGGAAAACTTGAAGAAAAATGGGTAGACTATAAAGGTCACTGTAAACTTGTGAACCCTGCGAACAAGCGAAAAATGGAAGTGATTGTAGTAGGTACCGGTTTAGCTGGTGCAAGTGCTGCAGCTTCATTAGGAGAATTAGGATATAAAGTAAAAGCATTTTGCTTTCAAGATAGTCCGCGTCGTGCGCACAGTATTGCTGCACAAGGTGGTATTAATGCTGCTAAGAATTATCAAAATGATGGTGATAGCGTGTTTAGATTGTTTTACGATACCATTAAAGGTGGAGATTATCGTGCACGTGAAGCAAACGTACATCGTTTAGCAGAAGTGAGTGGGAATATCATTGATCAATGTGTTGCGCAAGGCGTTCCCTTTGCACGTGAATATGGTGGCTTACTAAGCAACCGTAGTTTTGGTGGAACCCAGGTTCAAAGAACCTTTTATGCAGCTGGACAAACAGGTCAACAATTATTAATAGGTGCTTACCAAGCTTTAGAGCGTCAGGTAGCATTAGGAAATGTAACCATGCATTCCCGTCATGAGATGTTAGACGTGGTGAAGATTGACGGAAAAGCAAAAGGAATTATCGCAAGAAATTTAATTACAGGCGAATTAGAAAAGCATTTTGGATACGCAGTATTATTATGTACAGGTGGATACGGAAACGTATTTTATTTGTCTACCAATGCGATGGGTTCTAATGTAACTGCTGCTTGGAAAGCACATAAGCAAGGTGCTTATTTTGCCAATCCATGTTTCACACAAATTCACCCAACTTGTATTCCTGTTTCTGGTGACCATCAATCTAAATTAACATTGATGTCAGAGTCATTGAGAAATGACGGACGTATTTGGGTTCCTAAAAATTTAGACGAAAAAAGAAAAGCCAACGAAATACCAGAAGAAGATAGAGATTATTTTTTAGAGCGTCGCTACCCTGCTTTTGGAAATTTAGTACCACGTGACGTAGCTTCTCGTGCCGCAAAAGAAAGATGTGATGCAGGTCATGGTGTAGGTACTTCAAAACAAGCGGTTTATTTAGATTATGCGGCAGCGATTGAAAGATATGGCAAGATTGAAGTGAGCAAACAAGGTTTATCCAATGTGAGCACTGAGGAAATTACGGCAATGGGTAAAGAAGTGGTGAAAGAAAAATATGGCAACTTGTTTAATATGTATGCGAAAATTACGGGTGAAAATCCATATGAAGTGCCTATGCGTATTTATCCGGCGGTGCATTATACCATGGGTGGCTTGTGGGTAGATTATGAATTACAAACCAATGTGCCAGGATTATACGCATTAGGAGAAGCGAACTTTAGTGATCACGGTGCCAACCGTTTAGGCGCTTCTGCATTAATGCAGGGTTTAGCAGATGGTTATTTTGTAATTCCTTATACATTAGGAAACAATTTAGCCGACGAAATTTACAATACGCCAATACCTACTTCACATCCTGCATTTGAAGCTGCAGAAAAAGCAGTTGCAGAGCGCATTCAAACTTTGAAAAACATTAATGGTAAACAATCTGTTGAAAGTTTCCACAAACGTTTAGGTAAAATAATTTGGAATGAATGTGGCATGTCCCGAAGCGAAGCTGGTTTAAAGAAAGCGATTGCCGATGTACAAGCATTGAAAAAAGAATTCTGGAGTGATGTTAGAATCCCAGGCGAAATAAATGAATACAATCCTGAATTGGATAAAGCAAATCGTGTTGCGGACTTTATTGAACTAGGAGAATTAATGTGTGTAGACGCTTTAAATAGAAATGAAAGCTGTGGTGGACACTTTAGAGAAGAATATCAAACACCAGACGGTGAGGCTTTAAGAGACGATGAAAACTTTATGTATGTTGCTGCATGGGAAACTACAGGCGAGCATCAATGGCAATTACATAAAGAAGAATTAAAGTACGAGGTAATTAAACCTTCTCAACGTAACTACAAATAAACCCATTATTCATTTAATTACTACAAGTTAACTTATAGCATATGTCACATAATAATATGAATTTAAAATTAAAAGTTTGGCGTCAAAAAAATGCAAACACAACAGGTGCTTTTGTGAAATATGACGTGAATGATATCTCGGACGAAATGTCTTTCTTAGAAATGTTAGATGTTTTAAACGAAAAACTAATTGTAACGGGGGAAGAACCTATCGCATTTGACCATGATTGTAGAGAAGGTATCTGCGGTATGTGTTCATTGTATATTGACGGAAAACCGCACGGTCCTTGGCAAGCAAACACCACCTGTCAATTACATATGCGTGCTTTTAAAGATGGCGATACGATAACCATAGAGCCATGGAGATCCAATGCCTTCCCTATTGTAAAAGACTTAACCGTAGACAGAGGTGCTTTTGATAGAATTATTCAAGCAGGTGGATACGTGAGTGTGAATACAGGAAATGCAGTAGACGGAAACAGTTTGCCCATTAATAAAGATGATGCAGATGCTTCTTTTGCAGCAGCCATGTGTATTGGTTGTGGCGCTTGTGTGGCAGCTTGTAAAAATAGCTCGGCAATGCTTTTCTTGAGTGCGAAAGTATCTCACTTAGCTTTATTACCTCAGGGTGAACCAGAAAGAAAGTCACGTGTGTTAAATATGGTAGCTCAAATGGATAAGGAAGGATTTGGTTCTTGTACCAACACAGGCGCTTGTGAAGCTGCCTGTCCAAAAGAAATTTCTATTGCGAACATTGCACGTTTGAATAAGGAATATTTAAGAGCGGGATTAACCGCAGAATAATTAAGATAAATTATTGAATCAAAAGGCAATCAATTTGATTGCCTTTTGTATTTTTATAACGCTTTATTTATACCATGTCCAATACCTATTTCCAATTTAAACAATTCACCGTGCACCAGGAACAGACCGCTATGAAGGTATGCACCGATGCTTGTTTATTTGGTGCCTGGCTAGCGAATGATGAAAAGATATTGGAAGCCAATAAAATATTAGATATTGGAACAGGTACTGGATTGTTAAGTTTAATGCTTGCACAAGCTGTTTGTACGAATGTCCATAAAGAAAGTGGTATTCAAATCACAGCCATTGAAATAGAACCGGACGCAGCAAAGGAAGCAGCAAGCAATTGCAAAGCAAGTCCTTGGTCAGCAAATGTGCATGTTGTAAATATTTCCATTCAATTATTTAGTAAATATCTACTTGAACAAAGAGATCCTAAATTAATGTTTGAATGCATCATTACCAATCCTCCGTTTTTTGAAGGCGATTTACCTTCCCCCAATACGAATATCAATTTAGCCTCCCATAGCACTGCTTTACCTTGGGCTGAATTAATTCAAGAAGTAGATACTTTATTAAAACCTAATGGTACTTATTTTGTTATAGTGCCTGCCATACGTGCTTATACCATGCAAAAATTAGCAGAGCAAAAAGGAATACAATTAGTTGAAGAAGTGATGGTCTATAATGCTGCAAAACAAAAACCATTGAGGGCCATGCAAAAATATATAAAATCTTCAACTACTGGAAATGAAATAAAGCGTTCCAATTTCATCATAAAGGATGCCGAGCATCATTACACCGAAAATTTTATAAAATTATTAGCCCCCTATTATTTGCACTTATAAATTAATGTTGCGCATAGGATTTTAAATAATCATAATGCGCAGTTAGCTTGCCCTTATCTAACATTGTCGCTTTACGAATAATAGCATTCCCCTCTCCAATTAAATCGGGTAAAACATATTTAATTAATTGCTCTCCAAAAAAACGACTCGCATCTCTAGGTAATTCATTGGGCAAATTGCCGACAGCCATTACGTCAATACTATTATGCAAATAAGGAATCGTCTTTTGAAGTGTATTCATATCAACACCATACACAGGTTCCTCACTAGTGGCATCGCCTAAATTAATGGGCACGCTTCCATGGGCGTCATCGGTAATATCTGCAATGGTCGTTAATGCATAATTATCATCCTTTAAATCATGAGTCGTAAATAAAGGCGGTATATCCTTTTCCCAATAAATGCCATTCATTAAAATATGTGTATATTTTAAATACTGATTGAACACACAACTATAATTTTCTGGATTTTCATGAAAATCCATTCTTTCATACTCACCCGTTTCCTTGTGTACATATAAATCACGACCTTTTAAGTGCACATAAACAGGGTAAGTATAATTTCTACTTACGTATTCATCGGGCTCAATCTGTTGTACGTCCATTAAGTTCATAATTTCAATTATACCATGCGCTACTCTTCCCGAACCAGTGACCGCAATTTTTATATTGGGCAGTTTCAATCCAAAATAAGTATGCACGAGCTCCATATAATCCTTTACATCTTTCACTCTTCCTAAATGAAAATCTCTAGTTCTATTTCCATATGACATGATGCCATTGTGCGCACCTACGATACCCGCAAAAAAACCAAAACCAATTAATCTTTGTCCATCCTCATGCTCTAAACATTCGTAGTCAATAAGGGTAACTTCCTTATCCATCATTGCATGAAATAATTTTTGATTAAAGGATTGTTCTTTCTTCGTGTGAGAGAAAAATAAATACGTTTTCCCTGCAATTAATTGAGCAATTGGTACTTCTTTAATACCTAGTAAAATAGTGGCATGGCTAATATCTTTAACAACCTTAATGCCTTCCTTTTCATACTCTTTATCCAAAAAACATCTATTGGGTGAGGACTCTACCTGTATATCCCAGTGAGGGTAGGTTTCTTTAAACCATTTGCATTGCTTAGGCGTTAAAGCTACCCTATTGTCATTGGGAACTTTTCCCTCTTTAATAAGCCCTAATACTAGCATTTGATTAATTTTACACAATATACAAAATATAGAAATGAACTATTTTGAATTATTTGGATTACCTGTTGCATTTAAAGCTGATATCAATCAGCTTAGGAATGCATTTATGCATATCCAAAGAGCCTCCCACCCCGATAAATTTGTACAAGGAACAGAAGCCGAACAGGAAATGGCTTTAGAACAGTCCGCTATCGCCAATAAAGGATTTTCTTTACTCAATAATGCTGAAAAGATTTTACCTTATGTATTGGAAATTTCAGGACATATTCAAGCAGATGAAAAATATAATTTAGCACCAGACTTTTTAATGGAAATGATGGAGTTAAATGAAGCTTGGATGGATGCTGCATCTAGTGAAGCAAAACAAACTATTTTAGATCAAATTAATATGCTCAAAAATGACATTTACAGCCCTATTAAAGCGTATTTGGAAGCAGATACGATCATTCATATTCCCCAAGAAGGAATGCTGCAAATAAAGGACTACTACTACAAGAAAAAATACCTTGACCGTATTTTGGAAGATTTCCACCATTAACGTAATATTGCATCCCGCCTGGATAACTTGTTTATCCGAATAATATTGCCCAGATGGCGGAACTGGTAGACGCGCTAGACTCAAAATCTGGTTATCGCAAGGTAGTGCAGGTTCGATTCCTGTTCTGGGCACTAGACCACCTTTTTAAGGTGGTTTTTTTGTATCCTAAATCGTAATGATATCAATGGTTTCAGACTATCCGATTAACTTTTCGTTTCCTTTGATTATACCTTTATTTCGCAATTTTTGTTACTCTATTGTTACTCGGGTAACATAATTCGGATATTTTTCATACCTTAGAGAAACCAAAGTAAACTAAATCATTATGAGTGTAACACTAAGAAAGCGAAAAAATGCCGATGAATCAACCACTCTAAGATTAGATATTTACGACAATGGAAGAAGATGGGTAGAAACTCTTAAGCACTTGAAGATTGTCAAAGCTGCTAATGTAGCAGATAGGGAATCAAATAAGCAAAACCTACAACAAGCACATGCCATTAGAATAGCTAGAGCAAATGAACTAGAATCTAACGGCTATAATGTTACTAGTGAAGCAGGAAAGAAAACCATTGTTACAGTATGGATGCAATCTTACATTGATGTTTACACTAAAAAAGATAAAAGAAACATGCAAGGGGCACTGAATAGGTTTAATGCTTTTTTACTAGAAACAAAGACCACCACCTTAACCTTTGGTAATCTTTCAGCATTATTGATTGAAGATTTTATAGACTATTTAGAAAGCAATAGTACTGGCGAAGGTGCTTCATCGTATTATAATCGATTCAAAAAAATGGTCAAGCAGGCTTATAGAAAAGGATTAATGAAATCAAATGTACTTGACTTTGTAGAAAGAAAGGTGAAAGGTAAAGCGAAAAAGAAAGATACACTTACGCTTGATGAACTAGGAACATTAGCTGCTACTCCAACAAAAAGCAGCGAAGTAAGAAAAGCATTTTTATTTAGTTGTGTTACTGGGCTTAGGTGGTGTGATGTGAAATCTTTAAAGTGGTCCAATGTAAATACTGTTAATAAGCAAATGAGCTTAACACAAAGTAAAACTAGCGAAGAAGTTTCTACCCCATTGAACGATACGGCAAACAAGATTCTAGGTGAACAAGGAGACCCTAAAAAAAATGTATTTGAATTACCAACAGCAAATGGCGCTAATAAAACTTTGAAAGCATGGGTTAAGCGTGCGAAGATTAAAAAGAAAATAACCTGGCACAATGCCCGACATTCATTCGGTACTAACCTAATATTTAATGATGTAGATATTTTGACTACTTCAAAGCTTTTAGGACATACAAGCATGAAGTACACCCAAAGATATGTGAGAACAGCGGAAGAAATGAAACAAAGGGGAACAGATAGTATAAATATTGATATGTAGAAATCCGTTTTAATACAATGGTGATAGGGCGAAATCGAGCTATTATTTTGCTATTTTTCGCCTATGAGAAAATTTTAGAAGAATATCTTATACACCTCATTTATTGAATGTCCTATTTCCTGTATTCGTGATTTCAGTAACTAAATTTTGAAACCTATCTAAATAATTTGATATTTCATCACCTTTATAAAATATAATTCTTTCACTTGAATCTTTAAATCCTAGATAACTGGTGGTAATATATTTAATATCATTACCATTACGATCATAAAAATATTGATAATCTCTACTACTATTTCTTTCAATTTCTCTACTATTATTAAAAACTAAAAATTTAATTATTCTACCATTCTTAAAATATTCTATATTATCGAGTATCATCTTTTCATTATAGTGATAAACAGAATCTAGTTCTCCATTATTCCAATAAGATTTACTTTCTAATTGACCAGTATTCTTATTAAATGTTTCATTAGGAAATCCATTTTTGTCATAAGTAAAATTTTGTCCATCAGGTTCTTTACCAATAGAATAAGATTGGATTCTTGATATTAAATTTGAATTATTATCATAATAAAAAAATTCATTAAAACAAGCAATTGAATTATCTATATTTTCATGTAATTGAAGTACATTAATGAGTTTATCATTTGTATATAGATATGTTGAAAAGCTTTTAATTTTATCATCATAATAGAAATAACTTTTATCAATATTTCCATTGTTATTTATAAAATAAAAATGGAAACCCCCATAATCTTTTATACCAACAACATCGCCTTTTAAATTCATTTTTTCTAACCCGGTAAATTCGGAATACTTTTTGATTTTCCCAGAAGTATTATCGAGAGTTTGATTAGTCTTATCATTATTTTTACAACTTACTAATTTTAGTATAATAGTACCAAAAATGACATATAGAAGGAATGATTTAAAAAAGTTCATAATGTATATTTTATTTTTATCCGATTCGCGGAATTTTTAAAATTATCAAATTGCCAAATAGTTATAATGACTTAACGGCCCTAACAGCATCCTTGACGTCTACTTTGTCATTAAATAGTCTGCCATTAGTGAAGCCCTGAGAACACACTACGGCATTATCTATTTCGGTGGAACTCCAATAGATGATAACTGCAAAACCTCCAATTTTATCCTTGTTTTGATACAAAATATTCAATTCCTCTTTAGTTGGTAATCTCCATCCTTTACCTAATGCAGCACAAGCTCTTTTAG
>CANJPH010000036.1 GCA_947476145.1 Bacteroidota bacterium | reverse complement strand
TTAGAAACCGTATTAAAAAACTTGCCAGCTGATGATAAGTTTAATACTGTAAAAGCGAAAGGCGAAGAAGTGGTTAAACTTTTAAAAGCATGGGATGAGGATATGATACAACGTAAATCAACTGCTTATGATGATGTTGAAAATTTCCCAAATAAGTTTACGGCTAATTATATGTTTATGGTCAATCAAGCCGAAAGTGAAATCCCAAGAGTAAACCAACCCGTACTAGATTTATTAAAGGAATACACCCCTGTATGGGAGGCACTAAAAGCAAGAGGCCTTGACCTAAAAAACAATACACTTCCTGCTTTAAATAAGCAATTGTGGGAGGCAGGTGTTGGTGCAGTTTTGATAAAATAAAGCTAGGCTTATAAATATTAGGTTTCTTTAACAATGCCCCCTGATAAAATATTATCAGGGGGCATTTTATGAAAGCTAGATTATAAAGAGTTTATGCAGCGCAAGTGATAAATAACTGATTAAACAGTTTTTATTCATACTTTTATATACCCCCATGAATTTATTAAACGTCAAATTATGAAAAAGTTTACCACTTTTTGGGGTGTATTATTATTGGTTATATTTCAAATTACTGCAACTGCACAAGATTACTCCAAGTTTAAACCAGTAGCAATAAATGGTTATTACTATAAAAATATTGTCCCCTTTACAGAACCTAATCAGGTAGGATTTGGGGTAGTAATTCCAGCATACATTAATAATGATTCTTTAATTGATTTTTACTCTACAAAATCTAAATACCCTCAAGGCATAAGCCCAGTATATGAAGTATCGACATTTGAGATATTTATAAATCAGGGTAATTTTATGTTTAAGAAAGACACAAAACAATACATAAAAGATTCTATTTTTATTATTAGGGATGATGGTATTAATGCAGTATCGGATCTCAATGGTGATGGAGTTCCCGATTTGGTATTTGCTGGTGAGCCTTTTCATTATAATCCCCAATCGGCATACTATAATATTGGCATGAGAAATAAAATTGATATAGACTCTTCAAAATATTATGCTAGAAGGCCCAACGTATTAATTTCAAATAACGGAAAACTAATTGACTCAATTGGATACCTTGATACCTTAATCTTAAAATCTTATGATGCATCATTAATATTTGATTGGAATAATGACGGGAAAAACGATTTGGTTTTATCGGAACAAGGAGATGGAAAAACTTTTCAGTTTTGGGAAAATAAAGGCAATAAAATGAGTGTAAGCTACCCTATTGGGGAAAGAGATTCATTGATTGCTTGTGAAGGGCCAACCAACATGGTAGCATATGACTTAAACAAAGATGGATTCAAGGATTTTATTTTTGGAGCGCAAATGGAAAGCTATATAAGTAAGAACGGTAATATTTATGTATCCTTTAATGAAAATGGGAAATTCAATAATTCATCTGTGGTAAATATTTTAAATTACCGAAGTTTGCCAATTGAGCAAAATGGATTAAAGCCCAGTGATGTGCAGGTTTCGGATTTAGATAATGACGGCAATCCTGAAATAATTGCAGTTTTTTCACCAGGATCTGGCACACACAGTGCCATAGATGTAAATAAAATTAAGTCGATATATAAAGTAATCACTTATAAAGATGGTAAGTTCACCGATGTAACAAAAAATTATTTTCCTACACAATTAAATGAAAATTTATTTTATAGTAACAGATTATTTAAACTTATTGATCTTGATAAGGATGGATTAATTGATATTTACCCAATAACGGGAGATAACGGCTGTACAACTAAAACCCCCCAGGGTTGCGGGTATTTTGGTTACCAAGGAATAGACTCTACGGTCTATTTTAAAAACAAAAAAGGCTCTTTTGAATTAAAATCGCTTGGCTTATTTTTTTCCGATACAGCTAGTCAGAATGTATATTATGAGTTTAAAAAAAGAAATATCAATATAGGTGGGTATAATTTAGCATTAGGCAATCAAATGGTTCCATATTTTTTAAAAGGAATTTCAAAACCCGTTTTTGTAGCTGGCATTCAAAAAGCATTAGTAGGAATGTATGAAGGAGAAATATATAATGATAGTTTAAAAAGTATTGGATCTAGAATAAGTCAAAATTCATTCCTTAATTATAATTTTAGAGCTGGTTTTGTAATGGTTCCTTGTGAAAATACAAAACCTACTTTCAGCACATCAAAATTTTCAATTTGCTCAGGAGACACTTTAAAGCTATCCATTACAAACGTAAATAAGGGTGATACTTTAAAATGGTTTTATGGAACAAAATCAGATATAACCAACATTAGTAATAAATCTTTTACGGATAGTACAAAGCTTTTTGTAACAAGAACAGATAGCTTAGGTTGCGTTATTTCATCAGATACAGTTAGTGTAGTTAAATATTCAATTCCAAATGCTCCCACTTTATCCAGAGATACCTCCAATTTTTTAATTGCAAACACAAATGGCATTAATTGGTATAAGGATGGAACCTTAATTACGGATACCACTCAAAAGATTAAACCAACTACAGGTGGTTCATTCACAGCAAAGACAACACAAAATGGTTGTACTAGTGCATTAAGCGTGCCTTATTATTATTTGGTAACCGATATCATTAACCTAAGTGCCAATGAATTTATTAAGCTAGCCCCGAATCCTTTTACAAATCAATTAAACTTTGATTTTGTTGTAAAAGGTTATCAGCGATTAAATATGGAAGTGTTTGACCTAGCTACCGGCACCAAATTAATGAGAAAAGAAAATCTAACTCCTGGAATACCAATTTACTTAGGAGCATTATCAGCAGGGACCTATGTAATTAAAGTCACATCGGCAGATAACAAAATAGCTTACCAATTTAAAATGGTTAAGCTCTAAAATAAATAGGGCTAAAAAAGTTGCACTATTCTTATAGTACAATTCAGAGTTAAAACAGGCTTGAAATAGCAATTGTTGTTAAAATTCATTGATTTAATAGTAAACAATGTAAATTCTTAACTAATTTTAATTATTACAATAACCTGCTGATTAAAAAATAATAATCATAAATTTAATTCTATGAAAAGTGTATGTATATTTTTGGTACTAGTAATTTTTATAAGTTCAGTATCCGGGCAAAATAAGTCGGCTAATGCCATAGATTCAATTGTTTTCGATAACCCTTATTTGCAGGTTAGCCATAATATTACAATTCATGCTATACCTGATGCTGAAAATTTTGGCTCTAGAATTATAGCGGCTTTGGATAAAACCATTGTTTATAGTAGCAAAGGAAATAAAGTATTAGAGCGAGGAGAGGTTGCCGTATTCTTAGAAAAAGAATCTTACGAAATAAAAACAGGTAGTTATTTTGAAATTGCATTTAAAAAAAATCATCCGCCACTAACCCGTCCTGAAAGTTGGGTGGAGCCTTTGAAAAATAAAGTAGTGTATGAGGATAATGAATTTCGAATTTTTGAGGAAAGATTAGATGCAGGAGATATTCGTGAATTACATAGCCATGCTCAAAGATTAGTAGTACGATTAAATGAAGTTCAATTAACCGACCCTCGTTTTAATAAAGAAGTAAAAGCTGGAACTGGTATTCAAGTTCCAAATACGGTAAAATTTGCTGAACCAATTGTTCATGCTGTAAAAAACCTGAGTAAAATACCGCTGTTTAATCTTGTGATTGAATTTAAAATTTCGCATTAATTTTGTTATACTATCAATTGTTAGTATAATTGTATAATGAATGCCTTTTTTGATTACCATAATGATCAAGTAGCAAAATTGCCGCTACATCTTAAGAAGTATATTATTGAACAAGAATATGATAAATATACTCCAGTAGATCATGCTGTTTGGCGTTATGTAATGCGTCAGAATTATAGCTACTTAAAAAATGTTGCCTATTATCCTTATATACCAGGATTAAAAAAAGCAGGCCTTACTATTGAAAAAATTCCAAGCTTGCAAGAAATAAATGATGCACTTGCAGCAATTGAATGGGGCGCCGTTACAGTAGACGGTTTTATACCACCAGCAGCATTTATGGAATTTCAAGCGTATCGTGTATTGGTCATTGCAGCGGACATAAGACAGCTTGAACATATCGAATATACTTCTGCCCCTGACATCATTCATGAATCGGCTGGACATGCGCCTATTATTAGCG
Source organism: Bacteroidota bacterium (assembly GCA_947476145.1). Classification (GTDB taxonomy): domain Bacteria; phylum Bacteroidota; class Bacteroidia; order Chitinophagales; family Chitinophagaceae; genus Sediminibacterium. The sequence goes on along the minus strand of CANJPH010000036.1, from coordinate 8,955 downwards.
ATACCAAATACAATCAGTATTTAAGTTATTTAGGGAAAATAGGGACCAAGGCATTGTTTTCTTCCAAAGATTATGAACTATATGAATCTATCCGTGCACTTTCTATTTTAAAAGAAATGCCTAATGTCGATAAGGAAGAATTAGCTAAAGCAGAAGCATTGGTTTTATCCAATCAACAAAATTTAGGAACGCCTTCTGAAATGGCGCTTTTAAGCAGATTGCAATGGTGGTCCGTAGAATATGGATTAATTGGTGATATCAATGATCCTAAAATTTATGGAGCAGGTTTGCTTTCCTCTATTGGAGAAAGTGCTTCATGCATGCAACCTGAGGTGAAAAAAATAACTTATACCATTGACGCTTTACAAGTTGGATACGATATTACAAAAGAGCAGCCTCAACTTTTTGTAACCCCTACTTTCCAGAACTTAATTGATGTATTAGCGCAATTTGAAAGTAGTATGGCATACAGAGTAGGTGGATTAGAAAGTATATTAAAAGCCATTGAATGTAAAAATATTTGTACCGCCACTTTTAGTTCGGGCATACAAGTATCCGGCGTCTTTAGTAATGCGCATAAGGATACAAACAATCAGATTAAATATATTAATACAAACAGCCCTACAACACTTTGTTTTAATGATCAATTCCTAACAGAACACGGGCCCGACTATCATATAGACGGTTTTGGTGCCCCAGTTGGACAGCTTTTAGGATCCCACAAAAAGTTGGAAGATTTTACCAAGCAAGATTTAAATGATTTTGGATTAGTACTTGAATCAACAGTTCAGTTAAATTATGAAAATGGCATACAGGTGAATGGAAAATTAATAGGCGTCACTTTTAAAGAAGATAAGTTAATCCTTATGACATTTGACAATTGCAAGGTTACAGACAATGAGGGTAAAACTTATTTTGAACCATCATGGGGAAACTATGATATGGCTATTGGAGATGCAATCGTTTCTGTATTTAACGGGACGGCTGATAAAAGTATTTTTGAAGATCAATTGTACGTTTCGCCTAAAAGAACTTATCAGCAAAATTATACACAACAGGATCTAAGCTATCAGGATTTGTTTCACCAAATAAGAAACTATCGGGAAGAAAAAAAATCCAATGATAATTTATTGATGCTATGGGAAACCCTTAAAAATGATTTTAAAGAAGATTGGTTAGGTGCGCTTGAAATATTAGAGCTGGTAGCGGTTGATAGCAATAAAACAGCCTTGGCTAATGAAATTAGGGTTTATTTAAACGCACAAATAAACACATATCCAAAATTCACTAAGTTAATTAATGACGGCTTAAAAATTATTGATACTAAATTGAAGTTCGAATAATTTCCCAAGCAAGTACTGTTTCTTGATTGGCTAAGGCCAATTTTATTTTCAAGATCTTATCGTACGAAAAATGAGCAATTTCTTGCACATTGCTTTCTGGTAAAATATCATAATTGGCTAACTGTGCTTTTTCATTTTGAGTTAACAATTCATTTGTAATGATTCCTACAGGTAATTGATCAAATCCAATGCCCAGTTTTGTATTTGGCTTTTCTACTTTGAACAAATTTTCTTCTGTAATTCGAGCGTACCAATCGCCCCCTAAACGGGCTACCAAGTCTAGTTTTGTTTGATCAATATTTTTATTAGCATCCAGTACTTCTTCTTTAATATGTATTTTTTTAATGAGTGCTAATACTAAATTGCCGGCTCCTGCATTTTCGCCTAAGGTAATCACTTCTTGAACGATGCATTCCAACTGTATAGGCGCTTCCGCTACCCTTGGAGGTTTTACAAGTTCTGAAGCCAATGGGGTAAATCCCGCTTTAATAAATTCATTCGTGCCTTTAGGATAATCACAACTTGCTAAAGACATTTGTTGCACCATTTCATAGTTCACAATATTAATTACACATTCCGGCACCATTTTTATATTTTCTAGAGTATGCTTAGTTGTATTATCTCTAACTCTTCTGGAAGGAGAAAAAATACAAATCGGAGGGTTCATACTAAATAAATTAAAAAAACTAAAAGGACTCAAATTCACATTGCCTTCCAAATCGATGGTGGATGCAAAACAAATTGGGCGAGGTGCAATGGCGTATTGTAAATACTGTTGTATCTCTTGTGTACTTAATTGATCTGTTGATAGGGTAAGCATCTGGAATAAATTAATTCAATTATTTTTTTAAAGATAGTATGGACCAATCAGTTGCTTCGGCGTGTATCGTATTCACTAATGTTCCTAAACCGTCTATTTCCATTTTCACTTCATCATTGGGTTGTAACCATTGTGCTTGATAATTAGGGTCATTTAGTTTACCAGTTCCATTGAGTTCTAAAAAGCATCCCGTACCAACGGTTCCAGAGCCAATCACATCTCCCGGGTATATCGTTACCCCATAAGAACACCTTTCAATTATTTCGGCAAATGTCCAATCCATATCTTTTACATTGCCTGTTGAAACCAATTGATCGTTCACCCAACACTTCATGGATAAATTATAATTATTTCCAACATGCCCTTCTTTTGCAGACACCAAATAATTATTCAATTCGTTAGGCGTAACCAACCAAGGTCCTATTACTGTTGAAAAATCTTTTCCTTTGGCCGGTCCTAAATTTAAAAGCATTTCTTCCATTTGTAATTTTCTTGCACTCAGGTCATTCATAATGGTAAAGCCTGCAATATATGCATCCGCATCTTTCGCTTTTATATTTCTCCCTTCCTTGCCAATGACAATGGCAATTTCTAATTCAAAATCAAGTTGCTGAAAATGATCCGGCATACAATACACTGGACCTGGTCCCGAAATGGCATTATGATTGGTAAAATAAAATATAGGATACTGATCAAATTCTTTAATCATCTCTACGCCTCTATTTTTTCTTGCAGAAGCCACGTGTTGACGAAAAGCATAACCGTCTCTACAGGAAGTAGGACGAGGTACGGGTGCCAATAAAGTATAGTCTTTCACTGGAGCGATTGCATTAGCAGACGCCACCATATTTTCAAGCTGTTTTTCGGTTTCAAGGATTACTTGATCGCCCAATTTTAGGAATGCAATGACCTCAGTTGGTAGCGCTTCATTAACCGATTGAAGGCAATACAATTGTTCTTGGACAATGGCCCCCAATTTAACATCCCCCTTTTGTAAATAACTAACTAATTTCATTGATTATCAATATTTTATGATATATAAGGTTTTATGCTATAAAAACTTAAAAATGCAGCAGATACTAGATCAAAGTTAAAAATAATATTTTATCTTTTGCTAATAATTGTTAGTATTGTGGTGCTTGAAAATCTAATTTATGCCAATATACCACACATTGGGAAAAATTCCCGCAAAAAGACATACCGTATTCAGACAACCCAATGGAAAATTATATGCCGAAGAGTTGGTTTCAACCGAAGGTTTCTCGGGCATGTACTCATTGGTTTATCATACCCATCCGCCAACCATTGTTAAATCATTAGGCACACCCTATTCTGTAGAACCAAAAATTGCGAAAGAAAAACATTTACGTCATACTAGCTTGTTGGGTTTTAATATTAAACCGGAAGATGATTATTTAAAAAGTAGAAAACCTGTTTTAGTAAATGCTGATTTACAAATTTCTTTGGCGGCACCCAAAAAATCAATGACGGATTATTTTTATAAAAATAGCCAAGCAGATGAAGTAATTTTTATACACAAAGGTACCGGTACCTTAAAAACTGGATTTGGAAAAATTAAATTTTCTTACGGCGACTATTTAGTCGTTCCAAGAGGCACTATTTACCAAATAGAATTTGACGATGAAAATAATAGATTATTTATTATTGAAAGCTATAGCCCTATTCGTTTTCCTAAGCGTTATCAAAATCAGTTTGGACAGTTAATGGAACATGCACCATTCTGTGAACGTGATATAAGAAGACCCATTGATTTAGAAACTTTTGATCAAGAAGGGGATTATAAAATTCTAATTAAAAAGCAAGGTTTAATTTATCCATATACTTATGGAACGCATCCGTTTGATTTTGTCGGATGGGATGGATATCATTATCCGTGGGCATTTTCAATTCATAATTTTGAACCCATCACAGGTAGATTGCATCAGCCACCACCTGTTCATCAAACATTTGAAGCAAATAATTTTGTAATCTGTTCTTTTGTGCCAAGAAAATATGATTATCATCCTGAATCCATTCCTGCTCCATATAACCACAGTAATGTAGATAGTGATGAAGTGTTGTATTATGTAGACGGTGATTTTATGAGCCGTAATTCGGTGGTACAGGGACAAATTACACTACATCCTGGAGGTATCCCCCATGGCCCTCATCCAGGAAGCGTGGAAAAATCAATTGGTAAAGAAAAAACAGACGAATTAGCCGTAATGATTGACCCTTTTAAACCTTTAATGATTACCGAAGAGGCATTGTTAATTGAAGATGAAAATTATCATAAGAGTTGGCAGCATAACATCGAATAAGAAAGAATAGATTTAAAATTAATTACGCACCCACTCAAAAAATAAAAAATATCAATGGAAAGCAAAGGAATATATCAAGATTTTTTACCCTTATTAGGAACCGATTATGTTGAGTTTTATGTTGGCAATGCAAAACAAGCAGCACATTATTATAAAACAGCATTTGGGTATCAAAATTATGCATATAGTGGGCCGGAAACGGGGGACAAAGAAAAAGTATCTTACGTTTTAATTCAAGATAAAGTAAAACTAATTTTAACCACCCCATTGCATTCAGACTCTGAAATTGCAGGTCATGTTCATAAGCATGGTGATGGCGTAAAGGCAATCGCACTTACTGTTGCGGACGCTTATGACGCTTTTGAACAAACCGTAAAAAGAGGAGCAAAGCCTTATATGCAACCGCATACTATGCAAGACGAGCATGGTGAAATAAAAATGAGTGGTATTCATATATATGGCGACACGGTGCACTTATTTATAGAGCGTAAAAATTACAAGGGCATTTTTATGCCTGGATTTAGAAAATTAGAAAATGGCTATAACCCAACATCTGTAGGGCTTAAGTATATTGATCATTGTGTAGGTAATGTAGGATGGAATCAAATGAACACTTGGGTAAGTTTTTATGAAGACGTAATGGGATTCAAAAATATTTTGACATTTGATGACAAACAAATTTCAACGGAATACTCTGCACTCATGAGTAAAGTAATGAGTAATGGAAACGGATTTGTAAAATTTCCTATCAACGAGCCAGCAGAAGGTAAAAAGAAATCACAGGTAGAAGAGTATTTGGATTTTTACAAAGACGCGGGCGTTCAGCATATTGCCATTGCGACAGATGATATTGTTGATACCGTTCAAAAATTAAGTGGCCGTGGTGTGGAGTTTTTAAATATTCCTTCTACTTATTATGACGATTTACTAGATAGAATTGGCCCCATTGATGAGGATGTTGAGCCACTAAAAAAATTAGGCATTTTAGTAGACAGGGATGAGGAAGGATATTTATTACAAATATTTACGAAGCCCGTGGAAGATAGACCAACATTATTTTTTGAAATTATCCAAAGAAAAGGGGCTAAATCATTTGGTGCAGGAAACTTTAAAGCCTTATTTGAAGCCTTAGAAAGAGAACAAGATTTGAGAGGCAATCTTTAAAAAATAATTTAATCAAAAGCCATTTCTGGAATCTCGCCTTCAATGATGAGTTTTCCTAGGGTGGCTTTTTTTATAGTTTCAACCGAAACACCTGGCGCTCTTTCTAATAATTTAAAACCTCCTTCAGGCAATATTGATAAAACAGCAAGCTCTGTTACTATTTTTTTAACACATCTAATGCCTGTAAGAGGCAATGTGCAAGCAGGTAGTAATTTACTTTCCCCCGCTTTGTTTACGTGTTGCATGGCTACAATAATATTTTTTGCCGAGGCAACTAAATCCATGGCACCACCCATCCCTTTAACCATTTTACCAGGTATTTTCCAATTGGCTATATCCCCATTTTCAGAAACTTCCATGGCACCCAGTATCGTTAAATCTATTTTTTGCGCATGTATCATACCAAAGCTCATCGCAGAATCAAATAAGGCCGCTCCTGGCAACATGGTAATGGTTTGTTTTCCAGCATTAATTAAATCTGGATCCACTTCCGATTCCTTTGGAAAAGGGCCCATACCTAAAAGCCCATTCTCTGATTGAAAGCAAACATTAATATTATTGGGGATGTAGTTGGCCACCAAGGTAGGTATGCCGATACCCAAATTCACGTAGGAATTATTTTGTATTTCTTGTGCAATTCTTTTTGCAATTGCTTCTTTATCTAACATGAGAAGAATTTAGTTATAGATTATACACTTGTCGTTTTCTTTTCAATTCTTTTTTCATAATCACTGCCTTTAAAAATTCTATGAACATAAATACCTGGTACATGAATTTGATTAGGATCCAATTGGCCAGGTTCCACCAGCTCTTCTACTTCTGCAATGGTGATTTTGCCGGCCATTGCCATCACTGTATTAAAGTTGCGCGAGGTTGCCTTAAAAATTAAATTACCAGCGGTGTCGCCTTTCCAAGCTTTTACAATTGAGAAATTGGCTTCAAATGCTTTCTCTAATAAATAATCTTTCCCATTGAAATTTCTTACCTCTTTCCCAATAGCCACTTCTGTTCCAATTCCAGCAGGTGTAAATATTGCAGGCATTCCATACCCTGCAGCCATACATCTAAATGCTAAAGTTCCTTGTGGTATCAATTCAACATCAAGTTCTCCAGAAAGTAATTGTCTCTCAAATTCAGCATTCTCGCCTACATAAGAAGAAACCATTTTTTTAACTTGCTTTTGTTGCAACATTAAACCAATTCCAAAATCATCCACCCCTGCATTATTTGAAATACAGGTAAGGTTTTTAATTCCTTGACGAACCAAAGCTGCAATACATTTTTCTGGGATACCACATAATCCAAACCCACCCAACATAATGGTATCTCCGTCTTTAATATCTGAAATAGCTTCTTCAGCGTTAGCAACTTTTTTATTTATCATAATAAGTAATGGGTTTTGTATAAACTTATTTGATCACACCCAATTCCTTGCCCACTTCTACAAATGCTTGTATGGCATGATCCAAATGTGCAGTGGTATGGGCAGCAGAAATTTGTACTCTAATTCTTGCTTGGCCCTTTGCAACAACAGGATAATAAAATCCAATTACATAAATTCCTTTTTCTAATAATTTTTCTGCCATTTTCTGAGACACCACCGCGTCGTATAGCATAATTGGAATAATCGGATGGGTGCCTGGTTTGATATCAAAACCTGCAGCGGTAATTTTTTCTCTAAAATATTTTGTGTTGGCCTCTAATGTATCTCTTAGCTCCGTTGTTTGCGATAACAAATCAAAAACGGCAATCGAAGCGCCTGTTATGGATGGCGCTAATGTATTTGAAAACAAGTAGGGTCTTGAACGTTGTCTTAATAAATCAATAATTTCTTTTTTGCCAGATGTAAAACCGCCAGAAGCACCACCCAATGCTTTTCCCAAGGTACCGGTAATAATATCTACTCTTCCCATCACGCCTTTTAATTCATGTACACCTCTTCCCGTTTTTCCTAAAAAACCAGTGGAATGACATTCATCCGTGAATACTAAAGCTTCATATTTTTCAGCTAGTTCCACAATTTTATCTAATTGTGCAATGGTGCCATCCATAGAAAAAGCACCATCCGTAACAATTATTTTTTGAACAGCCCCTGCTGCAATTGCTTCTTTTAATTTTAATTCTAGGTCTTCCATTGAATTATGCTCATACCTGTATCTCATAGACTTTGAAAGCCTTACTCCATCAATGATAGAAGCATGGTTCAATGCATCAGAAATAATGGCATCTTTTTCGCCAAACAAGGGTTCAAAAACACCGCCGTTGGCGTCAAATGCTGCTGCATATAAAATAGTGTCTTCCGTTCCTAAGAAAGCAGAAATTTTTTCTTCTAAGGTTTTATGAATGTCTTGTGTACCACAAATAAAACGAACCGATGACATGCCAAATCCGTGAGAATCAATTGCAGCTTTTGCTGCTTCAATTACTTTTGGATGCGAGGATAAACCCAAATAATTATTTGCACAAAAATTTAGAACTTGCTTCCCTCCTTGTATCGTAATTTCAGCTGCTTGAGAAGAGGTAATCACTCTTTCTTTCTTATACAGTCCAGCTTCTTTAATAGATGCTAATTCTTTTGTCAAAAATGGTTTGAATTGATCGTACATACTATTTATTTATGCGCTTTATAATTAAAATATTTTGGTAGATTCTTTACAATAACCGCTGTCATTGCTTTTAAATCGAATGCGGGTTTCCAATTCCAGTCGGTGATGGCCATGCTATCGTCAATACTATTGGGCCAACTGTCGGCAATTTGTTGTCTAAAATCAGGTTGGTACTCAATTTCAAATTGAGGATAATATGGCAGTATGCTTTGATAAATTTCAGCGGGCGAAAAACTAATGCCTGCAAGATTATAACTAGTTCGAATTCTAATATTTTCCTTGGGTGCATCCATTAATTGTAAGGTAGCATTAATCGCATCCTCCATATACATCATAGGTAAATAAGTATGCTCACTTAAAAAACAAACAAATTTTTCTTCCGTTACTGCTTTGTGATAAATATCCACTGCATAGTCCGTGGTGCCTCCGCCCGCTAAGGATTTATATCCAATTAAACCAGGGTATCTTACACTTCTAACATCAACTCCATATTTATTAAAATAATATTCACACCAATGTTCGCCAGCTAGTTTTGAAATACCATAAACAGTATTTGGATCTTTAAAGGATTGTTGCGGCGTATGTTGTTTGTCAGAATGAGGACCAAAAACGGCAATTGAACTTGGCCAAAAAACTTTTTCTATTTTATGATCTCTTGCAACCTCTAAAACATTTAACAAGCCTCCCATATTCAAATCCCA
>CANJPH010000035.1 GCA_947476145.1 Bacteroidota bacterium | reverse complement strand
TACCTTTAACTTATGATAAACACAGCACTTGTTTCCTTTGGCATGAGCGGAAAAGTTTTCCATGCTCCATTTATTGCAGCCAATCCCCATTTTAATTTAGTGGGAAGTTGGGAGCGCTCTACAAAAAATATTGTGGCGGCCTACCCTGGTACTAAATCTTATAATAGCTACGAGGAATTATTAGCAGATACTACCATTCATTTAGTGGTGGTGAATAGCCCTAATGATTCTCATTATGCATATGTTAAAAGTGCATTATTGGCTGGCAAGCATGTGGTATGTGAAAAAGCATTTACCAATACATCCGCAGAAGCGCAGGAGTTAGATGAGCTTGCACATAAAAAAGGATTAAAATTAGCTGTGTATCAAAACAGAAGATATGACGCCGACTTTTTAACCTTACAAAGATTAATTAGTGAAGGAGAAATAGGAGATTTTTTAGATGTTCAAATATCATTTGAAAGATACCGCACTACTTTAAGCCCAAAGAAACATAAGGAAGCCGTAACACCTGGTGCAGGATTATTGTATGACCTAGGTCCACATTTAGTAGACCAAGCATTGGTATTATCCGGCATGCCATTAGCGGTATTTGCGGATATAAGAATCACAAGAAAAGTAGGTATTGTAGATGATTATTTTTCTATGATACTTTACTATCCATCGCACCGCATTACCTTAACAAGTGGTATGGTATTTATGACACAACTGCCCGGCTATAAAGTATATGGCACCAAAGGAAGTTTTATCAAAAACAGATCTGATATACAAGAAGCTGAATTAGTAGCAGGTAAAAAGCCGGGTACTGAAAATTGGGGCATGGAAGCGGAAGCAGATTACGGCACTTTATATACGGACCACAATGGACTCATTACAAATAGAATAGTTCCAAGTATTCCTGGCAACTACGGTGTGTTTTATGAAAAAATGGCGGATGCTATTTTAAATAATGCACCTGTTCCCACAACCGCTCAGGAGGGCAAAAATATTATTCGCATATTAGAGGCTGCCCGTAATAGTGCATTTAATAAAAGAGTGGTAGGCGTTTAAAGGAAAAGCCCCGCAAATTGCGAGGCTTCTATATATTTATAACAATGTTTTAGAGGAGAAACTACATTTTCTTAGCATCTTCCAAGAACTTCGCCAATCCAATATCGGTTAAAGGATGTTTTAACAATCCTAAGATAGAATCTAAAGGACAGGTACAAACATCGGCACCTGCTTCAGCTGCTTTTACAATATGCAAAGCATTTCTAATGGATGCTGCTAAAATTTGTGATTGGAAACCTTGTACATCATAAATGTGACGGATTTGAGCAATCAATTCCATACCATCCCAAGAACTATCGTCTATTCGTCCAATAAATGGTGATACATAAGTTGCACCTGCTTTGGCTGCTAAAATAGCTTGACCAGCAGAAAATATTAAAGTACAGTTGGTACGAATACCATTATCGGTAAACCACTTAATAGCTTTAATACCATCCTTGATCATGGGAACTTTCACCACAATATTTGGATGAATCGCTGCTAATTTTTTTCCTTCCTCTACCATGGTAGCAAAATCGGTTGACAATACTTCCGCGCTAATGTCACCATTTACGATTTCACAAATTGCCTTGTAGTGTGCAGCAATAGCAGCTTCTCCTTTCACGCCCACTTGGGCCATTAAAGAAGGATTGGTAGTAACACCATCTAAGATGCCTAATTCGTTGGCTTCTTTGATTTGAGCTAAATTGCCTGTGTCGATAAAAAATTTCATATGGTCGGTTTATAGTTTGAAATAGTTGCTTTTTGATCCTCTTTAAACACTCACTTTGAAAATGCCACTTTCTATCTAAAAGTATAAAAAGTGGCAGGCTACTCACATCGCACCGCTCAACCACCTATCCTTGCTACATTCCTGTCCTGGGGAGGTTCGGCAGGAGCTGGTCGTGTAAGACCTGCCGCTGCAAATGTAGTATAAAAGAGGTGATTAAAAAAGGCTATTTATGGTCGCAAAACCAACCAATTGGTCGTTTCGGGTACCTGGTGCATGGTAGTAAACCAAAATGGTATAATTGTTCTCGGTTTCAAAGTGATTGCCCTCCGTTTCGGTAAAATCGTCCAAGTCATTGGGGGTATTCCGGTCTCTTAATATATAGTTGTAACTATAGTACCCCTGCTTTAATAATAGGGATTTTTGATACACGCCTTGTTTCACATCAAATTGCATTTCGGCATTATTGTCCACTATATTATTAGTGAGCGCGCCTATTAGATATAGTTTCTGATCCAGATAAGGGATATTGTCTTTAGGGACATACGTAAACTGCACTTGGGCGTAATCATTTTGATTTTCACTTTGCAAATTATCCGTATTCATTATTAAATAGCCACCATTTAAATCCTTGAAAGTAGCGTACAATAAATTAGCTCTTGTACCTTCTGGCTTTACGAGTATTTTAGTCCCACCCTCTTTATTATTAATTTCTGCTACCCTATCTGATCTTAATTGTAAACTTTGCAAATCCAACCATCTGGCTTCCTTACCTGCAGGAAAAACCAATTCTGCCTCGTTGTTAAATTCTAACACCGTATTGCGCATAAAACTAGGTGCAGTAGTCGTTTTGGCTTCATTGTACCTATAGTTCTGAATAACTTTAACTGTCAGCTGGTTGTTTTGAAAATTAGGAATATTTCTTACGTCCACAGTGGCTTTAATACGTTGATGCGTTCTAGAAATAGCGCCATCAAAAGGCTCCTGTACTTGCGCATTCATATTTACCAAATTATCCGCTACATAAAAACGTCGGGTGAAAACTATATTTTGCTTGTCCCCATTCTTAAAAACTTTTAAAATATAATTACCAGATAATTTGGGACTACTATTGCTATTGGGAAAACTAAATTGATAATGAAAATATTTTTGCGTGGCCATGGATGATACCGAGAAACTGGTTATTTTATTTTGATTAAACCCTTTTACATAATCAAATTCGCTCATGTCCATAGACTGCCAATTGCTATCCACTAATTCAATAGCATAGGCATAATCCTGATAGCTTGCTTTAAAATCATCAAAACTAATTTGTAATGTGCCGCCATAATATAATGGTATAATGGGTGCTGCTAATGGATTCCCGGCAGGATGAATTAAAACGGTATGAATATTAGGGTCCAATATTCGGTCGGGATTTATTGGATACAAATTTTGCTGCGCCACTAATTGACCACCACTTAAAAAAGACCCCAATATGATCATCCAGGCAAACCTCATTTTATTGTTTTTACTCCTTACGAAACTAAATGATAAATCTCTATATATAAAGAGAAAAAACTAGTTTTGATGAAAATATACTACTTGTCTACCGCCTTTGATATCGCACGTAAAATTAGTTTCCAAAAGGAAAAAACATATACTCGTTTTATTGTTAGACTTTCTATTGCCGCAACTGCCATTAGTGTCGCAGCTATTATCTTAACCCTGGCCATTGTCAATGGTTTTCAACAAAGTATCTCGGACAAAGTATATCAGTTTTGGGGTCATATTCGCGTGGCTTCGGTAAGTGGTATACCCATTGAATTAAATCAGAATACAAATGTATTATGGAGTGATTCCGTAGCCTCTGTCACCCCATTTATTAATCAGTCCTGCGTGCTTTCCTATGGTCCCGATATTGAAGGCGTCGTGATGAAGGGGATACCGGCCAATAGCAAAATTCCTTTTGTCATTAAAGGAACGGTTTTTAATACACAGGACACCAGTAGAAACGATATTATAATTTCCGATGCGTTGGCGAATAAATTAAAAATTCCATTAGATAGTAGTATTCGAATTTATTTATTGAACAATGGCAATGTGGTGCAGCGAAAAATGAAAGTGATTGGCTTTTATCATTCTGGCATTGAAGAATATGATAGACAATTTGTGATTGTAGATATTAAAACCATTCAAAAACTACTTAATAACTATGCGCAAATTGAAGGTTTTGCGGTTGGACTTAAAAAAGATATGCCTGTGGACTTAGTGAACGCAGGTTTACTTCATAAAATGCCTAAAAATTGGGTGGCCACTCCTATTAATGAATACTACCCGCAAATATTTGATTGGATCAATGTGCAAAATGTAAATAAAAATGTAACCATTTCCATTTTATTAATCATTGCCATAGTGAACTTACTTACCTGTTTATTTATTCTCATGTTGGAAAGAGTGAATATGATTGGCACGCTTTCGGCCTTGGGCGCTTCTCATTCTTTTTTAAGACAAATATTTTTATACCAAGCCAGTTTTATTTGCTGGATGGGCATTGGTATAGGAAGTGGTATTGGGATTGGATTTGCCTTGTTGCAACAGCAATTTCATTTTATTCAACTAGACGAATCGGCGTACTTTATTAAGAACCTGCCTATTCACATGGACTGGATGCAGGTGTTACTTGTGATTGTAAGTACAGCTATTGTTAGTTATGCTTCTTTTTTAATCCCCACACTTTGGATTAAGAAAATTGCACCTGCTAAAGCCATTAAGTTTGATTAGCACTTATTTTTTCGTGTGCGTAAAATTTTTTCAACTGCTATTATTGCATCTTCCATTTGGAAAGCACAATGCCTGTTGCCACAGCCGCATTCAAGGACTCGGCTTCACCAAATTTAGGAATGGAAACAGGATGGGTAATTAAAGATTGAATACCCGGTCTTATGCCTTTGGATTCATTGCCAATCACTAAAAAACCATTCACTGGAATCACTTGTTCGTATATAGAATTACCAGAAAGCAAAGTGCCAATTACAGGCAATTGATGTTGCGCAATAACTTGTTCTATATCCACCACTTGCACTTGCACCCTGCAACAACTTCCCATGGTACTTTGAATTACTTTAGGATTGTATACACTTGCCGTGTCTTCTGATACGATAATATGATGAATGCCAAACCAATCGGCCGTTCGTATAATGGTGCCCAAATTTCCTGGGTCTTGAATACCATCTAAAACTAAACTAAGTTGTTTACTATAATCTGGTTTTGCATGCTCTTTTTTGTACACCAACGCCACTACCTGATTAGCCGTTTGCAATTGACTTAATCTAGGCAACATAATATCGTCTACTTCCTCAAATTCAACACCACCAATGTCATTAGATCCTAACCAATCCCTTGTAGCGTAAATCTTTTTAATCTCAACATTGGACTTTAATGCCTCTTCCAATAGCTTTGGCCCCTCTATTAAATACACAGATTCTTGCAACCAATGTTTTTTTTGGGCAAAAGATTGAATATATTTGAGCTCATTCTTATCCATTTGATGCATGTTATTTACGAGGCTTAAAAATATTAGTTTCTACTCAAGAATTCCCCTACTTGGCCTTTTATTTTTAATAAATGCTTGTACGGATCTGAAAAAGGCAATAGTACATGACTATCCCAAGGAAAAAGCTTTTGTATTCGATAACAAAATTGTAATTAAAGACCCCGAAAACAAAATTGTTCTTAGGGATCTTAGCTACAATTTGGATAATTACTGGGACGATAGTTTAAAAGTGCGAAAAATTAGACAGTTTGGCGTTTTTAGCACCATTGTTCAACCCACCACCTTTAATCCAGCGCGTATTGATAGGACCATCCAATATATGCAAAACTATTTGGCTACCAAAGGATACAACCGACCGACTTTAACATTGCAAACCAGGGTTGATACGGTGAAAGACGAGTGGAGAGTGTACCTAAAAATGGAAGTGGCGCTGAATAAAAAAACAATCATAGATACTGTTACCTATCAATTAGGTGATAAAGCTTTACAAACCCTTGCAGAAAATAATACAGTAGGTAGTTACATAAAAAAAGGATCTGCATTTTCAAGTGAATCCATTAACAATGAACTGGATAGATTGGTTGACTTATTCAGATCCAATGGATATTACTACTTTACCAAAGAAAAGATTTTTGCCGAAGTAGATACCATGAATACGGCATTAATGAAACTTAATTTAGATCCTTTAGCGCAGGTGAATCAAATTCAGGAAGCCATTAAAAAATCTAAAGAGAATCCAAGTTGGAAAATAAACTTTCAATTAAGAAATACTACTCCTGCAATTACTAAGGCTTATCCCATTCAACAACAAATTTTTTATAGCGATATTAGCTTGGCCGACAACCCAGATAGTATTATATCAAAAGGATTAAATAATATTGATCACCTTGGAGATATTGTTCAACAATACCATAAGCCAAAATTCAAGACCAATTTATTTAAAGAGCAATCCATTATTCATAAAGGCGATTTATTCAATGAACATTATTTTTTTCATAACTTAAATACCTTAAGTGCGCTAGGCGCCTGGCAGCAAGTAGATTCTAGAACAACGGTACTCAATGACAGCATTACACTGCATTATCTCTTAGTGCCTGCTTTAAGAAGAAGTTTTAGTTTCGATTTGGAAGGAAGTAGAAACACATCTGAAATTGGAGCGGGTAATCTTTTAGGGATTTCTACCAATTTTACGTTGAGAGATAGAAATGTTCAAAAAAGATCCATCCAATCCATTACCAGTTTTAGAACCGGTGTAGAATTGGATTTAAACAAAGCCAATCTTACCCAAACTCAATTATTAAACCTGGGGCAAACTTTTAGCTTCCCTGGCTTAATCATTCCCTTTAAACCCATTGTGAAGTCTATAAATAGCAATGAGAAAACAAACTTTTCCTTAAATGGTTCTTATATTGATAGATTAAACTATTATAAATTAAAGTCTTTCACCACTAGTTGGGGATATGAATGGAAGAAAATAAAAAATGGTATGGAAGATGTCATTTCCTATAAGCCATTGAATGTTGAATTGTATCAATTGGGGAAATTTGGAAAATTGGATAGCTTACTTATTTTAAACCCTTTCCTAAGATCCTCTTTTAACAATGGTAATGTAATTAGCCAAACCATTAGTTATGTGCATTCAGGCCCTTCATCAAAACACGCCAATCAAAATAATTATTTTAGAATTGGATTAGAAGAAGCCGGAGGACTTTTAGGAAGCTCCCCAGCAATTCAAAAAAATATTTACAGATACCTTAAAGCGGAAGTAGAATTTCGCAAACTAATCAAATACGATTATACCGAACTGGCTTGGCGTTTTATGGGCGGTTGGGGAAATAATTATAGCAATGACGGCGCTTTGGGTGGTCAACTTCCTTTCTTTAAACAATTTACGGCGGGTGGCCCTTATAGTATGCGTGCCTGGGGATTAAGACAATTGGGATTAGGTAGTTCTACTTTTTATGATACCAGCAGCTTTAGTCAAAATTTTGATCGCTTTGGGGATGTACAATTGGAAACCAATTTGGAATATCGCTTTAATATTGCACAATTAGGTGCTTATAAAATAGGTTCCGCATTATTTGCAGATATTGGAAATATTTGGAACTCAAGAGACAATAATCAGGATCCTAATGCAGGATTTAAATTGGATAAATTATATAAAGACTTAGCCGTAGGTGTAGGGACCGGCATCAGAATTGATTTTAATTATTTCACCGTACGGGTAGATTATGCCATGAAAATGAAAGACCCCACTAGGCCCTATAATAATGGATGGATGGATTTGAAAAATATTAAATGGACCGAAGTAAAACCCAATGGCACCAGGGTAAATAATTACGCCTGGCAGTTTGGTATTGGACTACCCTTCTAGTGTAGGATCCACTGCAAGTAAAACTTCTACCTCGTCTCTTAGGTCTTCCCATTGAATGGCATTGGCAACATCAAAGTCTCCAATTTTGGTGCGACGCAATGCACTCATATACGCGCCAACCCCTAATGCAACTCCAAAATCATTTACTAAACTTCTAATATAAGTTCCTGTGGAGCAGTTTACTTTAAATTCAATATTGGGTAAATCAATTTTTGTAAGTTCGAAATTTTCAATGGTAATTTTCCTTGGATCAATTTTTACTTCAATGCCCTGACGTGCGGTTTCATATAAACGTACCCCGTCTTTTTTTATGGCCGAATGTTGTGGAGGCATCTGCAAAATTTCACCTATAAATTGTTGCGTAGCTGCTTGTATTTGTTCGATAGATAAGTGCTCAATACTTTTTAAATTTTCCGGCTCGGATTCTAAATCATAAGTAGCCGTAGTAGCGCCTAATACAAGGGTACCCGTATACTCCTTTGCCATGCCCATGTAATCATTAATTTGCTTGGTACATTTTCCTGTACAAATAATTAAAAGGCCGGTTGCCAAAGGATCTAATGTGCCTGCATGCCCCACTTTTTGTACAAAAGTAATTCCACGTACACGACGTATCATTTTAAAAGAAGTCCATCTTAGTGGCTTATCTATTAACAACACTTTACCTTCTAAAAAAGGGACAAGTACGTCAGGAATAGGTCCTTGTTTCTTCATCTTAATGAATGCTTAGTAAGCTCTTGCAAATAAAACACGTTGCGTAGATGGATTGCCTGATAAAATACATTTTCCTGCTTCCAAAGTATTGTCTAAAGGAATACAACGAATGGTTGCCTTTGTCATTTCCTTTATTTTTTCTTCGGTTTCTGGTGTGCCATCCCAATGTGCAGCAACAAATCCTGTCTTGGTATCTAAAATATGAACAAACGCTTCCCAGGTATCTGCTTTGGTGATATGTTCGTCGCGATATTGTTTAGCGCGATTAAATAAATTAGATTGTATTTCTAATAATAAATTATTCACCGTCTCTGTTAACCCATACATAGAGACCGTTGTTTTTTCTTTGGTATCACGACGTGCAATTTCCACTTGGTTGTTTTCTAAATCCCTTGGCCCCACTGCAATACGCACTGGCACGCCTTTTAATTCATACTCTGCAAATTTCCAACCTGGTCTTTGATTATCGGAGTCGTCATATTTAACACGAATACCCGCTGTTTTAAAAGAAGCAACCATGGCATGTACTTTTTCATCTAAAATTGCTTTTTGATCATCGCCTTTATAAATTGGAACAATCACTACTTGTATTGGCGCAATTCTTGGAGGCAATACTAAACCTTGGTCATCGCTATGCGTCATGACCAATCCACCAATCAAACGGGTACTCACCCCCCAGCTGGTTGCCCACACATAATCTAATGTATTGTTCTTATCGGTAAATTTTACATCAAATGCTTTTGCAAAATTTTGTCCTAAAAAATGCGAGGTACCTGCTTGCAATGCTTTTCCATCCTGCATTAATGCCTCAATGCAATAAGTATCTTCCGCACCCGCAAAACGCTCATTGGCTGATTTAATTCCTTTAATCACCGGTACCGCCATCCAATTTTCAGCAAAGTCCGCATATACATTTAGCATTTGCACGGTTTCGGCAATCGCTTCTTCCTTAGTGGCATGTGCAGTATGACCTTCCTGCCATAAAAATTCGGCAGTACGTAAAAACAATCTTGTTCTCATTTCCCAACGCACCACATTGGCCCATTGATTAATTAGAATAGGTAAGTCTCTGTAGGATTGTATCCAGTTTTTATAGGTGTTCCAAATGATGGCTTCACTGGTTGGACGCACAATTAACTCTTCCTCCAATTTCGCTTCAGGATCCACCATTAGCTTTCCTTTATTATTGGGATCGGTTTTTAAACGGTAATGTGTAACAATAGCGCACTCCTTCGCAAACCCTTCGGCATTTTTCTCTTCCGCCTCAAATAAGGACTTTGGCACAAACAAAGGGAAATAAGCATTTTGATGCCCCGTGTCCTTAAACATTTTGTCTAAAGCAGCCTGCATATTTTCCCACAATGCATAACCGTAGGGTTTAATGACCATACAGCCTCTTACTGCACTATAGTCAGCCAATTCGCCTTTTAAGACTAGGTCATTATACCATTGTGAGTAGTCCTGCGCCCTTGTTGTTAATTCCTTTGCCATTTTTTAATAAATCTTAACAAATTTTAATGAAAAACAATCTACGAAAAAAGCCCTATATCACAATTATTCGTAGCTTTGAAGTAGCAAATGTATGCTAATTTAAGGGCATATAAAAACCTAAACTATTTCAACATGAAAACGCTTATAACATACTCCCCACTAAAGCTTATGGCTGCAGGTTTGGTTTTAATTAGTTGTATTGCTACAAGTTGCACTAGTTTGCAACAAACAACAGTTGCTGCAACCGACGATTTATATTTTACACCAAGTACAGAAGCTGCAGCAAAAACAACTGCATCAACAAATAAACGCAACAACGACCAGTTACAATCCGAGGAAGAACAAGAATATCAAGACTATCAAAGCTACCCGGATGATCGTTATTTAAGATTAAAAGTGGCGAATAGGAATCGTTGGGATGCCATTGACGATTTTGGTTATTGGAATGACCCTAGATATAATTATTCTTATTACCCTTCTTACGGTGGATGGAATAGTTGGTATAGTGGATTTTATGGAGCTTCTTGGTATAATCCATTTGGGATGAATATGGGATTTGGTTGGGGTGGTTATTCTCCATACATGAGTGCCTACTATAACAGCGGATGGGGATATAATGATTTTGGCTGGGGTGGGTTTGGATACGGGGGATTAGGCTATGGTGGATTTGGGTACGGTGGGTTTGGTGGTTATGGCGGATTTGGCTATGGCGGATGGAATCCATATTATGCTGGCTATTGGAACCCTTATGGTTACTATTATGGTGGTGGATATGGGGGTGGATATTTAGCCGGTTTCGAAACACGCAGAATTCAATATCAAGATCCAAGAGCTACTCAAAACAGTGCACCGGGCTTAGCTGCCTACCAACGTAAATCAAGTGCTGGTAATTACAATAACACGACCAACACAATAAACGGAAATACTAGATATACTGCTAATACCAATTTGAATAATAATTTTGGTGGTTTATTAAAAAGAGTCGTTACTAATAATGCAAATGTAAATTATGCGAATAGTTGGGACAGACCTAGTCGCTCTTTTAATAACAACAATAATCAATTTAAGACCGCGAGTACGAATTCTAGTAGCAATACAAATTCAAACTACTCCCCTCCAACAAATACCAACTCAAATACAGGTGGCAGAAGCGGTGGATTTAATAGTTCAGGTACAACTACAAGTGGAGGACGTGCACCACGTGGAGGTAATTAATAAAAGAGATGGCACGTTTTAAATAATTCAAATATGAAAAAAATATTTTTACTGATCTGTTTAGGATCAAGTTTAACAATGTATGCGCAGGATCCCGAAGATGCATTAAAACTTTCTTGGTTTGCCCCTAAAGGAACAGCAAGAAGCAATGCGTTGGGTGGCGCTATGGGTTCATTGGGTGGTGATTTATCTTCCAACCATATCAACCCAGCAGGACTTGGTTTTTATAAATCAAGCGAGTTGTTATTCACACCAACCTTTATGTCTAATTCAAATAATTTTAATTATTTAGGAAAGGCTTCTTCTTCAACGGACAGTAGAGGTAATTTTGGAACAGTAGGAATGGTTTTTGCAGACGGCCGAAAGAAAAACAACTGGACAAGTTCTGCATTCTCTATAACTATTACTCAAATAGCAGACTACAATAATCGTATGCGTTTTAGTGGTCGCAATAATTTTAGTAGCTTCTCTGAAAAGTATTTAGAAGAATTGGTAAATGACCAAGCAGATACTTTATCGGCACTAAATAATTATATTTTTGGTAGTTCGCTTGCCTTTAGAACTTATCTAGTGGACACCACAGCTGACTCAAGAGGTGCCGTGAATGGTTATCAAAGCTTAGTGCCTATTTCAACAGGTGTCAACCAATTATATGATGCACAAACAAGTGGAAGTTATAATGAGTTAGCTTTCGGATGGGGCGGCAATGTGGAAGATAAATTATATATGGGGGCTAGTTTTATCATGCCTATGATTAATTATAATCGAAGCACCACTTATTCTGAAGTAGACGCTACAAGCAACCCAAATAACCAATTTGGAGGGTTTGTTTTTAATGAAAACTTTAGTTCAAGAGGTTGGGGTATTGGAGCAAAATTTGGTGTGATCTATAAGCCTGAATCTTTTTTAAGAGTGGGATTCTCTTTGCAAACTCCACAATTAATATCATTCAGAGACAAAGTTAGTTCCGACATGACCACCAATACCGAAGGATATGCAGGTACGCAATCGGCTAGTTCTTTGGACTTGAATAATGGTTACCCAGGCACAAGAGAATACACCATTGCAACCCCTACTAAAGCTACATTTAGCGGTAGTTACTTTTTTGCGGTACCTAATAAACCAACACAACCATTAGGTTTTATAAGTGCCGATATTGAATGGGTAAATTATGCGGGTACTCGTTTTTATGCAAATACCTACGATCAAGAAAGCACAGACTATTATAACGCACTTAATAAAACCAATAAAGCCATTTATAAAAACAACGTAAATTTTAAAATTGGTTCTGAATTAAAATTAAATAGCAATTGGATGTTAAGAGCGGGTACTTCTTATTATGGATCACCTTACAAGGATACAGATATTAAAGCAGCTCACATGACGGTGAGTGGAGGTATTGGTTATAGAACAAACCGTCATTTTATTGACTTTACCATCGTAAATACGACAACGAAAGATGCGATTTTCCCTTATCGATTAAACGATAAACCAAATACTTACGCAAGCTTAACAGGCAATAGCGTAATGTTTAACATTGGTTACGGAATTCGATTCTAAATATTTAACATACCGCTGTTAGCAGCGAGCAAGCATAAAAAAAGCGCATCCTCAGATGCGCTTTTTTTATAGGAGAACCTGAGCTTGTCAGGATCACAATTCATTGATATTATTTTAAGTCCGTCACTTTCAACCCTTGATTGGCTTTCATATCGGTGTACTTAATATTAATTTTCATTTGTCCCATATCCATCACTTCTTCGCTTGCAATTTGAATGCCATTCACTAATTTATAGGCTTTGTAATATTGCTGCTGTGTTACCGTACCTTGTCCAGGCACTTCTTGTGAAACAGCTGTTTTTACCAATAAATAACTAGTCGCATCATAAAAACGGTGAGATACTTTTCCAGAAGGTGTAGTTACTTCCATATCAATGGCATCCTTACCATCTACTTTTTCAGCACCTACAATTTTTAGTTTATACCCCTTTGCTAAATAGGTTTGCTCAGGAATAATTACGGCAGCTTCATCCAAACCTTCCTTCAATTCGTCGGTTATTGGCGCTTCCATTCCTTGTTGATTAACTGAATACTTACCGTTTACAATAGACTGCTTCATAATGGCCATACCACCCATTGACATTACAGATACTGCATTGCCTGGCATAATGATAGTTTGATTAATGTCTAAAGACTGACCCATTACAGAAGCGGTACCTTTTAATTGTAAATCTTTAATGGCAGTAATGGCTTCTTTCCCTCCCGCTGCAGCCACTACTTTTTGTATAAGTACTGCTGGTGTTAAGGATGCATCCGCTTTTGCTTCGGTAGGCGCAGCTATTTCATTACCCTCAATATCAAAATATTTCACAGGACCATATTTATCCAACCCTTTTGCAATTTGTTTTGCATTTCCAACAATCACAATATGCATTTTTGAAGTATTCAATAAAGCTTTACCGGCATCCTGCACTTTTTGCGCATCCACTGCAGCTAAATTGGTTAAATACTTTTGGTAATAATCAGCAGGTAAATTGTTTTGTGCAATTTTTAAAGCAAATCCAGATATGGTTGCAGGATTTTCTAAGGAACGCGCAAAACCACCTGATAAATAATTTTTCATTCTACTTAATTCTGCATCACCCACTTTTTCATTTAGGATAATATTAATTTCACGCAATAACTCTTGTACTGAGCTATCCGTTTTTTCATTTCGAACAGAAGCGGACGCTTCAAATATACCCACTTGACGGCTTGGATTCAGATTAGAATAGGCGCCATAGGTAAACGCATGTTTTTCACGAAGATTCGCAAACAAACGACCCGAGAAACCGCCGCCTAATATATTATTCATAACAGATCCTGCTATTACATTAGTGGAACCAGGAAGTAAATCAACCGTAGTTGCTATCGTAACCACACTTTGAACACTTGCTGGTCGATCAATAATGGCAACATAGGTTTGATTAGGCAATACAGGTTTCACAAAATTTTGTTTTGTTGCAGTTCCCTTCGCCCATGATCCAAAACTTTTTTCTGCCAAAGCTTTTGCTGTTGCTGGCTCTATATCCCCTACAAAAACCAGATAGGCCATATTGGGTTTCC
>CANJPH010000034.1 GCA_947476145.1 Bacteroidota bacterium | reverse complement strand
GTAGGAAGTGTTGCCGCAATCGGCGCTGGATTAGCTGCTATCGGTGCCGGAATTGGTATCGGTCAGATTGGTAAAGGTGCTGTTGAAGGTATTGCTCGTCAGCCAGAAGCTGCTAACGAAATCCGTTCTAACATGATTGTTGCTGCTGCGTTCGTTGAGGCCGTTGCCTTGTTCGCTGTGGTGGTTGCCTTATTAGGTAACGGATAATCAAGTTGGAATCAGGGCTTAGGTCCGATTTCAAAACTTATTATAGGCCCTAGCACAGGGCGATGGGCCTATAATTTTTTAGTTGAAAAAGAACAGACAAAATAGATTGTAATTTATAATCGATAATAAGAAACTTATGTTGTTAGAAATAAACCCTTTAGTACTTCCAGATATTGGCTTGGTATTTTGGAATACCATCGCCTTTTTGCTTTTATTAATTGTATTAGGCAAGTTTGCTTGGAAGCCTATTATTAAAGCCATCAATGAGCGCGAAAGCGGTATTGAAGAAGCTTTATTAAAGGCCGATAAAATGAAAGCGGAAATCACAGCTATGCAAAATGAAAATGAAGCATTGTTGGCGAAAGCACGTGAAGAAAGAGCTACTTTAATTAAGGAAGCAAAAGAAGCTTCTGAAAAGATGGTAGCAGCAGCAAAGGATAAAGCAAAGTCAGAATACGAGAGAATTATTGCGGATGCGCAATTAGCAATTACTCAGCAAAAAAACGCAGCATTAACTGAGGTTAAAAATCAGGTAGGCGCATTGGTTGTGGAAGTGGCTGAAAAAGTATTAAGAAAAGAGTTGTCAAATAAAGCCGATCAAGAAAGCTACATTCAAAAATTGGCTGACGGAGTTAAATTAAATTAATAAAAATGTCGAACGCACGTTTAGCAGGTAGATACGCAAAAAGCTTACTAGGGCTTGCTCAAGAGCAAGGTCAGTTGGAACTGGTATATGCCGACATGAAATACATACAAGCTGTTTGCAACGCAAGTAGTGAGTTTGTGAATTTGTTGCGTAGCCCCATTATCAAGGCAGATCAAAAAAATAGCATTATCAATGCAGTGACCAAGGATAAAGTAAGCTTACTTACGAATTCTTTTACAGTGTTGATTGTGAAAAAAGGAAGAGAACGTGATTTGCCTGAAATGGCTACAGCCTTTATTGATCAATACAATGAATTGAAAGGAATTCATCAAGTTACTTTAACTACTGCAGTGGAAGTAAGTGATGCGTTGAAAAAATCTATTGAAGACAAAGTAAAAGCGGAAAGTAAATTTGCAACCGTTGAGTTGACTACTAAAACGGACGACTCCTTAATAGGTGGTTTTATTTTAGAGTTCAATAATAATTTAGTGGATGTGAGTATCGCTAGAGACTTGAGAGACATTAAGAAACAATTTTTAAGTAACGAATACGTAGGAAAAATTTAAATAATCATTTATTAAAATAGAATTTTATGGTGGACATTAAGCCGGATGAAATTTCAGCAATTCTTAGACAACAATTAAGCAATTTTAATGCAGCTGCTGATTTAGAAGAAGTAGGTACCGTATTACAAGTGGGTGATGGTATTGCGCGTATTTATGGATTAAATGGCGTGAGCAGTGGTGAGTTGGTAGAGTTTGAAAATGGCGTGAAAGCTATTGCCTTAAACTTAGAGGAAGACAATGTGGGTGTGGTAATGATGGGGGATAGCAAGGCTATTAAGGAAGGAGACAAAGTTAAAAGAACAGGTCAAATCGCTTCTATTAAAGTAGGAGATGGTTTAGTTGGCCGTGTCATTAATATGTTGGGTGAACCCATAGATGGTAAAGGTCCCATTAAAGGTGAATTGTATGAAATGCCGTTGGAGCGTAAAGCACCAGGGGTAATTTTCCGTGAGCCTGTAAAAGAGCCATTACAAACTGGTATCAAAGCGATTGACGCGATGATTCCAATTGGTCGTGGTCAACGTGAATTGGTAATTGGTGACCGTCAAACTGGTAAAACAGCTATTTGTGTGGACACGATTATCAATCAAAAAGAATTTTATGATGCAGGGCAACCTGTTTATTGTATCTATGTTGCGATTGGTCAAAAAGCATCTACGATTGCCGGTGTAATGAAAACATTAGAAGACAATGGTGCAATGGCATACACAACTATCGTAGCAGCTTCTGCAGCGGATCCAGCTCCTCAACAATTCTACGCTCCATTTGCGGGTGCAGCTGTGGGTGAGTTTTTCCGTGATTGTGGTAAACCGGCATTGATTGTATTTGATGACTTATCAAAGCAAGCAGTAGCTTATCGTGAAGTATCATTATTATTACGTCGTCCGCCAGGTCGCGAGGCTTATCCAGGTGACGTATTCTACTTACACAGTCGTTTATTAGAGCGTGCTGCGAAAGTAATTGCCAACGATGAGATCGCTAAAAATATGAACGACTTACCAGCTTCTATCAAGCATTTGGTAAAGGGTGGTGGTTCATTAACAGCATTGCCAATTATTGAAACACAAGCAGGTGACGTATCTGCTTATATTCCTACCAACGTAATTTCTATTACCGACGGTCAAATATTTTTGGAAGGTAACTTATTCAATGCCGGTATTCGTCCAGCAATTAACGTAGGAATTTCTGTAAGCCGTGTGGGTGGTAACGCTCAGATCAAGTCCATGAAAAAAGTATCTGGTACCTTAAAATTAGACCAAGCATTATACCGTGAGTTAGAGGCCTTCTCTAAGTTTGGTGGTGACCTGGATCCAGCAACCAAAAACGTAATTGACAAAGGGGCTAGAAACGTAGAAATTTTAAAGCAAGCGCAATACACTCCATTCACTGTGGAAAAACAAGTAGCTATTATTTACTTGGGTACACAAGGTTTGTTAAAGGAAGTGGCGGTTAAAAACGTTAAAGAATTTGAAGCACATTTCTTATTAGAGATGAGCAACAAATTACCAAATGTATTGGCTGAATTCAAGAAAGGTAATTTACCTGAAGAAGGCATCCAACAAATGGTAGATTTAGCCAATAGCTTAATCCCTCAGTACAAATAATACTTGATCATATTAAATTGATATAAAACCCTGAACTAAGTTCAGGGTTTTTTGTTATTAAGGTATGTCGGTTATTCAAGTAAACAATATCAGTAAGCATTTTGGTAGTCTAAAGGCGGTAGACGGCTTAAGCTTTGAAGTGCAGGCCGGTCAGGTATTTGGGTTCTTGGGCCAAAATGGATCCGGGAAAAGTACTACCATTCGAATGCTATTGTCATTGATCCATCCCACCAGTGGCAGTATCCAAATATTTGGTGATTCTATTGCATCTAATCGAAATAAAGTGTTGGAGGAAATAGGGGCTATCATTGAGCGACCCGATTTATATCCCTACTTATCGGCCAAAGAGCATCTGCAATTGTTTGCTAAATTAAGGAGTAAAAAGATTACCCCTTCTTCCATCGAGGACACTTTGGTGAAAGTGGGATTGCAGGATCGAGCAAAAGACAAGGTGCATACTTTTTCACTAGGTATGAAACAAAGATTAGGTATTGGCATTGCCTTATTGCACAACCCTTCTTTAATTATTTTAGATGAACCTACTAATGGATTGGATCCTCAGGGCATTTCAGATATTAGAAATTTGATCCAGCATTTAGCAAAAGAGGAAGGAAAAACAATATTAGTGTCTTCTCATATTCTTTCTGAAATTGAACAGATGGCTTCCCATATTTTAATTTTACATAAAGGAAAGAAATTAGCGGACGGGGCCATTCAAACTTTATTAGATCCGAATAAAATGATTGTTCATTTGACTACGACCAATGATGAGCTAGCCATACAGGTGATTTTAGCGAGTAGTTTTAGCAACTATTTATTAAAAAGACCAGCCGGCATATACTTATCCATCCCTCATTTTGAAATTCCGTTGTTGAATCAGTTTTTAATTCAAGCGGGGGTAGGTTTAATAAATGTGGAGAGTCGAAATTCATTAGAAGATTATTTTTTACAACTCACTTCAAATACAAATTAATGAAGTCTATCATATCTTTTGAGCTGTATAAAATTTTTAGACGTCCCAGAACCTATATTGCTTTTGGTGCGATTGCAGCATTGATCCTTGTCATTCAATTTGGATTAAAAGTAGACGGGCAGTCTTATGCTGCTTTTTTAATGAAGGATATTAATGACACTTTAACGGTGGATGGGAATGTGTTGAATGGGTACTTAATTTGTTATATCCTCTTACAATTACTATTGGTACATGTCCCTTTGTTGGTAGCTTTAATTGCTGCTGATATGATTTCTGGCGAAGCCAATTTAGGTACTTTAAGATTGTTATTTTCTACGCCATTTACTAGAACACAATGGGTGTTGGGTAAATTTATTGCCGCTAGTATTTATACCATTGTATTGTTAATATGGCTGGCATTATTGGCTTTGTTTTTAAGTATGTGGGTATTTGGTACCGATGATTTGTTTTTAATGAAGTCTAACTATGTGGTATTGATAGAACAAAACGATGTGTTATGGCGCTATGTGGGTGCGTTTGTTTTTGCCAGTTTTTCTTTATTAACTGTTACCAGCTTGGGCTTTTTAATGTCTAGTATTGCTAATAACTCTATTGGTCCCATTGTGGGTACCATGAGTGCTATTGTATTCTTTACTATCTTAAGCACGCTAAATATTCCTTTGTTTTCTATGATTAAGCCTTACTTGTTTACAACACATATGAACAATTGGAAAGAATTTTTTGACATTCAGGTGAATGATAACAATGAAGCCATCAAAGGTTCTATTTTAAATGTGGCTAAAATAAAAACGTCTTTAATTGTATTGAGTACGCATATCGTTTTATTTGTGTGCACTGCAGTTTATATTACTAGGAAAAAGGATATTTTAAGCTAATTACAATATTTATAATCTAATATTTGAAATCTTATAAGATAATTTTATGATGAAGAAACTGTTTGCCATTTTCGCTTTGTTGATATATAGCTTTTCAAGCTTAGCTCAAGTAGATCCATTGATTGAAAAAGTAAGTAAAAAATTGGCCTTGGTGAATGATTATGTGGGTGAGGGCGTGATGAAGACCGATGTTTCTTTTATCAAAGCCTCTTTGGGTAAAGTCAAAGTGTATTTTAAGAAGCCTAATTTATTAAAAGTAAAAAAGGATGGTGGTATTTCCTTATTGCCAAAAGGCGGCGTGTCACTCACTATCAACACCTTATTAAATACAAAACAATATTCAACAATTGCAGCCGGAACACAGGTACTTAATGGTAAAACCTTAACTGTTTTAAAGTTAATTCCCACCGATGAAAATTTAGATTGGGTGATTGCCACTTTATGGATAGATCCAGTAGAGGCCTTGGTGTATAAAACAGCTACTACCACTAAGGAAAATGGCAGTTATGAAATTACGATGCAATATGGAGCCTATGCCAATTATGGGTTGGCTAGTAAAATTATATTTAGCTTTAATACCAAGGATTATAAATTACCCAATGGCATTACCTTAGAGTTTGGCGATGAGGACGCAGCGGCCAAACAAAAAGCACTCAAGAATAAAAAAGGGACAGTAGAAATTACTTTCAATAATTATGTCATAAATAAAGGGGTTTCCAATTCAATGTTTTAATATTGTGTGATATGCGCATCCTCCTCTTAAGCTTTACATTTCAATTATTTAGTTTTGGCCTAATGGCACAAACTGGCAATTCAAATCAGTCGCTTATGGATGCGGTTGCGCAATTTAATTCAGGAAATGATCCAAAGACGCTTGTGGCCATTTTTGAAAAATTAGTACCCACCACTTCGGGTTCAAACGCTTGGATTCCATCCTATTACCTTGCACTTTTAAATGCTAGCTTAAGTATTAAAAATAAAAATTTGGCAGACCCCTATGCAGACAAAGCTATCTACTGGGCCAATTTGTCTATAGCAGCTAATCCCAATGATGAAAATTATTGTGCATTAGCCATGGCTAAAATTACGAAGATGGCGGTGAATCCTTTTTTACGATGGGTGACTTATGAAAAAAGTATTTATGCTGCTTTAAACCTGGCAAAAAAAACAAATCCATTCAACCCACGGGTTTATCTTTTGGAAGGAAGCTTAACTTTAAATCTGCCGTCTCTATTTGGTGGAGGTTGTGATAAAGCAAAACCCATACTTAAAAAATCACGTGAATTATTGGATAAGCAAACTCCCCAATTACTTTTACCTACTTGGGGTAAACTACGTTTGGAAGAATTAAAACAGGGTTGTTCTTTTTAATATCGAGACTCTTCTAATGTTTCGTCCTTGGCATTCGCAAACATTCTTGCACTTATTTTCTTTAAAGGATTTAAACGCATATCTCGGTAGCCTTGACGTGCATGAATAATTCTCACACATTCAAATATACTTGCTGTAAATGAGGCAGCATCTGCTTTATTTTTACCTGCAATGTCAAACGCAGTTCCATGATCGGGACTGGTTCTTACTATTGGCAAGCCTGCTGTGAAATTTACGCCCTCTCCAAATGCCAATGACTTAAAAGGAATTAATCCTTGATCATGATACATGGCTAAGACGCCATCAAATTTTTCGTGTGCACCTCTTGCAAAAAACGCATCTGCTGAATAAGGCCCATACACCAATATTTGATTTTTGCTTTCTTTCACTGCTGGACGAATAATTTCAATTTCTTCTTTACCAATGAGTCCTTCGTCTCCAGCATGAGGGTTTAAAGCTAGCACAGCAATGCGCGGTTTATCAATACCAAAATCTTTTTGTAAACTATTGTTTAGTATTTGTAGCTTTTGCTTAATCTTATCTTTGGTAATATGTTTGGCGATATCCTGCACCGTAACATGTTCAGTAACCAAGGCCATTCTTAAATTTTCAGCAACCAATAACATCAGGTTTTCGGTATTACCAAAGGCATGTTGTAAATACGGCGTGTGGCCACTGAAGTTAAATTCAGGCGACTGAATATTTTTCTTGTGAATGGGTGCGGTCACCAATCCATCAATTTTTTTATCCTTTAAAGCAGCAACTGCTTGTTGTAAAGAGATGAATGCATATTTTCCACCCTCATCCGTTAATTCTCCTGGGGTAATATTTACTTCTTCCTCCCAGCAATGAATTAGATTTACCTGTTTGGGATTAATTTTTGATAAGTCGGGAATGGATGAATAATTTAAAGCAAACTCAGGGCTTAATTTTTTATAAAAATTCAAGCTTTTATTACTTGCAAATATGACAGGTACCATAAAGTCCAATAAGCGGCCATCTGACAAAGATTTAATGATTAATTCTATGCCAACGCCATTTAAATCGCCGCAACTAAAGCCGATAATTGGTTTTTTGATCTCCTGACTCATATCCATTTTATTAGGCTGTAAAAGTACGCACAAAAACCTAACTTTGCTTCATGCAATACACGCTAAAAAAGTCCCTTGGACAGCACTTTTTAACCGACAAGACCGTTTGTGAAAAAATACAAGGGGTATTGCTGCAAAATCCTATAGAAAGGCTGGTGGAAGTGGGTCCAGGAGCGGGTGCTTTAACCGAATATATTTTCAAAATTCCTACACAGGCATTCAAGGCTATTGAGTTGGATACGGAAAAGGTGAATTATTTATTGCATACGTTTCCTGAGTTACAAGGGAAGTTAATTAATGAAGATTTTTTAGAAACCCAAATTCCTTTTGAGGAGTCTTTTACCTTAGTGGGTAATTTCCCTTATAATATTTCCACGCAAATTGTTTTTAAAGTATTGGATTGGAAAGCGCATGTGCCTATGATGGTGGGTATGTTTCAAAAAGAAGTCGGTGAAAGAATTGCGGCGAAGCCTCACTCCAAATCCTATGGTATTTTAAGTGTATTGGCACAGGCCTTTTATGATGTCACTTATTTGTTTGATGTACCACCAAGCGCCTTTAATCCTCCGCCCAAGGTAGATAGTGGTGTACTTATGTTTAAACGCAAGGAAATATTTCCAGCAATGGTATCAGAAAAAAGCTTTTATCATATTGTAAAAATGGCTTTTGGGCAAAGACGAAAAATGTTACGCAATCCTTTAAAGCCATACTTTACACCGGCTCAATTAGAAGATCCTATATTTACCAAGCGCGCCGAAAACCTTACCTATGAGGATTATGCGGCCCTTACTTTTAAAATGCATAACGATAAATAAATGGCAGCCACTGTAATTATAACTGCGCCTGTGCATCCGTTTTTAATGGATACTTTGCAATCTAAAGGATTTGAAGTGGTGTATGAGCCTGCGATAACTTATGAAGCACTGTCTGAAATAGTTCAAAAAGCAACTGGCGTAATTGTCACTACCCGCCTAAAAATGGATGCAGCTATTTTAGAAAAAGCGTCCAATTTAAAATGGATTGGAAGACTAGGTAGTGGGATGGAATTAATTGATGAAGCATTTGCCAATACCAAAGGAATAAAATGTGTAAGTAGTCCAGAAGGGAATTGTACCACGGTGGGAGAGCATACACTTGGATTAGTTTTGAGTTTAATGAATAAAATTCAGAGTAGTTATGGGGAAATAAAAAATGGCCAATGGATAAGGGATGCCAATAGAGCAGATGAGTTGAATGGAAAAACGGTGGGCATTATTGGACTGGGAAATACAGGCGCTGCTTTTGCTAAATTATTGAAAGGGTTTGAGGTGGAGATATTGGCACATGATACGTATAAAAAAGGTTTTGAAACCGATCAAATAAAAGCGGCTAGTTTGCAGCAAATTCAGGAAAAAGCTCAAATTATTAGCCTTCATTTGCCCTTAACCGATGATACCTATCATTATGCCAACGAGGCTTTTTTTGGCGCCTGTAAACAACAGCCATACTTTATTAGTACTTGTCGAGGTTCTATTACGGATACAGGGGCGGTCTTAAAAGCCCTTCAAAATCAATGGGTTAGAGGAGTAGGCTTGGATGTGTTGGAAAATGAGCAATTGGTCCATTATAGTCCTTCCGAATCAGCCCAATTGGGCGCCATTTTAGCCTACCCCAATGTAATTATTACCCCTCATATAGCGGGTTATAGCCATGAAGCCTATTATAAGATGGCTAGGATCGTATTAGAAAAATTGGCTATTATTTAGCCCTTCTTCATTCAATTTTACTTTAATATCATTCTAATATAATATCTTTGTATACTGCAACGCTACATACTATGTGGCGTTGTATTTTTTTTATCTAAAACGAAGGATATGAGCGAGACGAATGTATATGTAACACAGGATACTTTTGATAAGATGCGTGAAGAGCTACAAAAATTAAAATCTGTAGATCGTCCAGCAGCTTCAAGAGCCATTGGGGAAGCAAGAGAGAAAGGAGATTTGAAAGAAAATGCCGAGTATGATGCTGCGAAAGAAGCGCAAGGAATGCTAGAGTCAAAAATTAAGCAATTGGAAGTGGCCATTTCGAATGCTAAAATTGTGGATACTAAAACCATTGATACAAGTAAGGTGACTATTTTAACAAAGGTGACCATTACGAATGAGGCTACTAAAAAATCAGTTACTTATCAATTGGTGGGTGAAAAAGAAGCCGATTTAAAAGCGGGTAAGATTTCAGCATCTTCTCCAATTGGTAAAGGATTGATTGGAAAAAAAGTAGGAGAGATTGCCGAAGTGCAAACACCCAATGGCACTATGAAATTTAAAGTGGACAATATCACCATTTAATATCTAATAGTGACCATCTTTTCAAAAATTATTAACGGGGAAATACCTTCTTATAAAATTGCAGCTTCTGAAAAGTTTTATGCTTTTTTAGACATTTTTCCTTTGCAAAAAGGCCACACTTTAATTGTCCCAAAAGTAGAAGTGGATAAAATATTTGAAGTGCCAGATACTTATTTAAATGAGTTGATGCAATTTGCAAAGCCTATTGCAAAAGCAATAGAAGCAAGTTTCCCATGCAATAGAGTAAGTATGGTCACGGTAGGATTAGAAGTGCCACATGCGCACGTTCATCTAATACCGATTAATGCAGCGGATGATATTAACTTTGCCAATCCCAAACTCCAACTGACCACGGAGGAGTTCAAACAAATACAGGAGTTGATTACTAGTAAGCTAGTATTGTAGTAATAAAATAATTTGCACTAAAACTTATTATTTAACCTTAAGCCTACCTGGATTTTTTGTGAGAAAGGCCTCCCATCCATTGGACTTCTTCGCCATCTTTGAACCTTTCCCAGTTTTCACAAGTGTAGGAAGTACCGGACCACTCATTTGATACCAATGACATAATGCCACGCCCAATGCATCGGTGGCATCAAAATATTTTGGTTGTTTTTTAATTGCTAATATTTGTTCCAACATTTTCCAAACCATATCCTTATCGGCATTTCCATTGCCTGTGATAGACTGTTTTACTTTTTTAGGTGCATACTCCGTAACGGGTAATTGAAAATGCATGGCCGCGGCGATGGCAACCCCTTGTGCACGACCTAATTTTAGCATACTCTGTACATTCTTTCCAAAAAACGGTGCTTCAATGGCGAAATCGGTTGGTTTATGTTCTTTGATGAGCGCAATAATTTTAGCATGTATCAATTGCAGTCTTGCATAAATATCTTTCTCGTGGGTTAATTTAAGTACATCCATTTCAATTAAGCTGGGCTTGCTTCCGCCTCTTAAAATAGCAAAGCCTAAGATCTGTGTGCCAGGGTCAATACCTAATATAATGGGTTGTTTACTCATTGGAATAAAGTTACAGATATCAACCCAAATTACGAACTTTGATAGTATGTTAAAAAGTCCCGTTTACACATTTTCGTCCATTGTAAAAAACAGTGTGGGCTTGCTCTTATTCTTGGTTTGTAGTATTGCAATTTATAACAAAGTATTGGTTAATGAGGATTGGAATCACCTGCAACAAGTGTTTGCTTCTCAGTTGAGCGCTATCCATATTTGGGAATGGCTTGTTTTATTTTTTCTGATGTTTGCCAATTTGTTGGCAGAGTCTATCAAATGGAAATTGGTTGTAGCTGCCAATAATCCCATTGGAATATTAGCGGCTTTTAAAAGTGTAATGGTGGGTCAAGCCTTTGCTTTTTTTACACCCAACCGAATTGGTGAATATGCAGGAAGGACGCTATTTTTATCATCAGATAATAAACTAATGGGACTTGCACAAATGGCTTGGACCTCCTATGCGCAGTTATTAATCACCATTTGTATTGGTAGCATTGCTTTATGTATAAACATATCCCATTACCCTTGGATGTATAGTATTTCAATGATAGGAATACAATTTTTAAGTCTTTTAATTGCTTTATTTGCACTTGTTTTTTATTTGTATCAAAGAAATTGGAAAGGCTGGCTAAGGTTCTTAAATGTAATACAAATAAGCAATCCTATTAAATTTCAATTATTAGGTTGGTCTTTGCTCAGGTATTTTATTTTTATAGGGCAGTATTTTTGGGTAGCCTATTTATTTAAAATGGAAGTTCCTTTTACGACCATTTTCCTCTCCTTGTCAATTTTATTTTTACTATTAAGCATTTTGCCTACCATTAGTATTACAGAGCTAGTGGTAAGAGGGCAGCTGCTGATTATGATTTTAGCTCCATTTTATACTCATAAAATAACCATCGTTTCTTTGTCATCTATTATATGGACTGTTAATTTTTTAATTCCTTCCATTATTGGCACTATTTTATTACTAGGTTACCGAATAAAAAAATAACTTTGTTCTCAAATAGTTCGCCCTATGCATGCTTTATTTGTATACTTTCTTTTACCTTTTATACATTTTTTATCTCCAAGTGATTCGGGGTTATGTAATCAAACCAATACTTCTTTTAATGCAGGGGAAAAGATACATTATACTATTTATTATAATGTTGTGGGCATGTATGTAAATGCAGGGAATGCCGATTTTGTGACACAGTCAAGTTCCTTTAATGGAACAAGCACCTATACTTTTACGGCAACCGGAAATTCGAATAGAAGATACGACTGGATTTTTAAAGTAAGAGATAAGTATGAGAGTATTGTTGATAGCAAAACCTTATTGCCTTATCAGTTTGTAAGACAAATTAATGAAGGTAGTTTTCATCAAACCGAATCCATTAGTTTTAATCAGCAAACCAAAACAGTTACTACTTCCACTGCGCCAGGCGTTTTTGCTACAGGCGATTGTACTTATGATGTAATTAGTGCGATTTATGCAGCACGAAATATTAATTTTGCTAGTTCAAAGATCAATGACAAAATTAACCTCAACTTTTTTTTAGATAAATCCTTGTATCCTTCTTATTTCAAATATCTGGGAAGATACCAAATGACCACTCAATATGGGAAGTTCAACGTTATTAAACTAGCGCCTTTATTGGTAAAGGGTACCGTATTTAACGGAGGCGAAAAAATGGTGGTTTGGGTAACGGATGATGCCAACCATATTCCAGTTAGGATTGAAACGCCTTTGGTAGTGGGAAGTATCAAGGTAGATATGGTAAGCTTTGAAAATTTACGCTATCCGTTGAGCTCATTAATTGAGAAGTCATGATTGTATTAGATCCAATCGCTTAATAGGAAGGTTTCATTGACTCTTATGCCTTTTTCTGTTTCATGTACAGTGCAGCATTCATGAATAGCGTCGTGTTCAAAAAACAATGTGTAATTATTTTTAAAGGCATCGCCAAGGAATAATTCTTTTTCATTCAGTGTCACCAAAGGTTGCATATCGTAACCCATTACATAGGGTAGTGGTATATGCCCCACACTAGGTAAAAGATCGGCCATATATACCAGTGTCTTGTTTTTATAATTTATTTTAGGAAGCATCATGCTTTGCGTATGTCCATTCACCAATATGCAGGTTATATTGTCGCTAAAATGTATTTCTTGCAACTCCTTTCCTTGGAAATCAGGTACTTCGATTAATTTTAGTTGCCCGGATGCTTTAAGGGGTTGAATATTCTCTTTTAAAAAGGAGGCCTTTTCTCTTTTATTAGGGTTTATTGCTAATTCCCATTGTGGTTCACTCACCCAATAAGTAGCATTGGGAAATACCGTTTTTAATTCGCCTGCTTGCATTTCAATGGCGCCACCAACATGATCAAAATGAAGATGTGTAAGGAGTACATCGGTTATATCATTTACCTGTAAATTTATTTTTTGTAAAGCATCTGCGAGTGATACGCTATTGCTGGGCTGGTAATGACTAAAGAATTTTGTATCCTGTTTATTACCCATGCCGGTATCTATCAATATTTTTCTATCTCCATCAATAATAAGTAAGCAGCGTAAAGCCCAGGTGCATAAATTGTTTTCGTCTGCAGGATTTAATTTATTCCAAATAGATTTTGGAACCACACCAAACATAGCCCCTCCATCCAATTTAAAATGACCGGTCTCGATACTATACAGTTGCATACTTATTCAATTTAGAAGTTCTGTATAACAATATAAAACCGATAATAAAAAATATACCCAATGCTAAAACAGAATTTCTTTGAGAGCCTGTTATTTCATTAATGGTACCAAAACTAAACATGCCAATGACAATAGCAATCTTTTCAGTCACATCAAAAAAGCTAAAATAGCTAGTGGTATCATGGGTTACTGGCATTAATTTGGAATACGCACTACGGGAAACGGATTGTATACCTCCCATTACAAATCCCACAATAATGGCTAAAGCATAAAATAATTCTATATTATTTCTAGGTAAGTAATATCCCATGACACAGCCCCCAATCCATATGACTACCGCAAACATGAGGGTATTAAAGCTGCCCCATTTGCTAGCCAGTTTGGCCATTAAAATTGCCCCAGGTATGGCTACAATTTGAATAATTAATATCGCTAAAATTAAATTCGTAGTAGGGATATTTAATTCACTCTTTCCATACAAAGTGGCAGCCAGCATAATTGTTTGAACGCCCATATTATAAAAGAAAAAGGAGACTAAAAATCTTTTTAAGGTAGGTTGCGTTTTCAACTCCAACCAAACTTTATGTAATTCCTTATAACCTTGCGTAATGAGGCTTTTACTATTTGCCCCTTTTGCACCATGTCCATTGGGTAATCGGCCAATAGACATCCAACCAAATCCCATCCACCAAATCCCTACCAATAAAAATGAAATTTGGGAAGCTTTACCAATCGTGATGCCAAAAAGTTCGGGCTTTAATACAAATACAAAACAAATTAATTGTAACAATACCGAACCTATATAACCCATCATAAATCCTTTAGCACTTATGCGGTCCCTGTCTTCGGGGGCTGCAATTTCAGGCAAATAGGAATTGTAAAAAACCAAGCTACTCCAAAAACCAATACAAGCGAAGATCACAGAAATTAAGCCTCCTATAATATGGTCTTTGTCAAAAAAATAAAGTGACGCACAGGACAGCGATCCCATGGTACAAAAAAACTGAAGGAATTGTTTTTTGTTGCCTCTGTAATCTGCAATAGAAGATAAAATGGGGGACAGTATCGCGACAATTACAAAGGCAATACCTAACACATAATTATACAATGAGGTATTTGAAAATTCAAAATTCCCGATTTTAATTTTATCTATGAGGGTATTATCATTTCCGTCTCCTGTGATAGCATCATAATAAGCAGGAAATATAGTAGAGGTAATTACTAAATTGTAAACACTGTTGGACCAATCGTACATGGCCCAACCATTGATTACTTTTTTAGAAGCTGTTTGCATTGTTATTTATTTGTATTCTTAAATATACAAATAAAACAGAAAGCGGCTATATTATATTAGTGTATAAACAAGCCATTATGGCAAGGCCTAATATGATTCGGTACCAGCCAAAAAGGGCAAACCCCTTTTTTTGAATAAAACCAATAAAAAATTTAACACTGATCAGGGCTACTAAGAAAGCGACAACCCCGCCAATTAATAAGGTATATAAGTTATTGGTGGTGAAGATATCGGGACTTTCTTGGTATACATCTAATGTGCTTTTTGCAGAAGCGGCCAACATGGTGGGCACTGCTAAAAAGAAAGAAAATTCAGCTGCGGTTTTCTTTGTGAACTTTTGACTCATGCCTCCTATAATCGTTGCGGCACTACGGCTTAATCCTGGAAATAAAATGGACAATACTTGAAAGCATCCAACAATAAATGATTGCTTATAACTCATTTCCTGAGACTGCGTTTCATCTGCTGTAAATAGTTTGTCAATGAATAATAAAATAATTCCCCCTGCTACCATGACCATTGCAATGACCCATAAATTTCCCAAAGCTGCGTCGATATGTTTTTTTAATAAAGCGCCAAAAATAAGCGCAGGAATAACAGCGACCATTAACTTTAAGTAGAAGCTAATTTGTTTAAAATCAAAAAACCTTTTATAGTATACAAATACCACCGATGCTATGGCGGCTAGTTGAATAACAATTTCAAATAAATCTACAAATGGGCTGGGGCTAATTCCTAAAAAAGGGTTTGCAAATTTCATGTGGGCGGTACTTGAAATTGGCAAGAATTCGGTGATACCTTCAATGATAGCAATAAGGATGGATTGAAAAATAGTCATTCGCAATGGGCGTTATTAAAAAAGCGATGAGCAATCATCGCTTTTTATAAGTTAGTTTATGATTTTTTAAAAATCGCATAGATCTCTACAATAAAGCCAGCGATGATTAAAATAGGAGCAAGGGTGATACGTCTGAAACTATATACTTCATTCGCGTTAAACACATTTGGGTCGGCACTTTTACCACCCGACATTAAAATCATGCCCAGGATAATTAAGGCGGCTCCCACCATCATCCAGATATAATTGGATTTTCCAAAAAAGGCTAATGATTTATTGTTATTCTGACTCATATAGTACTTGTTTATAAAGTTAAATTTAGGGCAATTAATGATTAATACAAATCGTCTAATTTCATTTTTAAATATTTTAACACGCTTCTGTAGGTGCTAAATATGGAAATACCTACCCC
>CANJPH010000033.1 GCA_947476145.1 Bacteroidota bacterium | reverse complement strand
TTGAAATCATTACGCCCAATAGGAGCAGACTACTAATAAAAACCAATGGATGCGCAGCCCGCCAATAGGTATAGGATTTTTGCATGTAGCAATGTATGCAAGG
This sequence comes from Bacteroidota bacterium, assembly GCA_947476145.1. GTDB lineage: Bacteria > Bacteroidota > Bacteroidia > Chitinophagales > Chitinophagaceae > Sediminibacterium. The sequence continues at coordinate 15,987 of CANJPH010000033.1, read as the reverse complement.
CATGCAGTTGCCATGATTCGGAAATTACTTCGAACCGATAAGAAAGACGACTAATTTTTTATGCAATTCAGGTTTATTCGCCTTCCAATATGCGATAGTGGCCGTTTTTATGAACTCATTAGGGGCTGTGATATCAACGCCGATACAAAGTTTTGTTTGCGGCTGACAATTTTGAATGAGGGCTTCCAATAATTGGTTGTTTCGATAAGGGGTTTCAATAAATAATTGAGTGGTTCCCTTACTATTTGCTTCAGCTTCTAATGCTTGAATTTTTTTCTTTCTTTCTAAGTTATCAATAGGCAGGTATCCATGAAATTGAAAATTTTGTCCATTCATTCCACTTGCCATGAGTGCTAGCAATAAGGAAGAGGGAGCCGTGTAGGGTTTTACCAAAGCCTCTATTTCTTGAGCGGCAGCTACTAATAGTTGACCAGGGTCCGCAATACCCGCGCAGCCTGCTTCAGACACGATACCAATATTTTTTCCTTGATGTAATAACGCTTTGAATTCCGCTATTTGTGCTTCTTCTACTTTATGAATAGGGCGCCAAATATAATTGTCAATAACCATTTCTTTCCAAACCTTTTTAAAAAAACGCCTTGTGGTTTTTTCATTTTCTACAAAAAAGGCATCGCATTGCATAATCCATTTTTGCGTATCGGCTGGTAAGGCTTCCCAGCCTTCTTCATGCAATAGCATGGGCAATAGATATACTTTTCCAATGTTCATTATGAGTTGTCTTTAATTTCTTGCGTATTTAAATGTGCGGCGATTAATGCATAAAAAGGAGCAGTGATCCAACCAATGATTGGCACTAAGTGTAATAGGTAAAACATTAATCCATTGGCAATAGGAAGCCCCTTATGGTTACTTACATAGGAAGCAGCTGCGATTCTACTTTTATTTTCAGTGGCTAATCCGTAATCTAACATCGCGTATCCAAAAAAGTAGCCTTCCATTAAGATGGTGAATATAGGTGTAAACCATCCAATAATAGGAATGGTACAAACAAGTATAATAGGAATTAAATATACTATTTGCCATACCATATTAATTAGGTTAAGCTGGACTGCGCGTCCCACTAGTTTTATATAGGCGCTCCATTCAAATACAAAGGGCAAATTTTGTTGAATGGCTGCAATGCGTAAATGATGATAGGAAAATACAGGTGCATATACGATAAGAAATAAAAACTTAAACAATGCGAAGTAAAAAAGCATAATGGTAAACCATAGCCAAAAACTCCCCATGGTGATAAAAAAACCAAGTATATCGCTATCAATGGTGTCAACCCAAGACTTTAATCCAGTCTTTAAAATAATAGATTCAATAAAAACACTAGAGGTTTGACTAAAATAAGTGATGCCCAATACAAAAAGGAATGCATAAATGATGCCCGGCAGGATCATCCATTTCCACATGCGATGTTGCATGATAAATTGATGTGCTAAAAAAAATGCACGAACTGAAATAATGAGTTCTTTGAGCAATGAATTGATTTTGCTGTAAAGATACGAAGTCCTTTATTAGGATTGCATTTTGGTTCCATAAGCTAAATCTCCTGCATCTCCTAAGCCTGGAATAATATAACTATGGTCATTTAAGGTATCATCTATATCGCCACACCAGATAGGAATATTTTTGCCCAATGCGGCTTCCACGGCTTCAATCCCTTTTGTACTTGCAATGGCAACCACTATATGTATTTCCTTAGGGGTTTGATTTTTTGTGATGGCTTTTATGGTTTCCACTAAGGAAGCGCCTGTTGCCAACATGGGATCAGATACAATCACGATACGATTGTTTAAGTCTGGGCAACTTAAGTATTCTATGCTAATTTCGAAACTTCCGTCATCATGATGTTTTCTATAGGCCGAAATAAAAGCGTTGTCTGCTTTGTCAAAATAATTTAGCATGCCTTGGTGTAATGGTAAACCAGCTCTTAATATAGTTGCCAATACAGGTTGTTCTGTTAATACTTTAGATTGATGTATGCCTAATGGAGTAGTGGTGGGAACTATTTGACTAGGCAAATGCTTACTCATTTCATAAGCGGCTACTTCGCCAATACGTTCCAAATTTCTTCTAAAACGCATTCTATCATTTTGCACATTTACGTCTCTTAATTCGGCTACCCAATTACTTAGTAAACTATGCTTTTCGCTTAAATGATGAACCATTTTAATATTTTTTCAAATCTAAGGCTCTTACTGATAATTTTAAAATAATTTAAACCCATCTCCATCAAATAGTCCCTTATCACTCAATTTTAAATGTGGGATCACTAATAAAGCCATAAAGCTTAGGGTCATAAATGGAGCACCCAAGGGGCTGCCCAATGATTTAGCCATCAGGTCTATTTCGGTATATGCCTTGGCAACCTGATAGGGGTCCTGGTCACTCATTAAGCCCCCTACAGGAAGCCCAAGTACTTTTTGATCTGGTTCATTTACGCAACTAATCCCCCCTTTTTGTTCAATGACTAAATTAATGGCTTTTACAATACTCGCATCATCCACACCTATAGCTATTATATTATGGCTGTCATGTGCTACCGTGGAAGCGATGGCTCCATGCTTAAAACCAAAATTTTTAATGAATGCCATTTTGGGCGGCGCTTTAAAATAACGATTGTATACCACCATCTTTAATACGTCTTCATTTGTATTAGACACAATACATTTATCCTGCTTGGTGGCTTGCATCCATATACAGTTGGTGATTAATTGACCATCAATGGCTTCAATTACAGGAACTTGTCCAAGGGCATTTGTAGGATATGCATCCTCAGCTACTTGAATACCTAACTCGTTAATGGGCGCTGCATCAAATTGATTAATGGATGCTTCTTGAATAAAAGGAATGAAAGACTTTCCTTTTTCTGCTACCAATTCACCATTAATATAAGTTTGTTGTACAGTAAATTTTTTTAAATCTTCTACCACAATAAAATTGGCAGGATCACCTGCTCTTGCTTGACCAGTTGGTAATTTATAATGTAAGACTGGGTTAATACAAGCTGCTCTTAACACATTAAATACATCGATCCCTTTTGCAACCGCTCTTGCACACAAGGTATTAATATGTCCTTCTAATAAACTGTCCGGATGTTTATCATCACTGCATAACATGATCATGGAAGGGTGGTCGTCTAATAATTCATAAAGCGCCTCAAAGTTTTTTGCAGCACTTCCTTCTCGAATTAAAATTTTCATTCCAAAACTTAATTTATCTACGGCTTCCTCAATAGTAAAACATTCGTGATCGGTACTAATGCCTGCTTGAATATATTGTTTGGCTTCCTCACCCCTTAAGCCTGGTGCGTGACCGTCAACGGGCTTCCCTACTTGATGTGCCGCTTTAATTTTTTTCATCACTTCCTCGTCCTTATATAAAACTCCAGGAAAGTTCATCATCTCGCTTAAATAATAAATATCCTCATTGTTTAGCAGCTCGGCAACTTCTTCACTATGAATGGCTGCTCCAGCAGTTTCAAAAACAGTGGCAGGCACACAACTAGGCGCACCAAAGAAAAAATGAAAGGGCACTTTTTTCCCATTATCAATCATATAATGCACTCCTTGTACACCACATACATTTGCTATTTCATGCGGATCACTAATGGTGCCAATGGTTCCATGCACCACGGCAAGCTGGGCAAAAGAACTTGGTATGAGCATACTGCTTTCTATATGCACATGACTATCTATAAAGCCGGGAAGTATAAATTGATTTGGGGCATTTTCACAAGGTGCAATTTTTTGAATGATGCCATTGTGTATGCTCAAGGTAGCAGGGTAGATTTTTTTTCCTACAATATCTACATACTGCCCTGAGACTGTATAAGTAGTCTCCATAAAATTGAATTATAAATTAAACCAGTAACTGAACTTAAAGATAAGCGCTCTGTTCTTATTTTTTAGCATAGGGTCCGTATAATAATTATCGGTGTACACCAAGAAAAAGTCACTCATTGGCTTGAACCTATATTGTAAACGACTATTAATATTGAAATTATTTTGCTGCGTGTTATACTGCATAAACGTAGTCCAAAATAATTGGGTGCTAAAGTTCCACTCTACTTTAGGAGAAATTAAAATTAGATCATTGCTCCCGTAGGGCTTAGGCAATTCAATTTTATTGATCTCAGCCCTTACGGATACATTCAAATGAGGTTGTGATCTCCAGCTTAGTCCTATTGACCCCCCAGTAACCGTACCGTTATAAAATTGACCTACCGTAAACATTCCAAATATGCCAAATAGTTTTCGCATATCTGAGTTGTACATTAACTCAAATTGATTGAATTGATAAAATCCAGCGGGTATTGGTTTTTCATCGGTAAAAGAAATGGGGTATAATAAATTTAAGCTTGTGTTGGAGAGCTCTACATTAAAGGAAGAGGTGTTTTTAAATTCGGTTTGAATACTAAATTTTGCATCTGATTGATTCAAACTATTGTCCGGGTGAAAAGTAGCAAAGTCTTCTACTTTAAATTGCAATTTACCAATAGGCCCAGCCGCAGGCATAATTTTATAACTAATTTGGTTAAAGGTGGTTCCAAAACCCATGCGAATGGAGGTATCTCTTACTGCATCGTAGTTCTCAATCATTTGCACAAATCCCATGTCGGTGTAATAATTTTTTCCAACATTGCCTACCATGGTGATAAAACTCCAGTTGGTCCTTGAACTCATAAACCCAGCTTGCACGTATTTATCCTGATCGGTCACGGTGGGTTTAAATGCTTGATGATAGTCGGCCCAGGCACTAAAACTTCCTGATGTATTGGAGTATTCAAAAGTTACCCCAGCGTTTCTCCCATATTTATCTAATGGATTCTTTTTTGCCTCTGCTTCAGAAATATAATTTTCTCTATTTAAGAAATAAGTTTTGATAACAGATCTTTTAAGCACACTTCTTTGCATTGTAAATGCAGAAAAATTTTCAGGCGAATAATCTCCTTGTCTTCCCGTTTGCATATTCATCATCCCTATTCTTGTAGCGGGATTTAAATTTCCAGATAATCTTGCACCAAATAAAATAGGAATTCTATTTCCTTCTTTATCCAAACCTATTGTGCGTGAATAAAATGGACGTATAGGAGGGATACCAAAATTGGAAAACAAATCCGAGTTTTCTAAAAAGAAATTTCTTTTTTCAGGTAAGAAAATATTGAAACGAGTAAGATTGGTCACTTGTTGGTCCACTTCTACCTGTGAAAAATCCGGATTCACCGTTAAATCTAAATTTAAGGATGCATTTAATGCAATTTTTGCATCAAAGCCGGCACTTGTATTGGTGCTTAATGTTTTTCCATTTTCTTTATCCTCACTGCTATTGCCATTTACATAAGGCAAGAAAATAATATTTTTTGAAGTTACTGGCGCGCCGGTAGCTGGCCAATTAAGCATACCTGCATATCCCAAATCATAAGATCTAAATATTGCGGGGACTTTTGACCATGCACTATATTCGTTGTTTTTGGCATCAATCCGCACAAAGTTCATTCCCCAATGCAATTGTTTTGGATCGTAGCGAATAGATTTTAATGGGATCATAATTTCTGCAATCCAATAAGTTCCATAATCCTTTGTAGCAGAAAACCATTTACTGTCCCAACTCCAAGATGGTTTGTCATCGTAACTATTACTCAATTGGTCGTCAGATTGAACATTTAATGCACTTACTACAAAATAAAATCCGTTTGTTTTTTTATTCTGAGGATCTAGTATAATGCCTACGCCGTCATTCCCGTCATGACCTATGTCTCTTTTTAATCCTTTGATCAATGCGGTACCGCTATCATATACTTTAAATGCAAAGTAAATATTTTCGTCATCATAAGTTAAGCGTACTTCTGTTTGTCGCTTTGCTTCACCAATATCATTTGGATATTTTTTATTAAAATGATTAGCAATTTCTGTGTTGACCCATACCGCTTCGTCCAAAACTCCATCTATCTTAATTTTACTGGAAGAAGGTTTGATATTATATTGAAAGGCTTTTTGAAACTCACTAATATTCTGCGCGCGCATCGAGACAGCTGTTCCAATTCCAAGTAGTAACCAAAAAGTAAATAAGCGCTTTTTTATCATTAGGCTGCAAATATCCTTGAAGTAACGGTTTAATTGATAAATAGGGGGTAAAAAAGCCAAAAAAAAGGTATAAACGGCCTAATCCTTCTTTAAAATGTCGGGTCTTCGTTCTTTGGTACGCTGAATGGCTTGTTCTTGGCGCCATACGTCAACTTTTTTAGGGTCCCCTGTAAGTAATATGGGTGGCACTTCTAAATCTCTAAAGTTGGCAGGTCTTGAATATACAGGTGGCGCTAATAAATTATCTTGGAAAGAGTCTGTGAGGGCGGAGGTCTCGTCATTTAATACCCCAGGAATTAATCTGCCCACGGCGTCTATAATAACCGCTGCTGCTAATTCACCACCACTCAATACATAGTCGCCAATGGAAATTTCCTGTGTCACATACAATTCTCGAATGCGTTGGTCTATGCCTTTATAGTGTCCACAAATAATTAAAATTCTATTTTTTAAGGAAAGGGTATTGGCGTCCTTTTGGTCAAATGTTTTTCCATCGGGCGTTACAAAAATTATTTCATCAAATTTTCCTTCCTGTTGTAATTCGTCTATTGCATTGGCCAAAGGCTCGCACATAATTACCATGCCTGCGCCTCCACCATATTGATAATCGTCCACCTGACCATGTTTGTTAATGGCCCATTTTCTTAATTGGTGCAATTTGATGGTTAAGTGTCCTCTTTCTTGCGCACGTTTCATAATGCTATGCTCAAAAGGGCTAGTTAATAGTTCGGGCAATACAGTTAATATTTCTATGGTCATATGGCAAAGTTAATCCAAAAACTCCCCTAAATCACGTCGGTTCTTTTTTGTAGGGCGTCCAATTTTACTCAATCTTTTTCCTGTTTGGAAGGAGGCTGTGACTTGTCTTACTCTTTCCAATTCTTCTACCGGTGTTAGGTCTTCATAATACAAAATGGCTTCTGCGTATGCTTTTCGAGTCTCTAAAATTTGAGTCACGCGTAAGGTCCAATTTTTATGTTCAGTTCTTGCTTCGTATATATCGCCCACTACTACACCACGCGAAGCTTTTACATTTTCACCCTTTAGTTTAACACGACCTTTGTCAATGGCCTCTGTTGCCTGACTGCGCGTTTTAAAAACGCGAATAGACCAGAGGTATTTATCCAACCTAACTTTTTCTTTTTTTTCTTTTTCAGCGCTCATGCTTTATGCATTTTTATCGGCAAAGTATTTGTGGAAATAGGGAATGGTTTCAATGCCTTTATAGAAATTAACGATATCGTATTTTTCATTAGGGCTATGTAAATTATCACTATCCAATCCAAATCCCATAAACACAATTTTTAATCCTAATTCTTTTTCAAACAAAGAACAAATTGGAATACTTCCTCCACCTCTTACTGGTATAGGCGCTTTACCAAAAGTAGTGGTAATGGCTTTCGCTGCGCTCTGATATTCATGCGAGTCTATCGGTGTCATGTATGGTTCACCGCCATGGTGTTCAAATGCATTTACAGTTACATTAGGCGGTGCTATTTTTTTAAAATGCTCCAACACCATGGCTGTTATTTTTTCAGAAGATTGATTGGGCACCAAACGACAAGAAATTTTTGCAAATGCCTTGGATGGTAAAACGGTTTTTGCACCCTCACCGGTATAACCACCCCAAATGCCATTTACTTCTAAAGTTGGGCGAATGCCTGTTCTTTCATTGGTGCTATATCCTGTTTCACCCCATACTTCTTTAATACCTAAATCATCGGACCACTCTTTCAAATCAAAAGGGGCTTCGGCCATTTTATTTCTTTCGGCTTCGGTGGACTCCACAACATCATTATAAAATCCCGGAATGGTAATATGGTTATTTTCATCATGACAAGAAGCAATCATTTTAGATAGGATGGTAATAGGATTCGCTACGGCACCTCCGTACACGCCGCTATGCAAGTCTCTATTAGGTCCTGTCACTTCTATTTCAATATAACTTAAACCCCTCACCCCAATATCAATAGAAGGCGTGTCCATTCTAATCATGGCGGTGTCGCTAATTAAAATTACATCTGCTTTTAATAATGCATGGTTGGCTTTTACAAAAGTGGCTAAGTTAGGGCTACCAATTTCTTCCTCCCCTTCAATAATAAATTTAATATTGGTACATAATGTATTGGTCTTGGTCATCATCTCTAAGGCCTTTACGTGCATATAAAATTGTCCTTTGTCATCACAAGCACCGCGTGCAAATATTTTACCATCAATAATAGTTGGATCAAAAGGTCCACTTTTCCATAGTTCTAAAGGTTCGGCCGGTTGAACGTCATAGTGTCCGTATACCAAAACAGTTGGGAAATTAGTATCTACGATTAATTCTCCATAAACTATAGGATGCCCTTCGGTCTCATAAATTTTGGTTGTTTTTGCGCCTGCATCTTGTAATGATTTTTCTACGGCCTTCGCACAGGTTAACATATCCACTTTGTTTTCACGCTTAGCACTGATACTTGGGATTCTTAATAAATCTAGTAATTCGTTTAAAAAACGATCCTTGTTTTCTTCTTGAAATTGTTTCCAGCTATTCATATTGTTCTTTTTTTGAAAATTTATTCTTCACTATTCATAATGTAATTGGTGTTTAGTATTTGCCAATACATTTTCCATGGTCCAAACTAATTTTTCCTTAAATGGAGCTTGTCTTTTTTCACATGGTTCCATGGTGCAAATTTCACAACTAAAAGGCATACATCCGTCTATATGGATAAAAAACTCTACACTATCGCCAAATTTGCTTTTGATCAGGTTTGTAAATTGGTCCATATGTTCATGTGCTTCATTTACATTAAAATACCAGGGCATGGTTAAATGACAGTCGATATGTAATAAAGGTCCGTATTTGATCACTCTTAAATTGTGCAAATCAATCCAATTTTTATTTCGATTTGCATTGAGTTCTGCAATTACATTTTCCAAAAGTGCCATGTCGGCTTCGTCCATAATGCCGGCAATAGATTCTCGAATTATTTTATAGCCATTATAAATGATCCAAATCCCCATTAAAAAAGCTATAAAACTATCTATGCCATTATAGTTTGTGATCAATACAAAGCCTATTCCAATAATCACACCAAAAGTGGTAACGCTATCAATAATTAAATGTTTGCCACTTGAGACCAAGGCAAGCGAATTATTTTTCTTACCCATTTTTTTGGCAATTAAACCAGCAACTAAATTTATGATGGCTGTACTGAATAATATCCAAACACCATTATCAAGTGCATGCAATTCATTAGGCGTAAAGAAACTTGAAATGGTTTCTACGATGATAATGAGCCCTGCTGTAATAATTAAACTTCCTTCAAAAGCAGCAGAAATAAACTCCGCCTTTCCGTGACCGTAGGGATGGTCTTTGTCTTTTGGTTTACTAGCAACATATAAACTGTATAAACCAATACCTCCCGCTAAAACGTTTACAATACTTTCAAGCGCATCAGAGAGTACCGACAAAGAATGCGTCATATAATAGGCAACAAACTTAAGGGCAAATAAGATAATGCTAAGTGTTGTTACAAAAAATTGAATGCGTAAATTTTGTTTGGAATTATGCACGAAATTAAATTAGGGGTATACAAAGTTGAATCTAATTATTTTGATAAGGCTTCGGCGTATCTTTTTTGAACCCATTCCCAGTTTACAATATTCCACCAAGCATTAATATAATCAGGTCGCTTGTTCTGATACTTTAAATAATAAGCATGTTCCCAAACATCCAAGCCAAGTAATGGAGTGCCTTGCACTTCTGCAACGTCCATTAAAGGATTATCCTGATTGGGTGTTGAGGAAACGGCCAATGAGCCGTCTGTTTTTACCAATAACCAAGCCCAGCCACTTCCAAATCTAGTTTTGGCTGCTTCGCCAAATGCTTTCTGAAAATCGGCAAAGGAACCAAAAGTTTTTTGAATCGCATCAGCCAAAGGTCCTGTTGGAGCTACTGATGGCGATGGCTTCATGAGTTGCCAAAACAATTCATGATTATAATGTCCACCTGCGTTATTGCGCATTTTAGGAGTGTACTTGGAAACCGTCTTTAATAAGGCAATTAATGAAGTTGTTGAAGTATCTACTTTTTCTGCCACACAGGCATCCGCTAAATTTTTGGCATAAGTGGCTGCATGCTTGGTATAATGTATTTCCATAGTCATTGCATCTATATAGGGCTCTAATGCAGTATAGGCATAGGGCAGCGGTTGTTGTGTATAGTCAGACCCGGCGAAAAAAATGCGACTTGACATTTTTGTAACCAATGGCATAGTAGCCAATGCAATACCTGCTTTGCCAGTTTCGGTTAAAAATTGGCGTCGGTTTTGGGTGCTGTTTTTCATGAATTATTTTTTAAAGTACTTACGTAAAGTTACTTTAATTGGCTGTAAAATTCGGTAGTAAAATTCCTGGTTAAACAATTGCGAATCACGCATTGCTTTGTAGGTTAAAAACAGGCCTACTGGAATGAGTATGGCCGACGAAAACCACATCCCTTTATAAACAGTCCACTCTCCGGACTTAGCAAATTTCTCTCCAAAATTGTTGAGCAAGAAAAAGATGACAAAAAACACAATGGCCAATACCAAAGGCATACCCAAGCCTCCTTTTCTAATGATGGAACCCAATGGTGCACCAATTAAGAAGAGTACGATACATGCAATTGAAAGTGTAAACTTTCTATGCCACTCAATGGCATGATAAGCGGTTGCTCTCTCATTTTCGGTATAATTATCTCTTATGGTTGTGATATTGTTTAAAATGCTTGAAAACTGATATCCGATGGCTTCAATAACCGCTGGGGCCAATGAGTCCGGGACAATTTCATTGAATTTTGAAATGGGTTTAGATTTTGGCAGTGCTGCAAATAATTGCACACTGTCTTTATAAGCCATAAATTTTAAATAAGGAATCACTTCACGGATCATCTTTTTTTCATAAATACTATCTGTATTGTTTAGTGAGTCAATGGCACCACTCAACTGACGAATGCTCAACATTTTTGGGTCATAAATATTGTCACTCATCTTGTTGGTTTGAAAACTACTTAGGTTAAAAACTTTTTTATATTCTTTAAAGTTTAACCTAGAAAATTCCGTTTGAGTGGTATTTTTTAAACCTCTTTCCTGATACCTCCAGCCATTATACAAAATGAATTCTAAAAATCGTTTGTCTTTGGAAACACGCATTACCCCCCATTCTGCTACAATCATATTGTCTTGCAAATTGAATTTTTTTTCAAAAATCACAATATTGCGAATCACACTATCATTGGCCTCTTTTTTTCCTAATTTTATAACATAGCCGTCTATCTTATCATAAAAAACACCTTCCTTAATATCCAAGGCAGGCTTAGATACAATAATTTCATACTTTAATGAAGTGAGCTTCATTTGGGTCACCGGTATAATATTATTGGCAAACAAAAAGGCAACTCCAGCAAGGAAAATGGTGAAAATAAATAGGGGACGCATAAAGCGTATAAGTGGAATGCCAGCTGCTTTAATGGCAATTAATTCAAAGCTTTCTCCTAAGTTTCCAAAAGTCATGATGGAAGAAAATAACAGCGCCAATGGCAATGCCGTCGTAAAAGTGCTAACGGATACAAGTCCAATCAATTGCAGGATAGTGATCAAATCCAGGCCTTTACCCACTAAGTCGTCAATGTATAGCCAAAAGAATTGCATTGTCAGCACAAAAGTAGAAATAGTGAGTGCTGCCAAAAAAGGCCCAATAAAAGCCTTAAGAATAAGTATGTCTAATTTTTTAAACAAGTTGTTTGACTAGCTGCCTATTCGATGAAAAAGGTCTTTTATTTGATACTGCCAAAGTTGAGTTTGGTCTTTAATTTCATTTTTTTCTGCAAAGTCTTTGATGATTAAAACAGTTTGATTTGAGATCTCTGTTTTCTCAACACGAAATTCAAAATATTCGTTCTTCTCACTATGCAACCATTTGAAGCGAATAAATTTATCTTGTTCTTGATCTAATATTTCTGCCTTATCTGGCACCCCTCCATTCCATGAAAAACTGTATACATTTTCCCATTCGTCAACCTTATCTGCAAACCATTCTTGTAATCCTGATGCCGTAGATAAAAATTCAAATAATATGCCTGGAGAACATCTTACTGGAAATTCGATTGTAAATAATTGTTTCTTACTCATAATAACTGATATCCTCTTAATTAATTAGTTCGTTAGGTGCAATAATAATAATTAAAGGTTAGGTTCCAACTATTTTTCAAATTATATTAGTTAACAAACTGTCAAGATAGTTTGACCGGTAGCTTGAAATATGTATAAATACATGAATATCAGTAATTTATGTGCTAATTTTGAAAATATTCTCAATTAAAAAATTCTGTCATCTTTCTGTCATTTTTTCTAGCAGGGTACTCATTTCTCTGTCTTATCTTTGCTACCCTTAAAATAGCATTATGTTTAATAGTCTTAGCGAAAAATTAGAATCAGCGTTTAAACACTTAAAAGGCCAGTCGCGCATTAATGAACTAAATGTTGCCAATACCTTAAAAGATATCAGAAAAGCATTATTGGATGCCGACGTGAATTTTAAGATTGCCAAAGAATTTACAGACACCATTAAAGAAAAAGCCATTGGCGAAAAAGTAATCAATGCAATTAGCCCTGGTCAGTTAATGGTTAAAATTGTGCAGGATGAATTAACCGCATTAATGGGTTCGGAAGCGGCCTTATTAAATTTATCCGGCAATCCAACCATCATTTTAGTGGCAGGTTTACAAGGTAGTGGTAAAACTACTTTTTCAGGAAAATTAGCAAGCTATTTAAAAGCGCAAAAAAAATCACCATTATTAGTTGCTGCAGATATTTATCGACCCGCGGCAATGGATCAATTAACAGTTTTAGCAGAACAAATTGGCGTAGATATTTTTGTTGAAAGAGAAAATAAAAATGCAGTATCTATTGCAGAAAATGCCATTGCATATGCAAAACAAAATAATAAAAATGTAATTATTATAGATACTGCAGGTCGTTTAGCGGTAGATGAAGAAATGATGAATGAGGTTACGAATATTAAAACAACCATTCAGCCGCAAGAAATTTTATTTGTAGTAGACGCCATGACAGGACAGGATGCAGTCAATACTGCCAAGGCTTTTAACGATCGCTTGGATTTTACAGGAGTGGTGTTAACGAAGTTGGATGGAGATACAAGAGGGGGTGCTGCACTTTCCATTAAGTACACTGTGAATAAACCAATTAAGTTTATGAGCAGTGGAGAGAAGATGGATACCTTGGATGTATTTTATCCAGAACGTATGGCCCAAAGAATTTTGGGAATGGGAGACATTACTTCTTTGGTAGAAAAAGCACAAGCGCAATATGATGAAGAGGCCGCTAAAAAGTTAGAAAAGAAAATTAGAAAAAATCAGTTTGACTTTGAAGACTTTTTATCGCAGATTCAACAGATTAAAAAGATGGGAAATTTGAAGGATTTGATGGGAATGATTCCAGGCATGGGTAAGAGTTTAAAAGATGTAGATATTAAAGACGATGCTTTTAAAGGGGTGGAAGCGATTATTCAATCCATGACGATTATTGAAAGAAGAAATCCAGATTTATTAACCCCAAGTCGGAAACAAAGAATTGCGACTGGGTCAGGGAAAAATATTGCGGAGATCAATGCCTTCATGAAACAATTTGAACAAATGAAGCAGATGATGAAAACGATGTCGGGACCTATGGGCGCTGCCATGGCAAGCAAAATGCCCGGATTGAGAAGATAAAAGTCAGTATTAATTACGTAAGTGCTTGATTTTCAATTAAATTTAGACAAAATAGTCCTTGAATTTCCATTTTAATTGGGTGAATTCATGAGTTTCTATTATCTTTGCAGCCTTAACCTTATTTGTTAACGCCTATAAATTTCTATTTAAAATGGCAGTAAAGATCAGACTACAGCGTCATGGTAGTAAAAAAAGACCGTTCTACTTTATAGTAGTGGCCGACGGACGCGCACCAAGAGATGGTAAATTCATCCAAAAAATTGGTACTTACAATCCTTTAACAGTTCCTGCGACAATCGAATTAGATCGTCAAAAAGCGTTAGAGTGGTTAAACAAAGGTGCTCAACCTACTGACACCGTTCACAGAATTTTATCATTCAAAGGTGTTCTTTATTTGAAACACTTATTGCGTGGTGTTAAATTAGGTTTGTTTGACGATGCAACAGCAATGGCTAAGTTTCAAACTTGGTATGCTGAGCACGAAACACAAATCGCTTCTAAAAACGATGCGCACAAAAAAGCACAAGCTGCTAAAAAAGTGTACGTACCTGTTGTAAAGAAAGTTGCTGAGCCAGTGGCCGAAGTAGTAGTTGAAGAAGCTCCTGCTGAAGTTGTTGCTGAAGAAGTAGTTGTAGTTGAGGAAGCTCCAGCTGTAGAAGCTGCTGCTGACGAAACACCAGCTGCTGAATAGTTTAACAGTATTAAAATAGCTATAAAAACCCCGGTTTCCTTTGGACTCCGGGGTTTTTTGTGAAACGAAATACTTTACAAAACAGTAAATTTGCGTATGAGTGAATATATCCATATTGGTAAATTAGTTGCCCCACATGGAGTTGCTGGTGCAGTCATTTTAGAGCATGCCTTAGGTAAATCCATTACATTCAAAGGGGTACAAGCTTTGTTTGTTGAAAAACAAGCTGGAAGTTTTATTCCCTATTTTATTGAATCGGCAACTGCTAAAACAGATACCATTACGCATTTGCAAATGGAGGGTGTGAAAACAAGAGAAGCTGCTAATTTTTTAACAGGTAAAAAAGTTTGGTTGCCTCAGGATGATTTTCAAAAATTAGTGGAAAAGAATTCACCATTGGCTTTACTTGGTTATATGGTACAAGAAGCGGGGAAGGATATTGGTATTATCCAAGAAGTGATTGAACAACCGCACCAATTAATGGTCACCATTTTATACAACGAACAGGAAGCCTATATTCCTTTGCATGAGGAAAGTTTAAAGGGTGTAAATCATGCAAAGAAAATTGTGCAAGTGGAACTTCCCGACGGGTTATTAGATTTATATACAGAAGAAGCAGGTAAGTAATTCCCTTCATTCCATATAATATTGCGCGCAAAAATTTCGTCGTTAACCATCGTTAAAAAATAATTTTTAAAAAAGCAGTATAAAGTCTACTAATTTAGTAGGAAATATATATCTTTGTATTCTCAATTCATTGTTGAGTTGTAGGAAAAATAAAAAATAGTTATGAGTTTAAGATTAGGGGACTTTGCGCCCGACTTTAAAGCAAAGACAAGTATTGGTGACATCAGCTTTTATGAATATTTAGGGGACAGTTGGGGCATATTGTTTTCCCACCCTGCAGATTTTACACCGGTATGTACTACTGAATTAGGACGCACTGCTGCTTTACAAGAAGAATTTGCAAAGCGAAATGTAAAAGTATTGGCCTTAAGTGTGGATGGCGTGGAAAGTCATCATCAATGGATTACTGATATTAATGAAACACAACATGTACATGTAGATTTTCCGATTATTGCAGACGAGGATCGTGCGGTGGCTAATGCCTATGATATGATTCATCCAAATGCATCCGAAACTTTTACGGTACGTTCTTTATTTATTATTGGTCCAGATAAAAAAGTAAAATTATTTATTACTTATCCAGCATCTATTGGTAGAAATTTTGTGGAAGTGTTGCGAGTTATTGACTCTTTGCAATTAACCGCTAATTATAGTGTAGCCACGCCAGCCAATTGGGTGGATGGCGAGGATGTCATTGTGTTACCGGCTGTTAAAACAGAAGAGGCCTTAGTCAAATTTCCCAAAGGCTTAAATATTGTAAAGCCATATTTACGCTATACGCCGCAACCTAATAAATAATAATTACAAATCTC
>CANJPH010000032.1 GCA_947476145.1 Bacteroidota bacterium | reverse complement strand
TTTGTTCCGTAGAAAGTGGAAGTGTTACGAATGGTGTTGGCTCCTGCGCCGTAACCGAGTGTAGCTTGTCCGATGGTAGAGGAAACATCGAGACGACCAGAAGCGAGACCACCTACTTGGAAGTTGAGAGGTTGTGCGTCGGTGGTACCCATAAAGTTTGTACCATCAACTGTGCCACTATTTCCTAATGTACTCCAACCACCTGCTGCACTGATACTTGACCAACTTGCATTGGTTCCATTGGTGGTTAAAAATTTACCACTATTGCCTGATTGAGCAGGGGCTAATGCGTTGAATGCATTCGTAGCGGTTGTTTGACCGGTACCTCCATATGCAATTGGAATAGCTGTTCCATTCCATACCCCTGTTGTAATTGTACCTAAGGTATTTATAGAAGCTTGTCCTAAGTAAAAAGAAGAAATATCAAATACGTTAGTTCCACTTATACTTAATCTGTTTGTAGTTCCAGTTAAAGCAACCGCTCCTGTTGATCCATTTACTGATTGTACATTGGTGGATGCTGGATAAAATACTTGCCAATTGGATAATGTAGTTGCAGGTGTAGCTGTTAATAGATAATTAGTTGAATTGTCTGTTCTAATAGCAACTGCACCAACAGAAAGACCACTAAGTGCTAACATGTTTGCTTGACTATTTACCACATTTACTGTAGTAATTGAAAATGCAGGTAACTGCGTAGTAGGTACTTTACCATCCGCACCTAAAGATGCAACACCATTTGCTACCGCTATCGAACTATTATTCACTTTTGCATTTAATGCATTTTGAGTTAATGTGCTAATAGGTTTATTAAGATCGGATGTGTTATCTAAATTGTCTAAAGCAAAATTGGTTTTAAAGGCTGAAACTGTTGAGCCCCCGGTTCCTCCATTTTCAATCGCTACAATACCTGTGACGTTGGTTGCGTTACCGGAAAGTGAACCAATGAATGCGCCATTGGCGTCTCTTTTTACAATTGAATTCGCCAAATTGGTATTGGTGGCAGTTGCAAACGCATCTACTGCTGCAGCAATACTGTCTTTTGTTTTACCTCCTACATTTAATATAACAGGTGCAGTAGCAGTACCTCCTAAATCACCTGCCAATAAAATTTTACCTTTTGAAGTAGTCGTAGCATCTGCAACAGAATTGGTAATACTACCTGAAGCATCTGCTAATGCATTGGCCACATAAGCGGTGGTTGCTAATTTGGTACTATTATCGTTTAATGTTTGTGTTACTCCTGTCGCTCCTATAGGTAATACTGGCAAGCCTGTAAAAGTAGGAGATGCTAAATTGGCTTTTAAATCTAAAGCGGTTTGTTGTGCAGTGCTCACTGGTTTATTGGCGTCGCTAGTGTTATTGATATTTCCAATACCTAAATTAGTTCTTGCATCAATAGCTGTTGTGCCACCCGTACCTCCATTGGCTAATGCAACTATTCCGGAAACATTCGTTGCGTTTCCGGTCACGGTTCCTGTTAAATTTCCCGTAACGTTCCCAGTTATATTACCAGTCACATTTCCAACTAAATTTGCATTAATAGTGGTCGCTGAAAAATTTCCACTTCCATCTCTTTTAACAACGGCATTTGCCAAATTCGCATTGGTTGCTGTACCAAAAGCATTTACGGTAGCCGCGATACTGTCTTTTGTTTTTCCTCCAATAGTCATAACTATTGGGGCAGTAGCGGTTCCGCCTAAATCACCCGCTAATAATATTTTTCCTTTAGAAGAGGTAGTTGCGTCTGCAACAGAATTTGTTATAGATCCTGAAGCATCGGCTAATGCATTGGCTACATAAGCGGTCGTCGCTATTTTAGTACTGTTGTCATTTAAAGCTTGTGTTACTCCAGTGGTTCCTGTTGGTAAAATAGGTAAGCCAGTAAAGGTAGGAGAAGCTAAGTTTGCTTTTAAATCTAAAGCCGACTGTTGGAAAGTACTAACTGGTTTATTTGCATCACTTGTATTATCCACATTGCCTATTCCTAAATTGGTTCTTGCGTTCGAATTATTTGATGCACCTGTTCCCCCATTCGTAACAGCTACAACGCCTGAAACATTGGTAGCATTTCCGGTAACTGTTCCTGTTAAATTTCCGGTTACATTTCCTATAACATCTCCAGTATGCGTACCTATGGTATTCGCACTAATATTACCTGCAGAAAAATTGCCGCTTGCATCTCGCTTTACAATGGTGCTAGCCAAATTGGTATTGGTTGCAGTACCGAAAGCATTTACTGAAAATGCGATACTATCTTTTGTTTTTCCTCCAACGCTCAATACTAAAGGTGTTGTAGCGTTGCCTCCTAAATCACCTGCTAGTAATATTTTTCCTTTAGATATGGTTGTTGCATCTGCAACAGAATTCGTAATATTTCCCGAAGCGTCGGCTAAAGCATTTGCGACATATGCGGTGGTTGCTAATTTTACGGAATTATCATTGAGGGCTTGTGTTACTCCTGTTGTTCCCGTTGGCAAAACAGGCAATCCAGTAAATGTGGGTGAATTTAAATTAGCTTTTAAATCCAATGCTGCTTGTTGTAATGTACTTACTGGCTTATTTAAATCGGTAGTGTTATTCACATTTCCTAATCCTAAATTAGATAATGCTGCAGTTGCACTATTGGCTCCTGTTCCTCCATTTGCTAGTGCAACAACACCAGACACATTGGTTGCATTCCCCGTTACATTACCAATTAAACTTCCAGTGACAACACCCGTTACATTACCTGTTACGTTGCCAGTAAGATTGCCCATGAATTTAGTAGAAGCCGTAATTGTACTGCCTGAAAAATCTCCAATTGCACTTCTTCTTACCATATAGTTTACAATATTGTTGGGCGTAGCAGAATTAATGCTATTTAAGGCAATAGCTAGAGAATCTTTGGTCACTCCTCCAATTGAAAGTACTAAAGGGGAAGCAGCAGTACCACCAAGGTCTCCTGCTAATTGTATTTTACCTTTCACGCTGCTTGTCGCATCTACAATTGTCCCAGATAATGTGCCAGATCCAACGCCTGTTCCACCATTATTATAAACATATTTTTGAACGGCCAATTGAGTAGGGTATAAAATATTACTTGGACTTCCGCCACCCAATGTAGTATCACTTGATTTATTAGCAATTAATTCTTTTGCATTCAATGCAGTTAAATAATTTGATAACATAGCACTGGTATCAGAACTATTTAATTTAAGATTAATTCTAGATGATAATGCTAAGGTGTCTTTCCCAATTCTTCTGCTCAACATGGTTGCAGTATCTGACAAATTTAATTTTAGATTAATTCTGTTAGAAAGCGCAAAAGTGTCTCTAGCGAATCGATTACTTAACATTAAACTCGTATCTGCATAATTTAATTTTGCACTAATCCTGTTTGACAATAAAACGGTATCTCTGGCGAACCTGGTATTTAACATAAATGCAGTGTCCGAAGCATTTACTTTTAGATTGATTCTATTGGATAAGGAGATGGTATCTCGACCCACTCTATTGTTGAGCATCATCGCCGTATCTGCGAGATTTAGTTTGTTTAATAGGGCACTCGTTATATTCGTATTTTTCGCATAAGGGTATAACATATTTGAAGTATCACTTACATTTACTTTAGCATTAAGTGAAGTTGTAGTAGTATTGTTTTGCTGTTGAAAAGCATATCTAGTAATTAAACTATAGCTACTCGTACTCGTGTCTGCACTAATCACACCGGTACTTGCACTATAATTAACAGGGGCATTCCCACTTAACAATGCTTTTGCCCTTGTCGCAGTAAAGTATTGGTTACTTCCTTCTGTAATATCTGATGTAGTTAAGTTAACGGTTCCTAATTTTCCGTTTACACTTTGCACTGGCGCACCAGGGGTAAGCATTTCTACCCAGTCGGATATGCTATTTGAATAATCAACCCCTAAAATATATGTTTTACTCAAGTCGGTTCTAACTGCAACAGTACCTTTTATGGAGGTAGCGCCAATATTTAACATTTCCGTTGCGTTATTTGCAATAGAAACAGATGTAAAAGAGAATGCAGGTAATAAGAAACTAGGTATTTTAGAATTACCATCTAAGCCCGGAATACCATTAGGGGTATTGATGGCGCTTATATCTACCTTATTATTGAGTGCATTAGAAGTTAAAAAAGAAATAGGCTTATTAATGTCTGTTGTGTTGTCAACATTGGCAAGGTTTAAAGTAGACTTATCAATCACCACCACACCAGTTTGTCCATTCACCGAACTTACTGGACTGGTTAATAAAACGGGCTTATTAATTAAATCATTGTAATTACCTGAACTTGCAATAGGACTTAGGTTTGCACTAATTGCGTAATTCCTCAACATATAAGCAGTATCCGTACTTGATAATCGTGTATTAATTCTGTTTGATAAACTGGTGGTGTCTGTTATTTTGGAATTCAATTTACTTGGGGTAACATATCCAAATACACTATCCGCAAAATTGATTTTTGTATTGATTCTGTTATCTAAATAAATGGTATCCGCTTTATTTAATTTATTTGCTATTAAACTTTCGTTTGCAATACCATCCGTAGCATTGTATTTTAAGTTAATTCTGTCACTTAAATAAGTGGTATCGGTAATCTTAGCATTAAGGTAAGCTGGCGTAGTGTATACTATATTGCTATCCTGTATATTTACTTTTAAATTAATTCTATTGGATAGCCAAGAAGTATCTCTCTTTATTCTATCGCTTAGCATTGTAGAGGTATCGGAAATACTTAATTTTGAATTAATGGAATTGGTTAAAGTAGCTGCACTGCTTGCATTATATTTTAAATCTAAGGCAGCTTGAGTAGCGGTACTTATAGGCTTGTCTGCATCACTGGTATTGTCCACACTGCCTAAACCAACTTTGCTAGCTTGAATACCCGAGGAAACTTTAGCATCTGTGATTGCGGAATTAGCAATTTTTGAATTGGTGATTGCATAATTTGCAATAATAGGAGCAGAAGCAATGCCAGATAAATCCCCTGCTAGTTGAATAATCCCTTTGGTTGTTCCATTGGCGTCTACCACTGTACCTGAACCACCACCTCCACCAGAGCCTCCGCCTGCAGCTAATACAACAGCAACACTGTCAACATATCGTTTTACTGCATTGGTGCTTGGATATTTTATGGATGAAGACCCGTCTGCATTGATATCTAAGGACTTGTTGTTTCCATCTTCTTTTAAGTTTATTCTATTTGATAAATAAATAGTATCACTTTTTTGTAACAAGAAACTTGTATCTCTTTGAATTCTTGCATTAAGCATACCGGAGGTATCACTACTATTTAATTTTAAATGCTGTAAGTTTTGAATACTATTAAGATAGTTAGATAACATAGAGCTAGTATCACTACTATTTAATTTTACTACTAATGCATTTTGTGTAGCGATGCTTAATGGTTTATTAATATCAGATGTATTATTCACATTCCCTAATCCAACTTTACTGGCATTTATTCCGTTCGCAATTTTACTATCAGTGATGGCGCCGTCCATTAATTTTGAGGTAACTATTGCATTATTTGCTATGGTTGGTATATCTGCAGTACCACTAAGATCACCTGCTAGTTTTATTTTCCCTTTTGTTGTAGCATCTGCATCAACAATGGAAGCATTGTTTACATTAATTACCCCTAAATTAGAAATAGAGGCATCTACATAAGTTTTTACTGCTTTAGCACTAGGGTATTTAGTATCCAGGCCGCCATCTAATATTATATCAATGGTTTTATTATTTGCATTCTCTTTTAAGTTGATACGGGTACTCAGTGAAATGGTATCTCTTGCGATACGTGCATTTAACATGGAGGAAGTATCCTTACTATTTAGCTTACTACTTATTAAACCATCTATTTGATTCAATTTAATATAGGGGCTCAATAAATTTAAAGTATCTGATATGTTTAATTTCCGATCAATACGAGTTGAAAGATTTAGGGTATCAAAAGTTTTCGCTTTCAGTTGAAAGGGGGTGATATATGTGGTTATACTATCTGAAATATTTAATTTACTGTCTAATCCTGCTACTTTTCCTGCATATAAAGCATATGGAACTGTCCCAAATGGGGTAGTGCCTAAATCAATCCATTCCTTTGCATAATCCCAATTCGTGATGGGCGCAGCAGGGGATATTGCAATTTTCAGGTTTAAAAAAAATGGGCCTTGCGCCCAAGGGATATTCGTTAAACTAGTTACTAGGCCACCGGTTCTAATTCCTTGACCAATACTTATACTAAAAATACCGGTAGCATCGGTATTGGTTTGGTGTAGTTCTGTTAATACATTATTTCCTGTTGCAGTATTTTGTATAATACTTGATTGCACATAAATTTTTCTATCCTTGGCAGGATTGGACATATTGTCTCTGGCAATTGCCTGAAAAAAGATACCTCCGTTGGATATTTGTGCTTTGGAAACAAAAGGGCTTAAAAATAAAAATGCCACTAATACTGTTAGTGGTGTTTTTGAAATCAATAGTTTCATATGGAAGATTTATTTCTTTTTAATTTTTTTTAGTTCGTCTTAATAAATTTAAGGGCTTCAATATATTCTGGGGATTCGATTTTCAAAATGTATCCTCCAGGGGATAGGGTGCTAAAATCAATGAGTAAGCCTTGAAATATATTGTATCCTGATTCCTTCATACTTTTAACTAATTCCCCTTCTGTATTCCAAATTGTGACATTAAAATTTTCTGTTAAAGAGGGTGTATTTGTAAATTTTATCTTTGATCTTGTTATTACCGGGTTCGGGAACATTTTTACACCAAGTATATTAAATTGTTGTTTCACTGAACAGTTCACAACAAATTCACCATAACCTTTAAATACATTCAATACCGCAATCCCCGATTGTACATCTATACACTTTGCATTGCTTTTAAAATTGATTGCAGCAGATAAACTTGAAGTATTTTCTAAAATTCCCATACTGCTCATGGTAAGTTGCTGAGCATAGTTGGTTTGCACAGTAAGTAAAATACCAATAACTAGTGGTACAATTTTAAATTTAGGTATATTCAAAACTATTTTCATTGATAATATTGCTAGTGTTTGTTAATTTATCTTTGGGTTGAAAAGAAAAGTTGTGTTTTTGTGGCTCCTAGACTATAACTTAAAACCATTTTTTTTGCACCTAAGCTAACCACTTCGTATTGATAAGTACTCGAATTGCCATTGGGCGTTTTGGCGATCACTTGAATCAGTAATAGGTTATTTATATTTTGCAATGAATAGGTTCCTGCTAATCCATCTGAGTCTATAGTTGTTAAATTCTTAAGATAATTAATAAAATAAGTGGACTGACCCACATAAGACTTTGTAGTAGTATTAGTTCCATTTGTTGTTTGTGCATATTCCAAATACCATGTTTTATCTGCAATGAGTTGATAAGAGAGGGTTGCTTCTGATGGTGCAATTTCTTTGCTGCAGGAAATGGTGGATACGAATAGTAGGGAGCTGATAATGAGCGTGTATATTGGTTTAATATTCATATTATAATATTTAAAAAAGGTCATTTATTTTGAATACGGTTCCAATTTCTAATGAATTCAAATTGGTTTTGATAGGTTGTATCGTAAATGAACTTAGCGGTTGTTTATAATGTATAAATAACGTGTAATAAGATTGATTATCAAATTCTACACCCACATCTGCCTTAATTATAAAGTTTCGATAGGTTTTATACACTTGATTGTCTTCACTTTGGTTGGATAAGCGAATATCAATACTTGGGCCAGCTATTAAGTACAAGTTTCGTTTATTGGTATGGGAGGTTAATATTTGTTTTTTGTAATGTGTATTTAAATTGAGTATAAAAAAATTATCATCTGCTTTAAACGTTGAAAAACTACCCAAAAAGGGTGTTAAACTTTTAGCATCTTTATAATTGGTACCTGTACTTAATTTATTGAAACTGATGGAAACATCAAATTTGTCTTTTAATTTGTTTTTAGCATCTATTCTGAATCCAAAAAAATAGCCAGCCTTAAACGTGTTGTTTTGATAGTCAGCTAGTTGGTAGTTAAATTTAGAGCTATAATCTCCTACATTAATATCTTGCTTTGAAATGTCTAATCCAGCCAACAAGGATACTTGATTTTCAATAAAATGACTAAATCCTTTTTGAGGTTTTTTTTCTTGAGCATTTAGTGTATCAGTAAGGCCAAAGGACAGAAATAGTATTATTAAAGTATATACTTGTTTGGGCATATTTTTTTTAAATTAAAGAGTTTGCATATTTTTTACATTAATATGTGCAAAATACGTTGAAAATATGCGCGTATAAATAGGGCAGACGCCTCAATTCAGTTCACGCAATACACTTTAAATGAATATAAAAATATGATTATTTATTGAAATGTGTGATGGCCCATTTTAAGAGACTATTGTTGTCGTTGGGGAGGTTTAGCTTTTTAATGATATTGTAACGGTGGTTTCTGACTGTTTTTTCGGCAATGAACAGCATTTCCGCTATTTCTTTGCTCTTTTTCTGTTTGGCGATCAGGTCTAAAATTTTATACTCGGAAAGGCTTAAACAATCCATTAAAGAGTTCTTTTTCATCTTCTCAAGAAGGTATTTAAAAGCCATATTTACCGATACCTTAATTTGTTCCTCATTCCAAGGTTTTACGATATAATTAAATGGATTGGTCAAATCTGCTGTTTCTACCATTTTTTGGTCACTAAATGCGGTAACATAAATGATCTCCAATTTTGGAAGTATACTTTTAGCTTCCATTGCAAAATCAATTCCAGTTGGTCCATTTCCCAAGTTAATATCACAAATAGCTAAATGCGGTTTAAATTTCTTTAAAACATCTATTGCATCTGTATGGTTATGTGCAACCATAGTTTGATACCCTGAAGTTTCTAATATTTCTTGTAAATCAAGGGCAACAATTATTTCATCTTCTAATAACAATATTCTTTTTTCCATTATTATTCTTTTTTAAATTTTATATAGTGCGTGACTCCATTTGTCTGGTCTAATAAGTGTGTTGCTTTTAATTGCAAGCACATTAATTTTATCAGCTTCATACCCAGGCTATTTTCTTTTTTAGGTAACTGTCCAAACCCTTCTCCATTGTCTTGAATTTTAATCTTTGTTTCATTACTACTACTTTCAATGAAAATCATAACCTTTCCATTTGGCTGATTTTTAAAGGCATATTTAAAGGAATTAGAGACTGCTTCGTTTACAATTAATCCAATGGCAACAACCGTTTCAATAGGAAGCTTTAATGCTTCGTCAATATTAAATACCATTTCAATTTTCTTTCTATCTACTTTATATATGGTTTCCAAGTGGTTGGCCAAGGTTTTTATATAAGTAGCAATTTCAACCATTTCAAAATCGCCACTAGAATATAAATTCTGATGCACCAATGCCATAGTATGTATTCTATTTTGAATGGACGACAAGGTCTCAATCGTATCCGCGTCTTGATTTCTTCGTTTTTGTAAATTCAACAAGCTATACATTACTTGTAAATTATTTTTAACTCTATGATGTAGCTCCTTTAATAATAACTCATTATGATTAAATTGAGCTTCAATTTTATTTGAGTTATCATTAATTAATTTACTTTGGATTGCAATTTTTTGATTGGATCTTGATTTAGCTAAACTATTAATATATATAATTACTCCCACTATTATAGAAAGGACTAAGCTAACAAGTAAACCCAATAAAATTATTTTTTGCCTATTATTTTCCTTATTACTTTCAAATAATGATTTGTTACTTTCTAGCAATTCATCACGCCTATTGGCAATTTCCATTTGTGCCAATAATAATACCGATTGATTTTTTTGTACATTTTGGTATAATTCTTCTTTCTTATTATTATATATTTTATAATAATAATAAGCAGAATCATTTTTATTGATGGCAGCATAATAATCGGAAATTGTTAATAGGTGGTCTACTTCTAATATATTAGAAGTTTTTTCAGTTAAGAGTATAGTTGCGCTATCAAGATATATTTTAGCTTCTTTAAATTGTTTAAAATGAATATATACCTTACTCAATGTATTCATTGCGCTAATTTTATTATCAGAATTTTCAAAACTTTGATCAATATCAAATTTCAAAGTCGCTGTTGAATTTGAATAATCTCCTTTCTCGATATTGCATCTTACGATTAAACCCAAAAAGCAGGCCTTCCAATATACTAATTTTTGATCTTCCTCATTGGACGTCTTTTTGTTTTCTATAATTGTTTCTTCTGCCTCCCTTAAAGCAATTGTATATATATTTAGGGCACTATCTATTTCTTTCATCTCCATGTATAGCCCACCTAGTAAAAAATAATAGTTTAATCGCTTAGTGCTATATAAGTCTGGAATTTTTACAAATTGAAGCAGGTCACTTTTAGCTGCATTGTATAACCCACAATCTCTATAAATTTCCCAATAATTATTAATGAAATGGTTTTCAATTCTTTCCTTCCGAATTTTAATTGCCTTTTCAATATTGTTGGACGCCCTGTATTCTTCTTCTAGTTTAATGAGGACTTCTTTGTATTGAATCGTATCTAATTTTTCTTTTTGAATTAAAATGGCTTCCAATAAAGGAGTTCCATTTTTAAATTTAGTTTCAGAATGATAAGTGAAGCTAAGCGGTATACTTAGTTTAAAAACTAAATCCTGATCCTTATTTAGTAAGGCTAAAGCATATTGTTCACTCAATAACTGATCCCAAATTTCTATTGAATAAGGGTCTTTGTATTTGTTGGGATGATAATTCACACTGTCCCATAAGTTCACTAAATGAATTGCTTTTTCACGTGCTTTTTTAAGACCATTGTCATTGATTTGTTTAACATTGGCTAGCGCAGTATTATGTAATAATACTAAGATAATAATAACCAATTGGCTAGCTTTTTGATTCATTTTTATAATACTATAGCCGAATGTATCTATAAATTCTTGAATCCATACTCATTTCTGAAATGCTAATTTGGTGCTAGGATTGCGGCATTCTTCTGTAATATATACTAGTATTGATTTTTACTTCATTTATAGTTTTTAGTAGTATAATGTAAAATGAGGCTTATGTCTCATTGCGGGTATGTATTTAGTTTACTTTATTTGTGCAAATTCGAAACTTTATTTTGATATACACTAAACCAAACAATTGAATGCGCTATAAAAATTTTAAAAAAACATTTTTTGTTGTCATTATACAATTAATAATGACTCTTTTTTATATCCAAGGATTTGCACAGTCTCCTAAAGCTGGAATCAATTTTCAAGCAGTTGCAAAAGATAAATCGGGCAATCCAGCAAATAACAGAAAAATATATATTAAGTCTACTATTTTAAAAGGGTCTTCCAATGGAGTGGTCGTATTTGGGGAAAATCATGAAAGCAATACCAATGAATTTGGAATATTTAATATTGTAATAGGTAAAGGCACACGCTATACAGGTGTAAATGATATTTACGGGATAGATTGGTCAAGTGCTAATTTTTATTTTCAACTTAGCATTTCGATAACACCAGTTTCTCCTGGTTTAAATTGGGAGTACAATAAGGAATGGGTTGATCTTGGCACGGTTGAATTTGGGGTAGTGCCATATGCTTTACAATCTTTATCGGCTAATACGATAAATATGGACACTGCTATTTTAAATAAAAAATTAAACGTTTCAGATACATCTACTATTTTGTCGCCCTATGCATTAAAATTAGAAATGGCAAGTGCATTGAATAGAAAATTAAACATTGCAGATAGTATTAAATATGTTACGCCGTATCAACTTTCCTTAAAAGCATTTGATACTGCTAGTTTGTCTAATCGTATTTATTTAAAGTTGAATAAAGAAGATACAAGTTTAATGTTATTCCCTTATTTGAGACAGACGCAATTAAGCAGCTATCTTACAAACAAATTAAATATTACGGACACGGCTACCATGCTTAGTCCGTATTTAAGACAAGCGCAGATGGGAGGGTATTTAATACCCAAAATGAATTTTACAGATACAGCTTTTATGCTCTTGCCTTATTTAAGACAAGCACAGTTGTCTAGTTATATGTCTACTAAATTAACTATTGCAGATACAGCAAACATGATGAATTTGCGCATAACAAGAGACACTAGTTTTTTATCTACAAGGATAAATTATAAAGAAGATTTTTTTAATAAATCGGTTGATGTTGGAGTTATTGCAGATTATAATCATAGTAAATACCCCTCTGTTAAAGCTATAAAGGATTATGTGGATGGGGCTTTAATAGCAGGAGCGCCAGATGCGACCATAAACAATAAGGGGATCATCCTATTGGCGGGTGATTTAACAGGATCAGCTTCCTTACCAATCATTGCGACCAGTGCCATTACTACTAATAAAATACAAGATGCTGCTGTTACCGATGCTAAATTGGCTACTGGTATTAGTCCTTCTAAAGTTGGACTCGCTAATGTTACTAATCATGCTCAATTATATAGTTTAAATAGATTAACTACGCAGGTACAAAATTTTGGTATTCCTGAAACCACTGGATTAATGCCTAATTGGGTTTCAACAGGTTCGAATCATACTTTGAATATTCCAATGGCTGCTGCTAGTTCCGTTACAGCGGGGTTAATTAGTAAAATTGATTATGATCATTTTAATACCGCTTATTCAAATACCGTAAATAATGTAACCAATATTGGGAATAACGGGGTTGCAAGTATTACTGGCAATGTATTAAATATTCCTGCGTATACAATAATTGGTTTAGCGGGGAACAGCAATCCAAATACTATTTTTGCTGGTCCAGCTTCGGGTACTTCAGGGGCTGCTGGTTTTAGAAGTCTGGTGGCTGCCGATATCCCCAATAATGCAGCGAATACATTAGGGAATGCAGCCTCCGCTAATAAATTAACAACAGCTATCAATTTAAATAATGTATTGTTTGATGGCTCATCAGATATTTCAAATTTAACGGCCAATACAACTAATTTTTTAACGTTTGCAAATAACGGATTAGGGGTAGTAGCTGGAAGTACTTTTAATGGATCAACTGCAAGAACAATTTCTTACAATACCATTGGAGCAGCTCCAACAATTGGGTCAACAAGTATTACAACAATAGGAACGATTACTTCTGGAACCTGGGCGGCAAATGTGATTGGTGCAAATTATGGTGGTGCTGGAACCAACAACGGAGTATTAAAAGCGAATGGGGTAGGCGTTGTGAGTGTGGCAACTGCAGGAACGGATTTTCAAAGCCCTATCAATTTCACAAGCCCATTGATAAATACATCCAACGCCATTTCCATTCCACAAGCAACAAGTGTAGTAAATGGATATTTAGCAAATACAGATTGGGACTTATTTAATAATAAAATTGATCTTAGTCAGAAAGCTTCAATTAATGGAGTTGCTAGCTTAGACGCGAATGGGAAAATACCCACTTCACAAATTCCTTCTATTTCTTTTTCAAGTGGATATGTGGTAATAAATCAAGCAGCTATGCTTGCACTCTCAAGTGCTGTGGTTGGAAGTATTGCCATTAGAACAGATAATAGTAAAAATTATGTATTAAGTGGATTGCCTGCAATTGCATTGGCAAATTGGTTAGAACTCTTAATGCCTGTTTCTATTGTTTCCGTTAATGGTCGTACCGAAAGTAGCATCACACTTACAAGTACGGATATTGCAGAGGGCACTAATTTATATTATACTAATACAAGGGCAAGAAATGCATTGAGTGCAATAAGTCCTATCGTGTATACTGCAAGTACAGGGGTAATATCAATTCCTGCTGCAACTGCTTCCGCGGCAGGTTATTTAAGTTCATCGGATTGGGCTTTATTTAATAGCAAGTTGGGTACATTTTCGGCACAAGCACCAAATGCATTTTATGCAGGGCCTTCAACGGGAAGTAATGCAGTGCCTTCATTTAGAGCTATTGTAGCAGGAGATATTCCTACTTTAAATCAAAACACAACAGGCAATGCAGGAACAGCAACAAAGCTAGCGGCTACAAAAAATATAAATGGAGTTGCATTTGATGGATCGGTTGATATCATTATTACTTCTAACATTTCCAATGCAATAACATTTAATAATAGTGGAAGTGGTTTAGTAAGTCCTGTAAGTTTTGATGGTTCCTTGGCTAAAACTATTTCCTATAATACCATTGGCGCGGCACCTGCCATTGGCTCAAGTGCTATTACTACAGTAGGTTCCATCAGTTCGGGAACTTGGTTGGGAAGTATTATAGATGCAAACTATGGAGGAGCAGGCACAACAATTGGAATATTAAAAGCAAATGGTGCTGGGGTGGTATCATCAGCAATAGGAGGGACAGATTTCGAAACCCCCTTAACTTTTTCACTTCCTTTATCAAGAGCTTCCAATACCATTTCATTAACGGCTGCCACTTCTGTAGCAAACGGTTATTTAACATCAAGTGATTGGAGTTTATTTAATGGCAAACAATCATCCATTGTTGCAGGAACAGGAGTAACCCTGTCTGGAGGCAATATGGTTTCTATAGGCCAGTCTGTTGCAACAACGGTTGCTCCTACATTTAGTGGTGCAACTTTATCAGGTTTAAATGTGGCAGGGATAGTAACCAATACTGCAGGGGGTGTGTTGGGTTCTGCTGCAACCACTGGTGCGGGCAATATTGTAAGAGCGAATACACCCACTTTAATTACACCTCTATTAGGAGATGCAAGTGCAACAAGCCTAAATGCTGGAACCATAACAGCAACCAGTATCAATGCATCCGGCGATATCACTGCTAAAAGGTTTAAACTTACCATGCCTGCTGGCATTACTGCAGCTGCCACCACTAATATTGATTTGAGTACAGGTAATGTTTTTACGGTGAATTTAGGGATGAGTATTACAAGTTTAAATTTAACCAATCCAGGTGTTGGTACTTATTTAATTAAATTCTTACAAGGAGGAGTAGGTAATTGGAATGTTTCATTTCCTGCTGCATGGAAATGGGCAGCAGCATATGTTCCTGATCTTACACCCAATACTGGAAAATTAGATATCGTAACACTTATATATGATGGTGCTAATTATTATGCAACCATTGTACAAAACTTTTAAGATGAAAAAATTGATTATCTATTTGCTTTTTATTTTAGTAAAAACTAATTTTTTAATTGGACAGGTGATGCCCCAAGGATATCTAGTGGGGCCAAGTGGTTATATTGGAACCCAACTATGGATGACAAAAAATTTAGATGTTACTACATTTAATGACGGCACTGAAATTACTCAGGTAACCAATACGGCAAATTGGTCTGCTAGTTTAACATCTCCTGCATGGATTTATAATAATTTAGATGCGAACAATAATGCAGTGTATGGAAAATTATACAATTGGGCAGTGGTGAACAATGTAAAAAATGTTTGTCCAATTAATTATCATGTGCCCACTTTTAATGATTGGCTTGTTTTACAAAATTATCTCGGAGGGACGCCAGTTAGTTATATTGTTGCAGGGGGTGGTAAATTAAAACAAACAGGCACAGCTGCTTGGACAACCCCTAATACAGGCGCCACTAATTCAACAAGATTTAATGCAGTTGGTAATGGCTACATTGGATCAGGAAGCTCGTTTAGTAGTTCATTAAATAATATAGCACTGTTTTGGAGTAACACACTTACAGGATCAAAAGTATATTTTGCTCAACTCAATTATAATGATAATAATTTCTCCGTTTCCCCTGGGCTAAATACTGGCGGTTTTGCCATTAGATGCATTCACGACTAATTGTTTTTAGCACCCTTCATAGTGGTTGGGCTAGGCTGTAAAATGGACTGTAATACATTTAGTTTTCCATCGATACTATTTTCATCGTAATCTAATCCTAAAATTTTTGCAACAATGGGGTATACGTTTACGTTTTCAAATCCTTCAATACTTAATCCTTTTTTAAAGGCTGGTCCCCAGGCCATAAAAGTAGCGCGCATATCTGGATGGTGATTGTCAAAACCATGTTTACCTATGGTTGTTTTACGGGTAGAAAAATTAAAGGGTCTTGGCAAATGTGGCACCACTATTAAATCGCCAACTCGATTGTACACATCATCTGCTTTTTTATAATGCCAATAGTCAGGTGTCTCGTCTAATTTATAAACTGAAATAGAAGTATCTTTTTTAAGTTCGTTATAGGTGGATTCAAGCTTGGATGCATCCTTTGCATACACATGAATTAAAGCATCTCCCCAAGGAACGCGCATAGCGGCAGTATCAATGGCTTTAGGCATACCAATGGTATTGTCAACATCCACTTTTGTCATGCCATGATCTGAAACAAAAATATAATTAATAGGTAGGTTTAAAGTTGCCAATTCCGCTTGTAATGCATTTACACTGCTATCAATAAATTTAACAGCTTCGCCAACATGCGGGTTATTTGGTCCGTAGGTATGTGCTTCATGATCCACTTCGGGGAAATAAAAAGTAATCATGTGAGGACGTTGTTCTTCGGGCAAACTCAACCAATCTTTTACCGCTTTAATTCTGTTCGCAATATTAATCTTATCATTATACTTATAATAGTAGGTTGGTCTTGTATTTTGAATGTCTGCCTCAGAGCCTACCCAGTAAAAGCTAGCCGATAACATTTTTTGCTTTTCTGCTAATACCCATAATGGAGTCCCACCATACCATTTCCCTTCACCCACCATTCTAGTATTGCCCATACTATATTGTTGTCCCGAAGCTTTATCAAAGTATGTATTATCAACGAGTCCATGATGTGCCGGGTACATGCCTGTAACAATGGTATAATGATTTGGGAAAGTTAAAGAAGGAAAAGAGGGGGTCATGAATTTTGCGCGCACTCCATTTGTTGAAGCCGATTTTAAATAAGATGCATCGTATAGTTCAGTAAAATCGGAACGAAATCCGTCTGCTGAAATTAAAATAACATAGGGCTTATTTAATTGACTTTTGTCATTTGCTCTTTCCGCAATTATTTTTTGTGTAGTGTCTTGTGCAATTATTGAATTTGCAATTGCCAATATCAATAATAGGCTACTTAATTTTTTGAACATCTTTTTTTATTTTATTGCTTATATATATACTCAAAATTACTGTTAAAATAGCAACCATGATACCGCCTGCTACATCTAATGGGAAATGTTGCGCCAAATAAACTCTCGAATATCCGCAGGCTACTGCATAAATGCCCCCTATCAACAAGACTTCTTTTTTTGGAAAGAAATAAACGGTGACGAAAAAAATAGTGAATGCGGTTGCGGTATGACCCGATGGGAAACTATTCCATAAATGCATTGTTACCCCTTCCACCCTATGAAATTGATCCTGCGAAATGCCACTACCCATGGGTCTGCTTACGGTGTCCCAAATAAAATGCTTTGGAATTTGCGTCAAAAGGGTAGAAATTAAAAAATTAAGAAGGATAAAAAGAGCATCTTTTTTATACCATCCAACTAAGATTAAAAAATAGGGAATCCAGATCCATCCCTCTGCTAGATAACTGATATAATTGAAAACAATATCTCCCGCCTGGCCAAGATCCTTGTTTAATCCCAAAAAGACAGTTTCTCTAGAGTAAAAATAGCTTACTCCAAACAGCACCACGGCTATTAATAGGCTAATGCCCAGGGCTATTTTAAAATTTTTGCGAATAGTAGCGTACATTTTGGGATGAAGTCTTATTGCACCTAAAAATACAGAATGTTTATAGCTTATAGTCAACTAATTATTTAAATGGTTGTTATAACTTTACAAATATCCATGAGCAAAGAAAACGACCAAATAAAAGTAATAGGCGCCCGAGAGCACAACCTTAAGAATTTTGACATTTCTATTCCCAAAAATCAATTAGTGGTATTTACGGGGGTAAGTGGTAGTGGAAAATCTTCCCTGGCATTTGATACTTTATACAATGAGGGCCAACGTAGGTATATGGAAAGTTTTAGTGCCTATGCCCGCCAATTTATGGGCGATATGGAACGTCCGGATGTGGATCAAATTACGGGACTGTCTCCGGTCATTGCCATTGAGCAAAAGACCACTAATAAAAATCCTAGGTCAACGGTAGGAACGGTTACCGAATTATATGACTTTTTGAGATTATTATATGCACGTATAGGAAAGGCATATAGTTATAATACAGGCAAGCCCATGGTAAAATTTTCGGAAGCGGAAATTGTACAAAATATATTTACCAAGTTTAAGGATAAGAAAATTAATTTATTGGCGCCTGTGGTACGTGGAAGAAAGGGACATTATAGAGAGTTATTTGAAGAAATTCGCAAAAAAGGATTTGTAAAAGCAAGGGTGGATGGGGAAGTGATAGAGTTAAGGCCTAAGTTTCAGGTAGACCGATATAAAATTCATGATATTGAAATTGTGGTGGATCGCATACCGGTAAACGATGCCATGAAAACCAGGTTAGGGGAGAGTGTGGCACAGTGTTTAAAGATGGGTAACGATTTAATGTTCTTATTGGAGGAAGGTAAAACGAAAGTAGTACAGTTCTCCAAGCAATTAATGTGTTTGGAAACGGGATTAAGTTATGAAGAACCTTCACCCAATAGTTTTTCGTTTAACAGTCCATACGGTGCCTGCCCGGTATGTAAAGGATTGGGCAATGTGTTCGCTATTGATATGGAGTTATTATTACCAGATCATGAATTAAGTATTAATGAAGGTGCAATACATCCATTAGGGGAGGCAAGAGAAGCCAGCGTTTTTACACAGATAAAACAGTTTGCAAGAAAGCATAAAATCAGTTTGGATAAAGCCATCAAGGATTTAACTAAGGAACAATTAGATTTAATATTATTTGGAGATCAAAATATTACCAGCTCCTTAGATTTGGATTTAGATGATGAAAATATTCCCGATACTTATACGGGAGCTTATGAAGGAATCGTATCCATGTTAAAGCGATGGTTTACCTCTTCGCAAAGTACCGATCATTTAAAAGGGTGGGTAGAATCTTATATGGAATTAAATACTTGCACTGCTTGTGGAGGTGCAAAATTGCGCAAAGAAAGTTTATGGTTTAAAGTAAATGATCAAAATATTGCTGCCATTAATGATATGCACTTAGATG
>CANJPH010000031.1 GCA_947476145.1 Bacteroidota bacterium | reverse complement strand
TGACTGAAACTGTTGAAATCTACAACACAGAAAGGCCACATTTTTCATGTTCTATGTTAACCCCAAGTCAAATGCATCAACAAAACAAGGTCACCATGAAGACCTACAAAACAAAAAACCGAAGCAAGGAGCTCCTTGCTTCGGTTTAATTAGGTATTTTTAATCTTTAAAACCCGTATCGTTTATTTAGGACGACACAATGCCAATGAATTTGTTTATGATTCCTTTAATGACCGGGCTGCTTGGATGGTTGATAGCTTGGTTATTTGTAAAGCTTATTTTTTGGCCTAACCATGCAGGTATAAAAAAATTATTGGGGCAACTAGATATTTCTCTAATTATTAACAAGGAAAATAGCAAGCAACAATTTGAAGCTATTTTACCTACGATAGACCAGCAATTAAATGATTTTTTTACCCATAAATTAGGGGCTAAATTACCCATGGTATCCATGTTTATTGGAGACAAGACCATTGAGCAATTAAAAGAAGTTTTTGTAGAAGAATTACGGGAGATTTTCCCTTACTTGATTCAACATTTAGCTGCAAAAACCAAAAATGATTTTTCGGAAAATTTATCTACGAAATGGAGGCCGCTATTAGAATCTAGCCTTTTAAAAGCCACAAGAATTTACCGAATCATTGCATTTTCAATAGGCATTGTTTGGGGCATCCTAATATTAATACTTACTCACCACGTTTAATTACCGTTTATATAATCCAATTACCGCAGATTAATTATATGACGGATATTTGCAATCTGAATAAACCTGCATTCTAAATACCTATCTAAACTATTATGAAATTTATATACATTTTCTTTATTGCTATTTTAACTCAGTTAAATAGCAGTGCCCAATACCCTACCGGTGCAGGTGCAAGAGGTGCTGGTGCCAGCGCAAATATGGGTCGTTTTTACGGCAAAGTGGTGGATGCCAATAAAAAAGGCATCGAAGGAATTACCATTCAATTGAAAGGCTCCAAATTTGACCCCGCTACCAAAAAATCAACCGAATCAATTTTAGGTACGATGTTAAGTGCCAATAATGGTGATTTTAGTTTTGAGAATTTAGCAGTGATGGGCAATTTCAAATTAATCATTACGGGCGTTGGGTTTAAAAAACAAGAAAAACAAATTAGCTTTAATTTAAAGACAGGTGCGGGTCAAAACATGCAAGACATGATGGCCATGGTGGATAAGGACTTAGGGAATATTAAAATAGAAGAGGATGTCAATGAATTAAAATCAGTTACAGTAAGTAGTACTGCAAAACCTCAATTTGAAATGGGCATTGATCGAAAAATTTTCAACGTAGAAAAGAATTTAACCAGCCAAGGACAAACGGCGGTAGAGGTAATGAAAAGTATTCCTAATTTGAATGTGGATATTGATGGTAACGTAACGTTAAGAAACGCCACACCTACTTTATTAATAGACAACCGACCTACGACATTGACCATGGATCAAATTCCAGCGGACATTATTGAAAGAGTAGAGATTATCACCAACCCTTCCGCCAAATATGATGCAACAGGCGGTAATGCGGGAATTTTAAACATTGTATTAAAGAAGAATAAAAAGAATGGTTACAATGGAGGTATTCGTTCAGGCTTAGATATGCGTGGCAAATTTAATGGTGGCGGTGATATGAACGTAAGAGATAGCAAATTCAACTTTTCTTTGAATGCCAATTTAAACGGTCGCAAATCTATTAACTCCTCAGCAAATGAACGTCAAATTTTAGGAAGCAGTTTGCCTACAAATATTGAAACCATCAATAATAGTACAGGCAATGGTTCTTTTAATTTTTATAGAGCGGGTGTTGATTATATAGCAGATAATAGAAATACTTTTTCATTGTATGGTAATATGATGCAAGGGGATATGGGATCAATTGGAACACAGATTATTGATTCAATTATTGGTAGTACCTCGAAAAATTATAGCTTAGTAAATTCTTCTAAATTTAATTTTTTAAACAAGGGTGCGCAATTTAGTTACAAGCATTTATTTGAAGAAAAAGGACATGAATTATCAGCCGACTTTAATTATAACCAATCCAATAATGACAACTGGTCTTTAATCAACTCTTCTTTTTTAAATCAAAGAAGTGCAGGTAAAGGAAATAATAAAAACTATTCTTTTAATATTGATTATGCACGCGAATTTAAAAATGATGTGAAATTTGAAACAGGGATAAGAGTGAATGATCGTTCAGAGTATAACAAAAGAGACCAATATAGAAATGAAAAATTAATTGACGCTATTAGCAGTCAATACCAATATGGAGAAACCGTTTACGCAGCTTATTCTAATGTGAATATGAAGAAAAACAATTGGAGTTTTCAGTTAGGTTTAAGAGCAGAGAGCAGATCTTACAACGGAAACATCTTAAACAAACTAGGAAAAGATTCACTTCCATTTAGCGTTAGTTACCCTATAACACTTTTCCCAAGTGCCTTTATTAATTACAAGATAAATGACAAGCAAGATTTTCAAATAAATTATTCTAAGCGTATTAACCCCCCTAACTTCTTTCAATTATTGCCTTTCCCGGATTATAGCGATCCTCAAAATATTTCAGTGGGTAACCCAGGTTTAAAACCTCAATTTACCCATTCATTTGAAGTGGCCTATAATAATGCATATGCAAAAGGATCCAACTTCCTTGCTACAGCATATTATAAATACAGTACCGATTTAATTACGAGTTATGTATATCGTGATATCAATAGAGCAAGTGTTAATTTAGACAGTGCTTATTTTAGTTCTTCAATTAATGCAAATACTGCTACTGTATATGGATTAGAGTTAAGCAATAAGACTGCAATTACGAGTTGGTGGGATTTAAACCTAAGTTTCAACTTATTTAAGTCTGAAATAAACGCAACCATTCCAGGTCAAAACGTAAATAATGATTTAACCAGTTGGTTTAGTAAAATGAATAATACTATTAAATTGCCAAAGGGATTCTCTTACCAATTTAGTGGACAATATCAAGCTAAAACAATTTTACCTCCGGGTGGAAATAGCTCAGGTGGTGGCGGAAGAGGCGGAATGGGTGGTGGAGGTGGAGGA
The DNA here is from genome assembly GCA_947476145.1 of Bacteroidota bacterium. GTDB lineage: Bacteria > Bacteroidota > Bacteroidia > Chitinophagales > Chitinophagaceae > Sediminibacterium. The sequence continues at coordinate 16,023 of CANJPH010000031.1, read as the reverse complement.
TTTGGTGGGCCTCAGTCAACAGCGCAAGGATATAATTTCCCAACTTACGACTTTGATATGGCCGTTAAAAAAGATTGGACTTTAAGTGGAGGAAGAACAGCTAGTTTATCCTTTAGTGTGAGCGACGTATTTAAAACAAGGGTTAATAAAACCTATTCAGAAAGTCAATACTTCACACAATCAGTTACTCGTGTAAGAGATCAGCAATTTTTTAGAATTAACTTCTCTTATCGATTCGGAAAATTTGATGTTAACTTGTTGAGAAGAAAAAGTTCAAAAGGCGACGAAGGGGGAGGTGGAATGGATCAAATGCCTCAATAATAATTAGGACTAAACGATTTATAATTAAAAGCCAAAGCGGTCAACTCCAAAGACTAGCTTTGGCTTTTTCCTTGTAACATTGGTACAAACGAAAATTGTTCAAAAGACTCTCGCTTAGCTAACCCATCTTTTTTCTTGGTCAGTCTTAACATTCTTTGCGCGGTCTCAGACTCATCTAATGGTATCACCATCATCCCTTTTACTTTTAACTGCTCCCATAACTTCTCTGGTACTTTGGGCGCAGCCGCGGTGATAATAATCTTATCAAAGGGTGCGAATTCGGGAAGGCCTTCAAATCCATCTCCATAGGAAAAGAATACATCCGGAAATTGATCGCCAAAAACTTTATTAAATGCTGTAGTTTTCTCAAAAAGGACTTGCTGTCTTTCAATAGTATACACTTTTGCTCCTAAGGCAGCTAAAATAGCCGTTTGATACATACTTCCTGTGCCAATTTCCAATACCTTTTCCCCTTTTTTAATCTTTAATAATTGAGATTGAAAGGCTACGGTATAAGGTTGAGAAATAGTTTGATCTGCATCTATTGGAAAAGCACGATCCTCGTATGCGATTTTAGAAAATGCAGAGTCTAAGAAATAATGTCTAGGAATTGCCCGTATTGCTTCCAATACTTTTTCGTCAGTAATACCTTTCTCTTTTAATAGTGCAACCAATTGATTTCTCAAGCCCTGCAAAAAATACGCATCTTCTGTTTTTTTCATGAAATCAATTAGTTTAATTGCATATCCCCAATAATGCTATTTATTTTATTTTGCAATGCTGCATACTGCGCATCAAATTCACTTGCATTATTCAATTTTGTATTTACACTAAAATAGAATTTTATTTTAGGTTCCGTTCCACTTGGTCTTGCAGAAATTTTACTGCCATCCTCTGTTATAAATTGCAATACATTGCTTTTAGGTAAATTTATTTTCCAGGTTTCACCGGTCAATAAGTTAGTCCCTTTTTGTAATTCATAGTCCAACAAAGTAGCCACCTTAGCGCCATTGATGGTTGCTGGAGGAGCTTGTCTATATCCTTCCATCATCGCAGCAATCTCCTGTTGTCCATTCATTCCTTTTTTGGTGATGCTAATTAGGGTTTCATAATAGAAACCATATTGAATATACAATTCAATCATTTTTTCGAATAAGGTTTTACCCTTACTCTTCTCATATGCAGCCATCTCACACAATAAGGCAACTGCACTCACTGCATCCTTGTCTCTTATTTGATCACCAATCATTAAACCAAAGCTTTCCTCACCACCTATTATATAATTTTCTTTACCTTCTTTTTCTTTAATTAATTCAGCAATCCATTTAAACCCAGTTAATACATTATAACAGGATACTTTATTTTGTTTGGCTACTTCATTAATCATTTCGGTGGTTACAATAGTCGTAATCACCATGTCATTTGCTTTGGCAATGCCTTTTGCACGACGTGCTTCCATCATATAGGCAAATGCCAAAACAGCAGTTTGATTTCCATTCATTAACACCCATTCTCCTTTATGATTTTTTACACCCACCCCCACTCTGTCTGTATCTGGGTCGGTACCCAATAAAATATCCGCATCCAATGCTTTTGCTTTTGCGAGTCCAATACTCATGGTTTCACTTTCTTCTGGATTAGGATAGGCCACCGTTGGAAAATTACCATCTGGCGTGGATTGCTCCTCCACTACATGCACATTTGTAAATCCAAATGCTTCTAAAACTTGAGGCACCAAGGTAATTCCTGTTCCATGAATAGGTGTATATACAATTTTTAAGTCCTTTTGTGTTTGTATAATTTCCGGATATACACTTAAAGATTTTACCATTTTAATATAAGCGACGTCCATATCACTGCCCAATAATTCTATATTGGCTTCTCCACCAATCCACTTCACTTCATCTACCGACTGTATCGCATCCACTTCTGTAATTACATTTTTATCATGTGGTGGCACTAATTGCCCACCATCATTCCAATACGCTTTATACCCATTGTATTCCTTTGGGTTATGAGAAGCTGTACAAACCACCCCCGCTTTACAACCCAAATGCCTAATGGCGAAACTTAGTTCTGGAGTAGGTCTTAATGTTTCAAATAAATATACTTTTAAACCGTTTGCTGCAAAAACTGCAGCGGTAGTTTCAGCAAAAAATCTAGCATTATTTCTGCTATCATGTGCTATGGCCACACTAATTTTTTCGTCAGGATAGGTTTTTGTTAAATAATTTGCGAAGCCCTGTGTAGCCATCCCAATCGTGTACTTGTTAATACGATTGGTGCCCACTCCCATAATACCTCTTAATCCCCCTGTACCAAATTCTAAATTTTTATAAAAAGATTCCTCCAGTTCACTGGGCTGATTTGCCTGTAGATGTCGGATACTATTCTTAGTTGTCTCGTCATAATTTCCTGACAACCAAATTGCTACTTTTTGATCAATATCTGTGCTCATTTTGTTTCAGTTTTGCCGTTCCTTTTATCGCTTAATAATAAGCAAAAAGCACCAATTTAATTAAATGTGCTCCGAAGGCAGCAAATTAAATAATTCCAAGTAAAAAAGAGCGGAAAACAAGCTAAATTTGCAAGTATCCTACAAATACTTTTAAAACATAGTTATGGCATATGTAGCAAGCATCCTTTTTACCGCAATAACCATGATTGCCTTTTTTGTTTTCTTTAAAAAATTAGGCAAGATTGGAAGAAATATTCACTTGGGGAAACCCTTTCAAATAAACGATCAAAAAGGCAAGCGACTACAGAATGTATTGTTATTAGCATTAGGACAAAGAAAGATGTTTCGCAATCCATTGGTTGCCATTTTACATTTATTTGTTTATGTAGGTTTTATCATCATTAATATTGAATTACTAGAAATAATCATTGATGGAATAGCAGGGACACACCGAATTTTTAAGCCTTATTTAGGTACATTTTATGATTTCCTGATCAATAGCTTTGAAATATTGGCGTTCTTAGTATTGGTCGCTTGCGTTGTGTTTTTGGCTAGAAGAAATATAGTACGCATAAAAAGATTTATCAGTAAGGATTTAGAGGGCTGGCCAAAATCAGATGCGAATGCAATTTTAATTATAGAGATTGTTTTAATGGGTTTGTTTTTGACAATGAATGCAGCGGATGCAGAAGCGAATTACTATATTTCTTCCTACTTGAAACCTTTATTTAGCAATTTGCCATCAAGCACTACAATCGCAATAGAGCATACTGCTTGGTGGTTGCATATTTTAGGCATTTATGCATTTATGAACTACCTACCTTATTCAAAACATTTACATATTATACTTGCATTCCCTAATGCCTATTACGCTCCTCTAATTCCAAAGGGACAAATGCACAATATGCCTAGTATACAAAATGAAGTATTGTATGCCATGCAACCTGAATTAGCTCCAACGAATGCAGCTGCTCCTGAAAAATTTGGTGCCAGGGATGTTATGGATTTAAGTTGGAAAAACTTAATGGATGCTTATAGTTGTACCGAATGCGGAAGATGTAGCACTGCCTGCCCTGCAAATAGCACGGGTAAATTATTAAGTCCTCGAAAAATTATGATGGATACCCGGGATCGTTTGGAAGCAGTGGGTAAAAATATAGATGCCAATAAACAATTTATAGACGATGGTAAATCCTTATTACACGATTATATTAGTGTAGAAGAATTAAGAGCTTGCACCACTTGTAACGCCTGTGTAGAGGAATGTCCTGTGAGTATTTCTCCATTAGATATTATCTTGGAATTAAGAAGATCCTTAGTAATGGAGGAAAGCAATGCGCCATCGGAATGGAATGGCATGTTTAGTAATATTGAAAATAATTTTGCACCTTGGAAGTTTGCCCCAGACGACAGAGATGCATGGACGGCTCAATAAATTTATTAGTATGAAAGTATCAACAATGGCTGATTTTATGGCAAGAGGTGAAAAACCTGAAGTATTATTTTGGGTGGGATGTGCAGGCAGCTTTGATCAAAGAGCCCAAAAAATCACCAAAGCGTTTGCAACGATATTGGATAAAGCAGGTGTGCAGTATGCCATCTTAGGCAAGGAAGAAGCTTGTACGGGTGATCCTGCCCGAAGAGCAGGTAATGAATTTATGTTTCAAATGATGGCCTACCAAAATATTCAGGTACTAAACGGATACGAGATCAAAAAAATCGTAACCACCTGCCCACATTGTTTTAATACCTTGAAAAACGAATATCCAGCATTGGGAGGTAATTACGACGTAATACACCACACCACCTTCTTACAAGAATTAATAGAACAAGGAAAGATAAAATTCACCGATAGCAATGAATGGAAAGGGAAATCCATTACCTATCATGATAGTTGTTATTTAGGCAGGGCAAATGAAATATATGAAGCGCCCAGAAAAGTTTTAGAAAGTTTAGAAATGGAACTTAGAGAAATGAAAAGCTGTAAGTCCAAAGGATTATGTTGCGGAGCGGGTGGTGCTCAAATGTTTAAGGAAGAAGAAAAAGGAGACAAACGAATCAATACGGAACGCGCCGACGAAGCCATTGAAACCAAATCTGATTTTGTGGCAAGTGCCTGTCCATTTTGCAATACCATGTTGACTGATGGTATTAAAAATAGACCCGAAGAAGTAAAAACAGAAGTATTAGATATTGCTGAAATTATTGCCCAGGCAATACAATAGCATATAAATTTAAAATAAAAAAAATATGACTGTACATTTAGCGAATATATTGCCCTCTAATTTTCATCCTCAATCCAAATTATGGATCTATCAATCCAATCGGACATTTACCATGCCAGAGATTTTTAAGATAGAGGAATTGCTTGAAAATTTTACGGCTATCTGGAAAAGCCATGGTGCCCCTGTGAAAGGATTTGGTACTGCTTTATATGGACAGTTCATTATTTTAATGGCCGACGAATCCTATACCACTGTAGGCGGCTGTAGCACCGATAGTTCGGTTCATATTATTAAGGAAATAGAAAAAATGACAGGCGTTCAAATGTTTAATAGAGAGCTATTGGCATTTTGGGTGAAAGATAAAGTGCAAACCATCCCAATGGCGCAAGTACCTTATGCCTTAGAAAATGGCATCTTGCAAAAAGATACTTTATATTTTAATAATTTAGTGGCCAATAAAGCAGAAATGGAATTGAATTGGATGCAGCCTATTAGCGAGAGCTGGTTAGGAAAAAAATATCTTAAATAATGAAAACTGTTTACGCAATACCCAACTGCAATACAGTGAAAAAGGCATTGGACTGGTTAAAAGCCAATAAACTGTTCTATGCATTCCACGACTATAAAAAATTAGGCATTACGTCCACAAAACTTACTGCTTGGTCTAAAGAAATTGGATGGGAAGCGTTAATCAATAAAAAGGGAGCCACTTGGAGGCAATTGCCCAAGGAAATACAAGAAAGTATTACCACTCAAAAAACGGCCATTGCATTGATGATGGAAAAAACATCCATAATACGCAGACCCCTTATCGAAGAAAATGAAAAGATACTCGTCATCGGATTTGATGAATCTGAATACAAAAAAGCCCTAAAATAATTTAGGGCTTTTTTAATGAATATCTATTGAAGTTTCAAATAGGATCTATTTTACATTTGCAGCTAACACGCTTAGCAAATCATCTCCTCTTAAATCCTTGCCAATTACCACGCCCTTAGGATCAATTAAATAATTAGCAGGGATGCTTTGTATACCAAATTGTTGAGCTACTGCATTGTTCCAATATTTCAAATCGCTCACTTGTGTCCAAGCTAGCCCGTCTTTTTTAATGGCTTCTACCCATTTTGTTTTATCCTGATCCAAAGACACCCCTAATACAGTAAAACCTTTTGCTTTATACGCATTAAACGCTTTTACTACATTTGGATTCTCCGCTCTACAAGGTCCACACCAGCTTGCCCAAAAATCAATTAGGACATATTTTCCTCTGAATGAACTTAAGCTTACTGATTTGCCTGAAGCATCGTTTTGTTTAAATTCAGGAAGCACCGTGCCTATTTTTCCTAATTCAGCAGATGATACTGTCTTATCTAATATATCAGCAAATGGTCCTATTTTGGCATCTCCGGTAAAAGAGCCATAAATACTTGGTAAACCATCCTTGATAACTGGGAACATATTTGCAAACTGTAATAAGAATAAAGCAGAAACAGGAGACTGATTGTATTTGCTAGTTAATTTCAAAAAAGCATTGGTAACATTTGTACTTAAATCATTAGAAAGCTTCGTTAATGAATCCTTTTTAGAAGCATTGGTTTCCACCTGATTTGCTTGCATTGATTTAATATAAGGCTCAATAAGAGGAGTAAGTACAGACATATAATCTTGATATACATCATGAGAAACTGAACCACTGATTTTTAATGCAGCCACATTTTGCAAATCCCCTGCAATGGTTATATTTTCATTACCAATAAATAAAGGGAGCTTTTGTTCCATTCCTTTAAACCCCAATAAAAATATAGTAGCAGATTTTGTACTTCCTGTGATTGTGAAATTTCCATCTTTGGAAATACCTTTCCCAACTTCTTGGTTTGTAAGACCGTCCGATAAAGATATTTCGGTATTATCTGCTAAATTTTTAAGTGATCCAGTCACTTTTAATCCTTGCGCATTTATTGAAATGAATGAAATCATCAAAAATGCCAACCCCGTTATTTTTTTCATAGTGTTAATTTTCTTTTGCAATTATTGCATGCCAAATATAAGCTTATTTTAAACAGTTAAATTACGACTTGTGCCTCTTTTCTAAAACATTAACAACATCTTTTAAGGCATACCCTTTTGCCTGTAGTAATATTAAGTAATGAAATAACAAATCGGCCGACTCATCCAAAAAAAGTGTTTCATTATTGTCTTTTGCTTCTATTACCAATTCGACAGCCTCTTCCCCCACTTTTTGTGCAATTTTATTAATCCCTTTTTCAAATAAACTCGCCACATAAGAGCTTTCCGGTGCTGCTGTTTTTCTTTCAGCAATCACCGCTTCCAATGTAGTTAAAAATTGAGTGTTGGAAATTTCATTTTCATTACCCCAACAAGTCCCCGTTCCGTTGTGACAAACTGGTCCAACAGGATTTGCTTGAATTAATAGGGTGTCATTGTCGCAATCCACTTCCATACCAATATAGTTTAAGAAATTACCGCTCTCTTCACCTTTGGTCCATAATCTTGATTTTGACCTGCTAAAAAAAGTGACTTTTTGTTGCGCCACTGTCGCATCAACGGCTTCCTGATTCATAAAGCCCATCATTAAAACAGTTTTTGAATTTGCGTCCTGCACAATAGCAGGCACTAAGCCATCTGCGTATTTTGAAAAATTGATATTCATAAGTGAAATTATATAAAGTTAATGATCCGTTTTCTATTTATTTATAAAGCAATTTAATAAACCAAGTACTATTTACAATCTAATGGCAATTCCTTGCTTATTTAAAAATTGTTTAAGATCTGGAATAGCCAGCTCCTTATAATGAAAGATACTTGCCGCCAATGCAGCATCCGCTTTCCCTTTGGTGAACACATCTAAAAAGTGCTTTTCATTTCCACCACCTCCGGAAGCGATAATGGGAACTGGTAAAGTTTCCGCCAATTGTGCTGTTATATCTAAAGCAAAGCCTTGCTTTGTGCCATCGTGATTCATGGAAGTCAATAATATTTCCCCAATACCTAAATCTACCGCTTCTTTAGCCCAGTCAGTTACCAACTTATCCGTTTTGGTCCTACCTCCATTTAAATAAACATACCAATTATTATCTTCCTCGCATTTTGCATCAATGGCTAATACCACACATTGACTTCCAAAGTTTTTAGCAAAGCGATGAATGATGGTTGGATCTAAAAATGCTGCGGTATTGATAGCAATTTTATCTGCCCCATTTTGTAATAATACACTTACATCCTCTTCTGTTTTAATTCCACCCCCCACCGTAAATGGGATATTAATTTTATGTGCAATTTTATTAACTAACTCGCTTAGGGTTTTTCTTTTTTCAATAGTGGCTGTAATATCTAAAAACACCAATTCATCTGCTCCTTGTTCCGCATAAAACGCACCTAGTTCTATAGGATCTCCTGCGTCACGAATTTGCTCAAAGTTGATCCCCTTCACAGTTCGACCGTCTTTGATATCTAAACAGGGTATGATTCTTTTGGTTAACATAGCAGGTATTTAATTACTTTTTCTTAAAAATTTGAAAGTGCTTCTAAAGAGATTCTGTTTTCATAAATAGCCTTCCCAACAATGGCAGCCGAACATCCAATTTCACGTAAATCTTTTAAATCCTGCAAATTACTAACCCCACCACTTGCGATTAATTTTAATGTAGGTAATTTTGAAATGATTTTTTTATATAAATCAATGGAAGGACCCTGTAATTTTCCATCTTTTTGAATATCGGTGCAAAATATTTGTGTTACCCCTTTATCCATATAGGATTGCATAAAAGTGTACACATCAATATCCGTTTTTTCCAACCAGCCTCCAACGGCTATTTTTTCTTCAAACACATCGGCTCCCAGCATAAATACTTCTGCACCAAAACGCTCAATCCACTCTTCAAATATATTTCTGCTTTTAACCGCTAAACTGCCAATAGTCGCATAACTGGCACCTGCCTCCAATACCGATTTTAAAGTGGCTTCTTTTTTGATGCCTCCTCCAAAATCAATTTTTAATTTAGTTTGATTCGCAATTTTCTCCAACACTTTCCAATTGACAACTTCACCTGCTTTGGCACCATCTAAATCTACCAAGTGTAAACGCATTAAACCAATACCCTCAAATGCCTTGGCTACTTCTAATGGATCCTCATTGTAAATTTTCTTTTGCGCGTAGTCTCCTTCCGTTAAACGTACACATTTACCTTCTATTAAATCTATGGCTGGAATTATTTGCATTTGTGTTTGACTATTTATTTTATATCGAATCGTCGATTTAAGAAATGTTTAAAAAATTTTGGATAATCTGTTCTCCTACTTTGGCGGATTTCTCTGGATGAAACTGCACCCCATAAAAATTATCCTTGTGTAAAGCACTGCTATAAGGTTGAATATATTGGGTAGTGGCAATGGTATGCGCTCCTAAGGCTGCATAATAGCCATGTACAAAATAAGTAAAGCTGTTTTCTGCAACCCCTTTAAATAAGTCCGTTTTTAGTTGACCAATATTGTTCCATCCTATTTGAGGTACTTTAATACTAGCATCGGATGGCTTAAACAATTTTACCTGTTCTTCAAAAATACCTAAACAAGTAGTATCATTTTCTTCGGAATAAGTACACATCAATTGCATGCCTAAGCAGATACCTAAAACGGGTTGTTTTAAATGTTGGATTACTTTATCCAACCCTCTTTCTTTTAAATAATGCATGGCCGTGCTTGCTTCCCCTACACCCGGGAATATCACTTTATCCGCTTTTTGAATTAATTCCACATTATCGGTCACCAAAGCCTGTACACCCAATCGCTCCAAAGCATAAAGCACCGATTGAATATTCCCTGCATTGTATTGTATAATTATTGTGTTCATTATTTTTATTAACTACTTTAATACTGCTTTTAAAAATTGAGCCGTTGTCTCCTGAACCGAATTTCCTTTCGACAAAGCTTGAATATAAGCCGAGCCTATAATAGCCCCATTGGAAAAAGCACAAACGGCGTCAAAGGTTTCCTTGTCTTTAATTCCAAAGCCTACTAAGACTGGATTTTTTAATTGCATGGCTTGTAGTTTTTGCAAATACAAAGCCACTTTTGAAAAATCTTTGTCTTGCCCTGTGGTGGCAGAAGAACTTACTGCATATAAGAAACCGGTACTTAAGCTGTCTAATTTTCTTATTCTTTCTTCCGGGGTTTCAGGCGTTACTAAAAACACAAAGTCCAATTGGTTTTCTTGCACTGTTTTACCATAAATATGTTCAAATTCATATAAAGGCAAATCTGGAAGGATTAATCCATCCACGCCAACCGCTTTTGCTTTCTTACAAAAAGCCTCAAAGCCATATTGCAAAATGGGGTTCATATAGCCCATTAATACCACTGGAATATGAATGGAATTGCGCATTAAAGTCAATTGCGCAAATAAAGTGTCAATAGTCATTCCATTCGCAATTGCCACATTTCCACTGGACTGAATTACTTCGCCGTCTGCTAAAGGATCACTATAAGGCATGCCTAATTCAATAATATTGGCTCCATTTTCTTGCAAGCTTTCCATGACTTGTATCGTGCTATTATGTTGCGGGAAACCAGCAGTACAATACACATTTAATACACGTTCATTTTGCTTTTTAAATAATTCCGATAACCTTGACATAAATAATACTTTAAATGATCTCTATGATTGCACGTAAATATTTTATTGTTACTTATTTACGTGTAAATTATTAATTGTTTATTTTTTTGAATCCATGACTTGCATATACGTTGCTAAATCCTTATCGCCTCTTCCACTTAAACAAACCACCACCACATCGGTCGGTTTAAAATTCATTTTAGGAAGAATAGCAAAAGCGTGTGCCGTTTCCAATGCTGGAATAATGCCTTCCATTTCAGATAATTGAAATGCCCATTCAAGTGCTTCTTCATCGGTTGCACTGGTAAAAGTGCCGCGCTTACTTTCATATAAAAAAGCATGCAAGGGCCCAATACCTGGATAATCCAAACCAGCACTAATACTATGGGGCTCCACCACTTGACCGTCCTCCGTTTGCATTAAAATACTTTTACTACCATGTAAAATTCCTGGCTTCCCTAATTGGGTGGTTGCTGCACTCATTCCAGAATATACACCATGACCTGCTGCTTCTACGGCAATCAGTTCAACGGTTTGTTCGTTTAAGAAATGATAAAACGCACCTGCTGCATTAGAACCCCCACCTACACAAGCCACTACATGCGTTGGTAATTCAGAACCGGTTTTAATTTTTAGTTGTTTGCGTATTTCATCACTGATCACGCTTTGAAAACGTGCCACCATATCAGGATATGGATGAGGACCTACTACGCTACCAATAATATAATGCGTATCGTTGGGTTCGTTAATCCAAGCACGAATGGCTTCATTCGTAGCATCCTTTAATGTTTTACTTCCGCTTTTTGCAGGAATGACTGTTGCCCCTAACATTTTCATTCTCGCCACATTGGGTGCTTGCCTTTCAATATCTTTCTCTCCCATATATACCACACATTCCATTCCATTTAATGCACATACCGTTGCAGTAGCCACACCATGTTGACCTGCACCCGTTTCTGCGATAATTTTTTTCTTCCCTAAACGTTGAGCCAATAATATTTGGCCAATGGTATTGTTAATTTTATGCGCACCCGTATGGCAAAGGTCTTCGCGCTTTAAATAAATTTGTGTGCCAATTTCCTTGCTTAATCTTTCTGCATAAAATAAGGGGGTAGGCCTCCCCACATAGTCTTTTAACAATGCATGGAACTCCCTTTGAAATGCAGGATCCTGCATGATTTGTATATATTGGGTTTTCAAAGTCTCCACATTGCTATACAACATTTCAGGAATGTAAGCGCCGCCAAAATCACCATAGTAACCTTCGGCACTAGGGTCTTGATAATTAATGTTTTGATTAAATGAGTGCATCTATAAAGGATTTTATTTTTTCTATATTTTTAATACCAGGTGCAGTTTCAAACTGACTATTGATATCCAAAGCCAACAAGTCCTTACCCGCTTTGGTTTGTTTCATAACTTCTATTCCGCCTATATCATTGGGGCCAATACCGCCACTTAAAAAATAAGGTTTGCCAATAATATTGCCTTTTAGCAATTCCCAATTAAAATGTGCACCAGTGCCACCATACATTTTACTATCCGTGTCAAACAAGTAATAATCTGCTACATTTTCAAATGGTGTAAGTTCCGGCATTTTATCGCCAACTCTAAATACCTTAATCACTTCAACCTGTTTATTGTTAATGGCTCCCGCTTGCGCTAATGCATTGAACTTAATTTTTAACAAGGAATAATAAACCGCATCCTCGTCTCCATGCAATTGCACCATATCTAATCCAGCCGCCACCACTGTATTGACTATGCTTTCGATGGATTCATTCACAAATACCCCCACTTTTTTAGCATGGGCAGGTGTGAATTTTTTTAGTGCTGTTAATTGTAAGCTATTTAATACATACCTTTTGGATGGAGCATAAAAGATAAAACCAATATAGTCCACGCCCAATGCGTCTAAAGCAAGTGCTTGATTGATATCTGTTATACCACATACTTTTATTTGTATCTTTTCCAACATCCTCATTTTATTTATCTAAATATTTTATATAACAATTTTATAAATTAATTTGTTTGCTAAATTCCTCAAAGGCTTTGGCAGGATTTTCTTGTTTCATAAAATACTCCCCCATCAAAAACCCATCAAATCCTTCTTTTTTTAATAATTGAAAAGTCGCTACATCATAAATACCACTTTCGGCAATACTTAATTTTTCTTTCGGTAATAAGTTCTTTAATTTTAAAGAGTGCTCAATATTTACTTCAAAAGATTTTAAGCTTCTATTGTTAATGCCCACAAAATCCACCTCCTCGCATATATTTTCAAGTTCCGCCTCATCGTGCAATTCCAACAATACTTCTAAGCCTAACTTTTTTGCAGTCGATGCTAATTTTTTAGTTTCAGCGGGAGTCAAACAGGATGCAATTAATAAAATCACGGCCGCGCCGTAAGCTTTGGCTTCAATTAATTGAAATTCGTCTATGATAAATTCCTTTCGCAATACGGGAATGGGATTTTGTATTGCAATACTTAAATCAGCAAGACTTCCTCCAAAATAAGGCCCATCCGTTAAAACCGACACCCCTGCTGCTCCAAAATCCGAATACGCTTTGGTGACTTCACTCACATCCGCCGCTGCATTGATGATTCCTTTAGAAGGAGATTGTCTTTTAAATTCTGCAATGATCCCCGTTTTTGAAGTATCTAATAAACTAGCTTTTAAAGAATAAACATTTTGATCAAATAAAGGCATCGCCTCTAACTGAGCAATGCTTATTTGCTTTTTCCGTTCGGCTACTTCGCCAAACTTACTTGCAACGATGGTGGCTAATATATTGGTGCTCATTATTGAAGACTCATTAATTTTTGTAAACAATTATTAGCAGCACCCGACTCTAAACTTTTTACTGCAGCTTGATATGCAGCCTCATAATTTTCATACTTACCCGTCAAATTTAATGCCATGGCAGCGTTGGCTAAAACCACTGCATTCTGTGACCAAGTTCCTTTTCCTTGAATAATATTTTTAAAGATGGTTGCCGCCGCCTCAACAGTGGAGCCACCTGATAATTCAGCAGGCATTACCCTTCTTTTACCTAATGCATAAGGAGACAAAGTAAACTCCCCTTTATTGGTTACAATTTTTGTGTCGGCAGTTAAAGAAATTTCATCATACCCATCCAAACTATTGATTAAAGTAAATTCTTTGCCTAAGGATTGTAAAACATAATTATAAATACGTGTCATCTCTAAATTATACACTCCAATTAACTGATACTTTGGTTGAGCAGGATTTACAATAGGACCTAGCATATTAAAAAAAGTGCGTACCCCTATATTTCGTCTTATAGGACCTACTATTTTTAAGGCAGGATGAAACAAAGGTGCGTGTAAAAAACAAATCCCCACTTCTTTTACCTCTCTTGCTAATTGCGCCTGGTCATTTTTAAATGTATAGCCCAAATGTTCCATTACATTGGAAGCGCCACTTACACTAGAAGCGCCATAGTTACCATGTTTTACAACCGGCTGTCCTGCACCTGCTACAATAAAACAAGCCAATGTTGAAATATTAAAAGTGTCTTTGCCATCTCCTCCTGTTCCAACAATATCAATAGCGTTGTCTACGCCTACATCCACTTTCACGGCTAGTGATAACAAAGCGTCTCTAAATCCCATGAGTTCCTCAATGGTTATACTGCGCATTAAATATACGGTTACAAATGAAGTGACTTCATGTTCATTGTATTGGCCTTGTGAAATTTGAATCAATACTTCCTTCGCCTTTTCTCTGCTTAAGGTTTTGTGTTCAAATAAATATTGTAATAATTTTTTCATCTTGCTAATTCATTTTTAATTTTTCAACCAGTTTGCGATTATTTTTGCACCCTCTGGTGTTAAAACACTCTCCGGATGATATTGTACTCCTTTTATATCATATGTTTTGTGCTCTAGAGACATAATATACCCCTCCTCATCCTTAGAGGTAATAATTAAATCTGAAGGCAAGTCATTTTCATTTACTATCCAGCTATGATAACGACCCACATTAAAAGTATTAGGCAACCCTTCAAACAAGGAACTAGAATTCGTTAAATGTATTGGTGTTGCAATGCCATGATACACTTTACTTAAATTAATTAAGCTGCCTCCAAAAGATTCCGCTATGGCTTGCTGTCCTAAGCAAACACCAAAAATAGATTTACTTGCCGCATACTCTTTTATTAACGGCAATAACAATCCAGACTCCGATGGAATACCAGGACCTGGTGATAATAATATTTTATCATACCCCTTAACGTCTTCCAGTGGAATCTCATCATTTCGAAATACTTCCACCTTAGCATCCGTTGCTATTTCTCTAATCAACTGTACTAAGTTGTAGGTAAAGGAATCGTAATTATCAAAAACTAATATTTTCATTTGATTTCTTTTTTATTAATCGTGGATTTTTTCTGCTAAAACCATTGCCGTTTTTAAGGCATTTAATTTATTATTCACTTCCTGTAATTCATTTTCTGGAACACTTGCTGCAACCACACCCGCACCTGCTTGATAAGTAAGGGTATTTTGTTGACTCAAGAAAGTACGTATCATAATGGCTTGATTACAAGTACCATTAAAGCCCACAAACCCAATACAACCTCCATAGTAAGATCGCTTGGTAGGCTCAATGGCATCTATTAATTGCATGGCTTTAAACTTAGGAGCCCCACTTAAAGTACCGGCAGGAAAAGTTTTAGCAATTAAGTGAAAAGGATTTGACCCCTCGGCTACTTTTCCCTCCACTTCACTTACTAAATGAATAACGTGACTATAATAATGCACTTGTCTATATTGTTTAACACGCACATCGGTACACACTCTACTTAAATCGTTACGAGCTAGATCCACCAACATCACATGCTCTGCATTTTCCTTAGGATCCTCTAATAATTTCTGCGTCATGGTCGCATCTAGCACCGCATCCCCTGTTCTTTTAAAAGTGCCTGCAATGGGATGCACCACTGCTTTTCCATGATTGATAATAATTTGTGCTTCTGGTGAAGAGCCCATTAATTTATAATCTCCATAATCAAAGAAAAATAAATAAGGCGAGGGATTAATATTTCTTAAAGTACGATAGACATTAAATTCATCTCCTAGAAAGGACTGTTGGAAGCGTCTGCTTAAAACAATTTGAAATACATCCCCACGCATACAATGTTGTATCCCTTTTTTTACCGCTTCCCGATAGGCTTCGTCGCTAAAATTAGAAGACTCTGTTCCTTGCATGCTAAACGGATACTGAGGCACATCTTTACTCTTAATATTAGAAAGTAATGCCTCGTATTCTGATTCAATGCCATTTAATTTATTTTCACAAATAAATATTTCATCTTTAAAGTGATTAAAAGCAATCACATACTGATACAAACGGTAACGCATT
>CANJPH010000030.1 GCA_947476145.1 Bacteroidota bacterium | reverse complement strand
CGCTGCTGGTTATGACAAACCGTTTTCAAGTTTGGAAGAAGGCGTTAAGGATTATGTCTCAAACTATTTAGTCCCAGGCAAAGGTTACTAATTTTTTCTATCACGCACATCGTTTGGAAGAAGCCCTGTAATATTGTTCCATGAAGCCGATTTCGGCTGCCTGCCGCTTAGGCAAGTGGAAGCAATATTACAGGGCGTTATTAGTTTAAAAACTAATTTTAGTGCGCTTTCAAAAACGCAATGGCTTTTGCATACGCATCAGTAGTAGCTGTTGAATTAAAGCCAGGGTTACTTGGATTCGCAAAACCATGCCCTGCATCATATCTATTTACAGATAAATTTTTCCCTGCTGCTATCATATTTTTTTCAAAATCATTTACCATAGTAGGAGAAGGCGCTTGGTCTTTATTTCCAAAGAAACCAATGATGTCACATTGAATAGATTTTAATTTATCCATATTGGTCTCCGGTCTTCCATAATACATAATACTTCCTTTTGCTTGAGGCCCAGCTAAAATTGCTGTTTGTAAACTCCACATGCCACCAAAGCACCAACCTACACTATAAATAGAAGCGTCTGCTCCAGCTTGTTTAATTGCACCTTGAATAATGGCATTCATTCTGCCCATATCCGCACCACGCATTAATTTCATGGCACTATCTGGCGTAGCGGCTACTTTTCCATCGTACATATCTACTGCCATTATATTCATATCGTCTAAAGCGGTAAAATATTTATCTGCTTCTAATTTAATATGGTCATTTAATCCCCACCATTCTTGAATTACAATTAACCATTTCTTACTCTTCTTTTTTGAAGGGATAAAATAGGCATTGGCTTGTTTCCCGTCTGCCGCCTCAAAACTGGTCATTTTACCTAATAAATCGGCTGGATTTACGGTCAAAGGGGTAATATGCATAGCAGCAAATGCAGGCGTGGATGCTTCCAGTTGATAAGCTTGTAAGGTCTCCATATTTAAACATTCGATCACGTCGGTTTTACTAACAGGACTATACTGTGTTTGCTCCCAATGCCAACTCATTAATCCGCCTGCCATTAAGGTAAGAAATAGGCCAAAAAGTAGTTTTTTCATAGAATTTTATTGGTTTTTAGTGAAGATGTTCACGTTTAAATAACAGTTTTAAACATTTTATGTTCAAGAGGCCAAGCGATTTTTTTCACGTCTTTTTTTGGCGTAGTTTTGTATGACCTCTTGGCTTTTTTTCCCATTAAAGATAGGTCGAATTAACAAACCCCATATAAAAGGGTGATCCTCATAGGAAACTATGGCTGGGATTGCTTTTTTATATATTTGAATTGTAATAAAATTATGGCAAAGTACATTTTTGTAACTGGTGGCGTGACAAGTAGTTTAGGGAAGGGCATTATTGCGGCTTCTTTGGCTAAATTATTGCAAGCAAGGGGCATTACGGCTACCATACAAAAATTTGATCCTTATATTAATGTGGATCCAGGTACTTTGAATCCTTATGAACATGGAGAATGTTATGTAACGGAGGATGGCGCAGAAACCGATTTAGATTTAGGTCACTATGAGCGTTTTTTAAATACACCTACTTCACAAGCGAACAACGTCACTACTGGTCGTATTTATCAGACGGTTATTAATAAAGAAAGAGCAGGTGAATTCCTTGGCAAGACAGTACAGGTGGTCCCTCATATTACAGATGAAATTAAACATCGAATGCTGTTATTGGGCAAAGATGGGAAATATGATGTAGTCATTACAGAAATTGGAGGTACTGTGGGTGATATTGAAAGTTTGCCCTTTGTGGAAACGGTGCGTCAAATTCAATGGGAACTTCCAGAGGAAGATGTCATGGTAGTGCATTTAACTTTAGTGCCTTATTTAAAAGCCGCCAAAGAATTAAAAACAAAACCAACACAACACAGTGTGCGTATGTTGAGTGAAGCAGGAGTTCGTCCTGATGTAATTGTATGTAGAGCAGAAGAGCCATTAAATGACGATATCAAAAGAAAAATTGCCTTATTCTGTAATGTAAAAGCGGGAAGGGTTATTGAAGCCGCAGATGCTTCCACTATTTATGAAGTGCCTTTAAAAATGTTAGAAGAAAAATTAGATTTAATCGTTCTTGAAAAATTAAAAATCACAAATTTCAAGGAACCTGATTTAACTAAATGGAATATCTTTTTAACGAAGTTGAAAAATCCAAAATCAACGGTTAATATTGGTTTGATAGGGAAATATATTGAATTACAAGATGCTTACAAGTCTATATTGGAAGGCTTTATTCATGCCGGAGCGATGAATGAGGTGAAAGTAAATGTGGTTAATGTGCATAGTGAGGAGCTTAATGCAGACAATGTAAATGAAAAATTAAATGGCTTAGATGGCTTATTAGTGGCGCCTGGTTTTGGTAACAGGGGTATTGAAGGAAAAATTATTGCAGTACAATATGCAAGAGAAAATAAATTACCCTTCTTTGGTATTTGTTTAGGTATGCAAATGGCCGTGATTGAATATGCAAGAAATGTAATGGGATTAAAACAAGCACATTCTGTAGAGATGGATCCCAATAGTCCAGACCCGGTAATTAATATGATGGAAGAGCAAAAGCGAATTACCATGATGGGAGGAACCATGCGTTTAGGTTCATATCCATGTACCATTTCCGAAAATACTTTGGCACATAAAATTTATGGTACAACTTCTATTAACGAACGTCATCGTCATCGTTATGAGTTTAACAATGATTATCTAAAAGCATTTCAGGATGCGGGCATGGTGACGAGTGGTGTGAATCCTGCTACTGGATTAGTTGAAATTGTCGAACTTCCTAACCATCCATTCTTTATTGGTGTTCAATACCATCCTGAATTAAAAAGTACGGTAGAAGCCCCAGCTCCACTATTTGTTCATTTCATTGAAGCGGCTAAAAAACATGCTAAGGGATAGAAATTTTGGTTAACTTGTTAGCACAAAATTAGCTAACAATCATGAATCAGAAAATCCTATTCTTTTTATTTGTTTTAATAAGCGCTAATGCGTTTAGTCAATCCCAAGAAAGTTTGATTTGGTCTAAAGATGGCCAATTTTTTTATTCCATACAAAATGGAGATATTGTCATGCAAACTCCAGGCAATGCTAATGCCAAGAAGTGGGTGGATGGCAAACTTTTAATTCCGAAGGGTGCTAAAAGTCCCATTGAAATACAAAAGTTTAGCCTCTCTCTAAATCAGGAGTTGGTATTGATTCAAACGCATTCTAAAAAAGTATGGCGTTATGAAACCATGGGTGATTTTTATTTATTTAATACCAAAACAAATCAATTACAACAAATAGGTAAAGAGATGCCTGCTGCTTCATTGCAATTTGCAAAGCTTTCTCCCAATAATCAATGGGTTGCTTATGTGAGTGGACACAATATTTATGCAGAGGATTGGGCTTCAGGGAAAACGGTACAATTAACTACGGATGGCACAAAATATCTTATTAATGGAACCTTTGATTGGGCCTATGAAGAAGAGTTTTTTTGTAGGGATGGATTTAGATGGAGCCCTGATAGCAAGCATATTGCTTATTGGCAAGTAGATGCCAATGGGGTTAAAAATTATTTAATGATTAATAATACCGATGCTGCTTATCCCTTTGCAGTGCCTGTTGAATATCCTATTGCAGGGGAGAAACCCTCTAAAGTTAAAATTGGGGTGGTGGATCTAGTATCAAAAAAAACCAACTGGATAGAAAGTCCAGATGATCCAGTATGGGGAACTTATATTCCCAGAATGGAATGGGTGCCAAATAGTAAACAAATTATCTATCAACATTTAAATAGAAAACAAAATATAAGTCAGCTATTGATAGCGGATATCGTTACTGCAAAATCAAAGTCTATTTATACAGAGCAAGAAAAAACTTGGATCGACATCATGCCATCATGGGATCAAAGCTATGCGAATGGCGGATGGGATTGGTTGGAAGATGGCAAACAGTTTTTGTGGTCGAATGAATCTGATGGGTGGAGACATTTTTATATTCAATCCATTGATGGTACTCAACCCATTTGTATTACACCGGGTAATTTTGATGTCATGAAAACGGCGCGAGTTGATTTTAAAAATCATCAATTATTTTATTATGCTTCTCCTAACAATGCCACACAACAATATTTATACGTAAAGCAATGGGATACGAATAAAGAAGCACAATTGTTGAGTCCAAAGGATCAAGCGGGAACGCATGATTATACCATAAGTCCTAATGGGGAATATGCAAAGCATATATTTTCCAATATAAATATCAAGCCAGTAAATGAGTGGGTGAGTTTACCAACTCATCAAGCAATGGGGGAATCAAAAGTGAAAAATGCATTGGCTGTAATGCGCAAAAATGAAAATGCACCAGAGTTCTTTAAAGTGACTACCATAGATGGAGTGGAAATGGATGGTTGGATGGTGAAGCCTCAAAATTTTGATCCTACTAAAAAATATCCAATCGTATTTTATGTATATACCGAGCCTTGGGGACAAACTGCAAAAGATGAATATGGGACTGGTTTAAATTTTCTGTACAATGGATCTATGGCAGAAGATGGATACATTTATGTAAGCATGGATAATAGAGGAACGCCTGTTCCCAAAGGTAAAGCTTGGCGTAAATCGATCTATCAAAAAATTGGTGAAGTGAATATCAGGGATCAAGCGATGGGTGCAAAAGAAATTTTTAAATTACCATTTGTAGATACCAGCAGAGTCGCTGTATGGGGTTGGAGTGGTGGAGGTTCTGCAACCCTTAATTTAATGTTTCAATATCCTGAAATTTATAAAACAGGCATTTCTATTGCAGGGGTAGGAAGTCAACTTACGTATGATAATATTTATCAGGAAAGATATATGGGATTGCCTCAGGAAGATAAATCGGTATTTATAAATGGGTCACCTATTACCTATGCGAAAAATTTAAAAGGAAACCTTTTGTATATACATGGAACGGGGGATGACAATGTACACTATCAAAATGCGGAATTGCTTATTAATGAATTAGTTAAAAATGGCAAACAATTTTCATTAATGAGTTATCCCAATAGAACCCATTCCATATCAGAAGGAGAAGGCACAGTGCCGCATTTATTTGCATTGTACACCCGTTATTTACGCCAAAACTGTCCTCCAGGCGCCAAGTAAAAAGGGCTTCTTTTTCAATCTTATTTGGCGGTTATATTCCTAACATTTGTTAGCTTTACGCCATGAATAAAACTAGAATTTTAACCTGTACCAGTTTATTTGACGGTCATGATGCTTCTATTAATATCATGCGCCGTGTACTTCAAGAAAATGGTATTGAAATCATTCATTTGGGTCATAACCGATCGGCCTATGAAATTGTAGAAGCTGCGATTGAAGAAGATGTGCAAGGTATTGCCATTACTTCTTATCAGGGTGGCCATGTAGAATTTTTTAGTTTTGTGAGACAATTATTAGATGACTCAGGATATCAACATATAAAAATTGTGGGAGGTGGTGGAGGTACCATTTTACCCAAGGAAGCTAAGTTTTTAGAAGCCAATGGCATTACAAAAATTTATTTACCTAGTGATGGATTGGTGATGGGTATTGATGGAATGATTAAAGAAGTGGTACGCATTTGTAACTACCCTTTAAAACCCTATGCTAAAAAAACATTCTCCAAATTAGCCATCCAAAAAAAAATTGATCCACGCGTTTTAAGTAGACAAATTACTTTATTACAAAATGGGGAGTTAAAAATTCCAAAGCAAAAATCATCTGCTAAAAAAATAAGTACAATACCTATTATTGGTATTACAGGTACCGGTGGTGCCGGTAAATCAACGGTGGTAGATAGATTGGTACAATATTATGTTCAATGCAATCCAACAAAAACCATTGCTGTTATTTCGGTTGATCCTTCTAAAAGAAAAACGGGTGGTGCTTTATTAGGTGATCGTATCAGAATGAACGCGATACATCATCCCAATGTTTTTATGCGTTCACTAGCTACCCGAAGTGATATGCAATCTATTGCGCATTCTATGGACGGTGTTATTGAATTATGCAAATTGGCTGGATTTGATTGTATACTTATAGAGACCGCAGGAGTGGGACAAAACGATGCCACCATTGTGGACTATGTAACAGTGCCGGTTTACATTATGACGCCTGAATTTGGTGCGCCAACGCAATTGGAAAAAATTAACATGATTGACTATGCACATATCATTGGCATTAATAAGTTTGATCGTGCTGGCGGTTTGGATGCCTTAAGAGATGTAAGAAAACAATATATCAGATCACATCATTTGTTTCATGCGCAACCCAATTCATGTCCAGTTTTTGGAACCATGGCGGCTCATTATAGTGATCCAGGAATGCAAGCCATGTATAATGCTTTAATACAAAATATAAATACTATACATGGTGCCATTTTTAATGTTTTAGAAAATCCAGTAGCTTATAACGAAAACAATATCATGGTCCCAACCATTCCTAATAAAAGAGTGGGGTATTTGAATGAGATCATCGAAGTCATTCACAATAACAATCATTGGATTGCAGAGCAAAAGCAAAATGTATCTAAATGGTATTGTTTAAGTAAGACCATGGAAGATCCTTTGTTTACAAAAAATGCGGCTTTACAAAAAGCACAGAAAGCAATAGAAGCAAGTATTGATAAAGAAGTCAAGGAATTAGTAACTGCATGGCCAGCACTATATGATAAATATCAACAAAAGGTATTTATAGATGAAGTAAGGGGTAAAAAATCCACTCATCCATTTGTTTTTGAAACACCCTCGGGTATTGAATTGAACAAAGTGTATTTACCAAAGTATGCCGACTGGGGTGATATTGCAGAGTGGCAGTTAAAAGAGAATACACCTGGTCGCTATCCGTTTACTGCTGGAGTGTTTGAATTAAAAAGAGCTAATGAGGATCCTACCAGAATGTTTGCTGGAGAGGGTTGTCCGGAAAGAACCAATTGGCGTTTTCATTATTTAAGCAAAGGACAGTCTGCCGTTAGATTATCAACTGCATTTGATAGTGTCACTTTATACGGCCATGATCCGGCAGCAAGAATGGATGTGTTTGGAAAAATTGGCAATGCGGGAGTGAGTGTGGCCACCATTGATGATGCAAAAAAATTATATTCAGGAATAGATCTAAACGCCACCAGCACGTCTGTGAGCATGACGATTAATGGGCCGGCTCCCATGTTACTAGCTATGTTTTTTAATGCCGCCATTGATCAAGCTTGTGAGCAATATATAACGGAACAAAAAATGTGGCCACAGGTACATAAAAAAATAAAAGAACTTGTCTCAACTTCATTAATGCCAAGCTATGAATCTATTCATCCTGAAATTCCTTTTTCTAAATGGCATAATGGACTCGGTTTAAAATTATTGGGTGTATCAGGAGATCAGGTGCTAGATGCAGATGTGTATGCTCAAATTAAAACCAATGTATTAAATAAGCTGAGGGGTACTTTACAAGCAGATATATTAAAAGAGGATCAAGCACAAAATACTTGTATTTTCTCTACCGATTTTGCATTGCGCATGATGGGAGATGTGCAAGCTTATTTTGCACAAAATAATATTCGAAATTTTTATAGTATTTCAATTTCGGGGTATCATATTGCAGAAGCAGGAGCCAATCCTATTACACAGTTGGCCTTTACTTTAGCCAATGGGTTTACGTATGTGGAATATTTTTTAAACCGAGGCATTGCGATTGATGATTTTATGCCGAACCTGAGCTTTTTCTTTAGCAATGGAATGGATCCAGAATATGCAGTGATTGGAAGGGTCGCAAGAAGAATTTGGGCAAGGGTAATGAAGTTAAAATACAAAGCCAATGTACGTTCTCAAAAATTAAAATATCATATTCAAACGAGTGGCAGAAGTTTGCATGCACAGGAAATAGATTTTAATGATATTAGAACTACCCTGCAAGCTTTATATGCAATTTATGATCAGTGCAATAGTTTGCATACCAATGCCTATGATGAAGCCATTACTACTCCAACCGAAGAAAGTGTAAGAAGAGCATTGGCTATTCAATTAATTATAAATAAAGAACTAGGCACTGCAAAAGTAGAGAACACGCAACAAGGTAGTTTCTTAATTACCGAACTCACCGATTTAGTGGAAGCGGCAGTGATGCAAGAATTTGAAAAAATAAATGCGCGCGGTGGTGTATTAGGTGCGATGGAGCGAATGTATCAACGCTCTAAAATTCAGGAAGAAAGTTGGGTGTATGAAACCAAAAAACATGATGGTGAAATCCCTATTATTGGTGTGAATACATTTGTTAACGATAAGGTAAACTTGGAAGTGGATCAACAACCCATTATCAGGTCCACTAAAAAAGAAAGATCAAGGCAGGTAGCTTGTCTTCAAATGTTTAAAAAACGTAACCTAGCGCAGCGGGACGCTTATTTGACCCAGCTTAGAGATGCCAGTCTCCAAAACGGGAATTTGTTTGAAATTCTCATGGAAGCAGTTAAATATTGCAGTTTAGGGGAGATCACAGATGCCTTGTATTTAGTAGGAGGAAAGTATAGCAGAAACCTGTAAAAAACATATCTTTGCCCCCACGTTATTACGTTTAAACATTGAATATGAAAACAGATAAAAATACGATCATTGGCTTTGTATTGCTTGCAGGTTTATTTTTTACTTATTTCTGGTATACGAATAAACAACAAACCGAAGCCGAAGCGTATAAAAAGCGAATTGATGATTCTGTTGCAATGGTAAAATCAACTGCTGAAAAAGCAGTGGCTGCAAAAAATCCAATGAAGGTAGATACGGCTACTCAGAAAGCTGCTATAATAGATTCTGTTAAAGAGGAGTTTACAACCTTAGAGAACGATTTAATGATTGTTCGCTTTTCTAATAAAGGAGGTCAGGTTGCTGGTGTAACTTTAAAAGGGTATCCCAATTCAACAAAAACAAAGGTTGTATTAGGAGATAGCACTAATTTGAATTATCCAGTAAATATTGGCAATAATCAAACCTTGCAAATTAACCAGGTTGTTTTTCCGGTTGCTAAAATTTCCGAGGAAAATGGGGTAAAGAAATTAGAATATGTTTGGACGAGTCCAAATGGTAAAACCATTAAGCATATATTTTCAATTGCACCTAAAAAATACAATGTTGAATGGGATGTGAAATTGGAGGGTGCGGATCAATTATTAACCAATGGTCAAATTAACTTTGATTGGAATGCGCGGACCTATAAGCAAGAAAATACTGCCGAGTACGAACGTCAGGTTTCTAGTGCTTGTTTTTCCGAAGGGAGTGAGTTTGATTACATTGCTACAAAAACTGAAAAAACTTTTGAAAAGCCCGTTCAGTGGGTGGGTATTGTTCAACAGTTTTTTAATATTACGTTAATTAACAAAAATGGCTTTGGTGCAGGTACGGGAAATCAACTTGAATTTCATAAGAACGCGGATTCATCAAATGGCATTGCTTATTTACGCGCGCGGTTTCAGACAAAAGTAGCTGGACCCACAGTGAGTGTTCCACTTTCTCTTTACTATGGACCTAACGATTATAATATATTAAAAGCGCAAGGTTCAAAAGAGATGGACAAAATCATCAACTTGGGTAGAGATTTATATTCTTTTGTTCGTCCTATCAATAAGTACATCATTATGCCTGTATTTGATTTCTTTGCAGGATTTAATTTGAATTACGGATGGGTGGTATTGTTGTTAACCATATTTATTCGTTTGGTCACTTCTCCATTAACGTATTCAAGCTATTTGAGTAGTGCTAAAATGAAAGTGTTGAAACCAGAATTAGACGAGATCAAGAAAAAACTAGGAAGTGATCAACAAGGATTTGCCATGGAGCAAATGAAGTTGTTTAGAGAGGCGGGTGTAAATCCTTTAGGGGGATGTATCCCAGCATTACTACAAATTCCAATTTTCTTTGCATTGTATAGTTTCTTTAACTCTAATATTTCATTAAGAGGGCAATCCTTTTTATGGAGTACCGACTTATCAACTTATGATGTAATTGCTAAACTGCCTTTTCACATTCCAGCTTATGGCGATCATGTTAGTTTATTTACATTAACTGCAACCATTACAAGTTTATTTATTTCGATATACAATATGGCAATGACACCTACTCAGGACAATCCTGCGTTAAAATACATGCCCTATATTTTCCCAGTAATGCTTTTGTTCATTTTCAATAATTTGCCAGCAGCGTTAACTTGGTATTATACAGTTTCAAACATTGTAACCTTACTTTTACAATTGGTAATCCAAAAGTATATCATCAATCATGATAAAATATTAGCGGAAATAGATGTAAAGCGAAAAACACCAAAGAAAAAAAGTAATTGGCAAAGTAAGTATGAGCAAATGATGGAAGCGAAGAAAAAAGTAGAAATATTAAAAGACAAAAATAAAAAATAGTATTCGTCAGGAAAAGACCCTTTATTGGGTCTTTTCTGATTTATAATCGTAACTGTGAAAAGAATCTCCCCCATTTTTATTATTTACATGTTATTGCCGTTTTTTTCTTTAAAAGCGCAAACTAAAAATATTGGGGAATGCGCTTTGCAGTATAGTATTGTTCAACTTGACACCAAGGACACCGTTGGCGTAAAATGGGTATATGTAAAAGGGGATCAATGCAAAACCACCATACAAACCGCCCAACTTGTACAAACATTATACTTTAATGTACAAAGTGCAACTGCTATGATCACTAAGGATATCGGGGAAAGTCATTTTATGCAAGAGTTAGCGTATCCCCCAATTGGCCAGCCCACTTTATTGTCTATGAAAGAAGTTGTTTCCGATAGTTTGGTTCAACTACTTGGGTATACATGCAAACAAGTGGAGTTGAAATGGAGTGATGGGGTTGTATATCAAATTTGGTATACCCCTGAAATTATTACCACCGTAAGTAGTTTTGAATTGGCCTTTAAGGAAGTAGGAGGTTTAGTGTTATGTTATAATATAATTCCTATGATAGGTAATACCATTCAATATAAAGCAAACAGTATTGACTTTAGTCCTATACCCTTAAATCAATTCAATATCAATAAGGATCAATATCAAATTATTGAATAGCAGGAAATAATAAAAACAATTAGAATAAGAAGATGTGTAAGTGGTGGCCCAGTAAATTAAGGAGCAGTTGGCGTCTTAAACTTAGAAAGTACATTGTAATGATAAGGAATTACATAAGAAATGTTTCCTTTGTTATACATTAAATAGTTTGCACTTGTTTTGTTACCTGATTTAATATCTAAGCCTGCAAATCCTTTGTATTGAAAACTTGCTTTCAAGGTTGCAAAAGTGGCTGTTCTATGAGAAGATAAACTTAGGTTCTTTAAAGTAAATTTTTCAGCAGCTTTTTTAGTTTCAATGGTACCTGTTACAATAACAGAAGCATATGTGTTTATAGTAACAAGTAAAATACTTGCTAACAGGATAACGGATAATATGTTCTTAATAGTACGCATGATTCAATCGAAGATAAAAAAATCTTTTCTTTTTTAAAAATAAATATTTTAACCAATTGAATGTCAATTGTGAACAACAAAATATGGCCATTTTGAGCGGGTGTGGTATATTTAATTAGTACCTATATAATTAAATACATACAAGTAATTGATTATCAGCAACTTAATTATAGATTGCAAATATTTTAACTATGTTTGATCGTCATAAGGAAGAAGAAGGGGGGGATATCAAAGAATTAATCCTGCGCTATCATAATTTGAAGCAGGGGCGGGCCAATGCCTATATTGAGGAGGACGATTTTGAACGAATCATTGAACATTTTGATGAACAGGATGAAATAGTGGAAGCTATTCAGGCGGCCAATATGGCTTTGGATCAATATCCCTTTTCGGCTCTATTAATGATTAAGAAAGCGGACTTACTATTGGTAACCAGGAAATATAAGGAAGCCCTGGACTTATTGGACACCGCCTCATTATATGATCATAAGGAAATGAATCTGTTTATTTTAAAAACAGATGCTTATTTGGCTTTAGACATGCCCGAACAAGCCATTGTATTATTACAAGAAGCGTTGCATTTATTTGAAGGGGTAGAGCGTTCCGAATTGTTATTTGAATTAGCCGATGTGTATGATGATCATGAAGCATTTGATAAAGTGTTTGATTGTTTACAATTGGTTTTAGAAGATGACCCCATGAATGAAGAAGCCTTGTATAAAATTTGTTTTTGGACCGACTTTACAGGCCGAAATGAAGAAAGTATTAGCTTGCATAAACGCATCATTGATGAACAACCCTATAATGCATTGGCCTGGTTTAATTTAGCGGCCGCGTATCAAGGATTAAAATTACATGAGAAAGCCATAGACGCTTATCAATTTGCCATCGTCATTGACGAAAAATTTGATTATGCTTATCGCAATATGGGGGATGCTTATTTACGTATTCGAAAATATAAGGAAGCGATAGAAGCTTTGGAAAAAGTATTGGAATTGTCCCGACCCGAAGATGTTATTTATGAAGCCATTGGACATTGTTATCATCGTATGAAAAATTATGCGCAAGCCAGGTTTCATTATAAAAAAGCAGTGCATTTAAATTCGGATGATAGTAGGTTGTATCAAAAAATTGCGGCCACTTATATGCAGGAGGGGCAATGGGAACAAGCTATTAAACAATTAGAAAATGCTTTAAGAATTCATAAGCATATTAATGAGTATTATATTTTATTGGGAGAATGTTACATGCATTTAAGTCAGTTTAAGGAAGCGGCTGTTTATTTTGGAACGGTGGTTAAAAATAAACCTAAGCAAATTGCAGGCTGGGAATCGCTTATAAAATGTTTGGTGGCTAATGAGCAGTTATCTTTGGCCTTAGAGCAAACCGAGTTGGCTTATATTTCAACGGCTGGCAAAGTCGTTTTTATATTTTATAGAAGTGCCATTTTGTATAGGATGCAAAAACAAACGGAGGCCTTGTTGCAACTAGAGATGGCTTTATCTAAATCCATAAAATTAGTAAATAAGCTAACAAAGTTTTATCCTGAAATGATGCAGGATCCTAAAGTGTCAGAACTCATTAGTAATTATAAAAAGGGGAAGTAATCTTACCCATTTGAATTATCTTTGCGAAATATAAGTACCTACTATGAATAATTTTAATTTATCCCAAATTCCAGAACGTACTACCAAGCCTCGTAAGAGTGGATTAACCATGGTCATGGACAAGGGATTGAGTTTGAGCGAAGCAGAAAATTTTATAAGTGTTTCAGGCATTCATACCGATGTGGTAAAATTGGGATTTGGAACCTCAGCGGTAACCCCCAACTTAAGGGCTAAAATTGAATTGTATCAATCACACGGACTTCCTGTTTATTTTGGAGGAACCTTGTTTGAAGCTTTTGTAATTAGAAACCAGTTTGACGATTATATAGCCATGTGCAAGGATTATAAAATTGATTTAATTGAAGTCAGTGATGGATCTATAGAAATTCCGCATGCAGAAAAGTGCGGGTACATTGAAAAAATTGCCAAAATTTCAAAAGTAATTAGTGAAGTAGGAAGTAAAGACGCTGCACATATTATTCCTCCTTATAAATGGATTGAACTCATGACAGCCGAATTGAGTGCAGGATCGGAATATGTTATTGCAGAAGCGCGCGAAGCAGGCAATGTCGGTATTTATAGAGGAAGTGGTGAAGTCCGTGAAGGATTGGTTCAAGAAATTTTAACAAAGATTCCATCTGAAAAAATATTATGGGAAGCGCCACAGAAAGCACAGCAGTTATACTTTTTAGAACTCATTGGCTGTAATGTGAATCTTGGAAATATCGCTCCATCGGAAGTAATTCCTTTGGAATCAATGCGCATAGGATTAAGAGGGGATACTTTTCATTTATACTTAAATAAATAGTTGTGCGTCATTTTGGTTTAATTGGATTTCCATTATCACATTCTTTTTCACAAGGATACTTCAAAGATAAATTTGAACGTGAAAATATTTTGAATGCGCAATATGATAATTATCCAATTGCTAATATTAGTGAATTTGCCAACTTATGGTCTATGGATGAAAGCATGGAAGGATTGAATGTGACCATTCCCTATAAAAAAGAAGTCATTCCATATTTACAGTTTCCATCATCCGTTGTAAAATCTATTCAAGCTTGTAATTGCATTCGAAAATTCAATGGGGCCTTATATGGTTATAATACGGATGTGATTGGATTTGAACATTCATTATTGCCATTTTTAAAAACACATCATACGCATGCTTTATTATTGGGCACAGGTGGCGCATCCGCTGCGGTAGCATGGGTTTTACAAAAGTTAAATATTAAGTATCAAATTGTTTCCAGAGCTGCAGATGCAGACAAATTAAATTACGAACAAGTCACGCCCGCTTTACTGGCTGCTCATACTTTAATTATTAATACTAGTCCATTGGGGATGTATCCTAATGTGAATGAAGCGCCTGCTATCCCTTATGAGGCAATAGGTCCTCAACATCATTTGTATGATTTAGTTTATAATCCTAGTGAAACTTTATTTCTACAAAAAGGAGCAGCACAGGGAGCAAGCATTCAAAATGGTTTAGACATGTTGCATATTCAAGCCGAAAAAAGTTGGGAAATTTGGAATGCCACAACACCTATTGAACAGTAAGGTAATCGCTTATAAGTTGTGAAGGAATGTAAACAGTTGGGTAACTGCTTTTTGTCGATGGCTGTACTTATTTTTTTCTTCCATACTCATTTGCGCAAAACTTTTATTGCTTCCCTCCGGTATAAAAATAGGATCATACCCAAATCCTTTTTCACCATGCATTTCATATGCTATATGTCCTTTGCAAATTCCTTCAAAATAATAGGTTTGTAGTCCATTACTCGCATCCTGCCATAGTAAACAAATCACCGTCCTAAATTGGGCGGTTCTATTTTCAATTCCATTTAAATTCAATAACACTTTGTCAATATTTGCCTGAAAGTCACGGCCTTCGCCTGCATAACGTGCACTCTTTACGCCAGGGGCACCTTTTAATGCAGTAATCTCTAGGCCTGTATCTTCGCTAAAACAGTTTTTTTGGGTGATCGTGAATATGGTATTTGCTTTTTCAAATGCATTTTCGGGTAAAGTATCATGTGGTTCTGGGATGTCAATATCAATGCCAGCTTCGCTTAAAGGAATAACATTAAAATCGGCACCCACTAAGGATTGAATTTCTGCAACTTTATTTTTGTTATTGGTTGCAAATATGAGTGTGTGCATAGCGCTAGCGTATAAAAATTAAATAAAGGCTAAATTACAATGCAAATATTTTCTTCAATAAAATCCAAAGTGTCCCTTTTTCCTGTTTCGCTTCAGCGCCTGTGCCCTGCATGGTGGATAAGGCTTTGCTAAAAAATAAATTCGACTCGCCTAGTTCATTTACTTTATATAAAGTATTGGGTAATTTTATTTTTAAATCGGCACTAGCAACATCAAAACACATGATAGTAGAGGAGGGTAGGGTTTCTAAAATTTGATGTAAGCTGGTTTCTTGGTTCCCTATATTCACCAATGCAATATCTGCAATGGTTAATTTACAGGCATTTAAAATGGAAGTAAGTAAAATAAAATCAGCCTCATTTAAATACACTGAATTGGGATCATTTACAATGATCAATACTTTTTTATGGTGATCCCCTAAATGCTTTAAAGGGCCAGTGGATTTTTTTACTTTAGGTAAGTCAATGGGGGTATTATTTTCTGAGGTAGCGGTTTCTTTTTCTTCTTTATTTGGAATTATTTCATCCTTTTTTTCGCTTTCAGGCAATACCAAAGTATCTTTGTATAAAGCAACCAACACGGAGGCTGGTAATATTGTTTTTGGATCTTGCATTGAATTGGAAAATTAAATGAATTGATTCAATAAGAAAAATAACAATTGTTAGTTTATCCGATTTTATGTTACTTTGTGTTTCAAATTTGAGTGCCTTTTTAAAAATATAAATATGTCTACACAAAAATTTCCCGTAACCCTTAACGCCCATCCAAAATTACCCACTTTTGATATGGATGCGATTGCGTTTGGTAAAAATTTTACCGATCATATGTTGGTTGCTGATTATGAAAATGGGGAATGGAAAAACATAGAAATTAAGCCCTTTGCACCCATTGAATTAGACCCTTCTTGTGCAACATTGCATTATGGTCAAACCATTTTTGAAGGGATTAAAGCCTATAAAAATGAAAAAGGAGAAGTAGCCATTTTTAGACCAGATCAAAATTTTATTCGTTTTAATACCTCTGCAGAACGCATGCAAATGCCAACGGTGCCTGAGTGGTTATTCATGGGCGGCATTAAACAATTAATTGAGTTAGAAAAAGGTTGGATTCCAAGTAAACCAGAATGTTCATTATACATTCGCCCTTTCATGATTGCTGCCGATCCTTTTTTAGGGGTTCGTCCTTCTAGTACTTATAAATTCATGATTATATTAGGACCTAGTGGTGCTTATTTTTCGGCACCTATGAAAATTTTGATCGAACAAAAATATACACGTGCAACACCTGGTGGTGTTGGCTTTGCAAAGAATGGAGGAAATTATGGAGCAAGTTTATATCCAGTCGCTTTAGCACAAGAAAAAGGATATGATCAAGTGTTATGGACAGATGCCATTGAACATAAATATGTAGAAGAAGTGGGTATGATGAATGTAATGTTTGTAATTGATGGAAAAATAATTACACCGAGTATTGAAAAAGGTACGGTCTTAAAAGGGGTGACGCGCAATTCAGCAATAACCTTACTAAGAGATATGGGCTATGAAGTGGAAGAAAGATTCTTGTCGGTTGCTGAAATTGTGGATGCACATAAAAAAGGATTATTCACTGAAGTTTTTGGAGTAGGGACCGCAGCTGTGGTTTCTTATATTTCAAGATTAGCCCATGCGGAATACATCATGGATTTTGATGTGGAAGCCCTAAAAGTTGCCCCAGCCCTTAAAAAAGAGCTAAATGATATTAGAATGGGCAATATTGTGGACAAACATGGTTGGCTATTGCATATTTAGTTAAATCATTGTTAATCAATATTTTAAACTTAAAAATCACCTCCTCGAGGGGCGATTTTAGGATAAAAAGGCCCTATTTGCTTTATTTTTTTAAAATTAGCGAATAAACATTTTGGTAATTCACTCACAGCCATTACCTTTGCCGTCCGAATTTTTTATAAACCGAAATGAACAAAATAGCATAATAAATGCCTACTATTCAGCAATTAGTTAGAAAGGGCCGTGAGATCATCAGGGCAAAAAGTAAATCAAGAGCTTTGGATGCATGTCCTCAGCGTCGTGGCGTTTGTACAAGAGTGTATACTACAACTCCTAAAAAGCCAAACTCTGCGTTACGTAAAGTAGCAAAAGTACGTTTGACTAATAAGATAGAGGTGATTGCCTACATCCCAGGTGAAGGTCACAACTTACAAGAGCACAGTATCGTTTTAATACGTGGTGGTCGTGTAAAGGATTTACCAGGTGTACGTTACCATATTGTTCGTGGTAGTTTAGATACTGCAGGTGTTAAAGACCGTAAGCAGTCTCGTTCTAAATACGGTACGAAGAAAGAAAAAGCAAAGAAATAATAACAACTAATTAATATTCGACAGACATGCGTAAAGCACAACCTAAAAAGATTCCATTAGCACCAGATCCTAAATTTAACGATGTTCAAGTAACTCGTTTTATTAACAACATTATGTTGGATGGCAAAAAAACAACTGCTTATAAAATATTTTATGATGCATTAGAAAAAGTGGCTAAGTTCACTAATGAAGATGGATATGAAATGTGGAAAAGAGCGGTAGTAAACGTTACACCAGCTGTTGAAGTTAGAAGCCGTCGTATTGGTGGTGCTACTTTCCAAATTCCTGCTGAAGTTCGTGCAGATCGTAAGATTTCTTTAAGCATGAAATGGTTAGTGCGTTTTAGCCGTGAGCGTAACGGTAAAACAATGGCCGACAAATTAGCGAACGAAATTGTTGCAGCAACAAAAGGTGAAGGTGGCGCTTTCAAAAAGAAAGAAGACACACACCGTATGGCTGAGGCGAACAAAGCGTTCTCTCACTTTAAAGTTTAATTTTGTAAGCACTCGCTTATAGATATAGAAAAACCCTAGCCACGCTAGGGTTTTTTGTTGCCCTTAAGCCTTGCCAATACAGCCTCTACAAGCTGGTTTACAATGTAGTGGAAGGGCTGTGGAATAGTTTATGGAAAAAAAAGGAGGGAAACCCTTGTTCAATCACTAATATCATTAACTTTGCGCCTCGGAAAATTGGGTCTGCAGAGACTCTATTTTTAGAGCTTTTAAAAAATAAACAACCCTAATATGGCGGATTTAAAACTACAAAGAAACTTTGGTATTGCTGCGCACATTGATGCGGGTAAGACAACTACTACAGAACGTATCTTACGTTACACTGGTATGATTCACAAAATTGGTGAAGTACATGATGGTGCTGCTACTACGGACTGGATGGAGCAAGAAAAAGAAAGAGGTATTACCATTACTTCTGCAGCGGTATCTTGTCAATGGCAGTTTCCTACTACATTAGGTAAGAAAGATGCAAACACAAAAGATTATTATTTTAATATTATTGATACTCCAGGTCACGTTGACTTTACTGTAGAGGTAGAGCGTTCAATGCGTGTACTAGATGGTTTGATTGCTTTGTTCTCTGCTGTAGATGGTGTGGAGCCACAGTCTGAAACTGTTTGGCGTCAAGCAAATCGTTATAAAGTTCCGCGTATTGGTTTCGTAAATAAAATGGACCGTGCCGGTGCGGACTTCTTAATGGTAGTTACGCAAGTAAGAGAAATGTTAGGCGCGAAAGCCGTTCCATTACAATTACCAATTGGTGCAGAAGATAATTTTACGGGTGTGGTGGATTTAATTAGAATGAAAGCTATTATTTGGGATGATGCTACAGAAGGAATGACTTATGTAGAAAATCCTATTCCTGATGATATGAAAGAAGATGTTGATTATTGGAGAGCTCAATTAATTGAAGCCGTAGCAGAATACGATGATAAATTAATGGAGAAATTTTTCGAGAATCCAGATTCTATTTCAGAAGACGAAGTGCATGAAGCGATTCGTAAAGCATGTATCGATTTAAGTATCGTTCCAATGATGTGTGGTTCTTCTTTCAAAAACAAAGGAGTTCAAACAGCATTAGATGCGGTATGTCGTTACCTTCCTTCACCAGTAGATGTGGACGATACCGAAGGCCTTGATCCTGATACAGGAGAGAAAGTATATCGTAAACCAAATGCAAAAGAACCGTTTGCAGCATTGGCATTTAAAATTATGACCGATCCTTTCGTAGGACGTTTAGCATTCTTCAGATGTTATTCTGGTCACTTAGATGCGGGTTCTTATGTAAGAAACGTACGTAGTGGAAAGAACGAGCGTATTTCTCGTATCATGAAAATGTTTGCGAACAAACAAAACCCAATCGATTTTATCGAAGCAGGTGATATTGCAGCAGCAGTAGGATTTAAAGAAATTAAAACAGGAGAT
>CANJPH010000029.1 GCA_947476145.1 Bacteroidota bacterium | reverse complement strand
ATTACAATATTGGGAATTCCTTTTTTCTCAGCATATTTAAATTGCTTGTCAAATTTGCTCTTCTCAGGGTATATTTCACAAGCAATTTTTTTATCTCTTAACTTAAGCATTTGTGCGTATGCAACTTTTGCTTCGGCTTCCCCTAAATTAAAAAATAAAACCTGTGTGGTCTGTTCTATACTCGCTGGAAAAAGATTTTTTTCTTCTAGTACATCATATATACGATCCACCCCAAAGCTAATGCCTACGCCAGGTATATTAGGTACCCCAAATAAACTGGTAAGGTCATTATAACGGCCACCACCGCCAATACTGCCCATTTCCGTATCCAAAGCTTTTACTTCAAAAATGAGTCCTGTATAATAATTTAAGCCTCTTGCCAAAGTGAAGTCTGCTACTAAGTGCTTGTTCATGCCGGTAGAAGCGTGGTAGTCTAAAACATAATTTAATTCTTCGATTCCTTTGCGTCCATTTTCGTTATCTCCTAATAATAATGCAAGCGCATTTATTTTTTCGGAATTGGTGCCGCTAATATTTAAATATCTTTCTACCAACTCCTGTTGTAATGCCGTAAATTTTTTATTATTTAATTCTTCTCTTACTTTGTCCCAACCAATTTTATCTAGTTTGTCAATGGCAATAGTCAGGTCAATTAATTTTTCTTCCCCGCCACATACCTGTGCCAATCCCAATAATATTTTTCGGTTGTTGATTTTTATTTCAACGGGTAAGTTTAATTTTTCAAAAGCAGTTACATATATCGCTAACAAATCCACTTCGTTGATTAAACTTTCACTCCCCACTACATCGGCGTCACATTGGTAAAACTCGCGGTATCTGCCTTTTTGTGGACGATCTGCTCTCCATACAGGTTGTATTTGATAGCGCTTAAAAGGGAAAGTGAGTTGTCCATGATTCATGGCCACATATCTTGCAAAAGGAATAGTTAAATCATAACGTAAAGCACGTTCTGTAATAGAGGGACTATTTTTACCATCTAACACTTTTGCAAAGCCCTCATCAATTTGTGTACGTTTTTGTGGGTTGTCTAAACCATTGTTTAAAATCTTAAAAATTAACTTATCACCCTCTTCTCCATATTTTCCCATCAATGTTTCAAGTTGCTCCATGGCAGGTGTTTCCAAAGGCTGGAAACCATATAACTCAAACACGCCACGAATGGTTTGGAATATATATTGACGTTTTTGTACCGTATTGGCATTAAAATCTCGGGTGCCCTGCGGTAAGGATGGTTTGCTCATGCTGTCCAATTTGACCGTAAAGATAAATTTTTAAATTCATCCTATATAATTGATTAATTTGCCCCATAAATCAATGTATTATGTCCGATTTTAATCCCAAAAGAGAAAGATCAGAAAAAACCTATCGAATTTTTAGAAGTATTTATGACTTTACCATGGCGGCTTTGATTCTTGGCTTTGCGGTGGTAATGTTTGCAGCTAAATACTTTCACCTTGATCAAGTCATTAATTTAGACAACGAATGGCGCATTATATTTGGCTGCATGTGTCTATTGTATGGAGGATTTAGATTGTATAGGGGCTTCCAAAGAGACTATTAAATTGGTAATGGTTTCAAAGTATTGGTTTAGTTAATTAAGATAATATTATGCGCAAATTTTTACTTGCATTTACCCTTTTAGTATTTGTTTTTTCTTGTAGTAATAAAAAACAGTATGCTCCGCAGGATACCCTTACTGCTGGGACTATTCGCATTTCAGCAGAAGAAAGTTTTAAGCCTATTTTAGAAGCAGAAATTAAGGTGTTTAAGTCCTTAAATCCTAAGGCTAATTTTATCGTGGACTATAAGTCTGAAATTGAGTGTTTAAAAGACTTTACCTCCGATAGTACGCGCATGATATTTATTACGAGAGGCTTAGATAAAAGGGAAGAAGCATCCTTTAAAACTCAACTAGATTATACGCCTACATTTGGCATACTAGCCTACAGTGCCATTGCCATTTTAGTACATAAGGATGCTAAAGATTCTTTATTTACGTTGACCGATTTAAAAGACCGTCTGCTAGGAACAAATCCACAAACTGTGGTGATGGATGGCAATCATTTAACTGGGGTGGTGCGTTTTTTAAAAGACAGTTTAACCAAGGCGGC
The DNA here is from genome assembly GCA_947476145.1 of Bacteroidota bacterium. GTDB lineage: Bacteria > Bacteroidota > Bacteroidia > Chitinophagales > Chitinophagaceae > Sediminibacterium. The sequence goes on along the minus strand of CANJPH010000029.1, from coordinate 18,428 downwards.
TCCGTTTGGAAAAAATGTGGTTTCGGCAGAAGGTAGCAAGGGCGTTATTGACTATATCAAAACACATCCCGATGCCATGGGATTTTTAGATTTAAGCTGGATTGGAGATGGTTTGGATCCCAAACAGGCGGAAGAAAGGAAGTATGTTAAAACCGCGATGTTGGAATGTACCTTATGTGCTGAGAAGGGTTTGTTTGCGCAACCCTCGCAATCCACCATTAGCAAGGGGGAGTATTCTTTGTCACTACCATTATATTACATATTAAAAGAAAATGCCCCGGGTTTAGGTTCTGGTTTGTTGAACTATATGAGCTCCGAAAATGGACAAAAAATCTTTCATCGTGCTTTCCTAGTGCCTGTTAAGATGAATTTAAACAAACGAAAAGTGATCTAATACAAGATTATTTGAATACTAACAGATTTTAGTAATTATTCATAAAATATTAATATTTTCTTGCAAAAAAATTAATATTTTTAGTGCTCTCAAATAGTGAGACGGAATTGTTTTGGTTTTGAGAGATGGGTCGTTATTTTAACAATAAAAATACAAGTGATGAGAAAATTGGCTTTTTTGACGATGGTTGCAGCTTTTTTAGTAACTGGATTACAAGCACAGGTTGCTCCTTCTCCTTTAGCACAAGGAATTAAATTCTTGCATTACGAAAAAAATAAATCAGCACTTGATTTTTTCGCTGCGGAGTATAAGAAAAACCCTACCGACGCGGAAACTATTTTCTGGTTAGGGCAAGCGATGCTAGCTCAAAATTATAATGGTATTTCAACCCCTGCTTCTATCACTGAAACCAAAGCCCTATATCAACAAGCTTTACAAGCAAAAGGAAATGACCCATGGTTATTAGTGGGCATGGCGCATATCCAATATTTAGAAGGCGCTGATGTTAATTTAATTAGAAATAATTTAGAATTAGCAATTACCTCTTCTAAAATAACTAGTGGAAAAAATAGGTCTAAAAATAATCCAGAGATTATTAATGCAATTGGTCGTGTATTCGCTGAACTACCTATGAATAAAGGCAATCACCGTTACGCGGTTCAAAAATTAAATGATTTAATTTCGGAATATGGCGACCAGCCTATCAACCCGAGTTTGTATATGTATTTAGGAATTAACCACTTAAAAGTGGGCGGCGATACTGCTGGAGGCTATGCGGTAACAGCTTTCAAAAAAGCAGCGGAACGCGATCCTAGAAATCCTTTCCCTTATTATAAGATTGGTAAAATCTACCAAAGCCAAAGTAATAAAGAAAGCTTTGAAGAGAATTATCAGAAAGCAATTGCGATTGACCCAGCAATGGCGCCGGTATATGTTTCATTGTATAACTACTATGCTACTTTGGATACGGCAAAAGCTAGAAAAAATTTAGACTTATTTATTCAAAATGCAGATAAAGATCCTTCATTTGATTATTTGTATGCCGATTACTTATTCCAAGTAGGACAATATGATGCTTCTTTGTCTAAAGCGCTTGAGTTAAAGAATAGTATTGGTATTGAGGCCTATCCTCGTGTTGCAGTTTTGTTGGCTTATAACTATGACCGTAAAGGAGATTCGGCTTCGGCAAGAACGTATATAGAGCAATTTATCAATACCCAGCCTGCTGATATTATCCAATCACTTGATTATGACTTGGCTGTAAAGGTGATTTCAAAATTTGCGGGTGCGCAATCAACCGTTGCTTCCATTTTGGAAAGAGCCCTTGCGGCAGACCCTAACAACAAAAAGAATGCCCTTAGATTTTACAAACTAGGCTATGAGATGTTTGAAAAATCTAATATGTATAGTGATGCTTCTAAATGGTTTGAGCGCTATGCTACCCTAAACGGCGTAAAAGATGAGTTTTATTATTTCAAAACTGCCAGCTTTGCATTGAATGCAAAAGATGGCCTTGCAGCAGATGTAGCTGCTAAAGCTTATATCGCAGCATTTCCTGATAAGCCAAGAGGGTATGTATTTAACATTAACGCAGCCAGTTTATTGGACACAGGAGTCGTTAAAAACTTGTATTTGGAAGCTTTAAACCTGAATAGTCAGTATTTGTTGAAGGATGTTGACAATAACAAGCAAAAACTAATTAACAATTTCAGTCAAATGTTGATTTATTACAATGAACTAAAAGCCTTTGATAAAGCGGTTGAAATGTGCGATGAAATCTTAAAATTAGCTCCTGGAGATGCCAATATGCTTAAGTATAGAGAGCAATTCCAAAAGAATGCGGACTTGCAAAAAGGCATTAAAAAAGTGGCAGATAAACCAACTACCGAAAAACCGGCAGCTCCTCCACCGACAACTCCAGCTACTGATAAGCCTGCAACTAAAACAGCTCCAGTGAAGCCTGTTAAAAAGAATTAGTGCTCCCCAAATATTTATAAAAAAACTCCCCATTTATGGGGAGTTTTTCGTGTTAGGTGCTATCCTTTGCGTATTTTTGCGGCACCAAAAACAATTGTATGAATTGGATGCAATTAATGCTCTCTGCAAACGAAACAAATAATGCTTCAAATTACCTTCCTATTGTACTTCAAATAGTGTTTGCAGGTGGTTTTGTTGCATTCATGATTTTAGTTTCTAGCTTCTTAGGTCCAAAGCGTAAAACCGATGATAAATTAGCCACTTTTGCAAGTGGTATTCCTACGCATGGTGATGCAAGATCACCCATGGCTATTAAATTTTTTTTAATTGCAATTCTTTTTGTTCTGTTTGATGTAGAAGTTATTTTCTTTTATCCGTATGCTGTAAATTTTAAAAGCTTAGGTTGGAATGGATTAATGGAAGTGATTTTGTTTGTTGGATTTTTCTTAGTAGGATTTATTTACATTATTAAGAAAGGCGCTCTAAAGTGGGAAGACTAATTATTTAAAAAAATTAAAGCATACTATATGCGTCCAGTAAGATTTAATATTCATCCAAAAGAAGCCGAAATAGCAGATGCTATTTCAATGGCACCAGCTCCAGATGGAATTGGTGGAGATGGCTTTTTCGCAACTCAATTAAGTTCGGTAGTGGGTCTTGCACGAAAAAATTCTTTATGGCCTTTGCCTTTTGCGACTTCATGTTGTGGTATTGAATTTATGGCTACGATGGCTTCTCACTATGATTTAGCGCGATTTGGATCGGAGCGTGTAGGATTCTCTCCACGTCAGTGTGATTTATTAATGGTAATGGGAACTATTGCAAAAAAAATGGCACCCGTATTAAGACAAGTGTATTTACAAATGGCCGAGCCACGTTGGGTCATTGCAGTGGGGGCTTGTGCTTCAAGCGGTGGTATATTTGACACTTACAGTGTGCTTCAAGGAATTGATCAGGTAATACCAGTGGACGTTTATGTTCCTGGCTGTCCTCCAAGACCAGAAGCCATTATTGACGGCTTCATGAAAATCCAAGACTTAGTAGGTCAAGAAAGTATTCGTCGTCGTAATGGTGAACAGTATAAAGCGTTGTTAAATAGCTACGGCATTCAATAAATTATAACCCTCTATTTTCAAAAACATGGCCTTAACCAATATATCCATACAAGAAAAACTAGTAGAGAAATTTGATGATCAGGTTTCTACTTTCTCAACGGATTCTGGCATTTTATCTTTTGAAGCATTGGCTGCCAATAATTTAAAAGTAATTCAATTTTTGTATGACGAATTGGGCTTTACTTTTTTAACGGATCTGTGTGGTGTAAATTATCCCGATCAAAAAGATGCAGAAATAGTGGTGGTTTATCACTTACACAACTTTATTGAAAACATTCGTGTACGTCTTTCTATAGCGGTGCCCGTTGAAAAACCAGATGTATTTACAGCTAGTAAATTATTTGAAAGTGCCAATTGGATGGAAAGAGAAACCTATGATTTCTTTGGCGTGAACTTTATTGGACATTCCAATTTGAAACGAATTTTAAATGTGGATGAAATGGATTATTTCCCATTGAGAAAAGAATTTCCATTGGAAGATCAAACACGTATTGATAAGGATGATGAAATGTTTGGAAGAGGATAATATTAATTTAAACAGCAACTGCAACACATCGTTATATGGAAGCACAGAAAAATATAGATTTACCACAGGGTTCGATAGAGAAAAAAACGACCACTTTAAATATTGGGCCTACCCATCCTGCTACGCATGGAGTATTTCAGAATATTATGGAAATTGACGGTGAGCGAGTTGTTTCTTCAGAACAAACGGTTGGTTTTATTCATCGTGCTTTTGAAAAATTAGCAGAGCATCGAAATTTATATCAAATTACTCCTATCACGGATCGATTAAACTATTGCAGTAGTCCTATTAATAATATGGGCTGGCATATTACTTGTGAACGTTTCTTAAAAGTGGAGATACCAAAACGGGTGGACTATTTACGTGTCATTATTATGGAGTTAGCGCGTATCTCCGATCACTTAATTTGTAATTCTATTGTGGGTGTGGATACGGGTGCTTATACGGGGTTTTTATATGTGATGCAATACAGAGAATTGATTTATGAAATATATGAAGAAGTATGTGGGTCCCGTCTTACTACTAATATTGGACGTATTGGTGGTTTTGAAAGGAATTTCACAAATACAGCATTCACGAAACTCGAGAGATTTTTAAATGAGTATCCTAAGGTTTTAAAAGAATTTGAAAGCTTATTTACGCGCAACCGAATTTTTATGGAACGTACACAAGGCACAGGAGGAATTACTGCTGCACGTGCTATGAATTACGGATTTACGGGTCCAAACCTTCGTGCTGCCGGAGTGGATTATGATGTGCGTGTTGCGAATCCATATAGCAGTTACCAAGATTTTGATTTTACCATTCCAGTAGGAACCACTGGAGACAACTATGATCGTTTTTTAGTGCGCAACGCAGAAATGTGGCAAAGTCTTTCCATTATTAAACAGGCTTACGAAAAAGTACAATCTTTTAAAGGTGCCGAAGCAGAAATTTTCCATGCCGATGTTCCTGAATATTATCTTCCTAAAAAAGAAGATGTATACAACAATATGGAAGCACTCATCTGGCATTTTAAAATTATTATGGGTGAAGTGCATTTGCCAAAGGGTCAAATATATAGTGCAGTGGAAGGGGGCAATGGAGAATTAGGTTTTTATTTAGTGAGTGATGGTGGACGTACTCCATTCCGTTTGCATTTTCGTCGTCCATGTTTCATTTATTACCAAGCCTATCCTGAATTAATTACAGGAGGCATGTTAAGTGATGCAGTGGTAACGATGAGTAGTTTGAATTTGATTGCAGGGGAGTTAGATGCATAATTTGCATCATTAATAAATTGAAAAAGAAAGTTTAGAATATGGCTACTATTTTTAATGATACACAAATGACCGAGTTTAAGCGCTTGGTAGCACGTTATCCGGAAGGGAAACAAAAAAGTGCATTGCTTCCTGCTTTGCATTTAGCGCAAGATAGCTTTGGTGGGTGGTTGTCAACAGAAACCATGGATTATGTAGCGAGCTTGTTAACCATTGAGCCTATTGAAGTTTATGAGGTAGCTACTTTTTATAGTATGTATAATTTAAAACCCGTTGGCAAATTTGTTTTTGAGGTTTGTCAAACAGGGCCTTGCATGATTAGTGGGTCTGATAATATTATTGATTACCTTAAAAAAACATTAGACATTAAACCTGGTGAAACAACAAAGGATGGTTTGTTTACTTTAAAATTAGTAGAATGTTTAGGTGCCTGCGGTTATGCTCCTATGATGCAGGTGGGTAAAATTTATAAAGAACATTTGACCAAAGAAAAAGTAGACAGTATTATTGCAGAATACAAAGCGCAAGCTGCTAACAATTAATAAAGACCTACATTAAAAATATTAAAATGGGCGTAAAATTATTATTAGACAAAGCAAATGTTCCAGGCATTCGTACTTATGACGTTTATCGTCGTGAGGGCGGATATCGTTCGGTAGAAAAAGCTTTGAAGGAAATGACCACGGATACGATAGTGGAAGAGGTGAAAAAAAGCGGATTAAGAGGAAGAGGAGGCGCCGGATTTCCAACAGGGATGAAGTGGAGTTTTATTGCAAAACCCGAAGGTGTTCCTCGTCACTTAGTTTGTAACGCAGATGAATCAGAGCCAGGTACTTTTAAGGATAGATACTTGATGGAATTTTTACCACACTTATTAATAGAAGGACTTATTGTGTCGAGCTATGCGTTGGGATCTAACGACACTTATATTTACATCAGAGGAGAGTATGCTTGGATTACGGATATTTTAGAGCAGGCCATTGATGAAGCAAAAGCAGCTGGATGGTTAGGTAAAAATATTTTAGGCACCGGTTTTGATTGCAATATTCATGTTCAACGTGGAGCAGGTGCTTATATCTGTGGAGAAGAAACGGCTTTGATTGAATCCTTGGAAGGTAATAGAGGCAATCCCAGAATTAAACCTCCATTCCCAGCGATTCAAGGAGTGTGGATGCGTCCTACAGTGGTGAACAACGTAGAAACATTAGCCGCTATAGTGCCCATTATAAATTTAGGTGGAGAGGAGTATGCAAAAATTGGTGTTGGAAAATCAACAGGTACAAAATTAATTTCGGCATGTGGTAATATTAACAAGCCAGGTGTATATGAAATTGACATGACCATCACCGTTGAAGAATTTATTTATAGCGATGAATATTGCGGAGGCATAAAAGACGGAAAAAAATTAAAAGCTTGTATTCCAGGCGGATCATCCGTACCTATTTTACCTGCGAACTTATTATTAACAACAGCGAAAGGAGAACCCCGTTATATGAACTATGAAAGTTTAAGTGATGGTGGTTTTGCAACAGGATCTATGTTGGGTTCTGGTGGCTTTATTGTTTTAGACGAGGACCAGTGTATTGTAAAAAATACGTACACATTAGCAAGATTTTATCGTCATGAAAGTTGTGGACAATGTTCACCTTGCCGTGAAGGAACAGGATGGATGGAAAAGATTTTACAAAAAATTGAAACAGGCAAAGGCGAGATGAGTGACATTGATTTACTGTGGGATATTCAAAGAAAGATAGAAGGGAATACGATTTGTCCATTGGGTGACGCAGCCGCATGGCCGGTTGCTGCAGCCATTCGTCATTTCCGTGACGAGTTTGAATGGCATGTTAACAATCCTGAATTATCACAAACAAGCAATTTTGGTTTACAACACTATGCAGATCCAATTCATGTACCTGCATAACATAGAAAGATAAACTATGAGCGAACAAACATTATTTAAAGTAACCGTTGACGGCATCACAATTGAGGTACCGGCAGGCACCACAATTTTACAAGCTGCGCGCCAAATTGGTGGACAGGTTGCCCCTCCTGCAATGTGTTATTATAGCAAATTAGAAGGAAGTGGCGGTAAGTGCCGTACTTGTTTAGTAGAAGTGTCAAAAGGTTCTGAGAAGGACCCAAGACCCATGCCTAAATTAGTAGCATCTTGCAGAACCACCGTGATGGATGGCATGGAAGTAAAAAATATAACCAGTGAAAAAGTAGTAGATGCGCGCGCGGGAGTTGTAGAATTTTTATTATTGAATCATCCATTAGATTGCCCTATATGTGATCAAGCAGGCGAATGTCATTTACAGGATTTAAGTTTTGACCATGGCAAGTCCAATACAAGATTTGAATTTCAAAGAAGAACTTTTAAGAAACATGATTTAGGTAAGCATATACAACTGCATATGACGCGTTGTATACTATGTTACCGTTGTGTATTTACTGCCGATCAATTAACGAATAAGAGAGTGCATGGTATATTAGATAGAGGAGATCATGCTGAAATTGCAACCCATATTGAAAAGAGCTTAGACAATGAATTTATTGGCAACGTCATTGATGTTTGTCCAGTAGGTGCCTTAACTGATAAAACATTCCGCTTTAAAAATCGCGTTTGGTTTTTAAAACCAATGGATGCGCATAGAGACTGTCCAACTTGTGCCGGCCGCGTAACCTTGTGGAATAGAGGAGATGAAGTGTATAGAGTCACTGCACGTAAGGATGAGTGGGGTGAAATTGAAGATACACCCGATGGTAAACCAGGATGGATTTGCAATACCTGCCGTTTTGATAAAAAAGAGGCAAGTGATTGGACCATTGAAGGTCCTCGTGCAATTAGTCGTGCTTCGGTGATTTCACAAGGACACTATTCAGGCAATGTAGGCACTACGATTCCAACGGAAACATTTAAAGCAGTGAATGGAGGAAGAGCTCCACATTTACTATTGGACATACATGATGAAAGCGAAGTGAATCAGCCTAATATTCATTTGGGACAAATTCAAGGACCTGCTCATGGGACCACATTTAATAATAAAAACGAAAACGCCTAATCGCGATTATAATATTTATAACTAATTTTTTAAGCATGACTATTCTTGCACTTGATTGGGGGTTCATCGTAGAGAAATTGATAATGATTGCCATTGTGGTTTTCGCTAGCTTAGGCATTGCACTTTACACCACATTTGGAGAACGTAAAGTGGCTGCTATTTTGCAAGATCGCCCAGGTCCAAGTCGTGCTGGTCCATTTGGATTGCTACAACCTTTGGCAGACGGTCTGAAATTAATCATGAAAGAAGAAATTATTCCCAATGCAGCGAATAAATGGTTGTTTATTCTAGGTCCAGGTTTAGCTATGACGGCAAGTTTAATGACTTGTGCGGTCATTCCATGGGGCAGTGCGATTGATGTATTTGGTAGACACGTAGAACTGCAAATTGCGGATGTAAATATTGGCATTTTATATGTCTTTGCAGTAGTGAGTATGGGGGTATATGGCATTATGATTGGAGGCTGGGCTTCTAATAATAAATTCTCCTTAATGTCTGCATTGCGTGCAGCTTCCCAAGCCATTAGCTATGAATTGGCAATGGGCTTAGCGTTGATTGCGTTGTTAATGTCAACAGGTTCGTTGAGTTTAAAAACCATTGTTGAACAACAAGTGCAAGGAAATTGGTGGAATGTAGTTTATCAACCTTTAGGTTTCTTGATATTTTTTATCACTGCCATGGCAGAGTGTAACAGAACACCATTCGATTTGCCAGAAGCAGAGAATGAATTGAACTTTGGTTATCACCAAGAGTATTCTTCAATGAAATTAGGTTTTTATTTATTTGCGGAATATATTAATATGATTATGAGTAGTGCCATTATGGCTTCTATGTATTTTGGTGGTTACGATTTGCCTTTCTTTAACGAAGCAAGTGTGGCACCAAATATTGCAGCGATGATTGGAGTAGGTACTTTATTAATTAAGATTGTATTATTTATATTCTTGTTTATGTGGATCCGCTGGACCATCCCACGTTTTCGTTATGATCAATTAATGGGATTAGGTTGGAAGACTTTAATTCCATTAGCATTGTTTAATATGTTGTTAACTGGAGCCTTAATACTCGCTAAATTATAATATTCAAAATATTTTTTAAATACCATGCAAGCATTAACCAACAAAGCACAAGCAGTAAGCCGAAAACCGATGACGTTTTTGGAGCGCTTGTATTTGATTAATATTCTCAAGGGCATGATGATTACTTTTAGTCACATGTTTAAGAAGCAACCTACCATTCGTTATCCCGAAGAGAAGCGCGAATTTAGCCCGGTATTTAGAGGGCTTCATGTATTAAATAGAGATGAGGAAGGTCGTGAGCGTTGCACTGCCTGTGGCTTATGCGCCGTGGCTTGTCCTGCGGAAGCGATTACCATGGAAGCAGCGGAGAGAGTAGAAGGCGAAGAAGGCATGTACAGAGAAGAAAAGTATGCCGCAAAATATGAGATAAATATGTTGCGTTGTATTTTCTGCGGATTGTGCGAGGATGCCTGCCCTAAGGATGCTATTTATTTAAGTGAAACTTTTGCACCAGCCAATTTTACGCGCAAAGGTTTTATTTATGGGAAATCTGATTTATTAATTCCGAATCCAAAAACAGAAGCAACTGCTTTTGCGGAGGCAAAAGGAGTAGAAGCTTAATTGATATGAACACATTAGAAATTTTATTTTACGCATTGTCGGTATTTGCCATTGTAAGTGCCATTATGGTACTCGTAAGCAAGAATCCAATTCACAGCGTATTATGGTTGATCTTGGTATTTTTCGCCATCTCTGGGCATTATATATTATTGAATGCTCAATTCTTGGCCATTGTAAACATTATTGTTTATGCCGGTGCCATTATGGTGTTGTTCTTATTTGTGATTATGTTAATGAATGTTCAGTCTGACAAAGAGCCACAAAAGAAATTATTAATCAAATTCATAGGTGTGTTATCTGGAGGTAGCTTATTAACCTTACTCATTGCCTTGGTAAAACAAACCGCACAATTAGAAGGGAAACAGGTTTTAATGAAGGAAGGCACAATTGGGTTAATTCATCCATTAGGAAAAGCTTTATTTAATGACTATGTACTTCCTTTTGAAATAAGTAGTGTATTGTTTTTAAGTGCAATGGTGGGTGCCGTAATCATAGGAAAAAAATAAATTATAAAATAACTCATAAAATACGTTGTATGCCTATTCAATATTATATTTTCTTTTGTTTAACCTTATTTAGCATTGGCGTGATTGGAGTGCTTACTAGACGCAATGCCATTATTGTATTTATGTGCATTGAATTAATGTTAAACGCAGTAAACCTTTTATTGGTAGCATTTTCAAAAATGTACAATGGGGCGGCATTGCAAATAACACCGGGCAGTACAGCGGGTATTGACGCACAAATTTTTGTATTTTTTATTATGGTAGTCGCTGCTGCAGAAGTAAGTGTTGGCTTGGCAATAATTGTAATGATGTTTAGAAATACACATTCGGTAGATATCAATTTCTTAAATAGATTAAAGAATTAATTCATTTCGCATGAAACTAATAATAGGATTTATAGTACTATGGCCATTGGTTGGATTTCTATTCAACGGGTTAGGTCGTAATATTTGGAGCAAAAAGACCATTGCTTATAAAGCTACTGGGTATGTGCTTGCCTCCTTTATATTAAGCATAATCGCTTTTGTAAATGTGCAAGCGAAAGGAGCTATCACTGTACACTATTTTGATTTTATTAATACGGATACGATAAAAATTCCATTTGACTTTAAAGTAGACGCTTTATCTAGTTTATTTTTATTAGTCATTACTGGTGTGGGTACTTTAATTCATTTGTATTCTACTGCTTATATGAAGGATGAGGAAGCTCCGCATTATGCACGTTATTTTGCCTATTTAAATTTATTTATCTTCTCTATGTTGTTATTGGTATTAGGGGATAACTATGTAATTATGTTTATTGGATGGGAGGGCGTTGGTCTTTGTTCTTATTTATTAATTGGTTATTGGTTTACCAATACGACCTATAATTATGCAGCCAAGAAAGCCTTTATCATGAATCGTATTGGAGACCTTGGATTTTTATTGGCTATTTTCTGGTTAATTGTGAAGCTGGGTACGGTAAGTTATGGCACTGTGTTAACCGCAGAAAGCTTGGCGAAATTGTCTACCACCGACATTACCGCTATTACTTTATTATTATTTGTAGGTGCGATGGGAAAGAGTGCACAAATACCATTGTATACTTGGTTGCCAGATGCGATGGCTGGCCCTACACCAGTATCTGCATTAATCCACGCTGCTACCATGGTGACGGCGGGTATTTATATGATTACGCGCTCCAATATTTTATTTAGTGCGAGTGAAATTACGCAACATGTAGTTGCGATAGTAGGCATTAGCACTGCCCTGCTTGCTGCTACCATTGCGATTAAGCAAAATGACATTAAAAAAGTATTGGCTTACTCAACGGTAAGTCAATTGGGATATATGTTTTTAGGATTAGGGGTGGGCGCTTATTCGGGTGCCGTGTTTCATGTAATCACACATGCTTTTTTCAAAGCCTTATTATTCTTAGGTGCAGGTTCGGTCATTCATGCCATGCATCATGAACAAGATATTCGTAAAATGGGTGGTTTAAAATCTAAATTACCTATTACGCATTTTACTTTCTTAATTGGATGTATTGCTATTGCAGGGGTGCCCCCTTTTAGCGGTTTCTTTTCAAAAGATGAAATTTTAGCAGCTGCCTTTGCCAAGAGCCCCATTTATTGGGTGCTTGGAGTGATCGGTGCTGCCATGACTGCTTTTTATATGTTCCGATTATATGCTACTACTTTCTTGGGTAAGTTTAGAGGTACAGAGGAACAAGCACATCATTTACATGAGTCTCCGTTTGCGATGACACTACCATTAATTTTATTGGCAGTAGCAAGTGCGATTGCGGGTGCCATTGGTATTCCTGAATTAATGGGAGGCCATCATTGGTTGTCTCATCAATTAACACCCATCGTAGGAGTAACCAAGGAAGCTGCTTTATCGCATTCAACAGAATGGGCTTTAATGGGTGCGTCGGTAAGTATTGCAGTGATTGCTTTATTGATTGCTGTGAATAGATATAAGCGCCAAGCAGACGGGGAACCACAAACTGCTTTGGGTAAATTTTTATACAACAAATGGTATGTAGACGAATTATATAATAACGTAATTGTACAACCTTTAAATAAATTTGCAGGTTTCTTAAAAGAAACCATTGAGAAAAATATAATTGATGGAGCGGTGAATGGAACGGGTAAAGTAGTGCAGTATAGTGCAAGAAAAATAAGATTAATTCAAAATGGACAGGTTGGATACTATATCTTATTTATGGTATTGGGCATTATTTTACTTTTCTTGTGTTGGTTCAATGACATAACCATCCATCGATTCTTTAATAATTAGATTAAATAAATGATAGCAACAATGGTATTACTTTCTATTTTAACTATTCCGTTTATCGCAGCAATTATTTTGCTTTTTGTTAAACATAATGAAAAGGCAAATTACGTTGCTATTGCATCAAGTGCGGTGACCATGGCACTTGCATTCAATATTGCATTTAATGGGGCTGCTAATTTTGATGCGGATTGGATTTTAAGCTTGAATGCTAGATTTATTTTAACTGCAGACGGCTTAGCCAAAATATTAATTTTATTGACAGCTATTAGTTTTCCTGTCATTTTTATAGCGACTTCTAAAAACGAATTAAAAAATAGAAATCAATTTTTAGCTTTAATGTTATTTACACAGACCGGTCTGTTGGGTGTATTTTTAGCTGGAGATGCTTTGTTGTTTTATTTCTTTTGGGAGTTGGCGTTAATTCCTGTTTATTTTTTATGTTCTATTTGGGGAGGAGAAAAACGGATTGCTATAACGTTTAAATTTTTTATCTATACATTTTTGGGATCTTTGTTTATGTTAATAGGTATTATTTTAGTGTATTCAAATACCACCGATCATAGTTTTTTAATCGCCTCTTTTAAAAACGCTAATTTGACGGCTGGCCAACAATTGGCGGCATTTGCACTTTTCTTTACAGCGTTCGCCATTAAAATGCCTATTTTCCCTTTACATACTTGGCAGCCGGATGCATATGAACAATCTCCAACTGCAGTGACCATGGTTTTAAGTGCAGTGATGGTAAAGATGGGACTATATGGTGTTATTAGATGGCTGTTACCATTGTTTCCTGCCGCAGCAGCAAGTCATGCGAATTTTGTTATTGTATTGTCATTAATAGGTGTGATCTATGCTTCTTTTATTGCGATTCGTCAGGATGATGTAAAAAGATTAATTGCGTATTCCTCTATTGCGCATATTGGATTAATGAGTGCTGCCTTATTTACCAATACTTCAATTGGTATGCAAGGTGTTTTAATTCAATTATTTTCACATGGTATCAATGTATTAGGGCTTTGGATTGTTGCAGATATTATTGAACAACAAACAGGAACTAGATCTATGAAAGCTTTAGGAGGCCTTGCTAAAAAGCAGCCTACCTTGGCTATTTTACTGGTAGGTTTTGCATTCGCAAATATTGCATTGCCATTAACCAATGCCTTTGTTGGAGAATTTTTAATATTCAATGCTATTTTCCAATTTAATCCTTGGATGGGTGCATTTGCAGGAGTTAGTGTAGTATTAGCGGCAATTTATACCTTGAATATGGTTCAAAAAATTGCCTATGGATCGGTGAGTGATGCAACCAATTTAATGCAAGTGCCTAATAAAAGTGCGCAATTTGTATTGATTGTTTTGTTGGGTATTGTTTTTGTAACTGGAGTCTATCCTCAGGTATTATTTAATATTACCGCGGATACCTTGCAACAATTGTTTGTCAAATAATTAAATGAATTAGTAATGAATGCTATAATTGTATCTACTTTATTGGGTGTTATCATGATGTTTGTTTCTTGGGGAACAAATAACACAAAATTGCAAAGAAACATAGGGCTATTGGGTATGCTTGTTTTAATCTTTGCTAATATTGCTCAGATGAATGGATGGTTGTCTGTGAATTTTGACACTAAGGGTATGTTGGCATTTAATGCAATTGGATTATATGTAAACACCATTTTATTTGTGATCACCTTTATTTATTTATGGATTAATGGGGAAGAGATAGATAAAATTGGAAGTCATACCGCCGACTACTATGCAATCTTCTTTTTCATATTATGTGGAGTGAGTATTCTTACTTCATTTGATAATTTATTGATGTTGTTTATAGGCATTGAAATATTATCCATTCCATTGTATATTTTAACAGGGGCAGACAAAAAGAATTTATTTAGCAATGAGGCATCCTTGAAATATTTTCTGATGGGATCTTTTTCAACAGGCATTCTCTTGTTGGGCATTGCGTTTATTTATGGTGCCACTGGCAGTTTTCATCTAAACATGCCCATATTAAATCCCGCTACTAACATGCCGACCGAGCATTTTTTATTGTCTGCAGGATTACTATTATTATTTGTTTCTATGAATTTTAAAGTATCGGCAGCGCCCTTTCATTTTTGGACACCCGATGTGTACGATGGAGCACCCACTGTTTTTACACCCTTCATGGCTACCGTTGTGAAAGCAGCCGGCTTTGTAGCGTTTATTAAAGTATTTGAAATACAAAGAATTGCATTAGGGCAAAACACATGGACTATTATTTTACCATTTGTCATTCTCTCCACTTTATTAGTAGGTAATATCACTGCTGTATTTCAGCGCAGCGTAAAAAGAATGTTGGCGTATTCGAGTATTGCACAAGCCGGATTTATGTTGTTTGCGCTATATGGTAATTCTACCTTTAATAATGAAGCACTTATTTTATACATCGTTGCCTATTCATTAGCTACTATTGGCGTGTTTGCCGTTTTAATCAAGATGAAGGATTATAGCATTGAATCTTTTAATGGGTTGGCAAAACAATACCCAGCATTGGCTTTCCTAACTACTTTGTTTTTATTTTCATTGGCAGGTATACCATTAACGGCAGGTTTTTTTGCTAAATACTATATGTTGAATGCTATTTTCACAGCAGGTGCTGGCATTTGGTTGTTAGTGCTAGCCATTTTGTTTGCCGCGGTGAGTGTTTACTATTATTTTAAAGTGGTCCAAGCTATGTATTTTGTGGAAGGAACTCCAGCCATTCAACCTATCGAGAAAAGCTACGAGCGAAAGCTTTGGGTTATTGCCATTATTTTGCTGGTGCTTGGTGTTTTCCCTAGTTTAATGTTCAATTATCTATACTTTTAGCCGTTCTTCAAAAATTAGCCCCTCCAAAGCACTAATTGTTCAATCTGCGCTACCTTTAGATTTATAAACTCCAAATAATGACGATTCAGGATTCATTTGTATTGGCATGGCGCACTGTAAAAGGCAATAAATTAAGAACGGGCATCACCGTGGCTATCATTGCTTTTGGTATAATGGCTTTAATTGGCATTATTACCGCCATCTCCGCGATGAATCAAAGTTTAAAGGAGAACTTCTCCTTTATGGGTGCCAACGCATTTAGTGTTCGTTATAAGGAAATAAATGCTAGAATGGGCGGACCTAATAATGACGATGAGTTTGCAAAATCAAAGAAGGGGCAAAAGGAGAAGAAATCAAATTTAGGGAAACCAATTAGAGTAGAAGAAGCCACTTATTTTAAAGATCATTTTGGCTTTTCACGTGCCGTAGTAAGTATTTCTAGAAGAGGCAGTGGTAATAATGAGTTACATTATAAAGACAAGAAAACCAATCCACAAGTAAGTTTGATGGGAGGTGACGAAAACTATCTAGCAGTAAATGGTTACTCGCTTACTGCGGGTAGAAATTTAAACAATGTGGATATTGAATCGGGACGAAATGTGTGTATGATTGGAAGCAATGTGGCTGCAAAATTATTTCCAACTAAGCCGGAGTCTTGTATAGACAAAATAATTTTACTACAAAGCAAACCTTATCGAGTGATTGGCTTATTAAAATCGAAAGGCTCTAGTGCAATGATGCGTCAGGATGATATTGCCATTACTTCTGTCAAAAATGTAAGACAATACGAAAACGCAAACCCATCTTATTCCATTGGGGTAATGGTAAACAATGTAACCGAACTTGATCCTGCCATAGGCGAAACTACGGAGCAAATGAGAAAAGCAAGAAGGCTTATTCCCACCGAAGCTGATAATTTCGTCATTGACAAGAGTGATAAGTTTGCTGAAATGTTTATTGGATTTTTAGCGGGCATTAGTGGTGCTGCAGGTGCAATAGGCATGATTACATTAATTGGTGCTGCTATTGGACTTATGAATATTATGTTGGTTTCAGTGAGTGAAAGAACCAGAGAAGTAGGATTAATCAAGGCCATTGGTGGCAAGAAAAAAGACGTTCGTCGTCAATTTTTATTTGAAAGTGTTTGTATTAGTTTATTAGGCGCCGTTTTTGGTATTATATTGGGCGTTGGCGTAGGAAATATATTCAGTTTAGTATTAAATACGGGCTTTGTTATTCCTTGGTTCTGGGTAGTTACAGGAATTATCATTTGTTCAATTGTAGGCCTTGCTGCAGGTATTTATCCTGCCATGAAAGCAGCTTCTCTGAATCCTATTAATGCATTGCGTTACGAATAGGCATTCATTTAATTTCAGCTATTATTTACAAGCTTTTTGAATAATTAATTCTTGGCTCGCCCTGCGCAATGCTCGAAGGCTCGCTACGAATTATTTATTCATTAACCCGATTTTTCAATTAGAATAAATATATATAAAGCGAACGTCGAGCATAGCGTAACGTATCGTTAAACTGCGCAATTTAAAATAGCTAACTAGGAAAAGAAATGCTTGCACTTAAATGTAACTACAGCGTTTTGTGAGCGAGAGGCGTGTATATATTTTAATCTAATTGCATGTTAGTTTCATTTGTGTCCAGAGGTAAAAAGCAAAGGCGCGCGCCTTTAAAATCATTAGCGTGCTTTTTTGAACTTTTATATTTTATTCAAAAGTGATAAAAAAGCAAAAGGCCCGCATTGCGGGCCTTTTGTATAATCGAAAAGTAAATAATTACTTAGGATCTAAAATATGCTTGATACGATCTTGTAAATCATCAAAGTGATTCACCGTATTTGCGTCTGTGAAACTTGCTTTGTTTGCTTGAATGCTTGAAGCTAATTTTTTCAATTGTGCTTTTGCTTCAGAAACAACATCGGTATTTTCTACGTCAACAGAAGGTAATCCCATTCTTGGAGCAGCACCTGCGCCTGCAGCACCTGCGCTAGCATCAGGATGGATAATATCTTCTAATTGAGCAACATATGCTTTTTGTAAGTTGCGACGGTAAATATCAGTTGCTTGCTTACTAGTTAACTCTGCAAAAATTCCTTTACGTGTATCTTCCATCATATCATGAAAAGAATAAGTTGCATTACCATATCTGGTAGCACTTGTTATTAAACGATACAGACGACCTTTATCCAACAAACTTCTTAAAACATTTGTTTGAACACCTTGTAAGCGTTCGTTTGCTACAGGGTTAGATATTTTATTTAAAATATTATTATCTAAAATCCACTTAGGAGTTGTAAACAATTGTGTTTGCAAGAAATTCATTGCAGACTTTTGCATAGCAACAGGCGTTGGTGTATACACATCACCTACTTCTTCTATACTCTTAAATGTTTCATTTACACCGCCAATGTTTTTTACAACATGGCCCATGTATCTATTAAATTGAGTAACCAATTGACCATACATGTCATTTAAATTTTCATAACGGTCTCCTTCTTCTTTAGTCCACTCAGGAAGATTTTTAATAATAACCTGTAAATTTTTAATTCCGTATTCACTTGCTTTTACTGCGTTATCGCTTAAGTCTTCTGACTGAGCACGTGGGTCAGCATTATAACCTTCCCCACCAAACCAAACTCTATCTGACTTACTTAATGCGTCTACTATCCATTTGTTGTTAATTTTTTTATCAGCCTCATCTCCAACACCAGTATAAGTGTAACCCCATTTAATAGCCCACTTATCATAATCACCAATACGTGGGAATAAACCAGACTGTCCAATTTTATCTTCAGGTTGTGCTACATAGTT
>CANJPH010000028.1 GCA_947476145.1 Bacteroidota bacterium | reverse complement strand
TGTGACATGGGTTGTAATACTCCATTCGCATAAGCAGGTTCACTGCCTCCTAAATTGGAAACTACTTTATTTTGCTTATCTAATATGGTAATGAATCCAGTATGTTCGGTATCTAAATTTGGAGAACGCAATACCGCTGCATATAAATAATCTCCTTTAATTACCGGACGGCACATACAAGCACCAGGCAAGTGTATGACTTCTAATAATTTTCCATCCATGCTAAAACGCTTAAAAGCATTCCGGGTACGATCTGTAATCAATAGGCTAGGCTTGCCATTGCGGGTATCTACACAAATACCATGCGCGTTGTCAAAATGCGCATCGCCTTCACCTCTTCCCCCAAAAACATTTTTTAAATTTCCTTTCTCATCATAGTGCATAATATGCTGCGCGCCATATCCGTCGGCAATATAAAATTCTCCATTTTCTAAAATAGTGGTTTCAGTTGGAACAAAAGCTTCTGATTTTGCATAGGCAGGC
This sequence comes from Bacteroidota bacterium, assembly GCA_947476145.1. GTDB lineage: Bacteria > Bacteroidota > Bacteroidia > Chitinophagales > Chitinophagaceae > Sediminibacterium. Next base: position 20,689 of record CANJPH010000028.1, on the reverse strand, counting down.
ACATCCTTTGGCGCGTCAATGGTAAAAATAATTTTTCCATCCATAGTGGTTTTATACACCTGATGTTTATTGGTATCGGTTATAAATAAATAATCCGTTTTGCCGTCATGCTGCACCGTTAATCCATGTGCGCCTGGAAAATCATGCCCCCAGCTTTCTAATAACTTTCCACTTTTATTATATACAATAATATTATTTTTGGTTTCATTGGTCAACAAAACTATACGGCCTTTTCCATCCTGTATCATTTCGTGACAATCATTCACCGGTGTTTGATCCGCGTTTAGAGTGCCCCATTTTGTATCCAAGGTATATTGCATATTGTTATGACCATACACGGGTGTTGTAGCATTCATATTTATTTTGGTTGAGATGAAGATGCCCATGGTGGACACAGCGCTGTCTTTTAAAAAGTTTCTTCTTTTCATGTTATTGCAGGCAATCGTTAAGGCCTTACCAAATTTATTGAAATGAGGGCATAAATTGGAATATTATATTACATTAAAACAACCTATTAATTCATAATGAAATCTACATTATTTCTAATATACATCTCTTTTAAAATTTTATATAATAATGATTATCAATGATTTAAGTAATTATTTGATCAAAAAGCTAATAATGTATATTAATTAAATATAATTCAATGTTTTAATTATATTTATACTCCTTGTGATAAATACAAACAAGTTTAGGCGTTATTGAATTTTTATGAGAATGTGAATAATAGATAGACATTTAACAATCATTAAAAATATAAATGCAAAATCTAAAAAAAATTATAATTGTATTCCGAGATTTTCTAGTTTCTAGCATCAATTTTATTTTAGAAATGCTATTTTCTAGCAAACCTCCTAAGGAATATCTGGACGCTATAGGTAAGCCAATAAAATTTGACAACATTGAGATTGCACAATTTGACATACCCATGAATATGACTTGGGAAGATGCTTGTGCGGTATGCGATTCACTTGGAGAGGGCTGGAGGTTACCCACTTTAAAAGAATTAAAGGAAATATATAAACATAGAAAAAGAATAGGAGAGTTCCTAACGGAAATAGATAAGGAAGATGATGTTGAGTTGCTATATTACTGGAGTGCCGATGATTACCCAGCCGACCCTGATGGGCAAGCATATTATGTAAGATTTGACAATGGATATTACGATGTAACAAGCAAATCTCAAGACAACTTGAGCTTTAGGCCTGTAAGAGATATTGGCAATAAAAATAGTTAACATATTGTAAATCAAATAGTAAGCATAAAATAGATAGTAAATAATATTTATATAAATTTTTATCAATTTAAAATACAGAAGCTATCTTTATGAATAACTTATAAAAAACTTATAATCATGAAAAAACTATTTATCCCATTATTGACTATGTCAGTTTTATTAGTGGGTTGTCCCTATGAGTCTGCTAATCCTTTGTCCGAACCTAATGTGAAAGTGCCAAGTTCAATTCTTGGGACCTATGAAAAAAAAGGAGCAGAAACAGATGCAATTGTAACTGCGAAAGTTGAAAAAATCACAGACTTTCATTTTTTAATGACAGAAGTGACCAATTATCCTGCAACTGCAGAAACGGATGAAATGAAAGACACTGTATTTTATGTAAGCTTCTTAACTAAAATTGATAATGATTATTTCATTAATAATTTGGCGTATTCGCCTAGTAATTTAGATGCAATGAATATAAAGATTGATGAATTAAAAAGTAATTATAAGGCAGGCGCAACAGCAAGTACTACAAAAATTGTTCCTAAAATTGTTGTAGATACGGTAGCGGCTGAAGAAGACTTTGAGATAGATGAATATCCGCCAATGCCTGATATGTATTATATTTTTAAAGTTGACGGTAACTTTACAGATAATAAATTTAGATTACGCGGCTTGACTAAAAATTTAACCAATGAAATATTTAAGTCATCGAATGATTTATATAATTATGTGGCTAAATATAAAGGCTTAAGTATATTGTATGATAAGGATGAGATATATACTTATTTCAGATTAAGTAAGTAAACATAACTACCCATTATTATTAAACATGAATAGTGGGTAGTTATTCACTCTAGGCATCATTTATGAGAAATAGGAAATCTGGAATATCCATTTCATTTGTTCTAATTAAACTAGTTTCATTTAGATGCTAAATGCAAATTCCATAAATTTTACTACTAAAATATAGAATATGAAATACCTATTTATACTGGTACTTGTTTTTACATATTCACTTTCATTTGCCCAATACAATAGAAAAGTAGATAAATTTACAGATGAGATCGTTTGTAGGTTTGCAACTCCGAATATTAGTTTTTATAAATACATTAATTCAGCTGACACGATGTATCAAACAGCTTTTGTGTTATATGATTCGTATTTAACGGTTTCTGGAAAAGATGCAATTTTATTATTTAGCGATGGGTCTAAATTAGAACTAAAGGGTGAGGTTAATTCTGAAGCAGCATCTAGCTCCAATTACCGGTATACCTTTTATACATATGGTAAAGAAGTAGTTGAAAAATTATCTAAAATTAATATTGAAGGCTTCAAGCTTCACATCTTTGAAAAAAATATATCTAGTGCAAATAGACCTCAAATAAAAAATGCTGCTAAAACAATATTAGTTTCAAAATAAATTAAAATATAACATTAGCTTTTAATTTAGAATTCAAAAACTAAGTTCGCAATTCAATTCCATTTATGAAAGTATCAGTATTGTCAATTTTTATTTTATTAATATTTAGTATCATGGGATTTGCTCAGTCTATGCCGGAGACTTTGGATGCTAAATATTATACCGAATATTCATTAAACACATTCAAGCAACTACCGGCTTTGCATCAAAAAATTGCTAATTCTAAATTTAATTATTCTAGTGCATTAGAAAAAGCAGCGCTAGGACATTCTATAGATATGGTAGATCAAAATTTTTATTCGCATCAGAGTCCTGTGCCTGACAAGGAAGATTTGTCCGATAGACTTAAGCAGGTAGGAGTTAATTTCACTGCTTGTGCCGAAAATATTTATGATTTTAATGATGAAAACCCAACTTATTGGTCATTGGCTTCTTTGCTTGTTGAAGGTTGGATGAATTCTAGTGGGCATAGGCGCAATATTTTAAACCCAGAGTATAAATATCTGGGTTGTGGTGCCTGGCCATATAACAATCCTGAATGGCCTACGTATAAATGGTTTAAGTCTACTCAAGATTTTTCTAACAAGGATGCTGGACAATAGGTAAATACTCCTCGTTTTAGTTATTTTATAAATAGATCAAATTCTTGTTGCCAAATATGATTTTACCGGTTTTATGAATTGGGTAGATGCGAAAAAGTTTTTACTGAACTAGGAGATGGTTGGATATTACCAACTAAGCGATGAAAGGGTTTTATTCATATCAGAGTCAAGCTTATATAGGATATTAATACAATGAGACTGATCATCTCGCCTGCGCATATGCTATTATCAGTAAGCGATTAGTTCCATATTAAGCCCAGTTTGTGCATCAGATTTGGGAGATAGATTTCCCCACTTTAAAATCATTAGATGGGGATGGTATTACCTAAGTACCATTACAGAGGGTTACAGTAGGCATATTGTTCACTGGGAGTCATACAGTACCATTAAAACGTTGTAAAACTAAATAACTACTACCTGCCATAACAGTCATTGGATACCATAGTAGAATTTGTTACGTATAATAATCAAGAACGCTAGCATGAATCATTAATAGATGTCACGCCGGAAGACATCTATTATGTTAGACGAGAACAAATACTCAAAAAATGAGCACTTATTAAACAAAAGTCACTAAAAAGACGAAAATAGCTATCTTTAAAAAGAAAAATCACTTTTTATAAACAAAGAAACTCTCAATAACCAAAAGTCTACATTGGTTTGATGACGGGCAGTAAATTTACTTAAATAGGCGTTTTTATTTTAATTAAAAATTATGGTTAAAAATATTTTATTAGCATCTATATTAGCTTTTGTATCTTTTAACCTCCATTCTCAAGACTTAACTTTAACAAGTGGTGTGGTCAACAATACTTCAGTTGGTTTGCTTGAGCAAATTAATTTAAAAATAAAAGTAAAAAATATTGGGACTTTATCCGCATCTAAATCTCATACATCAATTTACATTTCTAATACAACAATCTTTGTCAATGCTATTTTACTTTCAACTATTTCATGCGAAGCATTAGCTCCTAATCAGGAATCTTTGGACATTGATTTTGTCTTTCCAATTCCCGCAAATTGCAAACTAGGAGCTAATTATATTTTAGTTAAGGTTGATTCAAAAAATGAGGTTGGTTCCTGTTTTTGGAGAACAACCTAGGTTTACTTTCTTTTCAGTGTTTTGTGCTTGCGTGCTTAGGGAGATAAATAGAGTGATGGTTATGAGGAGTTGTTTCATAGGGTTTATTTACAATTATTTTTTATGATTCCGGTTTCATCAATATAACCCAAGCTAACAGCTTTAGTAAAGTCAATACAAGCACTTTCTTTTTGTCCCAACATTAATTTAGCTTTTGCTCTGGTAATATAACTATTTATTAACTTAGGATCAATTAGTATAGCTTGATTGCAGTCGCTTATTGAGCCATTATAATCTTCTAGTTCATATTTTGATTCAGCTCTGCTCACTAAATATATTGGATTAATATCTTTTTTTGACATTTCAATTACTTTTGTAAAATCTTTGACTGCGTTTTTAAAATCTTTCAAGTTGTCCATAAAAATGACACCTCTATTAATATATGCAGTTATAAAAGTTGAATCAATCTGAATAACCTTATTACAGTCTCCGATTCCCCCTATAAAATCCTTTAATTCAACTTTAGAGTTCGCTCTATTAATATAAGCGTTTATATAATTTGAATTTAATTCTATTGCTTTATTATAATCATAAATTGCACCTTTATAATCTTTTAGAGAATGTTTAGACACACCTCTATTATTGAATATATCCGGATTTCCTTTTTCAATTTCTATTGCTTTATTATAATCTAAAATAGATTCTTCCGTTTTGCCAATATCGCTTTTAAAATCTGCTCTTTTATAGTAGGCATTGCCTAAAGTAGAGTCTAATTCAATGGCTTTGTTAAGTTCTTCTATTGCACCTTCATAATCTTCTAAAATACCTTTAACTTCTCCTTTATTAACGTAAACATCAGCAAATTTTGGGTTCAATTCAATCGTTTTATTTATACTTAGCATTGCACCCATATATTCTTCTAATTTAATTTCTGCTATACTTTTATTAAAGTACGCAAAATAATCAGTAGGTTCTAGTTCAATAATTTTATTATTATCTTTTATTACTCCTTTATAATCGCCTATAATAAATTTCAACTCAGCTCTTTTTTTGTATAGCTCTATAATTTGTGGATCTAATTCTAGTGCTTTGTTATAATCATCTATAGCGCCAGAAAAGTCTCCTAATTCTTTTTTTAATGCACCTCTAGTATAATAAGCTTCTAAATAATTTATATCATAATTTATAGCGGAATTTAAATCTTTTATAGCTTCTTTATATTTATTTTGTGCAGCAAGAATGGCAGCTCTTATAAAATAAGTAGAAGGAATTTTGGAATTTATTGAAATAGCTTTTGAAATATCATTTAATGCTAATAATTTCTTACCCAAAGCAATGTTCACCCTACTTCTGCCAATATAATTACCATAAAAATCTGGATATATTGCAATCGCTTTGTTGAAATCTAACAATGCGCCTTGGTAGTCTCCTATTTCTAGTTTTGCATCTCCACGTCCACCATATGATTCTCCATATTTTTGGTTTAACCCAATTGCTTTAGTATACTCATCAATTGCAGAATTGAATTCTTTCAAATCAAAATATGCATCTCCATTATATTTATATATTTCGCTTATTTTAGAATTAATAGTAATTGCTTTTTCAAAATCTTCAATTGACTCTTTAGTTTTATAAGTACTCCATTTTGCGCGCCCTCGATATATAAAAGCTTGAATGTTTTTTGCATCTAATTCAATAGTTTTTGTAAAGTCTATAATGGCATTCTCATAATCTTCCAATATAAATTTAGCGTAACCTCTAGTATAATATGCTTCACTAAATTGTGGTTTCAAGTCGATTGCTTTATCAAAGCATAAAATAGCAGCATTTATATCACCTGTTTGTCCTTTTAGATTTCCTTTTTTGAGCCACTGTTCGGCAGTTTGACTGTAACTATTAGTAACTAAAGATGAATATAATATAATAAAAAGTATTCTTTTCATGACGTTGCGATTATTTATTTACAATATTGTTTTATTATTTCTTTTGCATTCTTATTTCCTAACCTATCTGCATTAATAAAATCTGCACAAGCTTTTGCGTTTAAATTTAAAGATAATTCAGATGCACCTCTATAGTAATAAGCTTCAGCATTTGTGCTGTCAAACTGTAATACTTTATTCCAGTCCTCTATTGATTCTTTATTCAAATTCTTCATTCCATTTAAATAAGCTCTGTTTGAATAAGCCATTATATTAGTTGGATCTAGTTCAATAGATTTATTATAATCTGCAAAAGCACTTTCTAAATCACTAAGTCGTCTATAAATTATAGCCCTAGTAGTGTAAAAATCTGATGTGTTTGGTTCTAGTTCAATCGCTTTTTTACTATCTGCTAAGGCCTCATTTAAATTATTAAATCCAAAAGCCATTATTCTGCTTCTTAAATCATAGGCTTCTGCATAATCTATTTTCAGTAATATAGCTTTATTAAAATCTGATAGTGAAGCTTCGTAATTTTCTAATGCCATGTATGATCTTCCACGCCAAAAATAAAATGTAGCATCATTTGAACGAATTTCTATTGCCTTGTTATAATCTTTTATAGCTTCTTTTGGATTTTTCAAAAAGAATTTCGAGTCAGCTCTATACTTGTACATCAATGCGTCAACTGGTCGATTCTCCAAAGTTTTTGTATAGTCATCAATAGCACCATTGAAATCACCTGACTCATATTTTGCGTTACCTCTATATTCATAATAAATTGAATTTACAGGTCCTAACTCAATCGCCTTTGTAATATCACTAATTGCCCCGACAAAATCTTTCAAATGAAATTTAGCTTCTCCTCTTTTAAAATATGCTTTTGTAAATCTTTTATTGAGACCAATTGCATTTGAATAAAAGTATAATCCATTTTTATATTCTTTTTTGTTACTTTTTTCTAATCCTTGCTTATAATAACTTTCTGCTAACCAATTTAATATTAAACCTAATAAAAATAATACTATAAATATTATAACAATAATTTTTAGAATCTTTTTCATATTACTTATTAGTTTTCTAATTTAATTTTAGCTATTCCTCGTTTACAAAATGCGATAACATTGCCTGGATTAATCTCAATGGCTATATTAAAATCTTGAATAGCACCAGTATAATCATTTATTTCCATTTTTGCAGAACCTCTATTTACATAAAACTCATTATTCCTTTTATCTATATTTAATTCAATTGCTTTTGAAAAATTATCAATAGCTACTTTATAATTTTTCAATACATCTTTTTCATATAAACCCTTTTTGTTGTATATCATTGCAGAATCAATACTTTTTTCATTATTAGAAACGACATTTCTTAATTGGTATATTTCTATTGCTTTATCATAATCATCTATGGCACCATTATAATCACTAATTTTTTCTTTAACAATTGCCCTATCTCTAAAAGCAACATAAAAATTTGGGTTTAGTGCTATCGCTTTATTATAATCTTCTAATGCACTTTTAAATTCATCAATTTTAAATTTTGCATTTCCTCTAGTAAAATATGCATCTGAATATTCTGAATTTAACTCTATAGCTTTATTATAATCTAAGATTGATTCTTGAAATTGGTTTAAAAAAAACTTTGAATCCCCTCTACCTTTATATGCACCTGCAGCCTCAGGTAAAAGTTCAATTGACTTGGTAAAATCTGAAATTGCAGCATCATATTTTTTTAATCGATATTTCGCACCCGCATTCCAAAAATAGAATTCAGGATTTTTTGGGTCTTTAGAAATTGCTTCTGTGAAATCAATTACACCCTTTTCGATATCACCTGAAACTATCATGATTTCTGCTCTTTTTTGAGCTAAACCTTCTCTTTTTGGATTTAATTTTATAACAGTATTATAATCATTAGCAGACCCATCATAATCTTTTAGAATTTTTTTTAATTCGGCTCTATATAAATAAAAACTATCAACACTGGGTTCTTTTTCAATTGCTTTGTTAAAATCATTTAATGCACCAGTGTTATCGTTTAATTCTAATTTTAATAAACCACTCAAAAAATCTAAAATTCCCATCTCTGGGTGCAATAATTTTGTTTTTTCTATTACTTCAGGATGATTTTTATAATAATTATACGTATTATTTTCTTTTCTTTCTAATGCTTCTTCGTTTTTTGGATTAATTTCTAACACTTTATCATAGTCTAATTGTGCACCTAATGTATCATTTAGAATTTTTTTTATACTTGCTCTAAAAAAATAGCTACTCACTTCTTTTGGATCTATTTCTATAGATATATTCATATCAGTTAGTGCTTTTTCATAATTATTTAATAACCCATAAGCATAAGCTCTTCTTGAAAAACCATATCCGGATTTTGGATTAATTTCAATTATTTTATTGTATGCTATTATTGCATTTGTGTATTTTTTTTGCAAAATAAGTAGTTCTCCTTTCCCATCATAATAGCTTTCATTATTGGGATTTATTGAAATTGCTGAATCTATATCATTTAAAGATTCATTATATTTTACTAAATGTGCTTTTGCAATCCCTCTATTATAATATGCTTCGTCACATTTGTTATTTAATTTAATGATATCATTTAATTCATTAATAGCCTCGTTGTCTTGATTAAATGTCAATTTGTGAATTGCTCTATTTAAATATGCTTTTTCTGATTTTGGATTAATTTCAATTGATTTATTAAAATCAAACAATGCTTTATTGTAATTCCCCAAACTTGAATATGCTTTAGCCCTACTAGTATATGCATCAATAGAATTGGGATTTAATGCAATTGCTTTTGACAAATCGCTCAATGCCTCAAAATATTTTTTTGCTTCAATTTTATCAATCCCTCTCTTCAGCCATTCGTCTGAATTTTGACTAAAACTGTTTGTGTAATTAATAATACACAACACAAACATTAACATCTTTTTCATATACATAAATATACTAATGTATATTTGAAAATAAACCCGTATCACAGATTGATGAGAATTTAGTTGCATAATTGCCAATAAAAAAGCCTCCCCGTTTGGGAAGGCTTGAGTTGCTGTAGGGGGAGGGATCGAACCTCCATGAGGCAGTTAGCTATAACACAAAGTTCAGTGGTCGACCCTGGTCGTCTATTGCTAGACGGCTCTATGTTACGTTTATCCCGTTATCCCCACCTCCGAGACAAGGAGGCATGTTTGCCAAAATTTCATCACCCCACAGTATTCAGCACTTATCATTTGAGCGCGATTACGATTTATTTTCCCTCATTTGATATATCAAAACTAAGAAAATGGGGCATATGTTGCAAATAATTTAAGTAATTATTTTAAAATATAGAATATTATTAATAAATTAGCTTAATATTTAAAAATAGTTAAAAATGGAACAAAAAACAACCCCTAAATTAAACATTGACAAAAGCTTGGATAAGCTGGATTTGCAAATTATTCAAGCCATGATGGATGATGCCGAAGTTTCTTATGCCGATTTGGGTAAGCAATTCTTTGTATCGGGTGGTACCATTCACGTGCGTATTAAAAAACTAGAAGAGCTTGGTATTGTACAGGGTAAAAGACTGGCCGTGGATTTAAAAGTATTGGGCTATGACATTATTGCCTTTATTGGTATTTATTTAGAGAAGAGCTCCATGTATGATACCGTGGCGCAAGCTTTGAAAAGCATACCGCAGGTAGTACGTGTTAATTATACCACCGGTAATTATAGCATGTTTGTGGAGATTGTTTGCAAAGACATTCAACAACTTAGGTTTGTGTTGCATGATGAGTTGCAAAAAATTAAAGGCATTGAAAGAACGGAGACGTTGATTTCTTTGGAAGAAAGTTTTTCAAGAAATGTAAGAGTTGTATAAGCAAAGCTTTGTAAATTACATACACACAAATTAGTTAATAGAATTATTCAAATAAAGCCAATGAAACCGTGTAATTATAATGATGCGCGTAGAGGTTTTTTAAAAAAGTCGGCAGCCATTGCCGCTTTATATTTAACCCCTTCGGTTTTTGTAAAAGCATTTGCAGTGGATGCGGTGGTGCCTATACCCATTGCGAAAGAAAAATTATCCATTACCATTAATGGAAAATTAGTGCAAGTAGAAGTAGATGCACGCATTACCATTTTAAATTTATTAAGAGAGGAGTTGTCGTTCACGGGCACCAAAAAAGGTTGCGAGATGGGACAGTGCGGTGCTTGTACTATTCACATTAATGGCAAGCGTACTAAATCCTGTTTGCAATTAGCAGTAGGTAATCAAAATGCTAAAGTAACTACCATTGAAGGGTTAACCGCAACGGATAAATTACATCCTATGCAAGCAGCATTTTTAAAGCATGATGCTTTTCAGTGTGGCTATTGCACTTCGGGTCAAATTATGTCGGCCGTGGCTTGTGTAAGAGAAGGGAAAGCTAAAACCCGCGACTCCATTAAAGAATATATGGACACTAATATTTGTAGATGTGGTGCGTATCAAAACATTGTGGATGCCATTGAAGAAGTTGCTAAAACTGGAATTAAAATTTAAACCTCCCTTATCAATTCAATATGAACACAAATAAGTTAAATACAATTTTCTGGGAAGATGAAAGAGTGGACGGAGCTGATAAAGTTACCGGTAAAGCAAGATATACTGCAGAACATAGTCTTCCCAATTTAGCGTACGCCGTTTTTGTAACGAGTACCATTGCTAAAGGAACCATTAAAAACCTGGATGTATCTAAAGCACTTGAGATGCCGGGTGTATTAGATGTTATTTATTATGCCAACTGTCCTGTGGTTCCTGGATATAATTCCAATGCTGCAGAAAGACCTAAGAATGTTTCAGAATGGAGAGGGCATAAAGTGCTGTATGATAATAAGGTTCGTTTTTTTGGTCAACCTATTGCCTTAATTGTAGCGGATAGTTTAGAAAATGCAAATGCGGCCATCCGTTTTGTAAAAGCAGATTATGAAATCGAAAAATTTGAAACCAATTTTGATAAAGCAAGACTAGATGCTGCAAATTTAAAAGCACCCATTAATTATAAAAGAGGAACGGGTAATACAAAAACAGTTGCAGCCACTGCCGATGGAGAATATACTATTCCTATCGAAGTACACAGTCCCATGGAGTTACAAGCGACCATTGCTTATTGGGAAGCGGAGGATAAATTGCTTTTATACGATAAAACACAGGGACCTAAAAGTACACAAGGTACGGTTGCGAGAACCTTTGGTTTGCCTGAGAAAAATGTGCGCGTGATTGCCGAAAATGTGGGCGGTGCATTTGGTAGTAGTTTAAGATCCTGGTCCAATGTGCCTGCTGCATGTATTGCTGCTAAAAAATTAAATAGACCGGTGAAGTTAGTGCTTACGCGTCCTCAAATGTTTAGCTTAATTGGCTATCGTCCTCAGTCTTGGCAAAAAGTAAATATTGCTGCGGATGCAGAAGGCAATTTCTTATCCATTAATCATGAAGCCATTAGCAATACTTCCCGTTATGAAGATTTTAGAGAAGGGATTGTAGACGTTTCTAAGTTTTTATATGCTTGTGAAAACGTAACTACAAAATATAGTTTGCTTCCTTTGGATTTAAGTACGCCTATTTGGATGCGTGGTCCTGGTGAAGCAACAGGTTGTTTTGCGTTAGAGTCTGCGATTGATGATTTGTCTTATCAATTAAAAATGGATCCCATTGCGCTAAGAATAAAAAACTTTACAACCATTAATCCAGAAAATAAATTGCCATTCTCTGATATTAATTTAAAAGCTTGCTATGAATATGGTGCTGAAAAAATTGGTTGGAAAAATAGATCAGCGGTTCCAGGCAAATTAAAAGAAAATGGATGGCTTATTGGATATGGAATGGCGGTGGGTGTATTCGGTGCCGGTAAAGGCGCGGCCTCTGTTAGAATTGTATTAAGCAATGATGGTAAATTATTAATAGAGTGTGCGGTGAGTGATATGGGACCGGGTACCACTACTTCCATGACAAAAATTGCAGCAGAAGCGATGCAAATGCCCATTGCAAAAATTAAATTTAAACTAGGCGACTCCGATTTGCCTCCAGGTCCTTCACAAGGTGGATCAGGTACTACTTCCACAGTGGGTTCGGCAGTAGATTTAGCATGTAAAACAGTGCAACAAAAATTAAAGGAAATGGCTATTCAGTTTGCACCTGTATTTGCCGGTGCCACTGCCGATGCAATGGAAGTAAAAAATGAAATGGTATTACTGAAAGCAGATGCTACCAAAAATATGGACATTGTTGGTTTATTGAAATTAGCCAATCAAGAAAAAATAGATTTAATCATTAATTCTACTGGTAAAACACCGGAGCAATTAAAGTTCACGAGTAATTCTTTTTCATCGCACTATGTTAAAGTTGCTGTGAATGCGATGAATGGTAAAATTAAAGTACTAGAAGTGGTGACCACTGGAGACGCTGGTAAAATTATTAGTCCTAAAACAGCCCGAAGCCAAATGATAGGTGGGGTGGTAGGTGGTATTGGTATGGCTTTATCTGAAAAATTAGATATAGACCACGCTACTGGACAAATTATCAACGCAAGTTTTGGAGACTATCATGTTCCATTACATTCGCAGATTCCGAAGACAGATGCCTGGTTTGTAAATAAACCTGACTTGAATGTAAATGATATTGGCGCAAAAGGAATAGGAGAGATTGCGCTCATTGGTTTTGCGGCTGCCGTTTCCAATGCGGTTTATAATGCAACGGGTAAAAGAGTAAGAGACCTTCCCATTACACCAGAAAAACTTGGCTTTAAAACCGCGAAAGCGTAAAAGCAGTAAATAGCTTATACAAATTTTAGGATATAAACAAAAGCGGCGCATCATTGATGCGCCGCTTTTTCTTTTACAAAACCATCTCAATAAAAACCAAACTTATAATTTATAACCATCATCTGCTACTAACTGTGCACATATTCTGCGACGTGCTTCCTTGGAGTTAAACGAATCTACTTTTGTGAATCGCTTTAAGCCAATTTGCATCATTCTTAGTTCATCTCCTTCGGCAAAGCTATTTAATGCATCCTTTCCTGCTTTGTTTATGGCATCGGCTGCATCATAAATATATGTGCGTACAATATCTGCCTGCACTGCGGTTGCTGCTTCTCCTCTTTGTGTGGTTAGTTTTTCTAATCTTAATAATGCCGACTCTGCATGGTAAGTAATAATGGACATGTCTGCAATATTCATTAATATCTCTTGCTCCTTATTCAAGGTCATCATTAATTTTTGAACGGCGGCGCCCGCTACCATTAAAATACATTTCTTAAAATTTGCAATGTACTTTTTCTCTTTTGCAAAAGCGCCTTCTTCCTCCGAACCAAAATCGGGGATGCTCATTAATTCTTGTTGCACCGTTAATGCCGGCCCCATTAAATCTAACTTTCCTTTCATGGCACGCTTTAATACCATGTCCACTGTAAGCAATCGATTAATTTCATTCGTACCCTCGTATATTCTGTTAATACGACTATCGCGGTATGCTTTTGAAATTACATACTCGTCGCTATATCCATTTCCTCCATGCACTTGTACACCTTCATCTACTACATAATCCAACACTTCGGATCCAAATACTTTTAATATGGCACACTCAATGGCATACTCTTCGGCAGCACCCAGTAAACTTTCAGATAAATTTTTTCCGGCTGCAGCCAATTCTGCTTCCATCTCGTCAATATTGTGTGATACGCGGTATAAGGCTGTTTCACCCACCCACATTCTAATAGCCATTTCTGCTAATTTATGCCGGATGGCACCAAATTTTACAATGGGTAGTTTAAACTGCTCTCTTGTTTTTGCATATTGAACCGAAGTGGTAATTGCATGACGCGCTCCTCCTAAAGTGGCAGCGCCTAATTTTAAACGACCAATATTTAATACGTTAAATGCAATTAAATGTCCTTTACCAATTTCACCCAATACATTTTCAACGGGTACTTTACAATCATTAAAATACAATTGCACCGTACTCGATCCTTTAATACCCATTTTATGTTCTTCCGGTCCTTGTGTAAAACCTTCCATGCCTCTTTCTAAAATAAAACCGGTAAACTGCTCGCCATCAATTTTTGCAAACACCGTATAAATGTCTGCGAAACCACCGTTGGTGATCCAACATTTTTGTCCGTTTAATATATAATGTTTCCCATCGGCCGATAAAATTGCTGTTGATTTTGCACTCAATGCATCTGATCCACTATTGGGTTCGGTTAAACCATATGCCCCTTTCCACTCACCACTTGCTAATTTGGGTACATATTTTTGACGTTGTGCCTCGGTACCAAAATATAAAATTGGCAAGGTGCCAATTCCTGTATGTGCTGCATTGGCAACAGAAAAAGAAAAACCGCCTCCTAAATATTCTGCAACAATGGTAGCAGTAATAAATTCTTTACCCAATCCTCCATATTGCTCAGGAACAGTAATGCCTAAAAGCCCCTGCTCACCTGCCTTTAATAGTAGTGATGGCATTAATCCGGGTTCTAGTTTATCAATTCTGTCTGCAACTGGTAATACTTCTGTGTCTACAAACTGATTGCACATATCGCGCACCATTAACTGCTCTTCATTGAAATCTTCAGGAATAAAAACATCGGCTGCTTTTACTTCCTTAATAATCCATTCTCCTCCGTGAATTGTTGTGCCCATAAAGTTTAATTTAATTTTCTTAGAATATTTTTTACACTTATTTTATTTCAGTGTGATTTAAGTTAAGTCGGGGTGCGTTAAATTATCATATACTCTTTGTAAAACATTTTTCACTGTTTCAATTTCTTCCTTCGAAATATTTTGTAAAGCTTCGTTCATGGTTTGATTGGCTAGCTCGTAGGTCATTTGCTGCAATGGTTTTGCCGCATCGGTTAAGTATACTTTATTAATGCGTCTGTCGGTGGTACTCGCTACACGCGTAACCAATCCTAATTTTTCTAAATTATCAATGAGTCTGGTGATACTTGCTTTGTCTCGGAATGTACGCGTCCCTAATTCTTGTTGACTTAAGCCGTCTTCTTTCCATAAGTGATACAAAACGGACCATTGTTCAATGGTAATTTCAAGACCAGCGGTACGATAATTCTTTTGTAGTCGACGGGCAACAGCAGTCGTGGCCATGCCATTTATGACACTGTATAATTCCCCTCGTTTAAATTGGTTGTTTGACATATAGTTAGTTATGCAACTAATTCAAAAGTACGCCGATTTTGACAATTTCTACAAATTTTTGGTAAGGAAAGGCAGTAACTTTGCCTTATGCTATCCATTTTGACCAGTTGTTTGGCTGTTTTTACTGTTTTATACGCCCTTTTACTAGTGGCTTATAGCTATTGGTTTAGCAAGTTGACCATTTTTAAGCCAACATATCCGGCTGCCCAAGAAACGCATACCCGTTTTACCATTGTGATTCCTGCCCGTAATGAGGCATCTAATATTAAAGCTTGTGTAGATTCTATTTTAGCACAGGACTATCCATTGGAATTTTTTGAAATTATTGTGGTAGATGATTTTTCGGAGGACGATACTGCTTTTATTGTAAAAGCAATTGGCCATGATCATCCCAATGTACACTTATTAAGTCTTGCAGATTTTTATCAACCCGGTGAGATGAATTCTTTTAAAAAGAAAGCCATTGAAAAAGCAGTGAGTCATGCCAAAGGAAATTGGATTGTAACTACCGATGCAGATTGCATTATCCCAAAACATTGGTTGAGTTTATACCATGCCTACATTATAAAAAACAAACCTGTGTTTGTGGCAGCACCCGTTATGTTTATAAAAGAGTCGGGTGTTTTAAATGAATTTCAGGTACTTGATTTTTTAGCGCTGCAAGGCATTACGGCTGCTGCAGTGGGCGCTGGTAAACATTCTATGAGCAATGGAGCAAATTTAGCATTTGAAAAATCGGCCTTTATTGCAGTAGGTGGATATCAGGGAGTAGATCAAATTGCAAGTGGGGATGATATGTTTTTAATGCATAAAATGAAAGTGACTTTATCTAATAGAATTGGTTATTTATTTCATCCCGGTGCCATTGTCTTAACTAAAACAATGAGTAATTGGAAGGACTTTATTATGCAAAGAATTAGATGGTCCAGTAAAGCACGCTATTATGATGACAACTCTATTTTTTGGGTGTTGTTATTAGTGTATCTATATAATCTTTTCTTACTGGTTTTACTTTTTGCAGGTGCGTATATTCCTGTTTTAATTTCATTGGCTATTAAAACAATTTTTGAATTGATTTTTTTGACGCCAGTTTCCAAATTTTATCAATTAACAGGCGAATTACGCTATTTCCCACTGTTTCAGCCCCTTCACATTCTATACACCCTGGTTGCCGGACTATTTGGCCAAGTAAAAACATACACTTGGAAGGGAAGAAGGGTGAAATAAGCCCTAAATATTTGTTTGCCGAACCTTGTAAATTCGTAATTTTGTGACCTAAATGATTGAGTTTATGTCTACAGAAACTTTAGAACAAGCCGCCCCTTTAACTGCAAAAGATTTTTCTTCGGACCAAGAAGTACGTTGGTGCCCTGGTTGTGGAGATTATTCCATTTTAGCCTCTGTACAAAAAGTAATGCCAACGATTGGTGTGCCTAGAGAAAATATTGTAATCATAAGTGGTATTGGTTGTAGTAGCCGTTTCCCTTATTATATGAACACATATGGTATGCACTCTATCCATGGTCGTGCAACAGCCATTGCGAGTGGATTAAAAGCATCTCGTCCTGAATTAAGTGTTTGGATTGTTGCAGGTGATGGTGACTCCATGAGTATTGGTGGTAACCATACCATTCATATGTTGAGAAGAAATTTTAATGTAAACTTTTTAGTTTTCAATAACCAAATTTATGGTTTAACAAAAGGTCAGTATTCTCCAACCTCCGAGTTAAATAAAATTACGAAGAGTACACCGATGGGAAGTATCGATCATCCATTTAATCCTGCTGCATTAGCATTAGGTGCGGATGCAACTTTTGTAGGTCGTACCATGGATCGTGATCCTAAGCATATGCAATTTATGATTACACGTGCTAATGAACATAAAGGAACATCGTTTTTAGAAATCTATCAAAACTGTAACATCTTTAACGATGGTGCATTTGAAATATTTACAGAGAAATCAACCAAGCCTTTACATGCATTGTTCTTAGAGCAAGGCAAACCATTAACTTTTGGCGCGAATGGTGAATTCGGTTTACATTTTGACGGTATGCGCCCAGAAGTAGTAACCATTGGTGAAAAATATAGTGCAGACGATTTATGGATACATGATGAGAAAGATTTTTATAAAGCACAAATCTTAACACGTTTGTTTGATAACCCATCTGAGCCAGGTGCGGTATTCCCACGTCCTTTTGGCGTATTCTTTACTGCAGACCGTCCTTGTTATGAGGATATGATGGCTTTGCAATTAGAAGAGTCCTTAGTGAAAGGTCCTGGTGATTTAGATAAATTAATTCGCGGTCGCGAGACTTGGGATATTAAATAGTTTTTAAAGGTCAATATAATTTCTTTTAAGGGCCGTCATCACCATGGCGGTCCTTTGTTTTACCTGTAACTTTTTAAATATGCGATCTCGATATCCATAAATAGCCTTCACCGTTTTTTGTAGGCTGATCGCAATTTCCTCATAGCTTTCATCACGCACGCAAGCTTGAATAAACATTATTTCATTTTGAGTAAGTGGACTGTTATTATAAAGCAGTTCCTTTATTTGAATATCTCCTTTTCTATTATTAATAATAAGCTTTAATTTGTCAGCTGTTATTTTATATTTTGTCCGTTCGTAGACGCATTTTTTAAAATCTATCATTGGTTCGTCTGTGAAAAAGAAACCGTTGAGTCCGTTCTTTAATAAAAAGCATATCCCTTTCATGAATTTAGTTTCTGACTTTAATAAAATATAAGGGTGTTTACTTTTTAATTTAATGGCTTTGATTATTTTGACCAATTCGGTATAAGGATACGCATCAGAAAGGATGCAAAGATCAGGGGGCAGTGATTGATTTTGTATATACGCGATAAATGCAGTTGAAATACTTTCACTATACATCACTTTACAGTCTTCTTGTTTTTCAAAAGCCAATATAAACGCTGCGCGGGTTAATACTTTTTCTTCTAAATAGGCAATGTTAATCATGCATGCTGATTTGTACAAATAAAACATATTCGTTTAGCAATAAAAATGGATACTTTTGCACACTATCATTTATGCTCATTAGTATCCATCCAGACAATCCTCAGCCTAGACAACTTTCTCAAGTGAAAGCATGTTTGGAAAGTGGCGGCATTATTGCTTATCCCACGGACACCATATATGGCCTGGGTTGTGACATTTTTCACCCAGAAGCCATTGAGAAAATTTGTGCAATTAAAAAAGTAAATCCAGAAAAAGCAAACCTGAGTTTCATATGCTCCGATCTAAGTGATTTGAGTTTATATGCGAAAGCAATTGACAATTCTTTGTTCCGAATTTTAAAGAAAGCTTTACCAGGCCCATTTACTTTTATTTTACCAGCTAGTAAACAGGTACCAAAACTTGTGCAGTCTAAGAAAAAAACCATTGGCTTGCGGATTCCCGATAACAATATTGCACGCTCTATTATTAAAACATTAGGACATCCTATTTTATCGGCGAGTTTTCCGGGAGATACCATTGAGGACTATACCGATCCTGAAATTATTTACGAACATTGGGGCAACCAAATAGACATGGTAGTGGATGGTGGAATAGGTGGGATGGTTCCTTCCACTGTGGTAGATTGCACCGGCGAAAACTATGAAGTTATTCGTCAAGGTCTTGGAGTGTGGGATTACTAATTACTTTGAAATGGACTCCTTAAAATATTACTTATAATATGGTGAGCTGTGGAGGCAATATCTTAAAACTTTTTCGGTGCTCAAAGCATAGGCCATACTTTTCAATGGCAGCTCTATGTATCGCTGTTCCATACCCTTTGTTTTTATTCCATCCATATTTTGGATATTGTAAATGTACTTTTTCCATATAGGCATCCCTTGCTGTTTTTGCCAATATACTGGCAGCTGCAATATGCGCGTATTTCCCATCCCCCTTTATAATGGTTTGATGCGGTATTTTTTTGTAAGGATAAAATCGGTTGCCGTCGATGGCAATAAATTGAGGACGCTTTTTTAATTGATCCAAAGCCAAGTGCATACATTTTATAGATGCCTTTAAAATATTAGAAGCGTCTATTTCGGCAGCAGTTTGGGAGGCGATGGCCCAGGCAATGGCACTTGCTTTTATGATGGGCTCCAATTCCTGTCGCTGTTTTTCACTTAATTTTTTACTGTCGTTTAACAAAGGATGATAAAAGTTGGCCGGAAGTATCACAGCTGCAGCAAACACAGGACCCGCATAACACCCACGGCCTGCTTCATCGCAGCCTGCTTCCAATAATTGGTCCTGATAATAATTAAGTAAACTTGCCAAATTTCCCCTTTTTAGTCTTGTAAATTTAAGCTATCCACGCATTACTTGCTACCTTTGTGGTGTATTCAATGGTATTATATAATGAGTATTGTGTTAAAAGATCCTAAATCAAAAGCGGTTGCCAGTTGGCTATTATTAGGCGTTGCCATGACGGTGATTCAAATTGCCATTGGAGGCATTACCCGATTAACGGGAAGTGGCCTCTCCATTACCGAATGGGAGGTGGTGACGGGCGCCCTGCCTCCTATGAATGAAGCACATTGGCAGGAATTGTTTGTGAAATATAAAACAACCCCACAGTTTCAATTATTGAATTTTGATTTTGACTTGGCTAATTTTAAGTTTATATTTTTTTGGGAATGGTTTCACCGTTTATGGGCTAGAATCATTGGATTGGTTTTTGCGTTTGGCTTTATTTATTTTATAGTGAAAAAATATTTTAAACCTAGTATGATTAAACCCTTAGTGGTTTTATTTTTATTAGGTGCATTGCAAGGTGCGATTGGTTGGATCATGGTGGCGAGTGGACTAGAAGGGGATGCGGTATATGTAAAACCAACACGTTTAGCCTTACATTTTATTTTTGCATTAGGATTACTTGCATATACGTATTGGTTTGCATTATCCTTAAAAGCAAGTCCAATTGAAAAAAGTACCGTGAGTTTGGTTGCCCAACAAAAATTAGTGCGCATTCGTCAATGGGCTTGGGTGATTATCACTATTTTATGTGTCCAATTGATATATGGTGCACTGATGGCTGGACATAAGGCCGCGAGTGTAGCTAGTACTTGGCCCACTATTAATGGAGCCTGGGTGCCAGACGGCTTAACAAGTAAGGATTCTTTTTTATTGAATGCAGTGAATAATACTATTTGGATTCATTTTGTACATAGAGGGCTGGCTTATATTTTATTAGCCGTCGTTTTATTTTGGACCATCAAAATGAAT
>CANJPH010000027.1 GCA_947476145.1 Bacteroidota bacterium | reverse complement strand
CTGTTTATGTAAATCCAATACCATCCCAAACTGGAACAAGTATAAATAGTGTTGTAAATAATGCAGCACCAGGTGCTGTTCAAATTGTTGATTATTATCAAGCCATCGTGAAGAGTGGAGTTTGTAATAGTTTAACGACAAATGAAGTTTTAGTAGCAATAGATCCAACTTCACAAGTAGGTTTATTAGATCCATTACAAAAAACACAGCAGGTATGTATAGCTAGTCCTGCAAAAAGTGTAGTATTACCAACTTATGTTGGAACCATTCAATGGCAAACAGCAACAGTAGGTGGAGCATATGGTAATATGACTGGATTAACAAATGCTACTTTGCCATTTGGTAGTATACCAACCAATGTTGCAGGTACATTAAATTATAGAGCGGCGGTAACCAGCGGGGTTTGCCCATCTATCAATTCAGAGATTGTATCTGTTCAAGTGGATGCTGCAACTGTAGCGGGTGATATTTATTATTTAAAAGGAAGTTCACCAATTTGTAATCAGGGAGAAAAACCAACCATAACAATTAGAAATAACACTGGAAGTAATATTGTTTGGCAGATCACTACGATTTCTAATAGTTCATCTGTAATAGGAACGGCAAATTCCCTTGCTTATTCAAATACAACGCAAACTGGCAATATACTAAATAGCGCAATTGATAATAATGCACCAGGTGCAGTTTCATCATTTAAATATTATAGAGCTTCGGTGCAAAATGGTGTTTGTAAAACAGAATATACAACGGCATTAGAACTTGAAGTGATTCCAACACCAGTGATTACGAAAGTAGTTCCAGCTGAACGTTGCGGACCTGGCATTGTTGAATTATTAGCGGAATCAAATTTAGGTACACCCAACTGGTTTGCTGCAAACACCGGAGGAACTGCCATTGGCATTGGAAATAGTTTTATGACTCCAGTTTTAAATACAAGTACAAATTATTATGTAGGTGCTATATTTAGAGGTTGCGTTTCATTTAGCAGAACCACTGTGTTGGCGAAGATTAAACCCATTCCTACTATTACAAGTGTCACAGGAGCCACAAATTGTGGACCAGGTATATTAGAGTTAAGTGCAACAGCAACTGGGGGAGAGATTAATTGGTTTACAGATCCAACCGGAGGAAGCACATTGTTGACTTCTCCTAAGTTCACCACTCCATTAATAAGAGTGACTACAACTTATTATGCCCAGGCTTTACAAGATGGATGCTATAGTGCTCCAAGAGCACCGGTAGAGGCTACTATCTTTGAAGTGCCAGTAATTGCTGCTTTGCCAGATTTATATAGCATTTGCGCGGGCCTTACCTATAATATAAAATATAGTGCCTCTTTAGGGGTGCCTCCTTATGTATTTAATTTCTTTACAAATAATAGCAATGTTATTGGACAAAAGGATGGCTATTTAACAGGCGTTAAAGGTGGGATAACCAATGTGTATTTTAATGTGAAAGACATGAATGGTTGCGTTTCTTTAAATACAAATTCATTCCAAGTTAAAACATACGATCCATTATCGCCTCAGCGTTTTAATTATCAAGCATTTTATAAAGACAATTTCTTAATTCCTACAAAAATTGATTCTGGTTATGTTTCTTATAATTGGCAGCCAGGTTTATACTTAAATTATGCAGACAAGCCGAATCCAATTTTCAACGGAGAAAACACAACCGATTATGTGTTAATTAGAACGGATACCACTACCAAGTGTACGGTTGCAGATAATTATCATATAGATGTGACAAAGGATTTCATTTTTGATTTACCGAATGCATTTACGCCTAATTACGACGGTTTAAATGATGTTATTAAGAGTATTAAAAATGCGGGTATAGATAAAGTGACTAGCTTAAGTATTTTTAATAGATATGGCACTAAAGTGTGTTGTACAGTAAGTGAAATTGAAAACGGATGGAATGGTACAACCAATGGGAAAATGCAGGATACAGACGGATATTTTTGGAGAGCAACATTTGAGACTAAAGACGGAAGGACACTAACAAAGAAAGGCGCTTTCTTGTTACTAAAATAAAACATTTGAGAAAACGAATTATTATATTACTGGTTTTGTTTGGTATAAAGACTGCTGGAAGTAGTCAAGAAATTATTTTGTCCCAACCCTTCTCTGCTAGTCAATACCAGAATCCTTCTTCGGCTGGTGGAGGTGCCTATGATCACAGGTTTCAGTCTAATTATAAGAATCAATTAGTAGATGGAAATGCAGATTTATTCAGGACCTTTTTATTTTCATTTGATACCCGTCTTAAAAATGATTTAGAAGAAAGTTATAATTATTTTGGCCTTGGTGTACAATACATTGACGATGAAGTAATGCAAGGGGTAATGAAGAATAATTATCTGACCCTTAATGGGGCCTATCATATTTTTTTAGATAGGGATTTGTATAGTCATTTGTCATTAGGTATTGGCGTTACGTATGCATTTACAAATATTGATAGGTCAAAATTGCGATTTAATGATCAATATGATTACAGAGGTATTCTTTCTTACGCTACACTTGAAAACTTAAAGTCCTATCCCAACAATGTAACGACCAATGCGGGTGTTATGTATACAAAACATGACGAATCTAAATTTGTGCAGGCTGGATTTATGACCTATTTATATGACAAGCCTAATGTTACCTACTCGCCATTTAACAAAGCCGGAAGTTTAAGATACAGAGCCTTTGTAAATAGTGAATTGCCTATGTATAATCACAATTCATTTTTATTGTATTTCAATTATTTAAATAGACCTTCTGAAAGCCAATTTATTGTTGGAGGCTTATTTGGATTGAGTGTAAGAAATGACGAAGACGATTATAATAAATTATACGCAGGTTGCTTGTATAGGTTAAATGAAGCATTTATTCCTACTGTCGCCTATATTAGGAATAGATATACTTATGGGTTTAGTTATGACGTATATGCTAGTAATTTGACCGCTTCTAATATGAAGATGAGCTCATTTGAGTTTACGCTCTCCAGGAAATTTGGGGAGAAACGAAAAGAAAACAGATACCATACTTTATTTGACTAGTAGGCAGCTATGAATAGAAGGATAATTTAAAAATCAATAGAGCAGTTTACCCACCCCGGATCAAAATCACTATTGTATTTTCTGTAAAAATTTAAAGCAGGCTCATTCCAATCCAAAGCCTGCCAATTCATTCCTTTAAAGCTTTTGGCTTTAGCTTCTATAATTAAGGCATCAAATAATAAACTACCAATTTTATGGCCACGCATATTTTCGGCGACTACTAAATCCTCTAAATACATTCTTTGTCCTTTCCAAGTAGAGTAGCGGATATAATACAATGCCATCCCTTCCACATTTCCATTTACCTCTGCTACGATGGCCCACCAAACAGGTTGTGCACCAAATCCGCTTGCTACAAAATGATCAAAAGATACAACCACTTGCTCCGGTGCTTTTTCATAAACGGCTAATTCATGAATCAATTCCATCATGCGGGTACAGTCTTCTTTTACTGCGGGTCTTATCTTAATTTCCATTCAACTAATTTACTATTTTTATATTATGCTTGTGCCTTGGCTAATGCTTGTGTAATATCTTCTTCTAAATCTTCGATATTTTCAATTCCCACACTCATACGAATTAAGCCGTCGGTGATACCATATTTTTCTCTTTCTGCTTTTGGAATAGACATATGCGTCATACTCGCTGGATGAGATACCAATGTATCTACCGTTCCTAAGGAAACTGCACGGGTACAAATTGCTACTGCGTCAATAAATTTCTTACCAGCATCAATGCCGCCCTTTAATTCAAAACTAATTAAAGGGGCATGCTCTTTCATTTGCTTTGAAGCTATGGCATGATGTGGGTGATCTGTAAAGCCTGTATAATTTACATGCGCAATAGCAGGATGTTGTTGTAATAAATGAGCTACTTTTTTAGCATTGCTGCAATGTTTTTCCATTCTCAACTCCAAGGTTTTCATCCCCTGTATTAATAAGTACGCATCAAATGCATTGCTATTACCACCTAATAGTGCATGCCATTTCCAAACCTTGGTGTTCATAAATTCCAAGTCTTTTCCTAATAAAACTCCGTGTAATGCGCTACCATGTCCGTTTAAGAACTTTGTTGCAGAATGAAATACATAGTCAGCACCTAAAGCAAAGGGTTGTTGCAAATAGGGAGTAGCGACTGTATTGTCAACCGAAACTTTTACGCCATGTGCATGGGCTATTTTGCAAACTGCTTCAATGTCCACGCATTGTAAGGTTGGATTGGCGGGCGTTTCTAAATGAATGAGTTTGGTAGTTGGATTTTCCTTTAAGGTTTTCAATAACAAATCTTCATTGTGAATATCAATTAAAATAATTTTTACGCCTGCTTCATTTAATACCTTTTGCATTAACTCTTGTGATCCTCCATATAAAGAATAGTGTGATATTAAACAGTCGCCTGCACTTAGATTGCTAAAAAACAAAGTACTAATCGCGGCTTGTCCGCTTGCGTGTAAAAGTGCTTTTACTTCTAAGGGCGCTCCGCTTTCATTGGTTAATCCACGCGCTTCTAAGGCTTCAATAGTTTTTTCGGCAACGTTAAAAGTTGGATTACCCCAACGTGTATATAATCTTGTTTTGTCATCTCCCTTAAAACGTGCCATTCCTTCGTCTGCGGAACTAAAAGTAAAAGTGGACGTTGCATAAATAGGAGTAGTATGAGAAAAATTATCATTCTCGTGGTTTGCAGTATGCAATACAATTGTACTAATGCCTTTAATATTTTTCTTTCCCATATTTCCTTAATTTATTTGATTGAATATAAGCATAATTCTTAGTAAGCCCATTTCACCCAAGCTGCACCCCATGTAAAGCCTCCTCCAAATGCAGCTAATATTAAATTATCCCCTTTTTTAAGTTGAGATTCCCATTCCCATAAACAAAGCGGTATGGTTGCTGCAGTCGTATTGCCATATTTTTGAATATTGATCATCACTTTTTCAGCTGGGATCCCTGCACGGTTAGCGGTTGCATCTATAATTCTTAAATTAGCCTGATGTGGTACTAGCCAAGTAACATCATCACCAGTTAATTTATGTTTTTCCAAAAGTTCGGCCGTTACATCGGCCATTCCTTTCACCGCAAATTTAAATACAGGTTGTCCATCCTGAAATGCATAATGCTCTTTTGCCATTACACTTTCCACACTTGCTGGTTTTAAACTTCCACCCGCTTTAATATGTAAATAATCACGACCACTTCCATCGCTTTTTAAGATAGCATCTTGATATCCATTTTCGTCTGTACTTGGCTCTAATAAAACCGCGCCCGCACCGTCTCCGAAAATAATGCAGGTGGCACGGTCGGTATAATCAATAATAGAACTCATTTTATCAACCCCCACCACCATAATTTTTTTATAACGTCCACTTTCAATAAAGGCCGCACCCGTATTTAATGCAAATAAAAATCCACTACAGGCAGCACCAAGGTCAAAACCAAATGCATTTTTAGCACCTATTTTGTCACCAATAATATTAGCAGTGGCAGGAAATACCATATCGGGTGTGACGGTTGCACATATAATGCAATCAATTTCCATGGGATCTAAATTCTTTTTACGTAGAATTTCCTCGACGGCTTTAACGGCCATATCAGAACTCGCTTTACCTGGTTCTCTTAAAATTCTTCTTTCAGAAATCCCGGTTCTGGAACGGATCCATTCGTCATTGGTATCCACCATTTTCTCTAGGTCGAAATTGGTTAATTTGGTCTCTGGAACGTATCCTCCAACCGAGGTGATGGCTGCTCTAAGCGTTTGTGACATAGGTTCTGTATTAATTTGGCTTACAAATATCTTAAATTTTGGCCAAGAATAGCGCTAAAAGGTCTTTTTTAGTATCTTAAACGTTAATTTTGAGGCAATTATGATCGCATTTTTAAGAGGCCATTTTGTTCAATTAACTCCCGCTAAACTTATCGTGGATGTAGGGGGTGTTGGGTATGAAGTAAATATTAGTTTGCATACCTATGAAGCTATTTCTAAAAAAGAAAGTGGGCAGTTGCATACCTATTTGCATATCACCGAAAATTCCCAGGTACTTTTTGGCTTTCACGAATTACAGGAGAAGGAATTGTTCCTTCATTTAATAAGCGTTTCAGGGGTAGGCGCTAGCACCGCTAGAATGATGTTGTCTGGTTTAAGGCCCGATGAAATAATTCGTGCCATCGTGCAGGGAGATGCAAGACAATTAGAAGCCATTAAAGGAATTGGAAAAAAATCGGCAGAAAGATTAGTGCTTGAATTGAAAGATAAACTTTCAAAAATTAGTATGAACAATAATCCGTTGGGTGGATTTAGTGTTGCTCAAGTTAATCCGCATCAGGATGCGATTCAGGCTTTGATATCTTTAGGTATTCAAAAAGCAATTGCTGAAAAGGCGGTTGATAAAACCATCAAGGCAGAAGGTGACCAGTTAAGTTTGGAGACATTGATTAAAGCGGCACTTAAGAATTGTTAATGACTAATGTTATTTCATTGAAACCATTTCAAGTATTTATTTTTCTTGTACTAGCGCTTTTGCTTAAGGCGCCATTAAGTGCACAGGTAAATACCAACTTGAAAGTTTCGGATACCGCGCGCAAAAATGCAAATAAGGATTCTTTGCGGTATGCTATTAAAGATAGACGAGGTGATTTTCTTTCCCAACCCAGTAATAATCCATTTGATTTACGAGATACCAGTTTAATTAAAAGAAATGTGGAGTATGATCCTGTAACAAAGCAGTATTATATCAAAGAGTTTGTAAATGGCAGATTAACTAAAGTGCCAGCAAGTTTGAGTTTCAATGATTTTTGGAAGTTAAAATCCGACAAAGATGAAAAAGCTTACTTCTCTTATCGTGCCAATTCATTAGGCGTATTAAATAGAAAAGTGACACGTCCAAAGGTGAAGGTATTTGATAGCTATTTTGACCGCTTATTTGGAAAGACAGGCTCCGACTTAAAATTAGATTTCAAGCCTGTTGGAGAAATTAATATTAAAGCAGGCTATCAAGGCCAAACGGTAATGAATCCAACGCTACCAGAGCGCGCTAGGTCCAATGGTGGTTTTGATTTTGATGCAAGCACCAATTTTAGTATGAACGCAAGCATTGGCGACAAATTAAAATTCCCGGTTAATTTTAATACACTTTCAAACTTAGGATTTGACAATCAGATCAAATTAAATTACAAAGGGAAGAAGGATGAAATCATAAAAAGTATTGAGGCGGGTAATATTAATTATATATCCAGAAGTGCATTAATTCCAAGTACTCAAAATTTATTTGGTGTTAAAACGCAATTGCAATTTGGACGTTTGTTTGTAACGGCAGCGATTGCCAATCAAAAGTCACAAAGACAGTCAATGAATTTGCAAGGAGGCGCTGCTACGCAGAAGTTTCAAAAACGATTAAACGATTATGAAGAAAATAGACACTTTTTATTAGCGCAATATTTTAGGAGCAATTACAATAAGGCCATGTCTACTTTACCTTTAATTAATTCGCAGGTTCAAATTAAACGTATTGAAGTTTGGATCACCAACCGTAATGGACAAACTACGAATTCCAGAGACGTTGTGGGTTTAGCGGATTTAGGAGAACCTAAACCACATGCTACAAAATGGCAGGGTACAGCAAGTCCTTATCCTGATAATAGCGCCAACAATTTATATGCTACGCTTGCTAATAATCCCAGTGCAAGAAATTCAGCTGGCATTGCTTCTATCTTAACATCGCAGGGCATGCGCTCCGCGGAGGATTATGAAAGAACCTTTGCAAGAAAATTAACGCAGAATGAATATTTTTTTAATCCTCAAATAGGTTTCTTATCCTTGAATATTCCATTGCAACCCGATGAGGTATTGGGGGTTGCTTATCAGTATACCTATAATGGTAAACTGTATCAGGTTGGTGAATTTTCGGACAATGTTGCTTTAAACCCAGACAATGGGGTACAGCAAATTATGTTCTTGAAATTATTGAAAGCAACCACGCAAAGAACCGATTTACCTATTTGGGATTTGATGATGAAGAACGTGTATTCTTTGGATTTATTTGGTTCCATTCAACAGCAGGATTTTCAATTGAATGTATTATATGATGCACCAAGTGCGGGATTAAAAAGGTATTTGCCAGTGACCAGTAAAGCGGTGGAGGGGCAGTCCTTATTAAGATTATTACAATTAGATAGATTAAACAATCAGAATGATCCACAATCAGATGGGTTATTTGATTATGTGGAAGGATATACGGTACTATCAAGTATGGGGCGTATTGTTTTTCCTTTATTAGAACCCTTTGGAGATGATTTAAAAGCGATTGCATTTAAAGATGTGGATAGCGCAACCGTTAACAAATATATTTTTCCTCAATTGTATCGTAAGATTAAAGCAGAAGCGCAGACCTATAATAATTTAGACCGATTTGTGATGGAAGGACAAGTAAAAGGAAGTAGTGGGGGTGCCGAAATTAGTTTGAATGCATTTAATGTGCCTCCTGGTTCGGTTACGGTGAGGGCGGGTGGTCAAATATTAAAAGAAGGAACGGATTATATTGTTGATTATGGTTCTGGTACCGTGCGTATTATTAATCCAGGTATTTTAAGTTCTAATATTCCTGTGAATGTTTCTTTTGAAAATAATATTGGTTTTGGTTTTCAAGAAAGAGGATTTAGGGCTTTGCGATTGGATTATTTAGCCAGTAAGGATTTTAATTTTGGTTTTTCAACACAAAGATTAAGTGAGCGCCCATTTTTTACGAAAACAAATTTTGGATCTGATCCCATCAAAAATTCAATGTATGGTTTTGACTTTAATTATAAGTCCGAATTACCAGCAGTAACTAATTTATTAAACAAATTACCGTTTTATAAAACAAAAGCTAAGTCTTATATCACGGCCAATGGGGAGGCTGCTTATTTACAACCAGGGCATGCGCAACAAATTGGAAAAGGAGGAAGTGGCTTGGTGTACTTAGATGATTTTGAAGCGACACGTACCGATATTGATTTACGTTTTCCTTTTACGGCTTGGGCCTTGGCTTCTACCCCTATGGATAGATTTGTAGAAGGTAATTTGTCAAATAATATTGACTACAATAAAAATAGAGCAAGACTTTCTTGGTATACCATTGAACCTACTTTACAGGATCCCAATAGTCCTAACAACCCTATGAATAATAATAAGGCATTGATTAGTGATCCTAGGGTGAGACAGGTATTTACAAACGAGTTGTTCCCCAATAAAACAACGAATTTGACCGATGTTCAATTGCCCACATTTGATCTAACATATTATCCTAAGGATAGGGGACCTTACAATTATAATTTCAAAGATTTAGACAACACCGGTAAATTTAAAAATCCGGCGGATAAATGGGGCGGTATTATGCGTGCCCTAGATCAAACCGATTTTGAAACAAGTATTATTGAATATGTAGAGTTCTGGGTACAGGATCCATTTATAAAATCCCCAGCAAGTAAAGGCAAGTTGGTATTGAACTTAGGTAATTTAAGTGAGGATATATTAAGAGATGGAAGACGTTTTTATGAAAATGGAATGCCAACACCCACCATCCCAGCGCAAATAGATAGTTCCGTTTGGGGTAAGGTGCCTATTAATCCCATACAGGTGACCAATGCGTTTAGTAATAATGCGGAAGATAGAAAGTTTCAGGATGTGGGATTAGATGGAATGAATGACGAAGAAGAGAAAATAAAGCGTTCCACTGTAATTGGACAAATTACTAATTCGGTAGTCTCGCAACAATTTATAAAAGATCCTTCTGCGGATAACTATGTGTGGTATAGAGATGCACAATATGACGCTGCCAATGCAGGTATATTAAGTAGGTATAAATATTTTAACAATCCACAAGGAAACTCTGCCATTGCAGGGACAAGTCAATTTAGTAGCGCATCCACATTGCTTCCCGACAATGAGGATTTAAATAGAGACAATACCTTAAATGAATCTGAGGCCTATTTTGAATATGAAATACCACTTCAAAAAAATAGCATGGGCGTAGGGGTTACAAAATATGTGACGGACAGTAAAACGGTGAATGTGACCTTGGCGGATGGCTCAAAGAGTATGGAAAATTGGTATCTATTTAGAGTGCCTGTAAAATCTTATTCAGATGTGGTGGGTGGTATAAAAGATTTTAAATCTATTCGTTTTGTAAGAATGTATATGACTGGATTTGAAGACTCCATTACACTTCGTTTTGCAAAATTAAGTTTGGTTCGCAATCAGTGGAGACAATATATGTATGATGTTGATAGTACAGGTAACTATACGCCACTCTCTGCTAGCAATACGCTAGTAAATACCATGGCGGTGAGTATTGAAGAAAACGGAAGTAGAACTCCTGTAAATTATATTATCCCACCAGGCATTGAACGCGTTCAATTATTAAGTAATAATGGGGTGAACTTATTGCAAAATGAACAGTCTTTAAGTGTGCAAATTCGCAATTTCGAAAAGGGAAAAACACCTAGGGGAGTTTTTAAAACGATGAATGTAGATATTAGAAGGTATGGCAAGTTGTCTATGTTCTTGCACGCGGAAAATAAATCTAATATTAGTCAGGTAGAGAAAGGCGCTATCACGGCAGTGATAAGAATAGGTCAGGATTTTCAAAATAACTATTATGAAGTAAGGATACCATTAACCACCACCAAACAAAAAGTGTATGCCAATGCCGAATCAAATTTGGTATGGCCTTTGGAGAATGAATTAAACTTAAGTTTAAATGATTTGGTGAATTTGAAATTAGATAGAGACAAGCAACGATATTCCTATACCTCTAAATTTTCTAAACAACAAATAGGTGCGTTCCCTAATAATGTGCAAACCTATTCGGTGATGGGTAATCCTAATTTAGGAGAAGTGCGTGGGGTGTTAATTTCTTTTGAAAATACAAGTACGCAACAGCAGATTGATGCCGAAATGTGGATCAATGAAATGCGTTTATCTGACTTAGATGAAAGCGGCGCTTGGGCTGCATTGGGTAGGATGGATTTAATCATGGCCGATTTAGGAACCATTGCGGTTTCGGTCAATAATAGAACTGCAGGCTTTGGTACCATCGAGCAAAATATGAACCAAAGGGCTAAGACTGGGTTAACTCAGCTAGATGTAGCAACGAATATTGATGCTGGAAAATTATTACCTAAAGCAACTCGTTTGTCATTGCCAGTTTTTGCAAGTATCAATAAATCCATCGAAACTCCTTTGTTCGATCCTTTTGACAAGGATGTTTTGTATCAAGACAAATTGAATAATTTAACGGGCGCCAAAAAAGATTCGGTTCGCGATGCTTCTGCCGATCAAACCACCATTAAGACTTTGAATTTTACCAATGTCCGTTTTATGCCAGGACAAAAAACCTCCTTAATAAGCATTAGTAATTTTGATTTTAGTTATTCTTATTCGCAGTTAGTGCAGACTAGTCCATTAATTGAAGAAAATAAATTAACCAAGCAGCGCGGCGCGATTGGGTATACTTACAATCACAATGGAAAATCAATTGAGCCTTTTAAAAAAGTATTGAAAAATGCCTCTCCTTGGTTTGCATGGGCTAGAGATATTAATGTAAATCCTTCTCCAAGCTTAATTAGTTTTAGAACTGTCTTAGATAGGCAATATGGCGAGTTTACGCCCAGAGTGGTAAGCTCTTATGATGGTACTACCGAAAAAGTGGAAACCACTTATAATAAATATTTTACCATGGTAAGGTTATTTAATATGCGTTGGCCATTAACAAGGTCATTGAATTTGGATATAAATGCAACGATGAATTCAAGAATCGATGAGCCAGATGGGCCTATCAATACACAAGCTAAGCGAGACTCTATCAATAGAATGTTACTAGGAGCAGGGCGTAATACTTTATACAATCAACGATTTGGTTTACGCTATGATATTCCAACCAATAAAATACCACTCACCGACTGGATTAATTCAAGTTATAATTTTTCAACCAATTACAATTGGATAGGCGCAAGCAGATTAGCACAAACTTTGGGTAATACCATTGAGAATACCATGTCACATCAAGTAACTGCTCAGTTTAACTTTCTGAGTTTTTATAAAAAGTCAAAGTATTTAAATGCAGCCTTAACCAATGGATTTAACAATGGGCGTCAAAATATTACCAATCCATTGGAAACAAAATTCATTTTAACCAAAGAGGAAGCCTTGGCAGGGTTAGGAGGCAAGGCCAAAGATTCTGCTTTGAAAAAATGGAGAGAAGATAAAAGGCAGGAGAGAATTGCAAAAAGAATCATAAAAGGAAACGAACCTATTAATGTCCCAGGGCCTTTAAAAACAATTGCTCGTTTTTTAACCATGGTGCAAACTGCAAATGTGGATTATGCCGAAAACTTTAATAGTCGTTTGCCAGGGTACATGTCTGGTGTTCAGTTTGTAGATAAATCATTCACAGGCTTATCGCCAAATATAGATTACATGTTTGGCAGGCAACCCGATACCGCTTGGTTAAATGTGCAAGAAAAGAAAGGAAACTTAACAAAGGATCCTGCTTTCAATTTGATGTTTAGGCAAACCTTTGATCAAAAATTTTCGGCAAGAGTCATGATAGAGCCATTGCCTACCTTAATTATTGACGTCAATTTTAATAAAACATTTTCTAAAGAGTATTCTGAACTGTATAAGGACACCAGCTTTAATTTTAATGGGGTCAAAACACATGCCAATCCATTATCTGCCGGGGGATTTAACATTAGCTATATGGCATTGAATACTTTTTTTGAATCACATGATCCCAATGTGATTTCATCGCAGTTTAAGACTTTCCAAAATTATAGAACTATTATTTCACAAAGATTAGGAGAGGGCAATGTAGACGCTGCTGGTTATTCAAAAGGATATGGTAGATATGCGCAAGATGTATTGATCCCTTCTTTTATTGCAGCTTATACTGGACAGGATCCTAAAAAAGTTTCTTTAGTGAATCAAAGTAATGGAAATATTAGATCTAATCCATTTGGAGGTATGCTGCCAAAGCCCAATTGGAATATCATGTATACCGGACTTTCTAAATTACCTGGCCTATCTGAATATTTTACCAATATCACCATCACCAATGGTTACAATGGTAGTTTAGCTATGAATAGCTTTACCAGTTCACTCAATTTTGCAGATGATCCAACTAGGAGAGGAACGCCAACCTTCTTAGATCCGATTAGTAAAAACTACATCCCTTATTTCTTAATACCGAATATTACCATTAGCGAACGAATGGAGCCATTGATTGGAGTGAATATCACTACAGTGAACCAGTGGTCCATGCGTTTTGAATATAAAAAGAGCCGAATGCTATCCTTAAGTTTGATAGACTATCAATTAAGTGAAAACAATAGCAAAGAGTGGGTGGTAGGGGCAAGCTGGCGAAAAAAAGGATTAAAGCTTCCTTTCAAAATTCCTGGTGTAAGCAATAGTAAACTAAGCAATGATTTGACCTTCCGATTTGATATGTCCATGCGCGATGTGTACAATAGCAATAGCAGGTTGGATCAAACCAATGCATATGGAACAGGTGGTCAAAAAGAAATTACCTTGCAGCCTTCTATTGATTACGTATTAAACAGTAAAATCAATTTAAGATTCTTCTTTGATCAACGTAAAGCCACTCCCTATATTTCTTCATCACCACCTATCGTGAATACAAGGGCAGGGGTGAATGTTAGAATTGCTTTGTAAAGGCCCATTTCATCATGGTCTTCCAATTTACTTTCTTGCCATACATTAAAATGCCGGTTCTGTATATTTTACCACTTAACCAAGTAGTAAATAAGAATCCTGCAATTAAAATAATCATGCTCAAGGCCAATTCCCAATAAGATACAGCACTAGGAACGCCATAAGCAATCCTAGCCATCATCACCATAGGCGAACTAAAAGGAATGATACTTGCCCAAAATGCTAAAGGTGTATTGGGGTTTTGCGTAACCATATTGGTAATTAGATAAGAAAAAATAATAGGCATAGTAATTGGAAACATTAAGCTTTGTGCATCCTGTGGATCTTCGTTTACAACGCTTCCAACGGCAGCAAATAAAGCAGAATAAAATAAATAACCACCTAAGAAATAAAATATAAAACAGCCCATAATTAATGGCCAGTTAGCCGTTGATATAGTATGTTGCATATTGTAAATACGCATAGCGGACTCACTTGCTTGTGCCATTCCTGCGGCACCACCCATTTGAC
Organism: Bacteroidota bacterium; assembly: GCA_947476145.1. Taxonomy (GTDB): domain Bacteria; phylum Bacteroidota; class Bacteroidia; order Chitinophagales; family Chitinophagaceae; genus Sediminibacterium. Next base: position 6,952 of record CANJPH010000027.1, on the reverse strand, counting down.
CATTGGTTTGTTGTAAGGTTGTTACCTGATTTTGCAAGTCGGCAGGTAGCAATCCCATACCAATACTTGTTAGGGTGGTAATGAGTATAATCCAAAGTAAAAATTGGGTTAACCCCACAGCACCAATGCCAATAATCTTTCCAAGCATCAATTCAAAAGGCTTCACGCTACTAATAATGACTTCGGCAATACGGTTGGTTTTCTCTTCCATTACACCGCGCATTACCATGGTGCCATATATGAATAGAGTAATATAAATTAAAAAACCACTTGCATACCCAATCCCCATTGCTAAACCTGCACTACTTTCTTTACTTGCATTTCCTTTGTCCTCATAAGCTTTTAGTTCGGCATACTGAGAAGCCTTATGAATAGAATCCAACACATTCTGACGAATCCCGGCGTCCTGTAACATTTGATCCTCAATAGCATTATTAATTTTATCACCGATGCTATTTTGCATCATTAATCCCATGGATTTTTTGGATCTTAAAATGTAGTCTGTCTTTTTTGCACTATCAAACTTAGGAAGGATTAAAATATCGGTATATCCTTTACTGCTATAATTACTAGTATCTATGTTTTGAGGAAATTCAAAATCAATTTGACTGGTGTTTTTTAAAGAATTTTTAATAAATCCGTTGGGATCTACCACGGCTATTTTACGATGTTCTGTACCTGTAGAGGTTAAATAGGCACTGCCAAAAATGAGTCCTATAATTAACAAGGGCATTAAGAATGTAACTAGTAAAAAACGCTTGTTTTTTACCCTTGTTGTATATTCTCTTTGTATGATGAGCCAAATTTTGCGCATAAAGTAAGTTTAAATTAAATGTTTTGAAAAGCCCTGGCAGAAGCGTGTGTAGACTCCACTAATTTTATAAATATCTCATTTAAAGACGGCAGTAGCTCATTGTATGCTACAATAGGGTGGTTATTACTAATTAAATGTGTTAGTACTTGATTAGAGTCATACCCTTCATTAATTTTTACATACACCTTATTGTCTTCCTTCCTTACAATTGAAAAAATTCCGTTGTCTATGATATTGTCTATCTGATTGGTTTCAATAGAAAAAATATTTTCTTTAAACTGCTGCTTAATATCGGCAACTGTTCCGTCCAATATCTTTTTACCCAAATTCACCAATACAATATGGTCGCAAATTTCTTCCACTTGCTCCATACGGTGCGTACTAAATATGATGGTAGATCCTTTTTTTGCTAATCCATAAATTTCATCTTTAATGAGGTTGGCATTTAATGGATCTAAGCCACTAAAAGGCTCATCCAAAATAATAAGCTTGGGTTCGTGCAAAACGGTAATTACAAATTGAAGCTTCTGGCTCATTCCTTTACTCAAGTCCTCTACCTTTTTATTCCACCAGCTTTCCATTTCTAATTTCTTAAACCAATAAATTATTTTTTCAGTGGCATCTGCTTTAGAAAGTCCTTTTAACTGGGCTAGATACAATGCTTGTTCTCCAATTTTCATCTTTTTATACATTCCACGCTCTTCAGGCATGTAGCCAATCTTACTAATGTCTTCAGCAGGATTAAAAGGTTTTCCTTCTAGCATAATTTGCCCCTCGTCTGGGTAAAAAATTCCTGTGATCATTCTAAGGAGGGTGGTTTTACCTGCACCATTAGGGCCTAATAGGCCAAAAATGCTACCTTTTTCAATGTCAAATGAAATATCATCCACTGCTTTTTGGGTAGCATAATATTTCTTCAAATGTTGTAGACTTAATAGTGTGTCCATAGGGAGGAATTTGAGCCCAAATATATTGGTATTTTAATACAACCCATGCCTCATTTTAAGGAAGGGTTAATTTAGAGGAATGGCGCTATAAAAAAAGGATAATAGGCTATATTCGTTAAAATTTTAGACCATGTTCAAAAAGAATATATTATTCAACTTCATTTTAATAGCGGGTTTCATAGGCCTTAGTAGCTGGGGTTTTTTAGTACATCGTACCGTAAACCAGCTAGCTATTTATAATTTGCCTGCTCCTTTGCAGGGCTTTTTTCACGCGAATATGGAATACTTAGTAGAGAATGCACCAAGGCCAGATAATAGAAAAAGAGTTGACAAGACAGAGGACACCAAACACTTTATAAATATTGAACAGTTTGGACCAAATGCAATAAATGGAATGCCGTTGGATTGGGCTAGCGCGGTTAAAAAATATTCAGTAGATAGTTTAAAAAAATACGGATGGGGACCTTATAATATTATGGTTCAAATGGATCTATTAACAGCGGCATTTAAGTCCAAGAACAAGGATAGTATTTTGTTTTATACGGCCGATTTAGGACATTATATTGGTGACTTGCATGTTCCTTTGCATACGACTACCAATTATGATGGGCAACTCACAGGACAAAAAGGATTACATGGGTTATGGGAGTCTTATATACCTGAACTTTCTATTAGCCAATATGACCTTTATAATAAACATGCCGCGGTCTATTTGAAAAACCCGGCAGATGCATTATGGAAGGATATTCGAAAAGCCAATGCCTTGTTGCCTGAGATGTTTGCCAAGGAAACAAGTTTGTCTGCCAAATTCACTCCAGACACTAAGTATAAAACGCAGATGCGCTATGGCAAGGAAGCAAAAGTGTATAGCAAAGAATTTGCCCAAGCATATGCCATTGAATTGGGTCCAACTATTAATGCACAATTAATTGCATCGGCCAATATGCTTACTGATTTTATTTATACGGCTTGGATAAACGCAGGTAAACCCGATTTGGGAACCACAAGAGGGGTGACGAATCAGTTAGATGAAGAATTAAAGGCCTATAAGTCTAATCAATTGATAAAGAATGGCTTATTACTTTCCAAGAAAGCAAAAACTAAAGAAGAAGATTAGTCTAAAGTAATTTTTATTTTAATTGGCTTGCAATAGCGATCGCTAATTTTTGGCCATCCATGGCAGCACTTACAATGCCACCCGCATACCCTGCACCTTCTCCACAAGGGTATAAGTTTTTCACTTGAGGATGCTGAAAATTGTCTGCGTCTCGGGGTATTCTTACGGGGGAGGAAGTTCTACTTTCTGTGGCCACTACAATTGCATCATTGGTATAGTATCCTTTCATCTTTTTACCGAATGCTTTGAATCCTTCCTGTAAAGTTTGGAGTACAAAGTTGGGTAAAACACTGGTCATGTCGGCTGCATGAAGTCCCGGTAAGTAACTGGCGTCGGGTAAATTTTCCGAGATTTTATTAGTACAAAAATCTACCAACCTTGCAGCTGGAGCAATTTGTAATCCACCACCCATTTCAAATGCTTTATTTTCTACATAACGTTGAAAATCAAGTAATAATAATGTGTCAGCTAAATTAATACTTGAATTTAATTTATGATTATTTTGATGCTGTTTTGACAAGAATTCACCTGCTGTGGCTAAGTCTATTTGAACCACCATGCCGCTATTGGCATAGGGATTATCTCTTTTACTAGGGCTCCATCCATTCACTACAATTTCTCCAGGTGCGGTGGCTGCGGGGGCAATGATTCCGCCCGGGCACATACAAAAACTAAACACACCACGGTCACTTACTTGCTCCACTAAATTATAAGCAGCAGGGGGCAAATTGGGACCTCGAACTGCGCAATGGTATTGGATGCTATCAATGATAGATTGAGGATGTTCCACCCTAACTCCAAGAGCGAATGGTTTGGCTTCTATTAAGATACCTTTCTCTTTTAGAAGTAAAAAAATATCTCTGGCTGAATGTCCGGTAGCAAGAAGCAATGCTTCCGTTGGAAAACGGTCTCCATCAGAAGTAATGGTTTCTTTAATTTCCCCATTTATAATAACCAGGTCCACTAGCTTTTTCTCAAACAACACTTTTCCACCACAGCGTTCAATTTGTTCCCGCATAGCAGCAATGATATGAGGAAGTTTGTTGGTACCAATATGTGGGTGGGCTTCATATAAAATACGTTCATCTGCTCCAAACTGATAAAAGAGTCTAAGGATTTTATCTATGCTTCCTCGCTTATTGCTTCGGGTATATAATTTACCATCACTGTAGGTTCCAGCACCACCTTCCCCAAAACAATAATTGCTTTCTGGGTTCACAATACCTTCTTTATTTAATTTGGCTAAATCGCGACGACGAGCACGGACATCTTTACCTCTTTCTAATACAATGGGTCTAATCCCTAATTGAATGCATTCAAGGGCGGCAAATAAGCCAGCCGGTCCTGCGCCGATAATGATCACTTCCTTTGCATTATTGGGTAGGGTAGGAAATTCAATTTTATCTTGGAAACGGTTACTGGGAGATTCATTTACAAATGCCAATATGGTAAGGTTCATCCAAACCTGTTGGCGACTTCTTGCATCTATGGATTGTTTGAGCATATGATAGCCCGAAATGGCTTCTTGTTTTTGTCCAATGGCTTGGGCTAAAATAGATACAAGATGGGAAGCATTGGCTGCCTCCTCGGGCTTAACGCGAAGTTGAATGGTCTTTTGCATGGGTTAGGTTTTTATCCTAAAAAAATGCCGGAGTGCTTTTGTGAAGCGATTGTTTAAAATGGAAGGTCGTCCCCTGATTCGCCTGGAGGCATATCAAAGTAGGTATTCTCGGTAGGCGCAGTATCTCCACCTAAGGAAACGGCTTCCATACGCCAAGCATCAAGGTTGGTAATATAGTTGTCCTTGCCATCTTTATTCCATTTAGACCCTTTAATATTAAACAACACTTTTACAGTGTCCCCTAAGTTAAAGCGGTCGGGCATAGCGGTTCTATCTTGAACACATTGAAATTTCACATAATTGGTAATGATCTTACCATTGATATCGTCTGTCTTTTCAATCACAAATTCTCTTGTCTTGAAGGTTTCTTTTCTTTGTACCGTGTCGTATTTGGCAATTAATTTACCGGTTAATTCGTAGCTCATAGTTATAATTAAGGAAGTAAAGGTAGGGTAAAAGCTTAAAACTTTGTACCCCTAGGCCTAAAAGCAAATAGGCATTCGTTTTTGGTATAAAAAAAATACTTAAAAAAAAGTGGATAAAGAGTCTTTTTGTTAGAAATTACTTTATCTTGAACGCCTGTTAAAATATCGAAATAGGGGTCAAATGGAGCGTTTTGGGGACATGTAAAAAAAACCAAATAAAAAAGTTTTTTTTTCAACAATTCTTTTGAATATTCGCATTCTGATTAACAATTCGATCATATCAGGCAAAGGGTAGAATAATCTTTTTTCACTATATAAAGGGTTCGTAAGTAAAATGGCTAAGAGCGCAGAATTAATTTGGAGCAATTGTCTAAAAATCATTAAAGATATTGTCGAATGGCAACACTTTAAGACATGGTTTGAACCAATTCAACCCGTTGACTTAAAAGACAACGTATTAATGATTCAGGTGCCTAGCCAATTTTTTTATGAGTACATCGAAGAGCATTACGTTAATTTATTAGCTAAAACGCTAAAGCGTGAATTAGGAAAAGAAGCAAGATTGGAGTACCGTATTATGGTGGACAGCGGTAACAACAAAAAAGGATCCATGGATGTGCCAGCAAGCGGCATGAAAACTTACAATAACAACGAGATGAATTTCCCGTTGGTGATTGATAGTCCTGTAAAGAATCCTTTTGTGATTCCAGGGTTAAAGAAAATGCAGATTGATCCTCAATTAAACCATAATTACACCTACGATTCTTTTATAGAGGGAGATTGTAACAGGGTAGCGCGCCGTGCTGGTAAAACAGTGGCCGAAAAACCGGGAGCCAACTCATTTAACCCATTGGTCATTTATGGCGGGGTAGGTTTGGGAAAAACACACTTAGCACAAGCCATTGGTAACGACGTAAAACGCGTTCATCCAAACAAAGTGGTTTTATATGTGAGTTCAGAAAAATTTATTAATCAGTTTCAAGATCATAGTCGCAATAACGCTATCAATGACTTTATACATTTCTATCAATTAATAGATGTTTTAATTATTGATGATGTACAGTTCTTTAATAGAGCTGAAAAATCTCAGGATGCATTTTTCGCCATCTTTAACCACTTACACCAAAGTGGTAAGCAGTTGGTGTTAACTTCTGATAAAGCGCCTAAGGATTTAGAAGGATTACAAGAACGTTTATTAAGTCGTTTCCGTTGGGGTTTGAGTGCCGATATTCAAGTGCCAGATTATGAAACGCGTATTGAGATATTAGAGAAGAAGATGAAGGCAGATGGCTTAGAAATGCCTAAGGAGGTAGTGAAGTATGTGGCATATAATATCAATACCAATGTTAGAGAATTGGAAGGTGCCTTAATATCCTTATTAGCGCAGTCTTCATTGAATAAGAAAGAGATTGACGTTGAATTAGCAAAGAAGGTGTTACGCAACTTTGTGAAAACAAGTAGCAAGGAAATTACGATTGATGCAATTCAAAAAATGGTTTGTGAATTCTTTGAAGTGCCTTATGATAAGTTATTACAAAAAACACGTAAGCGTGAAATTGTACAAGCACGACAAATTACCATGTACTTAGCAAAAGCGTTTACAAAGAACTCATTAAAGACCATTGGGGAACACTTTGGTGGTCGCGATCACACTACAGTGATACACTCTTGCCAAACGGTGAAGGACTTAATGGACACAGACTCTATGTTTAGAGAGAATGTAATGGAGTTAACGCAGAAGGTTCAGTTGGCTGCGATGTAGTTTAAAATCAAATAAGTAGCACAAAAGTGGGTGCTTGAAAAATATAATGGACCGGAACGAACTTTATTTAGTTTATTCCGGTCTTTTTTTAGGAATTTAAAGAAACCCTGCTTATTTTTGCAGCCCTCGAATGAGGTCCGGAGGAGAGGTGGATGAGTGGCTGAAATCAGTAGTTTGCTAAACTGCCGTACGGGTTAAACTGTACCAAGGGTTCGAATCCCTTCCTCTCCGCACTTAATTTTAGTTCTTTTTGTTTTTATTTTGAG
>CANJPH010000026.1 GCA_947476145.1 Bacteroidota bacterium | reverse complement strand
GGTTCTAATTGCGATAGAGATATGCAAGATGCATTAGAAAAAGACCTTGGTTTCCCTGTTGAAATGTTATGGCATAAGGATAGTGACTTATCTCATTTTACGACGGAAGATTGTGTGGTATTGCCAGGTGGTTTTTCCTATGGGGATTATTTACGTTGCGGGGCCATTGCAAAATTCAGTCCCATGATGCAATCGGTTATTGAATTTGCCAACAAAGGAGGTAAAGTATTGGGTGTTTGTAATGGATTTCAAATTTTATGTGAAAGTGGATTATTGCCCGGCGCCTTATTGCAAAACGAGCATCAGCAATTTGTTTGCAAAAATGTATTTATTAAAACTTCGAATAGTGAGGCTTTGCAAATACCTATTGCACATGGTGAGGGAAGGTATTATGCCGACGATGCTACTTTATTGCATTTAGAAAAAAACAATCAGGTATTATTTCATTATTGTGATGAAAAAGGCAATGTTGGTGGTGAAGCAAATCCAAATGGCTCTACGCATCATATCGCTGGTATCTGTAATGATAATAGAAATGTATTTGGCATGATGCCGCATCCAGAGCGTGCCACCAATAGTGCATTAAGTAATCTAGATGGTGTAAAGGTTTTTGAAATTTTAGGTTTGAAAAAGTAATTAGCAAGTTTATTAAAAGTGTATCATGAAAAAAGTTATTGTTTTATTAATTTCTATAGTGCTTGTACTTAATACAAATGCACAAAAAATAAATCCTGTAAAGTGGACTTTTGAAGCGGTAAAGAAAGCGGATAAGCAATATGATATCACTTTTTCTGCGAGCATTGAAGCGCCATGGCATATGTACTCTCAGTTTGTAAAAAAAGGGCCTGTTCCAACTTCGGTGCAGATAAAGAAAAATCCATTGGTTCAATTGAAAGGTGCAGTAAAAGAAATAGGGACTTTGGAGAAAAAATTTGATAAAAACTTTAACGCGGACATTGCCTACTTTAGTAATAAGGTTCAATTTGTTCAAGCGGTTACCCTTAAAGTAGCAAGTAAAACAAAGTTGACTGGTGAAATTGAATATATGGTTTGTAACGACGAGCGTTGTTTACCCCCCACTAAAGTGCCTTTTGAAATTACCATTCAATAAGATTGCATCTTATTGAGTAATAAAAAAATAAACATTTTGAATCATTTTCTTCGTTTACTAATAGCTTGCTTTTTAAGCTTTTCATTAAGCAATTCAGCGATTGCTCAAAATGATAGTTTGGTAAAAGTAATTGCCACGGTATCGCCTATTAATGATAGCAGTTATCAAGTAGAATATACGATTCAAACAAAAGAAGGCTGGCGTGTTTTTGGTCAAACCATTTCACCAGAAGCCATTACAGATACATTTACAACCCCGCCTCATTTCCTTTTTTCATTAGAGACCATAAAATTAAAAGGGCCTACTACCTTTTCAACAGGAACGACTCAACAAAAAGACGAGTTGTTTGAAAAGGCATTCATATTTCCAATTGGAGCCATCAAGGCAATAGATACGATCATCATACATGGTTTTCAACCGGATACAGTAAAAGCAATGTTGGCTATTTCCATTGCAAAGGGCAATGAATTTTATCAACAGGAAGTACCTGTGTATTTATTTTTAGCGAATGGAAAGAAAGCAGAAGCTTTTCAGATACAATTACCAGCAACCGCTACTACTGCGCCGGCAGGTGCCTGCGGTGAGGCAGCCAATGATAGTAAAAATGCAAGTGGATGGTCCGTATTTATTTTAGGAGTGCTAGGCGGCTTAATTGCATTAATTACCCCATGTGTATTCCCTATGATACCCGTAACGGTTTCTTTTTTTACCAAGCGTTCTAAAACCAAGCAGGAGGGTATTAAAAATGGTTTGCTATATGGCTTAAGTATTTTTTTAATTTATGTATTGGCAAGTGTACCGTTCCATTTATTAGGTAATGTACAACCCGAAATATTTAATAGTATTTCAACGAGCCCGGTATTAAATATTATTTTCTTTGTTATTTTTATCTTCTTCTCCATTTCTTTCTTTGGTTATTTTGAAATCACACTACCAAGTGGTATTGCTAATAAGGCCGATTCAAAAAGTGGATTGGGAAGTTTAGGTGGTATCTTTTTTATGGCCATAACTTTAGCCATTGTTTCTTTTTCTTGTACGGGTCCTATTTTGGGTACTTTATTGGTTGGTTCCTTACAAGGTGGAGCTTGGGCATTAACCTATGGGATGGCGGGTTTTGGCTTTGCCTTGGCATTGCCCTTTACATTGTTTGCTATTTTCCCACAATGGTTACAAAGTTTACCAAAGTCGGGCGGGTGGTTGGATACGATAAAAAAAGTATTGGCCTTTTTAGAATTAGCATTGGCCTTTAAATTTTTATCCAATGCCGACTTAGTGCAACATTGGGGACTTTTAAAGCGTGAAGTATTCTTAGGCTTATGGGCTTTCATTAGCATTGGTTTGGCATTATACTTATGGGGTATAATGCAATTACCACACGATAGGAAGGGGGCTAAAATTTCAATAGGTCGTAAAATTGGAGCAGTATTGGCTATTGCATTTTCGGTGGTATTAATTTTGGGCATCTTCCCTAAAAATGCCAGCTATATTAAATTCTTAAGTGGATTTCCGCCGCCAAGTCATTATAGTATTATGGCACAGTCAAGCGAAAACAATTATGGGGTGCATGCCAATGTGATGAATGATTATTCAAAAGCCCTGGCTTTAGCAAAAGAACAAAACAAACCTATCCTAATAGACTTTACTGGTTGGGCTTGCGTAAACTGTCGCAAGATGGAGGAGAATGTATGGACCGATCCTGCAGTTTCTACTTTTATCAAAGCAAATTTTATCCTGGTTTCGCTATATGTAGACGACAAAGAAATGTTACCAGTAGAAAAACGATTTAAATACACAAGTAAGGCTGGTACTGAAAAAGAAATTAATAGCGTGGGTGATTTATGGGCTACTTTCCAAGCCGAAAATTTTAATCAGGTAACACAACCCTTATATGTGGTGATGAGTCCTGATCAAAATTTATTATCTAATCCTGTTGGCTATACACCAGACGCACAAGTATATTTAAACTGGTTGAAGTGTGGCCTTGCAAAAGGGAAGTAATACGCTTACAAACTCATACCACGCTCGTTCATCATCTTTCTTAAATTAATTAAACCATAACGCATTCTTCCCAAAGCTGTGTTAATACTACAGTTGGTCATTTGTGCAATTTCCTTAAAGCTTAGGTTGGCGTAGTGTCTTAACACAATAATTTCTCTTTGTTCTTCAGGTAATAAGTCTACTAGTTCCTGAATATTGCGATGCGTTTGCGCGCGCGTCATTTTGTAATCGGCAGGATGATCGGAGTGTTTAATAATTTCAAATAAATCCTGATCATCGCTGGTTTTAATAGTGGGCGTACGTTTTACTTTTCTAAAATGGTCTACACAAAAATTATGTGCAATACGTAAAGCCCAAGGCAAAAATTTACCCTCGTCGTTATATTTATTTAACTTTAGGTTATTGATAATTTTAATAAAGATATCTTGGATCAAATCTTCGGCTAAGTAACTGTCCTTTACCATAAATAAAATGGCATTATAAATTCTTTGTTGATGACGATCGATTAAAGCGTCAAAAGCACGTGTGTTTCCTTGTTGAAACATTTGAATGAGTTCGTTGTCGTTGAGTTGTACGGTTTTGTTCATTGTTGTTTTTTATAGGTCTTCGAAAACTAGGTAAGGGTGTACTTAGTTGGGTTAGTAATGGAAAATTACCCCCTAATACAATCCATTTTTCATTTGTTGAAAACGAAAAATTTAGCGCGAGGATATCCACATTTAGATCTTGGCCCCATTTTAAAATAATATCGCATTTGTTGCAACCAATTGACAAGGAAACTGTTATTTTGCTGTATGGCGGTAAGTAAAAAAGGGAAGGATTCCATTGAGATAGTTGGGGCAAGGGTACATAATTTAAAAAATGTATCGGTGGACTTCCCGCGTGACCAATTTATAGTGGTAACCGGGGTTTCAGGCAGCGGCAAGTCCTCTTTAACCATAGACACTTTATTTGCCGAGGGGCAAAGACGCTATGCAGAAAGTTTGTCCTCCTATGCCCGTCAATTTATGTCCCGTATGGGAAAGCCCGATGTGGATTATATCAAGGGCCTATGTCCAGCCATTGCTATTGAACAGAAAGTAACTACCCGTACACCTCGAAGTACCGTGGGAAGTATGACCGAACTCTACGATTATTTTAGGGTGTTTTTCGCCCGTATTGGTAAAACCTATTCTCCTATTAGTGGCCAGGAAGTGAAAAAGCATGACGTACAGGACGTGCTGGCATATATCCAAAAAGGGAAGGCCGGTGATAAGATGGTATTATTGGTGCCCTTTAAACAACAAGCTAAAAGAGATATTGCAGAGGAGTTAAACATATTGGTACAAAAAGGGTTTACGCGTATTTATTTACGTGCTGCTAAAACCGAATCTGAAATTATAAGAATAGAGGATGCGTTAGCACTTTCCAAAACGGAGCTGAATAAAAAAGTTAAAGCGCATGAGGTATATGTGTTAATTGACAGAATTGTGGTGAAGGATTTTGATGAGGACGATATTCATCGATTAACGGATTCTATTGGCACTGCTTTTTATGAAGGGGAAGGGATATTGTGGGTAGAAAAAAATAATAATACTTTACAAGACTTTAATAATAAGTTTAGTTTGGATGGAATGGAATTTGATGAGCCCACTCCTAATTTATTTTCTTTTAATAATCCATATGGTGCTTGTCCAACCTGTGAAGGGTATAGTCAGGTATTGGGTATTGACGAAAACTTAGTCATTGCCAATCCTTTCTTATCCGTGTATGATGGAGGCGTGGCTCCTTGGAAGGGTGAAAAATTAAGTTGGTGGAAGGATCAGTTTGTAAAAGAAGCAGGTAAGCTTGGATTTCCCATACACCAACCCATTAATAAATTAACTAAGGCACAATACGCACTGCTTTGGAAAGGAACCGGAAAGGCGTTGGGTATTGATGCTTTTTTTAAAGATGTAGAAGCACATTTATATAAAGTTCAATTCAGAGTTTTATTAAGTAGATACCGCGGCCGCACCAATTGCTCGGACTGTCATGGATACCGCGTACGCAAGGAAGCCTTATATGTAAAAATTGGCGACAAGCATATTGGAGAATTATGTGCGATGCCAGTAAGAGAATTACAACAATGGTTCAATGACTTGAAATTATCGGCACATGACAATCAAATTGCCAAGCGAATTTTAGTGGAAATTGAACAACGCATTCAAACTTTAATGGATGTGGGTTTGGGTTATTTAACCTTAAGTCGTTTGGCAAATAGTTTGAGCGGTGGAGAGAGTCAAAGAATTCAATTAACAAGATGCTTGGGAAGTAACTTAACCAACTCCTTATATATATTAGATGAACCTAGTATTGGACTGCATTCAAGAGACACGGAGCGACTTATCAAAGTATTACAAAATTTAAGAGACTTAGGTAATACCGTAGTGGTAGTAGAACATGACGAACAAATTATGCGTAAGGCCGATCATATCATTGATATGGGACCATTGGCAGCACACCAAGGCGGAGAAGTAGTGGCAGTAGGCAATGCAACGGAGCTCATAAAAGATAAAAAAAGTTTAACGGGAAAATATTTAAAAGGCGAATTGTTTATACCGATACCTGCAAAAACAAGGCCAGCAAAACATTTTATAAAATTAGAAGGTGCGCATTTGCATAATTTACAAAACGTAAATGTAGATTTTCCTTTACAAAGTTTATGTGTAGTAAGTGGGGTGAGTGGAAGCGGAAAAACGACACTCGTTAAAAAAGTATTGTACAATGCACTGCTAAAAGCAAAACAACAACCTACTGAAATGGTAGGAGGGTATGCAGATATCAAAGGCGATTTGCACTTAATTGATGCCATTGAAATGGTGGATCAAAATCCGATAGGTAAATCATCTCGAAGCAATCCAGTAACCTATATCAAAGCATATGACGCCATTAGAGATGTGTATTCAAAACAAGCACTTTCTAAAATTCGTGGCTTCTTGCCGAAGCATTTTTCTTTTAATGTGGATGGTGGACGTTGTGATACTTGCAAAGGAGAGGGTGAGCAATTAGTGGAGATGCAATTCCTTGCGGACGTGCATTTAACTTGTGAGGATTGCGGCGGTAAGCGTTTTAAAGAATCGGTATTGGAAGTGCATTATAAAGGCAAGGGTATTTATGATGTATTGGAAATGAGTGTGGATGAAGCCATTGAATTCTTTAGCGAAGAAAAAAATATTGTCTTGGCTATAAGTCCTTTGCAAGAAGTGGGATTGGGCTATGTGAAGTTGGGACAAAGCAGTAGCACATTAAGTGGAGGTGAAGCGCAACGCGTAAAACTCGCCAGTTTTTTAGGCAAAGGAAAAGCGAATCAAAAAATGTTATTCATATTTGATGAACCTACTACAGGTTTACACTTTCATGATATTCATAAATTATTAAAAGCATTCAACGCTTTAATTGATCAAGGGCATTCCTTAATAGTGGTGGAACATAATACCGATGTAATCAAAGCATCCGACTGGGTAATTGACATGGGCCCCGAAGCAGGTAATGCCGGTGGAACGGTAGTTTATGCCGGAATCCCAAGCGGCCTAGCCAAATGCAAGGCATCGCAGACTGGGAAGTACTTAGCTTAATTTCTATGTAACTAATTGAAAAACAAATGATTACAAGCTAAAAATTTGTTTTTGCAAATTATTATGTGTTAAATTTATGTAACTGAAAAATAGTTGCATAAATTTACATGACAAAGAAAGATAAACTACTAGTAAGATTCTTGAGTATTCCAAAGGATTTTACATTTGATGAGCTAAGCACTCTACTACAAAGTATGGGTTTTGAGATTGAAAATAAAGGTAAAACCTCTGGTTCAAGAGTTGCTTTTGTTCATGTAAATTTCAATAAACACATATTGATACATAAACCTCACCCAGGTAAAATAATTAATAGAGTTTACTTAAAAAACATAATCATTGATCTTACTTTAAAACAAATTATATGAATAATACATTAAACTATAAAGGATTCTTTGCATCTGTTTCATTTGTTGAAGAAGACAATATCTTGTTTGGTAAAATAGAAGGAATTGATGATTTAATAATGTTTGAAGGATCATCAGTTTCAGAATTAAAAAACATGTTTAAAGAAGCTGTAGAAGATTATATAGAAATTTGCAAACAAACAAACAAGCCTTGCTTAAAAAGTTTTAAGGGATCTTTTAATGTTCGTGTAAAGCCCGAAATTCATCAAAGGGCTACAATGATTGCTACTGCAAAAGGCATTAGCTTAAATCAATTCGTGCAAAAAGCAATCGAAAGAGAAATAGAGGCGGCTTAGTTTCCAATTCCTAATTTCTTTTTTACTTAATTCCTCGGCTAGTTTGTAGATGCTTGTCACCACATAATCTTTGTTGTAAGAGACTATCTCAATCTATCGGCACTCTTTACTAAACGTTCGTCTTTGTAAATTTTTACGATCGCTAAAATTTGAAATATTGGCATTGCAAATAAAGCAATGGAGAATAATGTAAATCCCCCACCAGGGTTAGTGTTGCTAACACGGTATACTAAAAAACCGATCACCGCAGATAGTAAAACATTAACAATGGTTACTTTTGCTTGTAGCTTTCTATTTCCGTATAAAAAAATTGCAATGGCACTTAAGCAAGCGCTAAAAGCCAGTGTAATTAAAGTGCCTGTTGAGTTGCTTCCCGTAATTTCTAAAGAATTAGGCGTTGGGGTATAATAAAAAGGGAAACGCAATACCATAAAGGCAGCTACGCTTGCAAGTAATAACCAAATGCTTTGTATTCTTTGTATCATAGTATAAAGTTACATCATTAACCCAATTCAGGATACAATACAAATTGCTCCATAAACTTGTTAACGTCTTTCCTTGTGTCTGCTAAAATAGTTTCATTATCAGCATTCATTAACACTTTGTCAATTGCCTCTACTACAAATGGAATATGACCTTCGTTCATTCCGCGTGTTGTGATGGCGGCAACACCAAAGCGAATACCTGAAGTGACAAAGGCCGACTTATCATCATAAGGCACCATGTTTTTGTTGGCAGTAATATCGGCATGGCCTAAAACTTGCTCTGCTTTTTTACCGCTAATATTTTTATTACGAAGATCAATTAACATTAAATGGTTATCCGTTCCGCCACTAATAATTTCATATCCCTTTGCAACAAAGGCTGCTGCCATGGCTTGTGCATTTTTTTGCACTTGCTTTGCGTAAACTGTAAAATCATCAGATAAAATTTCACCAAAGGCAATGGCTTTAGCTGCAATCACATGCTCTAATGGTCCGCCCTGTGTACCTGGGAATACGGCCATATCAATCACATTGGACCATAATCTTAAATTACCTTTAACGTCTTTTAATCCTAAAGTATTTTCACCATCCTTGGCCATCATTATCACACCACCACGAGGACCACGTAAGGTTTTGTGCGTAGTAGAAGTTACAAAATGACAATGGTTAAATGGAGAACTTAATAATCCTTTTGCAATTAAACCTGCTGGATGTGCAATATCTGCTAATACAAATGCACCTACTTCGTCCGCTACTTTTCTGATTCTTGCATAATCAATATCACGGCTATATGCACTCGCGCCACAAATAATTAATTTTGGCTTATGTGCTCTTGCTTGACTTTCTAAAATTTCATAATCAATGAGTCCAGTTTCTTTTACTACGCCATAAAAATGGGGAGTATAGGTTTTACCCGAAAAGTTTACTGCACTACCGTGTGTTAAGTGACCACCCATGCTTAAGTCCAATCCTAAGATGGCGTCACCAGGATGTAATATCGCTAACATCACCGCAGCATTTGCTTGCGCACCACTATGTGGTTGCACGTTGGCATATTCTAAACCAAACACTTCTTTTAATCGATCTATTGCTAATTGTTCTGTTTTATCTACAATCTCACAACCACCATAATATCTTTTTCCTGGGTACCCTTCGGCATATTTATTGGTCATGACACCACCCATGGCTTGCATAACTTGTAAGCTGGTGAAATTTTCTGAAGCGATTAACTCAATGCCACGACGTTGACGTTGTAATTCTTGATTGATAATGTCAAAAACTAAGGTATCTCTTTGCATAATAGGATATTTAAAATTCGAATACTGGAATTTGTACTAGAATATTTGGCAAAAATAATCCATTCTTAAGCCTATGCAAAGCTTTCTTTCAACAGTTGGGCATCTAATATCCACATTTACAATCCGTTTGGGTCAAAAAGGCCCAATTACACCTAAAAATGGGTAATTACTAATGGTTATTTGCTATTTTTACCCTCCCCAAAAAGGTAATTTATGAAGGCGATCATCCCGGTGGCAGGTGCAGGTACAAAATTGCGACCTCATACATATACACAACCAAAAGCGCTAATTCCAATAGCGGGTAAAACCATTTTAAGTTTTATTGTAGATCAGTTAAAGGAAGTAGGTATTCAGGAGTATATTTTTATCGTAGGGTATTTAGGAGAAAAAATCCAGGATTATGTGGAGCAAACTTACCCGAATTTAAAAACCCATTTCGTTTATCAAAATGATCGACAAGGCACTGCGCATGCGATTCAGTTAACTAAAGAATTAGTGGGTACCGATGAAGTTTTTATTGCTTTGGGCGATACCATTTGTGAATTTGATTTAAGAGAAGTAATAGCGAGTCCAACAAGTATGTTAGGTATTAAAAAGGTAGATGATCCAAGACAATTTGGTGTAGTAGAAATAGATGAGGAAGGAAAAATATTACATGCGGTGGAAAAGCCTTCTATCCCAAAAAGCAACAATGCATTAGTGGGCTTGTATAAAATAAAAGAGTCCCAAATTTTATTCGAATGTTTCCAGCAATTGGTAACAGATAATATTAAATCCAATGGGGAGTATAATTTAACAGATGCCTTAGAATGCATGATAAAAAAAGGCATTGAATTTAATTCTTTTAAGGTGAAGCATTGGTATGACTGTGGAAAAAAAGAATCTTTACTAGAAGCCAATGCAGTATTGTTAAAAAAGAGCGGAGGCTTAACCGTGAATCCTGAATTGTATGTAAATACCATTATTATTCCGCCGGTAAGCATTGCAAATGATTGTGTAATTGAAAACTCTATTATCGGTCCTCACGTTACTATAGGCAATAACACTACCATTAAAAGTTCGGTGGTTAAAGAAAGTATTATTGGCACTTACACTTCACTTGACGAAGTGGTGTTAGATAATTCCTTAATTGGAAGTGATGCGTCAGTGAAAGGATTAAGTCGTACTTTAAATATTGGTGACAATACGGAGATTGATTTTGGTTAAGACTTTGAATTATTTTGCTTTTAGAAAATCAGTTTTTTATAATTTCTTTCAGTTGTTTATTTTTTCATTGCTCAAACTTTTGTTATGTCTTTTGAAAATAGAATCACAAAGCTTTTTAAAATTGATTTACCCATTATTCAAGCAGGAATGGTATGGGCCAGTGGATGGGAATTAGCCAATGCGGTAAGCAATGCGGGTGGACTAGGTATTATTGGTGCAGGCAGTATGTATCCCGAAATTTTAAGAGATCAAATTCAAAAGACGAAGGCGGCTACGGGTAAGCCTTTTGCAGTAAACCTGCCCATGTTGTATCCCGATTTACAAAAGCATATTCAAATTATCATTGAAGAAAAAGTACCCATTGTTTTTACCAGTGCAGGAAATCCAAAAATTTGGACAGCTTCTTTAAAAGAAGCGGGCATAACAGTTGTGCACGTAGTGAGTAGTGCTTTGTTTGCTCAGAAAGCGGAAGCCGCAGGATGCGATGCAGTGGTGGCCGAAGGTTTTGAAGCAGGCGGTCACAACGGAAGAGAAGAAACAACCACTATGGTATTGATTCCGCTTGTGCATAAGGCTGTGAAAATTCCAGTGATTGCTGCTGGTGGTATTGCATCAGGCGCGCAGATGCTAGCCGCTTTTGCATTGGGCGCGGAAGCAGTGCAAATCGGATCTCGTTTTGTGTGTAGTGTTGAATCCAGTGCACATATTCATTTTAAACAAGCCATTATAGATGCGGGTGAAGGCGACACGCAATTGGGATTAAAACAATTGGCGCCGGTACGGTTATTAAAAAATGATTTTGCACAAAGTATATTGGCTTTAGAAAGGGAAGGGCAGGGCAAAGAAGCACTTACCGCTTTTTTAGGTAAGGGAAGAGCCAAGAAAGGAATGTACGAAGGAGATATGAAAGAGGGAGAATTAGAAATAGGACAGGTGAGTGCGATGATTGAAAAAATAAAACCCGCTGCCGAAATTGTTCAAGAAATTTGGAAGGATTTTAATGCAGGTGTTGAACATATTAAAGCACTTCCATTTAATAGAACTTTCTAGTTTATAATTTAGTCCTTGTGAATCATGGTTGAATTGCCTTGGGCTAAACAGGTCATCACTACATCGTTAATACAAACATGCTTAGGCACATTGGCAACATACCATGCGGTATCGGCAATATCTTCTGCTTTTAAAGGGGTATAGCCAGCATATACAGTGGCAGCCTTGCTTGCATCTCCTTTAAATCGTACCAATGAAAAATCCGTTTCCCCCGCACCTGGGTGAATAACAGTTACTTTTATATGATAAGGTAATAAATCAATTCTTTGTGCTTTGGAAATGGCATCTACTGCATGCTTAGTGGCACAGTATACATTGCCATCCTTGTATACTTCTTTACCAGCCGTACTTCCAATATTAATAATATGACCTTCTTGTTTTATTAAGTAGGGCAATACTGCTTTGGATGCGTATAGCAATCCTTTTACATTGGTGTCAATCATGGTTTCCCAATCGGCTAAATTGGCATCCAAAAAAGAGTCACGACCTAAAGCCAACCCAGCATTGTTTACCAGCAAGTCCACTGCCTGCCATTCGCTGGGTAAATTTCCTAATTTTTCAAAAACGTCCTCCTTGTTTTGAATATCAAAAACCAAGCTATGGGTTTTAACACCATATTGCTTTTCTATATTGCTAGCTACTGCTTCTAATTTTTCTTTTCTGCGTGCTGTTAAAATTAAGTTCCATCCACCTGCAGCAAATTTTTCTGCGATGGCTTTTCCAAATCCTGAACTTGCTCCGGTAACTAAAATGATCTTTGACATATATTTATTTTTATCACTGTTATTATTTATGTGTGGCCGCTTTAATAAATTTAAGTAGTGCATTGTTAACCTGATCTGTTGCCTCTAACATACCCATATGCCCCACATTCTTTAATATAATAACATTATTAGCTGGTAAAAGTTGAGTTTGTAGCAAGGAATCTTCAATAGGCACGGCAATATCTTCCTCCCCCACAATCATCCCAATAGGAATGCGTTGTTCCCGCAATAGGTGTTCATGTGCGCTTCGGTTGCGCATGGCCATCACAAATTGAATCATGGCTTCGGGGCTAATATCGCTAACACTGTCAATTACATCTTGTATTTTATTGGGGTGTGCCTTTTTAAAATTGTTGCCAAATAAATTTTGGTAGGTCGCCTCTAAAAATTTTCGAGTTCCTTGTTCTTGTATGAATTCAGCAATTTTTAAACGGCTTTCTTTTTTTGCTGTATTGTCTTCAAAAGAGGTAGAGTGAACCAGTGTCAATCCAATTACATGATTCACATAATAATTTGCGAAGGCCAAACCAATATAGCCACCCATGCTATGCCCCACTATATAATATTTTTCAATATGCAAACTGTGCATAAGGTCATGTAATACTTCCACATAATTACTAAGACTCGGTTTATGTGTATGGTGTATAGTTAAGGGTTTACAATGCACGCCTGGAAGGTTGGGCGCAATGACTCTATAATATTGTGAGAGAAATTCAATTTGATTTTTCCATATGCAATGGTCTTCGCCAAAACCATGTATTAATAACAATGTGGGCTTGTTGTTCACTGATTCATTATCCCCTTCATCAAAGTAAGCTAATTCATCTTCGCCGTAATCGTAATAATGTAACATGTATGCTTTTATGGGCGTTTAAAAACGTAAGCTATTTATATTTTGCTAAACGGCCTCTTTTAATAAGCCTTATTTGCAAGCATAAAGCTATAATCATGATTACAATCACTGATTTTGAAAAGTGTTGTGGTATCCAGTGGCTTGTAAACATAAGAACTGTGGTTGCTGTATAAAATAACCAACCCAAATAACCCGTCCATTTTTTAGATATAAAATAAACAGGGATGGCTAATAAATACAATGGGTGCAACCAAACTAAATTATAGTTTTCATGACAAGCATCGTGCAACGAAAATTGACTCATGTATAAAACCAATGCGCCGCCAACGCCAAATAAAAAGAGCAAAGAAATATCTAAAATGCGCGCTATGCGTTGGGTTATTAAACTATTCCAATTGGATACAAATATGTATAAAACAAGCACTAAGATTAAATACGTGATGGGACTTGTTTCTTTTCCCTTAGTTTTATTATTGTATTGAATATCCTTAGTGGATAATACCAATTTGGGATTTAGTGCAATTTTTTGGTATAATAATTTTGGTAAAAAGGCTTCCTGATACAAATTGGGAGTGCTGTCAGATACGGCACCTAATAATAAATCTATCCCCAAACCTACCCAGCCTAATCCACCTTTATAGGTGGCACTTACCACTTCTTCTCTATAGGAATGAATGCCTATACTGTATCCATTGATAGGTGTATGTTTAAAAAGGCCGTCTTTGATTCTGGTGGTGCAATTGTCCTTGATAAAATTGTATAAATAAAAACGATTATTGCCAATCATATTTACCTGCAAATCCTGATACCATTTTTCTTTTTCTGCAGTGGTTAATTTTAATTCCTGCTCATGTACATTTCTTCCTGTGTACTCGTATTCGTATAAGAAATTGGTATAGGTTGTTGCGCTGATAAAATACATTAAATCCCCTTTCATGAATTTGGCCACAAAATTGGGCGTCTCAAAATCAAAGGAGCCAAAATTAAAAACGTAATCGGTATTATTGATGCTATCCACAACGCGCACTGCTGTGTGTCCCCAAATGGTATATAAATCCTCGCCTGCATCACAGGTAAGAATACTAATACGCAATTTAGAACTAGCAGTTGTATCCTGTGCAATTGTGGTATTATTGAAAACTAAACTAAAAGTAATAATTAGTAGTAAGCTGAAATATTTCTTTAACATTCCATTCATACAAGTTCTCAATTTATGCTTCATACCTTTTTATTGACGGCTATAGTTAGGTGCTTCCTTGGTAATATCAATATCATGTGCGTGACTTTCTCTCATACCTGCATTGGTAATTTGAACAAAGGTGGCGCTTTGCAAATCCTTCACCGTTTTTGCACCGCAGTATCCCATACCTGCTTTTAATCCGCCCACAAATTGATAAATAATTTCATTTAGGTTTCCTTTGAAAGCAACACGCCCTTCAATACCTTCTGGAACAAATTTTTTGCTATCGGTCCCTTCTTGGAAATAACGATCGCCGCTTCCTTGACCCATGGCACCAATACTTCCCATACCACGGTAACCTTTAAATTTACGTCCTTCATAAATAATAGTTTCACCAGGACTTTCTTCGGTACCTGCAAAAATACTTCCCATCATTACGCAATTGGCACCCGCCGCTAATGCTTTTACCATGTCACCAGTATACCTAATACCGCCGTCTGCAATCACGGGGATATTTTTTCCTTTCAAAGCTTTGGCAGCTTCCATAATGGCTGTTAATTGTGGCACTCCAGCACCGGCAACAATACGGGTAGTACAAATTGAACCCGGCCCAATTCCCACTTTCACAGCATCTGCACCTGCATTGGCTAATGCTAAAGCACCGGAGGCAGTTGCAACATTTCCCGCAATAACAGGTAGGTTTTTGAAATTCTTTTTCAAACTTTTCAATGCTTCAATCACGCCCTTACTATGTCCGTGTGCACTATCTAAGGAAACAATATCTACACCCACGGCTTGCAATGCTGCAGCACGATCTAGTAAATCTTTGGTAATACCTAATGCAGCACCCACTAATAAACGACCAATCTTATCTTTCACTGCATTGGGGAAGGCGCTTAATTGTAAAATATCACGATACGTAATTAAGCCAATTAATTTTCCTTGTTTACTTACTACAGGTAATTTTTCAATTTTATATTGACGTAATATTTTTTCTGCTTTTTTTAAATCCGTTCCTTCTGGCGCAATGATTAAATTTTCTTTAGTCATTACTTCGCTTACTTTTCTTTTTCTATCGGTCTCGAAACGTAAGTCACGGTTGGTTAAAATACCCACTAATTTATTTCCTTTGTCAACAATAGGAATACCACCAATTTTGTTTTCCTTCATTAAAACTAAAGCGTCACCAATGGTAGCGTTTACTTCTAAAGTAATTGGGTCCACAATCATCCCACTCTCGCTACGTTTTACTTTACGCACTTGCTCGGCTTGGCGTTCAATACTCATGTTTTTGTGTAAAATACCTATGCCCCCTTCGCGTGCTAAAGCAATCGCTAAGCTTGCTTCTGTAACGGTGTCCATTGCAGCGGACAAAATAGGAACGTTGAGTTGAATGTTTTTGGTAAGTTGACTGTAGATTTTTACTTCGGAAGGAAGCATCTCAGAATAAGCCGGCATTAACAATACGTCATCGAAGGTTAAGCCTTGACCAAAAATGCGGGAGTTGTTGGTAGAATTTCTTGTTGCCATAGGCAAAGGTAGCTTTTTGGCTCATTTAGTCAAAATACTTTTTTCTAAGCGTTGAAAAACAATTAGTTAGGTCACTGAATAGAGGTTGCCAGCCTGTAAATGGATGAGGCTATTTAGTTCCAGGGAAAGTAAATGAGAAGACAATTCAGGGGAAGAGATGGCCAATAGTTGTGAAATTGCGTCCTTGTGAATGGGCCCCTGTGTTTGTATGCATGTGTAGACAGATTGTAAAATAGGAGGAAGCGACGATAGTAAACTTTGTGTTTTTAAATCCTCAGTTGCTGCATTTGAATGGTCATGTTCTGCTTGACCATTTTGTAAAGGCCAATTCATGTTGTCTAATAATTGAATAGGGTCATGATACATGGTGGCGATATTGTTTTTAATTAACCACAAGCAACCTTTACTTTTTGCATCATGAATTTTACCTGGCACAGCAAATACTTCTCTATCATATCCCCTTGCTAATTTTGCAGTAATCATGCTTCCCCCTTCCACTGCACTTTCAATAACAATGGTAGCATCGGTCATGCCGGCAACAATTCTGTTTCGTTTTGGAAATTGATAAGGCATGGTAATTGTTTTTTGTGGACACTCGGTAATGAGTCCTCCGTTGCTTAACATATTTATGGCTAAGCGCCTGTGTGCATTGGGATAAATAGTATCTAGTCCGTGTGCCAATACACCCCAGGTGGGGATTTTGTTTGCTAAAGACAATGCATGTGCAATACCATCTACTCCTAAAGCCATTCCGCTCACAATACCTATTTTTAAATGTTGTAACCCTTCCATTAATTCTTGTACAACTTTATTTACTTGATGTGTATGTTGTCGGGTGCCTACAATGCTCAATAATTGCGGCAAATTAAATTGAGTAGCACCTTTGGTATATAAAAGAAGTGGAGGATCGGTAATATTAATCAGCCGATTCGGATATTGAGCATCCATTAAAGAAAAGCACTGAATATTATGTTTTGAAATAAAATTAATTTCATCTTCAGCCGCTTCAATGGGCCATGCGGGTGCATTATTTTTACGCAAATTATAAATGGCAGATGCCGAGCCATAATACCTAAGCATTTTTAATTTCTGTGCTTCCGTTACACCGGCCAACATGCTAAATGCAATAGTATACAAAAGTGTCTCTTCGTTATTTGTCATTGTATAAACATCGCTAATTTATACATCTGAAATAAGCGTATTTATACTTGAGTAAGCCTTAGAAAAAAACTTAAAATATCACTATGGAAGCGTGATGGTAAAACTGGTACGTCTATTTTTTGCACGACCAGCCTGCGTATTGTTGTCCGCAATAGGTTTACTGGCCCCAAAACCTTTTGTAGCAATTCTTTCTTTAACAATGCCCTTGCTTATTAAATACTGTGCAATGGCGTTGGCACGTTTTTCAGACAAATTTATATTAGCCATATCAGTGCCTGTATTGTCCGTATGCCCTTCAATTAAAATAGTTGCATTTGCGCTAGACTCTAAATAATTAATCAAGGCATCCAATTCAACAAAGGAGGCGCGCGTTAATTGTGCAGCATTCACTTCAAAAAATACATTTTTAAAATCCTTTGTAAATTTATTTTGAATAGGATTTAAATTAAAATACTGTGTGGTCCCGTCAAGTTGTACCACATTTTCTTTGCTTATTAAACTACTCGCATATTCGTGTTGTGGGCTATTTACTTGAATGCCCAAAGAATCAAATTCTGGAATAGAAAGTACAAAGGAACCACTGCTATCTACATTCACCATCATAAATTTAGTAGAGTCCTTAGGGTCGGCTAGTCTTACTAAACCAGGAATAGCTTTATGTGTAATGGCATCGGTAATAAAACCATTAAAATAATAAGTTCTATTTGCGCGCACATTTTCGGGCAACACCACTTTATAAATGTCTAAACCCCCACGGCTATCAATGCGGTCACTTGCAATATATCCTTCAATCCCATTACTTGCAATAGCAATACTCCCTTCATTGTCAAAAGTATTAATAGGGTAACCTAAATTGGTTGGCTTGCTCCATTTCCCGTCCACTTTTTTATAAGACACAAATAAATCTGTTCCGCCATAACCAGGCCAACCATTGGAAGCAAAATATAAAGTCCTGTTGTCTGCATGAATAAATGGTGTTTGATCGTCGCCTGTGGTATTAATATTGGGTCCAAGGTTAAATGCTTTACTCCAAACACCATTTTTATTTTTATAGGAAACATAAATATCAATGCCACCCATACCCCCTGGCTTATTACTACTAAAAAACAATGCTTGACCGTCCGGGGAAATGCTAGGGGCACTTTCCCAAAAATCTGAATTGATATTGCGACCCAAATTTAAAGGAGCAGACCAACCACTATCTATTTTAGATACCTTGTATATGTCATATCTACCATATCCTATATCATTATATTCGGCGGCGTAATACAAACTATTTAAATCGGAAGATAAACTAGGTGCTCCTTTTTTATTGGCAAAATTTAAGGTATCTGAGAGTGGTTTAGCAGCAGTAAATCCATTGGCAGTAAAAGTACTAAACAGAAAATCTTCTCTTTTATAAGTATCTCTGCGCATAAACAATAACAAGCTATCTTGTACGGTGACCGTTGGAAAATATTCTGCATCGGTTGTGTTAATACTGTCTCCAACATTGGTCACTTTAACAGAAGCATCTGCAGGGTGCAAGTTTGCAAATTGACAAATTGTGATTAAATCCTTTATGTTTTGAAGCTGATAAGGGGGTGCCTTCGTTTCATAAGCATTCAGTATATTCAATGCCTTTTCGTATTCACCCAAAGTAGTTAATGCAGTAGCATATTTTAAAATATAGGGAATACAATTTGCACTATCCTTAACAATCGCTTTTTCAAAAATGTCAATGGCTTTTTGTATTTGCTTTAGTTTAGAGTACACCTGAAACAAAGTAATATAAGGATCTGTAAAATTGGTATCTTTTTGAATACTAGATTGTAGCAGTTGAATGCACTGCTCATAATTTTCTGCTTGAAATGCTGCCGATGCTTTGTCCATTAATTTGCGTGCTGCATTTTCATCTTGCGCATGCAAAGGATTTATCATTGTAAATGAAAAAATAACCACCCATAAAAATAGAACATGCCTATTTTTCATATTGCTATATTGAGCTGTAAATATAATTAGGGTACTTGAATGTACTTATGCAACTGCGCACTTAACTCCCATTTTGGGTTTGCTTTAACATACTCAATGACTACTGGAGTGATTTGTGCTTGCTTGTCCCATTCGGGTTGTAAGAATAATTTGCAATTTGGAGTGGTTTGTTTTGCATAGGTCTCTGCCCATTCAAAATCGGAGGCATTAAAAACCACCACTTTTAATTCAGAGGCTAATGAAATATTTTCTGGAAGCGGTGCTTTAAACTTTTTAGGGGATAAGCATACCCAGTCCCACTGTCCTGACATTGGGCTAGAACCGGAGGTTTCTATATTGGTCTGAAAACCTGCTGCTTTTAAAGCACTGGTTAACGGCGCTAATTCATATAATAAAGGTTCGCCCCCTGTGACAATGGCCAAGCGACTTGGATGCGCTAATGCACTATTCACTATTTCTTCTATCGACAATACCGGATGCTTGCTTGCATCCCAACTATCTTTTACATCACACCAAACACACCCCACATCGCAACCTGCCAAGCGAATAAAATAAGCTGCTTTGCCCTGATGGTATCCTTCGCCTTGCAAAGAATAAAACATTTCCATGACTGGATATTGTTGTGGTTGAATTTCGTTCATAGATAGTTTTTCCGGCTCCGATGAATTAAAAAAAATTCGGTTAGTTATGATAAAATTTCCCTTCGTAGGCTTTCATGGTATTCATCAACAAACCGGCAATGGTCATAAGTCCAACACCGCCGGGTACAGGCGTTATGGCCGATGCTTTCGTTATGGCTTCTTCGTAATGTACATCGCCTTTAATACGAAAACCTTTTTTTGCAGTTGCGTCTTCCACCCTGGTAATACCTACGTCAATAATCACTGCGCCGGGCTTAATCATATCAGCAGTTACAAAATTAGGAATCCCTACCGCTACCACTAATATATCGGCCTGCTGTGCCATTTTAATAGTTTCTTCTTTAGGCGTAAAACGGTGACAAAGTGTAACATGCGCATTTCCTTGTGGTCGATCACCACTTAATAAAATACTCATGGGTCTTCCCACTATATTACTACGACCAATCACTACTACATGCTTGCCCTTTGTTTCAATCTTGAAATATTCCAACATTAATAAAACACCATATGGTGTTGCAGGAATAAAAGTATCATAGCCTTGCACCATTCTTCCAATATTTGTTGGATGAAAACCGTCCACGTCCTTGTCCGGGTGAATGGCTTCAATTATTTTTTCGTCGTCTATATGCTTTGGCAAAGGAAGTTGTACTAAAATGCCGTCTACTGTTTTGTCATCATTTAACTCCTGAATCTTTGCAAGTAAATCGGCCTCCGTTATATCGTCATTAAAACGAATTAAGGAACTGCCAAATCCAGTTTCATCGCAATTTTTAACCTTACTGGCCACATAGGTTTCACTTGCGCCGTTATTGCCCACTAAAATGGCTGCCAAATGTGGCGTTCTTTTTCCAGCTGCTTGTAAGGCTTGTGTTTGTTGTAAAAGGCCTGCTTTTACGGCCGCGGAGGCTATTTTCCCATCTAGTACTAACATGGCGCAAATTTAGTTCATAGAAATGCTGTACTCTAATTTTTTTTTAAACATTCCATCCCCTGTATCTTTGCTGCTCAATTAATACCATGGAACAAAACCCAAACCAACCCCTAAATATTGAAATTAGCGAGGAAATTGCCGAAGGATCTTATGCCAACCTTGCCATTATAACGCATAGCAATGCCGAGTTTGTAATTGATTTTGTGAACGTCATGCCGGGAACCCCGAAAAGCAAGGTAAAGTCGCGCGTAATTTTAACCCCCATGCATGCCAAAAGATTTATGAAAGCCTTGGTAGAAAATGTAGAAAGATATGAAGAGGCCAATGGCCCAATTGGCGATATGTCACCTGTAGAAATTCCAATGAATTTTGGAGGACCTACCGCACAAGCATAGCGTTATCGTTTTATAAATTTTATTTACCAACCACTACTTTGTTCCGCATAACTATAGTAGCCTTCCGTACTTACTATAATATGGTCAATTAATTTGATGTCTAAAAGGGTAGCTGCTTTTTTAACTTTCTCAGTTAACATATCGTCCATTCTGCTAGGCATAAGCTGTCCACTTGGGTGATTGTGACAAATTATAAAACCGGTGGCTTCGTGGCTTAGCGCCAATTTAAACAATACCCTGGGATCTGCAACAGTGCCGGTTATCCCGCCCTCGCTTAAAATTTGTTCGTGTATAATTTTGTTGGCCTGGTTTAATAATAAAACCATAAAAATTTCACGGGGTTCAAATTGCAAACTGTATTTTAAATGCGCAATGACGTCACTGCTTTGCATAATGTGTTTATCCAAACGCTGTTGAAATAATCTTCTGGATCCCAATTCAATAGCAGCTAATAAACGAATGGCTTTTATTTTCCCAATGCCTTTAATTTTTAATGCTAGAATATCTTTTGTGGAAAGTTTTGACAATTGCAACAAATTATTATTGCATTTGTGCAGCAATAATCTAGCTAAATCCACTGCGTTATTTTGTGCTGTTCCTTGTTGCAGTAAAATGGCAATGAGTTCGGCGTCGGTTAAGTATTTGGCGCCCTTGGTATATAATTTATGAATAGGTTGGTCATTAAGGGCCCAGCTTTTTATGGTCATCTGCATACAGGCAATGTATTTATAATATAAACGCTGTATAAGGGTATTAATACTAGTAAAAAAGTGGAATTTTTGCCTAAGTGAATGACTTGTTGAAAAGTCCCCCCTTTATTATATGGAAATGGCTTTACAGAATGATAACTTTGAAGCACATTCAACCTACCCATGAACCCTTCTGTTAAAATATTTGCTGGAACCGGCTCAACGGCCTTGGCAGAGAAAATTGCCCAAAGATTTGGTGCACCTATCGGAAAAATAAACATTCAAAAATTTAGTGACGGCGAGTTTCAGCCTATTTTCTTAGAAAGTGTACGTGGAGACTATGTTTTCTTAGTACAAAGCACTTATGCACCTACCGACAATTTATTTGAATTATTATTAATGATTGATGCTGCAAAACGTGCAAGTGCTTACAAAATTATTGTGGTCATTCCTTACTACGGTTTTGCCCGTCAGGACAGAAAAGACAAGCCAAGGGTTGCGATTGGAGCAAAATTAATAGCCACCTTATTAGAAGCTGCTGGTGCCAACAGGGTAATCACCATGGACTTGCATGCGGCTCAAATACAAGGTTTCTTTGATGTGCCAGTGGATCACTTAGACAGTTCGGCCATCTTTATCCCATATATTGAATCTTTAAAATTAGAGCAGCTTTGCTTTGCGGCACCGGACGTAGGAAGTACAAACCGTGTGCGTGAAGTGGCCAACTACTTTAATGCCGAAATGGTAATATGCGATAAGCACCGTAAGCGCGCCAACGAAATTGCGAGTATGGTGGTGATAGGCGAAGTGGCTGGTAAAGACATCGTATTGGTAGATGATATTTGCGATACCGGCGGTACTTTGGTGAAAGCAGCAGCTTTATTAAAAGAAAAAGGTGCGAGATCGGTTCGTGCTTTAATTACGCACCCAGTATTAAGCGGAAAGGCTTACGAAAACATCGAAAATTCTATTCTAGAAGAATTGGTGGTTTGTGACACCATTCCTTTGCAACATAGCTCCCCTAAAATTAAGGTGGTAACGGTAGCAGACTTATTCGCGATTGCCATTAGAAATGCCTATGAAAATAAGAGTATTACCAGCTTATTTGTACACTCCCAATTAAAGTCAAGAGGTTAAAAATCAATTGGTTAGATAATATTAAGTAGCAGCCTTGGTTGCTACTTTTTTATTTCCTATCTTCGCGCTCCATTATTGAGAAAGAATAATGGGCGGGGTTTTGTGAAAACAAATCTCCAATTTTTAAAAACAAATAGATCTCAAATGAAAACAGTTACAATCGAAGGCCACTTGAGGACCGAAGCTGGCAAAAAAGTCGCCCGCCAACTACGCTCTCAGGAAAATGTGCTAGGTGTAATTTACGGGGGTGCTACAGAAGTAAATTTTTATGCTTCTGCAAAGGCTTTTAAGCCATTGGTGTACACAAGTGAATTCCAATTAGCAGAAGTTACAGTAGAAGGTAAAACTTACAAGTGTATCTTGAAAGATTTACAATTTGACAAAGTATCAGATGCTTTAATCCATGTTGACTTATTAGAATTAGTTGACAACAAAAAAGTAATTGCTACTTTACCTTTAAAATTAGTAGGTGCTGCTGCCGGTGTTAAAGCGGGTGGTAAGTTAGTTGTTAAGTTAAAGTCATTAAAAGTAAAGGCTTTTCCAAAGGATTTAAGAGAGTTTATTGAACTTGATATTACAAAATTGGAATTGAATGAGAACATTCGTGTTCAAGATGTTCAAGTACCAAATATCGAAGTAATGAATCCTCCACGTATACCTGTTGCTTCTATTGTTATGACACGTTTGTTAAAACAAGAAGAAACTGAGGCAGCGAAGGCAGTTAAAAAATAATTTTACATTATTTGAATATAAAATCCCTTCCCGAGTTTCGGGAGGGGATTTTTTTTGAAACCCGCGCGCGATTTTGCGTATTTTTGATTTTGAAAGTATAAATAGCCATGTCTAAATTTTTATTAGTAGGATTAGGAAATGTAGGTGCCGAATACGCACATACCCGCCATAATATCGGGTTTGATGTGCTGGATGCATTTGTCATAAAGCATGGCGGCTTTTTTAAGTTAGATCGTTTAGCAGAAGTGGCTGAAGTAAAATGGAAAGGCAAGACTTTTATATGTGTGAAGCCAACCACTTTTATGAACTTAAGTGGCAAGGCGTTTAAGTATTGGATGGACAAAGAAAAAGTAGATTTAGAAAACACCTTAACTATTGTAGACGACTTAGCATTGCCTACTTCAAAAATTCGATTACGCGCTTCGGGTTCCGATGCGGGTCATAATGGTTTAAAAGATATTCAATTAACATTAGGCACGGATGCTTATCCAAAATTGAGGTTTGGTATTGGCAATCATTTTGCAAAAGGACAGCAGATAGATTTTGTATTAGGCAAATGGGCACTAGATGAAAGAAAGTTAATAGATATAAAAATCCAAAATTGCGTGGAGGTGATAGAATCCTTTGCAGCAGTAGGGTTATCGCGTACCATGACCATGGCGAATGCGTTGGATATTAAAGAGTCATAAGTATTTACATTGAACGATTAAAATATTTTTATGAGTATATTTTGTATTGGAAGAAATTATGTGGAGCATGCACATGAGTTAGGAAATGAAGTGCCTACTTCGGCAATTATATTTATGAAGCCGGATACTGCATTGTTACCAAAAGGCGAAAATTTTTCTATCCCTAGCTTTACTAATGATTTGCATTTTGAAGGAGAACTCGTATTGCGTGTAAGTAAGAAAGGCAAAAATTTAACCGAGTTACACCCAGCTGGTATTCCAGTAATTGAATATTGCGATGCAATTAGCGTAGGGATTGATTTTACTGCACGTGATTTACAAAATAAGTTAAAAGAAAAAGGATTGCCTTGGGAAAAAGCAAAAGCATTTGACAATGCCGCAATACTAGGTGAGTGGCATCCATTAACATCTGAAATTTTATCAGGGCCCATTCATTATACTTTAGCAAAAAATGGCACCACTGTACAAACGGGCAATTCAAGCTTAATGATATTTCCATTAGACAAAATATTAGCGGGTATTACGGAGTATTTTACGATCTATCCTGGAGACTTAATATATACGGGAACACCTGCTGGTGTTGGCCCTACTGCCAAAGGGGATGTATTTGAAGGGTTTTTTGAAGGACAGTCGGTTTTTAGTCTCAAAGTGAACCCATAAATTCAAAAAAATTAAGTAGTTTTGCCACCCTTTTAAGGGTATAACCAATAGGTTCTGGCGAGGTAGCTCAGTTGGTTAGAGCACAGGATTCATAACCCTGAGGTCACGAGTTCAAATCTCGTTCTCGCTACACTGAAAATCAACCACTTACGTTTTTTTCGTAAGTGGTTTTTTCTTTTGTGTCACCTTGGTGCGTCACCTTTTGATTATTATTCATTCCATTTTTTGAGCCAAATATTCTTATTTCT
>CANJPH010000025.1 GCA_947476145.1 Bacteroidota bacterium | reverse complement strand
GGTGCTCCCAGATTAGCTGCTGGTTTTGTTTGTGCCATAGCAGCCAAACTACTTACCATTGTTAATGTTACAATAAATCCTTTTTTCATACTTTATTTTTAATGTCTATTCAATTATTTAAGTTGCCAAAAATACAATTAGCTATTCAATAATTGTTCAATTTGGTGGTCAACTTTTGTAAAATTCATACTTTGAACCACTTTGTTCATTTCAGCTGCTATTTCTGCCGTACATAAATTACCAATGCTACCCTCATGTGTATGGTCAATTTGTGTTGAATAGGTATAATTTCCAGCTTCTATATCCAAACCTACTTTTTTGTAGGCATCTCTAAAAGGCAGCCCCTCATTGACTAATTTATTAACCTCTTCCACACTAAATAAGAATTGATATTTAGGGTCTTCCAATAACCCTTGCTTTACTTCCATATTTTGGATCATCAAAGAAGCCATTTCCATGCAATTTTTTAATTGTTGAAATGCAGGAAATAAATGTTCTTTTAGTAATTGTAAATCTCGATGATAACCCGATGGCAAATTGGTAGTCATCATCATAATTTCATTAGGCAAGGCCTTGATGCGGTTGCAATAAGATCTAATGAGCTCGAAAACATCCGGATTCTTTTTATGCGGCATAATGCTTGATCCTGTAGTTAATTCTTCTGGAAATTTTATGAACCCAAAATTTTGATTCATAAACAAGCAAGCGTCCATACTTAATCTGGCCAAGGTATCTGCAAAATTAGCCAACGCCATGGCAGTAACTCTTTCCGCTTTACCACGACCCATTTGTGCGTATACTACATTGTAATTTAAAGTTTCAAACCCCAATAGCTCGGTGGTTCTGGTTCTATTAATGGGGAAAGAGGAGCCGTATCCTGCAGCAGAACCTAATGGATTTTTATTGACCACCGTATAGGCTGCTTGCAACATGGTCATATCGTCTACCAAGCTTTCTGCATAAGCACCCAACCACAATCCAAAGGATGAAGGCATCGCTAATTGCAAATGCGTATATCCTGGGAATAAATCATTTTTATGTTGTTCGCTTTTTTCTTGTAACAAATTAAATAAGGATTGAACAGACTTAGTTAGATCCATTAATTCGGCGCGCAAAAATAATTTCAGATCCACTAAAACTTGATCATTTCTACTTCTAGCGCTGTGAATTTTTTTACCAATATCACCTAATTTTTCAG
The DNA here is from genome assembly GCA_947476145.1 of Bacteroidota bacterium. Taxonomy (GTDB): domain Bacteria; phylum Bacteroidota; class Bacteroidia; order Chitinophagales; family Chitinophagaceae; genus Sediminibacterium. The sequence continues at coordinate 27,211 of CANJPH010000025.1, read as the reverse complement.
TCAATAACATTTCTACTTGTGAATGAATATCTTCAAGGCCTTCTGCCAATTTAAAATTACCTGATTGCACGAGAGTATAAATTTCCACTAAAGCCTTTTTTAATTGCACTTGTTCCTCATTTGTAAGTAACCCTACTTCAGATAACATGGTAGTGTGCGCAATAGATCCCAACACATCATAAGCGGCTAGATACAAATCCATCGCTTGATCATTTCCAATCGTAAACTGCTCTACGGAGCTAGCTACTTGATTATTTTTTTGCCAAAGCTTACTCATGTGAAATCATTTTTTCAATTAATTGAATATAGGTACTTATTCCTTCTTCTATTTCTTTTACAAAGATAAACTCGTCAGCAGTATGGCTTCTTGCTGAATCGCCAGGACCCATTTTTAAAGTAGGAAAGGGCATTAACGCCTTGTCTGAGGTAGTCACGGAACCATAATAGCCTTTACCCAGGGCCTTTCCGGCTTGTATTAAAACATGATCTATATTAATACTAGTAGCGCGCATACGTAAACTTCTTGGTGTCACCTTAGCGTGCACATGTTTCCCAATGGTCGCTAATATTTCTTCGAAAGTATACAACTCATTCACGCGCACATCCACCACTATTTTACAAGTAGAAGGCACTACATTATGTTGCTTATTTTCTGTTTCAATAACGGTTACCGTCATTTTCACCTTACCCAATAGTTCAGATACTTTTTCAAATTCATAGTTTTTAAACCATTCAATGCTTGGCAATATTTTATACAACGCGCTCTCTCCTTCTTCTCTTGCGGCATGACCCGATGTGCCAGTCGCCACCACATCTAACACCAATAAACCTCTTTCTGCAATGGCCATTTCTAATAATGTTGGCTCACCTACAATACCAAAATCAATTTTAGGCAGGAGTGGCAATACTAATTCAATTCCATCATGTCCTGAAATTTCCTCCTCTGCAGATGCAACTAAGACAATATTGTAGGGCAGATTTTGTTGGTCATAATAAAATAAAAAACAAGCTATCAAACTTACTAAACATCCACCTGCATCATTACTTCCTAATCCAAAAAGTTTACCCTCATTTTCAATGGGCGAAAAAGGATCCAAAGTATAGCCTTTGTTTGGTTTTACAGTATCGTGATGTGAGTTTAGTAATACAGAAGGCTTGCTGGCATCAAAATGTAAGTTTGTAGCCCAAACATTATTTTTCTTTCTTTCTGTTTTTACTTTCTTCTGATGTAAATAATCTTGTATTAAATCGGCCGTTTTATCTTCCTCTTTGCTAAAAGAAGGCGTAGCAATTAATTTTGATAATAACTGTTTTGCCTCCTTTTGTAATAAACCTATTTGAGCACTATTTTCTTGTATATTGTTTGTCTGTGACATTATATTTTGATTGTGGTACCTGCAGTACCATTAATTAATTCATTCAATTTTTCAGCTTTTCCAATGATGACAGATTGCACACCACCTTCTAAAGCCAAATACGCGTTGTCAATTTTAGGAATCATTCCTTCAAAAATGACTTTTTGATCTTTTAATGTACCGTAAACCGGTCGATCAATAAACGAAATCACTGAACTTGGATCATTAACATCTGATAATACCCCTTCTCTTTCAAAGCCATAAATCAAATGCACTTCATACTGCTTGGTCATACCTGTTGCAATGCTTTGTGCAATGGTATCCGCATTGGAATTTAATAATTGTCCTTTACCATCATGAGTGATGGGGGCTACCACTATTTTTTTTGAATCCCCTAATAACTGAGTTATGAATGTGGCATTAATGCCATCTACATCGCCCACAAATTCATAATCAATGGTCGTCCCCGTTCTTTTATGCGCACTTACTAAATTTCCATCCGCACCCGTTAAGCCAATTGCATTCACGCCCAAACCTTGCAGTTGTGCAACAATATTTTTATTTATATACCCTGCATAAACCATGGTTACTATTTTCAATGTTTCTGCATCAGTAATTCTTCTACCTTCCACCATAGTTTGTTCTATCCCCATGGAAGCTGCCATTTCAGTGGCTAGTTTTCCACCACCGTGCACTAAAATAGCCTGCCCCTTCAATTTTGAAAAAGCAGTTAAGCATTTCGTTAACAATACAGGATTGTCAATGATATTGCCTCCAATTTTAATGACGTATAATTTTTCCATTTTATTATTTGCGCGCATTACTTTTTTATAATGAACCTAAAATATTTGCCAATACGGATTGTGCTGCCCATACTCTATTAGATGCTTGCTTTGTCACTAAACTGTTTGGTCCATCTAATAGCTCATCACTCAATTCTACATTTCTTCTCACCGGCAAACAGTGCATTACTTTTGCATCATGGGTCGCCGCTAGTTTTTCATTGGTCAACATCCAATCGGCATCCGTGCAAAGCAATTTTCCATAATCACTATAACTACTCCAATTTTTCACATAAATAAAATCAGCATCTTTCAATGCTTCGGCTTGGTTATGTGTAATGGTGGCTCCATTTGTATATTGGCTAGCTAACTCATATCCTTCAGGGTGGGTAATTACAAAATTCGCCTCCCCCCATGCAGTCATCCATTCGCTAAAGCTATTGGCCACGCATTGGGGAATAGGTTTAATATGAGGCGCCCAGGTTAATACTATTTTGGGTTGCTTATTTTTTAACTTTTCATTCGAGGCAATTGATTCCTGAATGGTAATCATATCGGTCAAAGATTGTAATGGGTGCAAAGTAGCCGACTCCAAACTCACTACCGGGATGCCTGCATACTTTATAAATTGGTTGATTATTTTTTCACCGTAATCATCTGCTCTATTTTGCAAACCAGGAAATGTTCTTATACATAGAATATCAAAGTAATTACCCAAGATAGGGGCAGCATCTTTAATGTGTTCCACCGTAGTTCCATTCATAATGGCGCCCTCTGTAAATTCCAAAGCCCAGCCTTCTTTGTCTACATTAAATACAATGGGTTCCATTCCTAAATTTTGAGAAGCCACTTGCGTACTTAATCTAGTTCTTAAACTTGGATTTAAAAAAAGTAAGCCAATTCTTTTATTAGCACCTAATGCCTTATCCGTAAAAGGATTGGCCTTATAATGTAAGGCTTGTTTTACCAATGCTTGCATATCCTTCACATCCTTCACTGAAATAAACTGTTTCATGGCTTAGTTGTTCTTTTGCTTCAAAAGCTGAATCGCTTTATTCAAACCGGTTATAAATAAATTAATGTCCTCCATACTGATTGCTAGCGAAGGCAATAGTCTCACTACATTTGGTTTTGCTTCCCCTGTAAATATTTTTAAATCGTTTAATAATACTTTGCGCAGGTCGGATAATTCGGCTTCCATTTCAAATCCAATCATTAGGCCCCTGCCTCTAACCGCCTTTACCCCTTCTGTTTGCTTTAAGACATTCATTAAATAAGTGCCTTTATCTTGGGCAGCTTTTATTAAATGGTCCTTTTGCATTACTTCAATTACAGCTAATGCTGCAGCACATGCCAATGGATTGCCTCCAAAAGTAGTACCCAGCATTCCAAACTTTGCTTGAATATGTGGTGCAATTAATATGCCTCCAATGGGGAAGCCATTGCCCATGCCCTTCGCCATGGAATAAATATCTGCATTTACGCCGGCATGGTCATGTGCAAAAAATTGACCCGAACGACCATAACCACATTGCACGCTATCGGCTATATATACTGCTGCATATGTATCACAAGCTTTTCTAATAGCTTGTAAAAATGCATCACTCGCTTCATGTATTCCTGCCACTCCTTGTATTCCTTCAATAATGACTGCAGCAATTTCGGATCCATGCTCCACAAAGCATGCTTCTAATGCAGCAATATCATTAAAAGGTAAAAAGATGATATTGTTGGTTTCATTGACCGGCGCTACAATACTTGGATTGTCAGTAGCAGCAACTGCCAAAGAAGTACGACCGTGAAATGCTTTTTTAAACGCTATTATTTTTTTCCTACCCGTATGAAAACTCGCCAACTTCATTGCATTCTCATTTGCTTCCGCTCCACTATTGCACAAAAACAATTGAAAATCTTTTTTACCACTAATTTCATTTAATGCATTTGCCAATTGTTCCTGTATTGGCATGATTACTGAATTAGAATAAAAAGCAATTGCATGCAATTGATCCTCGATCCTTTTTACCCAATGTGGTTGCGTATGGCCAATGCTAATTACTGCATGGCCGCCATACATGTCCAAATATTCCTGTCCCTTATCGTCCCACACGCGGCTGCCTGCAGCTTTCGTAATGGCAATAGGATTTAAAGGATAAACGTTGAATATAGACATAGTTGAAATTTTAAAAATAATTTGCTTTTAATTGTAGTCCGGCCTCTTCTTCTAATCCAAAAATCAAATTCATATTTTGAACTGCCTGTCCTGCTGCGCCTTTTAATAAATTATCAAGTACGGAGTGGATGGCTAATTTATTTCCTTGCTTTTCAATATGAATTAAACATTTATTGGTATTCACTATCTGTTTTAAATCAATATTGTTTTTAGAAACATGTGTGAAAGGATGCGCTTCATAAAATGCATTGTACATTTCATACACAGCATCTTTACTTAAATCACTTGTTAAAACAGATGTTACAAAAATACCTCTTGTAAAATCACCTCTCCAAGGTACAAAATTCACTTCTGCATTTTGATTACCTTGTAAACCAGCCAAGCTTTCGCCAATTTCATGCAGGTGCTGATGTTGCAAGGTTTTATAGGCTTGAATATTATTGGCTCTCCAACTAAAATGACCAGTCGCTGATAAACCCTGACCCGCTCCCGTAGAACCCGTAATACCAGTGGTGTGTACTTCTTTTAATACGCCTTTCGCAGCCAATGGCAATAAGCCTAATTGTATCGCAGTTGCGAAACAACCCGGGTTGGCAATATTTTGTGCGGATTTAATTTTTTCTTTTTGTAGTTCTGGCAAACCATATACAAAGTTTCTATCTCCAATTTTTGCTGTACTTGCTAATCTAAAATCTTGGGAAAGATCTATAATTTTAATACTTTCCTTCATTTCATTGGCAACTAAAAACTTATTCGCATCTGCATGTCCTACACATAAAAACAATACATCAATATTTTGATCCAATTCATTTACAAATTTCAAGTCTGTATCTCCCACCAAATCCCCATGCAATTTGCTCACCAGCTCACCTGCATTGCTTGTACTATGCACAAAACGAATATGCGCATTTGGATGACGAAGTAATACACGCAGCAATTCACCACCTGTATACCCTGCTCCTCCAACAATTCCAATATTTATTTTTTGCATCAGACGCTTTTTAAAATTGATTTTATTTTTTGTTTGATTCTTTTACTTGATGGAATATGGCTGTTTGATTTCCAAATATTTTGGTAAACCCTCTCACATCCGCCCCTGTAAAGCCAGTATTCATCTCTCCATACTTTCCAAACTTTGGACTCATTAAATCATTAGGAGATTCAATGCCTAGAATTTGAAAATGATAGGGATGTAATTGAACAAACACATCCCCTGTTACTTGCTCCTGACTATTGGTTAAGTATGCTTCTATGTCTCGCATTACAGGATCCAATATTTGCCCTTCATGTAACCAGTTGCCATAAAAAGAAGCCAGCTGATCCTTCCATGACAATTGCCACTTGGTTAACACATGCTTTTCTAAAGCATGATGCGCTTTTAATATCAACATGGGTCCTGCCGCTTCAAAACCAACACGCCCTTTAATACCAATGATGGTATCCCCCACATGAATATCTCTACCAATACCATAAGGACCTGCAATAGATTGTATATAGCCAATGGCTTCTGTAGGATGTGAAAAATCTTTACCATTTACTTTTTTAATTTCTCCTCGTTCAAAACTAATGACCATTTCTTCAGTAGCGCCCTCTTTAGTCATTCGCGTTGGCCATGCAGCTTCTGGCAACATCCCTTTAGAATTTAATGTTTCTTTTCCGCCCACACTTGTTCCCCACAATCCCTTATTAATGGAGTAGGCCGCTTTTTCAAAGTTCATCTCCACTCCTTTTGCTTTCAAATATTCAATTTCTGCTGCTCTACTTAATTGTAAGTCTCTAATGGGTGTTAAAATTTCAATACCTGGAATCATGATTTGAAAAATCATATCAAAACGTACTTGGTCATTACCCGCACCTGTGCTTCCATGTGCTACTAATTTTGCGCCTAGTTTTTTAACATGTGCTGCAATATGCAAAGCTTGAGACAATCTCTCCGCACTTACACTTAAAGGATAAGTATTGTTCTTTAATACATTGCCGTATACTAAGTATTTTATAATTGAATCGTAATAGCCCTTTACCGCATTCACCGTGGTATGTGTTTTAACACCTAAAGCATAAGCATGCGCTTCCACATTCTGCAACTCCTCCTCCGTAAAGCCACCTGTATTTACAATGACACTATGTACCTCTAATCCTTTATCCTCCGTTAAATATTTAACGCAAAAGGTAGTATCCAATCCACCGCTAAACCCTAATACAACTTTTTCCATAATATCTATTTTTTGGTCAACCAGTTTAATAATTTGCTTTGTTTTATTTTCATAAAACGCTCGTAGAGTTTCGAATTCATTTTAAAATCAGAAGCAGTTGCCGATGGAGTATGTTCATTCTTAGGTGCATACAACATGGCAGTGCACATGCAATTTTTTCGATCCTTGCTCATTAAAATTTCATAGTTCACACAGCTCTTACATCCCACCCAAAATTCTTCATCGTCTGTTAACTCGCTATACGTAACAGGCTCATACCCTAAATCACTATTAATTTTCATTACGGCAAGCCCAGTTGTTAAACCAAATAATTTTGCATTTGGATACTTTTCTCTTGACAATTGAAAAATGGTATTCTTGATTTTTTTTGCGATTCCGCTTTTTCTAAACTCAGGAGAAACAATCAATCCACTATTGGCTACAAATTGGCCATGTTGCCAAGCTTCGATATAACAAAAGCCAACCCATGTGCCGTCGGCAGTATGGGCAATCACCGATTTACCTTCCTCAATTTTTTTAGCCACATATTCGGGGGTTCGTTTAGCAATGCCTGTTCCACGTGCTTTCGCAGAGGAAGCCATCTCGTCAGTGATGTTGGTTGAATAATGAATATCGCCACTATGGGCTACACGTACTATAATTTGCTGTTCCAATGATCAATAAAATTTAAAAATGACACTTCTGGCGTTTCTAGAAAGTTTCTGTTTTTGTTCCACTGATAGGGGCAATTGCCAATTGCTCGTCCTATCAGAATCCACGTCGCGGTGAAAATGTAACCGCAAGTGGCAACCTGATGGGGCTGCTCAATACAGGGACCGGTGCAAAATTTGCACTCGTTGGTAAGCTATGTAGTTGGTCCTGTTTCATTTATTAATTTCCTTTGTTAGGAATAAGATTGCAAAAGTATTAAATAATTAAACAAATATGGCCCTATTAGCGCTATAATTTGACTTCAAAGGTCTTAAAGCAACACATTTGGTGCAAAAATAATAATCGTTAGTTTTATTTTAGCCCCAGGTAAGTGTATTTTTGTAGTGATTAATCAAAAAAATGAAACCGTGAAAAAAATAATTGGACTAAGCTTAGTAATGAGTGCCTTGTTTATCACATCATGTGGTAATGATCAAGTAGGGAAAAATCAAGAAGAAAAAAATAATGTAGCTGATAAAAGTAATACAAGTAGTGAAACTAAAAAAGTGGAGACTATGATTACGGAAGCAGCTGAGCAAAAAACATACCCAGTCTCTTTAGTAAATAATAAAAAGGATCCTACATGTGGTATGCCAACTACAGCTGGTATAAGCGATACAGCGCATTATGAAAAATATGTACTGGGGTTTTGCTCAAGCGAATGCAAAGCTGAATTCTTAAAAAATCCTAAAGCAAATATAGCAGCAGCGGAATTAAAAAAATAAATTCAGAATTCTTATCTAACTAAATAGATAAGCGATATCATCTTTGGTCAAGGATTTTACAAATCCCTCTTCATCGGAAATTAATTCCTTTGCCAAAGATCTTTTTCTATCCTGCAATTTTAATATTTTATCCTCTACCGTATCGGTACATATCATTCGATATGCAAATATATTTTTAGTCTGACCAATACGATGCGTTCTGTCAATAGCTTGTTGTTCTACTGCTGGATTCCACCAAGGATCTACGATATAAACATAATCGGCTGCTGTTAAGTTCAATCCTACGCCACCCGCTTTTAAAGAGATTAAAAACACTCTGCAGTTAGCGTCATTTTGAAAACGCTCAATGGCTTTTTCTCTTTCTTGTATAGTGCTACCACCATCAAAATATTCATAATCAATCCCCAATTTTGTAAGTTGCTCTTTAATTAAGCCCAACATACCCAAAAATTGCGAAAACACTAAAGCCTTATGATCGCCAATGTTTTCAGTAATTTCACGTATTAGCTCTGTTAATTTAACCGATTCATTCGGATAAGCTTCATCCTTTATAATGGCAGGACTGTCACAAATTTGACGCAATTTCATCAAGCCTTGCAAAATGGATAATTGAGATTTTTGTATTCCTTTTTCTTCCACCATCCCAATTAATTTATCACGATAATCATTTCTATAAGCCTCGTATATTTTTCTTTGCGCATTGCCCATTTCACAATACAAAACCATTTCTTGTTTCTCTGGCAAATCCTTCGCTACCTGCTCTTTAGTTCTACGCAAAATGAAAGGAAAAACGAATTTTCTTAAATGTTCTTTCTGTTCTTTCTCGTCAAACTTATCAATAGGCATTGAGAAGTTATGTTTAAAATACTCCACCGTTCCCAACATACCTGGATTCAAGAAATTCATCTGTGCATAAATATCAAAAGTGTTATTTTGCAATGGAGTACCACTCAAGCACAATTTATTTGTAGCCTGTAACAAACAAGCAGCTTTAGTTACTTTACTGGATGGATTTTTAATGGCTTGGCTTTCATCCAAAATCACATAATCAAACTTCACTTCGGCAAACATTTTAATATCACTTCTTAATGTTCCATAAGTAGTAATAATTACTTCCATTGGATCTTTAAATAACTGGGATTTACTTCTCGTACCTCCATGATGAATTTGGAATGTCAAACTAGGTGTGAATTTTTTTAACTCATTCTGCCAGTTATATAAAAGCGTAGTTGGACAAACAACCAATGCCAACAATTTGCCATTTTTTTCTTTCAAATGTTGCAAGAAAGACAGGGTCTGTATGGTTTTCCCCAATCCCATGTCATCCGCTAGAATCCCACCCCATTGTACGTCATGCAAATAGTTGAGCCACTGAAATCCACTTACCTGATAGGGCCTTAGGGTTGGCAACAAATGCTCAGGAGGCGTTACATCGGCAATGGAATATTTTTCTCTAATCTTCTCAAACTTCTCTTCTAATTTAAACACCAACTCCTCCTCATCTCTTTGTTCATATAATTCGTCAATAATGGAGAAATGGTATTTGCTTAATTTAAGATTGTCCACTTTACCCTCACCTACTTTAAATAATAAAGAGTATTTATTTAACCATTTTTCAGGCAACACCCCTAAACTGCCATCCTTTAATGGTACAAACTGTTGTTTATTAGACAACATGTTTTTAATATCCTGCACCGATACTTTTTGATCACCAAATGAAATTTCCACTTTCGCGTCAAACCAATCGGTATTACTACTAATGTATAATTTGGTGGTGGGCTTGGAAGTATTAAACTTAAATTGTTTTAAATTATCTGAACCAAACAATGGAATCTGTTTTTCTTTTAAGGTATCAATGAACAAGAAAAACCAATTATTTTTTAATACTTCAGCGCCCTTTAAAGCCAATATATTGCCTTCATTAGGCCTTATAAATCCAGAGTGTAATTGCTCTATAACACCCATTAGACCTCGCTCTGCAGCTAAATCTCTCTCTAAAATAAAAATCTTATCTCCTTCTTGGTGAATGACCGAAGGTCCATCTGAAGAAGTAACTACAATATCTTTATAAAGATAAATAGGTTCAAATAATAAATAATCTCTGTCTTCTTTTAATAAAATTTGGAGCTGAGGTTTTAACCCTCTCAATTTTTCTTGTTTCACATTACCCAACTCCACAGAATAAATTTTAGACAAAGGCAATAAGGTAGATTGTAAGTAAGCTGGCCAATGTTCTAAATTAATTTCATTAAATCCTGTAGGCATGAATTTTTCTACCCACTGCAAATCTTCTTTCTGCTTCCAGGTAAAAAACTGATGGTGGTATTGGAAAATAAAATGCGATTTTGCATGGTTCTCCTCTAATGAAATTTTACCTTCTGGTAAATTCACTTGCGCATAAATGATATAACTGTCCGCTTCTTTTTCTACTTTAAAACAAGGCTGGATATGATTAAATACAAGTTCTGCTTTCTGTAAATTAGCAGTGGTAAATGGCTTATTGTTGGGGAGATGAAAATTAAATGGATGTTCAGAAATATCCCTCCATAACTTTTGAAGTTTTGGATGCATATATTCTTGAATATGCTCCTTGGTTTCATCTGGCAAATTGGTTTCATCGGAATGCAGAATGGTATCCCAAATGCCCATGAAGGGTGAGTTCTTATTTAAATACTTAGTAAGCTCAGCGGATTGAAGCTTTCTAACCATTTGAATTAAGTTCTTATCCTCCTCTTTCATTTCCTCAGCAATTACAAACTTGGGTAAGTCTACTTTCTCCACTTTCCCAACAAAAGCAGCTCCTTCTTCATTTACTTCCCCTTTTATTACGTTGAGCGATAAATAAGGATAGGCCTCGGTATTTTGCTGAATCACCAAGCCATAACGTACTGTGGTTCTGGCTATTTTGGATTCCTCGGATTTATGATCCTGTTCAATATCCCAATCATTTGACTTAGGAAGTTTTCTTGTAGCCGTTACAGCGCCTCCATTAATTCTTTGAATACGCTCGTCCAATACTTTTAAATAGGGCTTCCCTTCCTGATAGCTAAATTCAAATTTGTCTTCGATATAGTCATCTAAGGAGTAACCATATAATGCCAGTAATTTATTTTTTTCTCTATCCCAGTTGCGAATGGTCTCAAAATAATCTGCCCCTTTTAATTGGAACAACTGCAATAGCAATACTGTTTTGTGTAAGCACAATGGATACTCTGTCTCAGTTAAACAGTCGCAAGAAGTATCAAAAAAACGTTCTTCATTTTTTTGTACTATTAAATGAAAAGTTTTTCCGTTTTCATCCATTTCTGCGACCACTTTTTCATTGGCACTTTCTATGATATGAGGACGATTAGCTTTAAGGGTAGTTTCGGCTTTCTCAAAAATGGCTTTTGAACAAAGCATTCTGATCATCTTTAAATCTAAATTCTTTGTGCGCAACTGTGTATGTTTTGTAACATAGGAAGTTTGCTTATAATCCAGTAAATTTTTATCTAATAAGTCTTGTACATATAATAAAGCGGCTGCTTTATGCCTACACACTTCTGATAAGTTATAAGGGCAGCCACATCTTAAAGAAAGCGTGGAAGCACTTTTAAAATTTTCAATGGTTACTTTATAATAAGTGCTATACCCATCGTCTTTTACACGACAATGAATACTACCCAATAAAGGGTCGAACTTGGCCAATTCGATATTTTTAAGCGCGAAAATCTTTTTCCCACGTCTAATCACCTCCTCGGTTCCGTAGCTATAAATGTGTTTTACTAAATAGGGTAATGCCATAAATTATACAAAATGACCCTTTTGAAAAGGGCAATTTGCAAATGTACGAATTTGTGGGCTAATTTTCGATATTCTTATACCCCATTTATCAATGCCCCTTCCTTAAAAATAGGCAAACTAGGTGCAATATCCTGGGTAATACAATACAACATGTCCGATTCCAAACCATAGGCTGCCAAACGATGCCAATGCGTTAAGGTTTTTATATATGTTGGCAAATTGTTTTTATGCTGATTATACAATTGGTTGGCCATAAAACTACTATCACAATGAATAGTAAAATGTTCTTTAATGGCTTCAATCACTGCCCCTGCAAAAAGGGTGTCCTCAATATTGAAGCGATTTTTCCAACCAGCACAACCTAAAATCACAGGTGCATGCTGCGCTTTTAAATACTCCACTACCTGGGTCAAATTGGGAAAAGATCCTGTAATTATTTCTTTCGCGCCTTTGCGCAACGCCATGTGTAATAATTTTGTGCCATTTGTGGTGGTAATGACCAAGATTTTGTTTTCAATAAAAGACTTTGGATATTCAGAAGGGGAATTGCCATAAGACAATCCTGGAATTATTTTACCATCTCGCTCTCCAGCCGTAATGCCTCCTGTTGCATTGCCAATTTCAATACAGGCTTCAGGACTATCCACAGGAATGATTTTTGTAGCACCATTGTATAATGCTGTTGCCATCGTTGAGGTAGCTCTAAATACGTCAATGATGACAACAATACTATCTTTTACTTCATATAAATCTAATAACTGTGGTGTTAACACAGTATGTAAACTTGGCTTATTTTCAGTGCTCATCGTGCAAAGATAACAAACCCATTACATTTCAACGAGCAATTCCTTTTGCTTTGATAAAAGCAATATTTCATTTACAATAATCTCTGTGCTGGTTCGCTTTACGCCATTTTTGTCTGTGAATACTTTATTCACCAAACGCCCTTCTATTGCCACTTCCGTACCCTTGTTTAAATACTTTTCTACATAAACTGCCAATTTGGACCAAGCCACCAAGCTAAACCATTGCGTTTCATCCATCCATTCCCCTTCTGCATTTTTATACCGGTCATTCACCGCTAACCTGATATTGGCCAATTTTTTATTTTCGCCATAGGTTTTCATTTCCGGGTTCGCCCCCAAGCGTCCAACCAATTGCACTTTGTTTTTAATTGCTTTCATTTTTATATTTTTTATTGAAATACAAATTTGCAATTCATACGCATACAAGAATCAAGTATTTATACTATGAAAAAAGGGGCATCGCCCCTTAAATTTTCATGCTTATGATGAAACAATATCTTAAAAAATAGATAATTATTTGAATGGAAACTTCACCACCATTGCTTTTACAAGTGTATTGCGAATATCAATAAAAATTTCAGTGCCTGCTTTAGCATGAGCATTAGCAACATAACCAAGTCCTATCGCTTTTCCTAAACTAGGGGCTTGCGTGCCCGAAGTAACCGATCCAATTTCATTACCAGCAGCATCTTTGATAAGATAGTAGTGTCGAGGAATACCGCGATCAACCATTTCAAAACCAACTAATTTTTTAGCCACCCCAGTTTCCTTTTGCGCCTTTAAGGCAGCTGCATTTGTAAAGTCTTTGTTGAATTTCGTAATCCATCCCAAACCTGCTTCCAATGGACTCGTCGTATCGTCAATATCATTTCCGTACAAACAAAATCCCATTTCTAATCTCAAGGTATCTCTTGCGCCCAAACCAATAGGTTTTAAATCATAAGCCGCACCTGCAGCAAATAATGCATCCCAAATTTTATTGGCATTGTCATCAATGTCTTCAATATAAATTTCAACACCCCCTGCACCCGTATAACCTGTTGCACTAATTAATACATTGTCAATATCCAATAAAGTTCCTTTCGCAAAACTATAATAGGGCATATTTAACACATCCATTTGGGTCATGGTTTGAACAATTTTAGTTGCGTTGGGACCTTGTACGGCTAGCAATGCAGTCTTCGCACTAATATTATGCATTTCAACACCCTTGGTATTATGCTGTGTAATCCAATTCCAATCTTTTTCAATATTAGAGGCATTCACTACCAACATATATACTTTGTTTTTTTCTACGCAGTACACCAACAAATCATCTACAATACCCCCACTCGCATTTGGAAGGCAGCTATATTGTGCTTTTCCATCTTCTAAAACAGCAGCGTCATTACTGGTAACACGTTGAATGAGATCCAAAGCATGTTCACCCCTTAAAATAAATTCACCCATATGACTCACATCAAAAACACCCGCACTATTACGCACCGCTGCATGTTCGTCATTAATACCTGTATAACTAATAGGCATATTATACCCTGCAAATGGAGCCATTTTAGCACCTAGGGCAATATGTTTATGGGTAAAGGGTGTGTTGAGAACTTCGCTCATGGCAATTATAAATTTGTACAAATATAATCAAAAAGGATGCTAAATAAAACACCCCTTCTATACGAGAAAGGGTGTTGTTCCAAAAATCAATATGCAAGCAATCGCAAATGATTAGGTTTTAATAAGAAAATCTATCCAATACCCAATGCAAGTCTAACAATTCAGAGGTTTTTTTAACCAATAAGTCCTTAGGACCATTTGTATTCAGCCCTATCTTGGTATTGCCTTTTAATTTATTTTGTTCCATTTGCATACGCTCTTCTTTTAATTTTTCTAGTTTTTCTTCCATCTCTTTAGGAGTATCTGCTTCCTTATCATCCGTTTCTTTTTCGGTAGCTTTTAATTTTTCCAACCCTTTTGCATTCATTTTATACTCCACCCCATGCTCGTAGGCAAAAGATTCATTATCCCATGGTTCATTCCATTCGTCATACCAATCATTATCATTTGTAATTCGGTCAATGGTTTCTGTCCGCATACCACGACGGTTGATGTGCACATTGGTCTGAGACCAGCCTTTACTACTAACTAATATTCTTTTTCCTACGGGCACTGCAATGGTCATAATAATATGCTGATTGCGAAATTTATTCTTTGTACTGATGCCAATACCACGATCTAAATACAAAACAGAATCGGCTTGTGTTAAATTAAAATTAATATTAGTTGCTAAAGTATTGGCCTCTTTTACTGTTTTGCCGTTACTTAATTTTACCACTTTAATTTCAAAGCTATCTGATTTAGATTGTACAATCCTAACACGTAAGTTTCTCACAAAAACAGTGTCTTCATCACCATAGTTACCAAAAGGGGTTATTTGAAACCATTTATCTTCATAGTATTTCATTTTAGGTGTTGCAGTTACGCTCAAAAAATCAACTTTGGGATTGGTTAATTGAACATTTTCTTCTACAGGCTGGTTGTGCTTTGAAAAACTATTACCCAGGCTACTAAAGAAATAAAATATACTAATCCAACCTAGTACCCAAAGAGCAATAAAACTAGCCCTAACCCATTTGTTGGTTTTTTTAAAGCCAGCAAATCTTCTAATGACAGCCGTGACAATGCCAATAACAGGTACCCAGATAAAAAATAAAATAGTCCCAATAGCAGCGACTGATTGTATTCCATCTTCAATTAAAAACCCTTTGAGAGGTAATAAACTTGTTCCGGCAACGCCAATACCAAATAAGGCGGCTAAAATACTAATACCTACTACTCCTAAAACAAAAAATACAAATACTTTTATAGTAATGGTAATGAGTTTCCCTAAAAAATGTACAATACCTTTTTTAGGCGCTGGAGCGTTTACATTTTTTTGATGATCACTCTTTTGATTTTCTGCAGCATCATTATTATCTGAAGTTGTTACCGCAGTTTGATCCTTTTTTGTTTTATAAAATTCACTTCCCCAGCTTTGCGCTCTTTTGCTAAAACCTTCCATGTCATTTTGAATGGTATTTTTAATACTATTCAAATCCACTTTTTCACCCACCATTTCTAATTTATCAGCGCTAGATTTAGCTTCTGGCAATACCAACCACAAAATAATATATATAAATACTGCACCAGGACTAAAAGTGATATCAAAGAAATTAGGAAAATCAGGAAATTCCCAAAATTGAAATAAATGGATATGTCTAAAATTTGCTACAAAACGAATAAAGGGAATTAAAAATAGAATTCTAATGATCCACACTTGAATTCCAAAATATTTTGCCAAACCAGCACTCACTCCCCCAATTATTTTATTATCAATATCTCTAAATAAACGCTTACGAACACCGCCTACTTCTTTCACAGAAGAACTAGGTACTGCAATCCATAAAATAATATAGATAAGTATATTTAAGCCAATTAAAAAGAACCAAAGAATGCGCACTATCCAAGGCTCTATGACAAAGTAGTTAGCAATACCACTACAAACACCACCCAATACTTTGTTTTGCTCATCGCGATATAATCTTTTAGGAATATTGCCATTTCTATAAAAATTTGAGTTGGTATGATCAGTGGTATTTTGATTCCCATTTTGTTGGCGACCATCATTTGCACTATTCGTACTAGAAGTAGTAGACTGTTCAAAACCATCCTGTGCTTCAAAGTCAGCAGGGCGGCCAATACTAGTAATAATCAAACTCATATCCTCCTGTGTAATACAAAGGGTTCCCTTTTTTAAACGCTCATCACATAATTCTGCAACACGACATTCAATGTCATTAATAATTTCGTCACGACCTTCTTCATTTGCAAAATATACACGCAGAGATTCGATGTATTGTTTTAATAAATTATAAGCCTGTTCCTCGATAGGAAGAATACGACCTTGAAAATTGATATTGATAACTTTATTCATAAAAGACATTTTTAATTTTTGATAACAACTAAGAGGCAGCGTTTGTATCTGTTGTAGGATTAGATTTATTGTTTTGAGTAAGCTGGTTAACCGCACCTGTCATATCGTTCCAGGTTTTTAATAAAACATCATATGCTTTAGCACCCTCTTCCGTTAATACAAAATATTTTCTTGGCGGACCACTTACGCTTTCCACCCATCTATAGTTTAATAAGCCCGCATTTTTTAATCGAGTTAATAAAGGATACAAAGTCCCTTCTAGTATATGCAAATTGGCCGCTTTCATTTGTTCGACGATATCACTAGGATACACTTCGCCTTTCTGAATAATAGACAATATGCAAAACTCCAGTACACCCTTGCGCATCTGACTTTGTGTGTTTTGTATATCCATGGTAATTACTTTAGAGCACAAAACTAAGGGTTATTCTAGTACTATGTATCACATAGTACTAGATATTTGACATAATATTTATAAATCATTGAATATCAATGATATAAATTTTTAATTTAAAATGGGAACTAGTGTTTAGGCTGAGGTTTACCAATAATAGACTCAATCATTGCGGTAAAAAAGCTTACCAACAAGCCAAAGATAAAGGCTGTAAAAAAGCCACTAATATGAAATCCTGGGACAATTTCCGCTACTAAATAAATGATGAATACGTTAATGACAATTAAAAATAATCCCAATGTAAACACCGTAAAGGGTATTGTTAAAAGGATTAATATCGGTTTGATAAAATTATTAAGCAAACCAAGTACAAGTGCAACCAATAATGCCGTGATGGAATTATCTACTATTACCCCTTTTAATAAATAGGCAACAATTAATACCGCCACAGCAGTTGCAATTGTTTTTGTAAAAAATCTTCCCATAAAATAAGTTTATATATTGTAAATGCGTTGCTACTATAAATATACCTAGTAAACAACTAACTCGTAAAAATCTTCTTCTTTTAAATAGGTATTGGCCAAGTCCTTAATTTGTTCCGGCTGCACTGTGCGCACAGTATGAATGGTATTATAAAAGTACTCCTCTGTAATTCCATTTAATATATAAGATTTCCAACGACCAATAATTTGGAAAGGACCATCTACATCACCTAATAATGAACCTAACATATAATTCTTTACCAAGTTTAATTCTTCTATGTCCACCAACTCATCTCTTAATATAGCCATTTCTTTATACACTTCAGATACGGTAGCAGTACAAACATCTTTGCCTGCATCGGTGCTTACTAGCCAAGCAGTTTGCTGTATATGGGTTTGTAAATAACTATGTATGCCATAGGTGTAACCCTTGTCCTCTCTAATATTACTCATTAAACGAGAACCAAAAAATCCACCAAAAATATTATTCAATACTTGTGCAGGCGCAAAATCGGGATGATGTCTATTTGGAAAATGTCGTGCAATACGAATAGACCCCTGCACGGAGCTTGGATCATTTACGACACTATATTTTTTTTGGGTAGCGGAAACAATTTGATGCGCTGGTAAAACAATATCTTTCTTATTCAAAGGCAAAGTACCAATATACTTATTTAAAATAGATTCAATATTGGCCGGAAACTGACCCGCCATAAAAACAATGCACTTGCCTTCCTTATAAAACTTATTATAATAGTTAACCAAGTCATCTCTTGTTAATTGGTTGTAACTTTCTTCACTAGAATATTTCCCGTAAGGATGATCTATGCCAAATAAATACTCATCAATAAATCGGTTCGCAATAAAATCGGCTTTTTTTAAATTTAAAGTGAGTTGCTGTATTTGATTCTTCGCATAAATATCCAATTCTTTCTCAGGAAACACTGCGTCTGCAACCAACTCACTCACCACCGGTATCACTTCAGCGAAATGTTTTGTCAAACTGTGTAAACTTATGGTAGCGGTTTCATTGTAACAGGATCTATTTAAATAGGCGCCATAAAATTCAAACGCTTCATTTACTTCAAAGGCCGATTTAGTGCTGGTTCCATTTTTTAATAAATAATTGGTGGCGGGGGCTACCCAATTTTTTGTTTCATAACTATTGCCTGCAAAAAATACCAATTCCAACAACATCACTTCCTGCGCTCCGCCTTCAAATGCATATACTTCCACCCCATTGTCTAACACATATTTTTGACAGGGCTTTAACTGAATGTCAAAGTCAACTGCGTCTTTAATATTGGGAGCGATGGTTCTATCTAATGCCATGTTAATATGATTGTGCAAATTTTAATATTGTTGTTGGTAGGATGATTTCAAAATCCTATTAGGAAGTTTTACTGTAATAATACAAAGTGTTTCTGTTGCTATCTTCAAAAATAGTTTTTGCAGTAGACTGAATAATTGCTGGTGTTACCGTTTGGTATTTAGCCAACTCCTCATTCATAAGTGCTGCGTCTCCTAATAATTCATAAAAAGCAAGGCTTTGTGCACGATTCATAATACTCATGTCCTCAAAACAAATCATGCTCTCTGTTTTATTAATTACTTTCTGCACTTCCTTTGCATCTAATATTTCATGTTTCATTTTTTCTACTTCCTCCAACACTGCCTTTTCTGCAACCGACATGCTAATCCCTTTTACCAATTTACCAGTAATAACAAATAACCCTGGATCAATGGTTCCAAAATGAAAGCAGGAAATGGAAGAAAACAATTGTCTTACTTTAATCAACTGCTCGTATAAACGGGAAGAAGCGCCCCCACCTAATACTTCGGTTAATAAATCCGTAGCATGATAGGATGCATCAAAACGGCCTCCCATATGCCAGGTCATCATGAGCATATCCATGGGCACATCGGCACGCACATCCAAACTTTTATGTTTCAATTGTTTAGGCTCTTGTGGCAAATTTCTTTTATACGGAACACCTGCAGGAA
This sequence comes from Bacteroidota bacterium, assembly GCA_947476145.1. Lineage (GTDB taxonomy): Bacteria > Bacteroidota > Bacteroidia > Chitinophagales > Chitinophagaceae > Sediminibacterium. The sequence continues at coordinate 7,843 of CANJPH010000025.1, read as the reverse complement.
TTGGACCAAACCATTTCTCAGCCAATAATTTTATGTCCTCAGTTTTCACATTACCTGTCACTACTAAAATGGCATTATTGGGACGATAAAATTGAAAGAAAAAATCCTTCACATCTTCCATCGTCGCTTGCTCAACATGCGCTAAAGAAGCACCTATGGTCATCCATTTATAAGGATGTTGCGTATAGGCTAGTGTGCGCATTTTATGCCATGCATCCCCGTATGGCTTATTAATATAATGTTCCTTAAACTCTTCACACACTACTTTTCTTTGCACTTCCAAACTCTTTGGACTAAAAGCAAGAGACAACATTCTGTCACTCTCTAGCCAAAAAGCCGTTTCTATATTTTCGGCGGGCAATTGACAATAATAATTGGTTAAGTCGTTGGTGGTATAGGCATTATTTTCTCCTCCCGCTCTTTGCAAAGGCTCATCATATTCTGGTATGTTCACGCTACCTCCAAACATCAAATGTTCAAACAAATGAGCAAAACCTGTTTTTTCAGGGTTTTCATCCTTGGCACCTACATTGTATAAAATATTTACCACTGCCATAGGAGTGGTGGTATCGGGGTGAACCAATACTTTTAAGCCATTGGCTAATTCGAATCTGTCAAATTGTATCATAATGGAGGACAAAATTACTCCTTTTACACAAGAGTCAATTAGCGAATATAGTTAAAATAAAGTGGGGCATAAACCGAACCCTTTAAGCCTTAACTTTGTTATTCTTAAAAGATGTTTATGCAATTAGAAGAATTATATAAGAAAGCCCTGAATTTTGAGTATTTGACCAAGGAAGAAGGTATGTTTTTATTTGAGCATGCTCCATTAAATGAAATAAGCTTTATTGCGAATGAGTTAAGAAAAAAGCAAGTGCCGCATGGTAAAGTAACGTGGCAGATTGATCGCAATGTAAATACCACCAATGTATGTATTGCCAATTGTAAATTTTGTAATTTTTATAGAATCCCTGGACATCCAGAAGCCTATATCACCAATATGGATACCTACCGTGTAAAAATTAAAGAAACCTTGGCTTGGGGAGGGGATCAATTATTATTACAAGGAGGACATCACCCCGAATTGGGCTTAAAATATTATACAGATACTTTCAGTCAGATTAAGCAGGAATTCCCCACCATTAAATTGCACACATTAGGACCCCCGGAAATTGCACATATTGCGAAGTTGGAAAAAATGACCCATACCGAAGTCTTAAAAGCTTTGCAAGCAGCCGGTATGGATTCCCTACCTGGTGCGGGTGCAGAGATTTTAGTAGATCGTGTGCGTAAATTAGTTTCTAATGGAAAATGTGGAGCAGATGAGTGGTTAGATGTTATGGCTGCAGCACACCAATTAAATATTACCACCAGTGCGACCATGATGTTTGGTCATGTTGAAACATTGGAAGAAAGATTTATTCACCTGGTACGTATTCGTGAAGTACAGGATAGAAAACCAAAAGACGCGAATGGATTTTTGGCATTTATTCCTTGGACTTTCCAGGATGTAGATACTTTATTAACTAAAATAAGAGGCGTTCATAATTTAACGACCACCGATGAATATATTCGCATGATTGCCATTAGTCGTATCATGTTACCAAATATTAAAAATATTCAAGCAAGTTGGTTAACGGTGGGTAAAGCAACCGCTCAGGTTTGTTTGGAAGCAGGTGCCAATGACTTTGGAAGTATTATGTTGGAAGAAAATGTAGTGAGTGCCGCTGGTGCTCCACACCGTTTTACCTATAAAACCATACAAGAAGCCATTAAAGAGGCAGGTTTTGAACCACAATTACGAACCCAACAATATGAATGGCGTGAACTTCCAGCTGATATAGAGGAGCAGATTGTGAATTATTAATCAACTGTAACATTTGGCCTCCACCTTCGTTATATCTTTACATTAAAGCCCAACAAGGAGGATGACCGTTCAAGATTTCAATAACTGTGTAGATAATTACGCTGACGGAGTGTACCGTTTCATCGTCAAAAATATTGGCCATGAAGCAGATGCGCAGGATATTGTGCAAACGTCGTTTGAGAAATTATGGGTGAATAGAGAAAAAGTGGAGGCAGAAAAAGTAAAATCTTACTTATTCACAGTGGCTTATCATCAAATGATTGATCATATTCGAAAGGATAAGAAAAAATCTACCACCGATAATTTTGAGGAAGTAAAGCATCATACCCAAACAACTTCCAATGCAGAATTAAAGCAAATTTTATTACGGGCTATCAACGAGTTAAATCCTACTCAAAAATGTTTGGTTTTATTAAAGGACTACGAGGGCTATAGTTATCAAGAAATTGGAGCAATTATGAACCTGTCGGAGAGCCAAGTAAAAGTATACCTACACCGTGCTAGATTGATATTAAAGGGCAAATTAATTCATCTTGAAAAAATGAGTGCCTAATGAAAATTAATATTCAAAATTACGAAACCTATTTTTTGTTGTACATTGACAATGAACTTCCTGTTGTAGAAAAAAGGGAAGTGGAAAGATTTATTAAAGAACATCCAGCGCTTGCAAATGAATTAAATACATTAAAGCAGACTGTATTAGCTGCAGATCACATTTTATTTGAAGAGAAAGCAATATTATACCGTTATCAGGAAATGGAATCAAGTTTGCCCGTTGGATTCAAACAAAGTTTATACCGCGAAGAGGCGAAAGTAGTAGAAGGTTTTTTTACAAGGAGCAAAATAATAAGTATTGCCTCTATTGCAGCCATCCTATTGTTATTATTAGGTTACCGTAGTTATTTTATAGTACCAATAAATAATGAAAAAGGAATTAGTAAAAATAAGAATACGCCTATTCAATCCTTGGATAGCAAGCGTGTTACGAGTTCTACTGCTAATAATATCATAGAAAGTAATTTAGAAACTAAGTATAAAACTGAAGCTACTGCACCCTCTGCAAGTAATATGTTTACAAGTAACAATTTACCACTTACAGAAGAAACTACCTTTATTCCAGAGGAAACAAAATTGATTGTTGTTGCAAATTTGGAACCAGAAATTAGAAATTCAAAAATCAAAGAAAGTGCAATCATAAGCATCTCTGAAAATATGATGCCGGCTACTATTAAAAACATAAACCCCAACGTAACGATTGCCAATAACTTAAAAGAAATACAAGAAGAGGATTATGAAAACATTAATACCGAGGATGAGGATCGCGGTGTATACATTGCCAATTTTGAAATTGATGGCGATAAATTAAGAGGCGTTACAAGACGTATCAATGCACTATTTAGAAGAAATAAAAACGAAAAACAGAAATAAAAATTTATGAAAACAGCTATTTTAATTACACTTACTTTAATTACTTTAAGTGCAAATGCACAAAACGATTCCACCTTCAATAAAAAGAAAGACACCATTAAAATTGGCAATATGGTCATTGTGGGTGATAATTCAATAAGCATAGAAGGCACTTCCAGTAGAAATAAAAGTGCGCGTCAAAATAAAAGAAATGGGGTTTATATTAAAAGTTTTAGCGACACCCTTGTTACCATAAACGATGATACAGTAAAGGTAGGGTCAATGTTAATTGTTAATAAAAAAGATGCGGAAGATCCACATTTCAAGACGCTCATTAAAATTGGTGACGCCTCATATGGTAAAGAAAAAGGTGGTGAGTTGGGCTGGATTAAAGGAGATTTCAAAAAAACAAATATTAGCATCGTGAAATCATCAAAAAAATTAAAACCCATTACAACCAACTGGTGGATTTTAGATTTAGGATATGCCAATTATGTTGACAACACTCCTCTTGCGGCAATTCCAAATTATTTAATGAGACCCCTGAATTTTGTCACCAGCAATGATTTAAAATTAAACAATGTAAAATCAAGCAATGTAAATATTTGGATTGTTCAACAAAAGGCGAGCCTCTATAAAAACTACTTAAATTTAAAATATGGAGTAGGTTTTGAAATGTATAATTTTAGATTTGACCAACCCATAAGTTTTAGCAATACGGCAGGAAACAATATTTATTTAGACAATGTAAAATTTAGAAAAAATAAATTATTTGTTGAATATTTAACCGTTCCTGTGCAATTGAATTATCAATCCAATCCCGACAACGACAAAAGCTTTTATGTAAGTTTAGGTGTTAGCACTGGATACCTTATACAATCACATACTAAACAAATTAGTGAGGAAAGAGGCAAGAAAAAAGTGAATGGTAATTTTAATTTAAACAATTTCAAAATGGCAACCATTGGTGAGTTAGGTATTGGTTCTATTAGATTATATGGCTCCTTTAATACAACCAACTTGTTTGATAAAAATATGACCTATTTAGATATGACCCCATTTGCAATTGGTGTAAGATTTAGCAAGTTCTAAAATAGTTTGCAGTTGTTTACTTTATAGTCAAATCATTATACTAAGGTTTCGGAACCAAAATAAGGTTGCAATACTTTTGGCAATGCAATGCCGTTTTCTGTTTGATAATTTTCAATAATGGCTGCAAAAATTCTTGGCAAGGCCAATGAACTTCCATTTAAAGAATGCGCAAATTGAGTTTTTCCATCGGCGTCTTTAAAACGGCACTTCATTCTATAGGTTTGGTAGGCCATGAAATTACTTACACTACTCACTTCCAGCCATCTTTCCTGTGCAGCACTGTACACTTCAAAATCATAAGTAATCGCGGATGCAAATCCCATATCACCACCACACAATCTTAAAATGCGATATGGTAACCCCAAGCTGATTAATAATTTTTCAACGTGTGCAACCATTTCGTCTAATACCAGATCACTTTTATCAGGATGTACAATTTGTATAATTTCTACTTTTTCAAATTGATGTACTCTATTTAAACCACGCACATCTTTGCCAAAACTTCCTGCCTCTCTTCTAAAGCAAGGAGAGTAAGCCGTCATCTGAATGGGTAAATCTGTTTCCTTTAACACCGTATCACGAAACACATTGGTCACTGGTACTTCGGCAGTTGGGATTAAATAAAAATCATCTTCGGTAGCATGATACATTTGACCTTCTTTATCAGGCAACTGTCCTGTCGCAAAAGCCGATGCAGCATTCACCATAAAAGGTGGTAAATATTCTGTATAACCGGCAGCGGTATTAAAATCTAAAAAATATTGCGTCAATACTCTTTGAAATTTAGCGCCCTTACCAATATATAATGGGAAACCGCTCCCCGTAATTTTAGCGCCTGTTTCAAAATCTACTAAATTGTATTTCTTAATCAGGTCCCAATGCGCTTCGGCCCCAGCATGCAATTTTGGTGTTTCACCACCTACACGCACCACTTCATTTTCTTCGGGCGTTTTTCCCAATGGTACCAGATCATGCGGCAGGTTCGGAAATTGAACAATCACTTGTTGCAAATTCACTTCTACGGCAGCCATTTGTTCTTTCAATGGCTCAATTTGTTTTTTCCATTCTGCTACCTCATTTTTCAAAGCCTCCGCTTTATCCTTCTCCCCTTTTGCCATATGCCCACCTATTTCTTTGGAAGCAGTATTTACCTTGGACTGAATGTCGTCAAATGAAGCTTGTAACAGCTTTCTTTGATCGTCAATGGCAATTACTTCGTCCACTAAATTCAAATTAGCGAAGTGCTTGATAGCCAATTTCTTTTTAGCCAGCTCCGTATTTTGGCGCAAAAAGTTTACTTGTAGCATAAAACAAATTTTGGCAAAGATAATCAAACCATCCTACTAAGTACTGATATCCCCTACCTTTGCTCAAAATAGACATATATACATGGCCAATATAAAAGACGATTTACAGACAAGATGGTGGGATTTAGAGAAGAAGCTAATGGATCAGTTTGGAAAAAAGCCCGACACGGAAGCAGTGCTTTTCCTGATTGGATTGCAGGAGACCGGCTTTATTAGGGAAAAAATTACCAAGGAGCAAAAGCAGGACCTGATGCATATTGCCATTTGTAGCATCTTGTCCCCAAGTGGCTATTATTTGATGGAGGGCAAAGACGAGGAAGGCTGGCCACATTTTAAACAATTAAAGCAACTACCCGTAATGGACCTGATGGAGCAAGAGGTGTTCTTAAAAGAGCATATTTTGCTGTATTTTGATAATATTCGCTATTAGCAGATTGGTTTTTTGTAGATTTTATAGATATTTGCAACAATAAAAAAACAAACTATGCAATTCCCTGCCGACTTACGTTACACAAAGGATCACGAATGGATTAAAATTGAAGGTAATATTGCTACGATTGGCATTACCGATTTCGCTCAAGGTGAGTTGGGTGATATTGTATATTTAGATATTAATACAGTGGACAAAAGCTTAGCTGCTGAAGCAGTTTTTGGAACGGTAGAAGCCGTGAAAACAGTAAGTGATTTATTCCTTCCTATTGCAGGCACCATTGCCGAAGTAAACCCTGCATTAACTGCCAATCCTGAATTGGTAAACACGGATCCTTATGGTGCTGGTTGGATGGTAAAAGTAACCGTAGCCAATCCCTCAGACTTCGATCAATTAATGACCAGCGAAGCATACGCAAACTTGGTGCACTAATTCTATTCAATGAAAACAAGGTTATGGGTGATTGCAGAAATTGTAATCATATTTGTTTTATTGAGTTTGCCTGGGAACAGTTTTCACACATCATCAAATTGGTTTGGCTTCCTTCCTTTTGATAAAATAGTGCATATTGGATTGTTTGGGTCCCTGGCCTTTTCTTTCTTTTATCACTTTGAAAAATCAACCTCTCAAAAGTTAAAAACAGTGAGGGCAAAAGCCTATGTGCTTATTTTTTGCATGCTTTATGGCATTGCCATGGAATACTACCAAAAATATTATGTCCCTAGTAGAGGATTTGAGGTAGCAGATATGTTGGCAGATAGCGTGGGCGCTATCCTAGCTTTGCCTATCTTTACTTGGTTATTAAATAAATCCATCATAAAGTGAAACGGATGATATGGGTATAGAAAAAGACATACAGCAAGCTAATTTCAGAAATGAGTTTCAGAAAATGGGAATTAATATCATTTTCACAGCCAATTGGTTAAATGAACATATTGGTAGCTTTTTATGTAAAGAAGATGTCACCGTACAACAATATAATATACTAAGAATTTTAAGAGGAAGTGAAGTACCATTAAGTACTTTACAAATTAGAGAGCGCATGTTAGATAAGATGAGTGATACCAGTAGAATTGTAGATCGTTTAATTGTAAAAGATTTGGTGCAGAAATCAGCATGCAAAGCAGACAAGCGATTGGTAGATATCACTTTGACAGAAAAAGGATTACAATTGGTAAAAAAACTAGATCAATACAATGATCAAATAGATGCCAATTTAAAAGGGGTTACAGCAGCAGAAGCAACGACGATTAACCTAATATTAGACAAGTTACGCAACGCCGTAAATACTAAATAACTTAATTTATACTTATGCGATTTTTACTAAGCATGCTATTTGTAGGATGTAGCTTTATTGTGATAGCTCAACCAAAATTAGAAGATAAAAACGTTTTTGAGTTTAGAGGGGTATGGGTTGCTTCCGTTATTAATATAGACTGGCCAAGCAAACCGGGTTTGACCAATGATGCACAAAAAAATGAATTTATAGCACTTTTAGATATGCATCAGAAAAATGGCATGAACGCCATCATCATGCAAATTCGTCCAGCAGGAGATGCATTATACCCTTCTACACTAGAACCTTGGAGCGAATATTTAATGGGCCAACAAGGCTTGCCTCCGAGTCCTTTTTATGACCCATTGCAATTTATGATTTCAGAAACACATAAACGTGGTATGGAATTTCATGCATGGATCAATCCATATCGTGCCGTGTTTAATACCGAAAAATCAAGT
>CANJPH010000024.1 GCA_947476145.1 Bacteroidota bacterium | reverse complement strand
GGAAGAGGTCGTGAGTTCAATTCTCATCAACGGCTCAAAAAGGGTTGAAACAAAAAAGAAAGCTATGGTCGATGGACTCGGTGGTCTATTGACAGCGATTATAAAAAAAACAAAAATTAATAAAGATGTCTAAAGAGACCTTTAAGAGGGAGAAACCTCACGTAAACGTTGGTACTATTGGCCACGTAGACCATGGTAAAACAACATTGACAGCTGCCATCACAGACGTATTGTCTCAAAGAGGTTTAGCTGCTAAGAAAAACTACGACGAAATTGATGGTGCGCCAGAGGAAAAAGAGCGTGGTATCACTATCAATACAGCGCACGTAGAATACCAAACTGACTCACGTCACTATGCACACGTTGACTGTCCAGGTCACGCTGACTATGTTAAAAACATGATCACTGGTGCTGCACAAATGGACGGTGCTATCTTAGTAGTTGCGGCTACAGATGGTCCAATGCCACAAACAAAAGAGCACATCTTACTTGCACGTCAGGTAGGTGTACCTCAAATCGTAGTATTCATGAACAAAGTAGACTTAGTTGACGATGCTGAATTGTTAGACTTAGTTGAAATGGAAATTCGTGAATTATTAACTTCATATGGTTTTGATGGTGACAACACTCCAATTATCCGTGGTTCTGCAACTGGCGCTTTAGCTGGTGATGCACAATGGGTAGCTAAAGTGAATGAGTTAATGGATGCTGTAGATACCTACATTCCATTGCCTCCTCGTCCTATCGATCAACCATTCTTGATGTCTGTAGAGGACGTATTCTCGATCACTGGTCGTGGTACAGTTGCTACAGGTCGTATTGAGCGTGGTATCATCAAAGTGGGTGAAGCATGTGAAATCGTAGGTTTGATGGATGCTCCAATGAGCTCAACGGTAACAGGTGTTGAGATGTTCAAAAAATTATTGGATCAAGGTCAAGCAGGTGATAACGCAGGTTTATTATTACGTGGTATCGAGAAAAAAGATATTCGTCGTGGTATGGTAATCTGTGCTCCTAAAACGATCACTCCACATACTGACTTCAAAGCTGAGGTTTATGTATTGTCAAAAGAAGAAGGTGGACGTCATACTCCATTCTTTAATAAATATCGTCCTCAATTCTACTTCCGTACAACGGATGTAACTGGAGAATGTACTTTACCAGAAGGAACTGAGATGGTAATGCCGGGTGATAACGTTAGTATCAGCGTTAAGTTGATCCAACCTATCGCAATGGAAAAGGGTCTTAAGTTCGCAATCCGTGAGGGTGGTAGAACTGTAGGCGCTGGTCAAGTTACTGAAATCGTTAAGTAATTTAACTAAACATATAACTGAAAGTCTTTGGTTTAAGCGCAAGCTTTAGCCAGAGACTTTTGGTTCATACGGGCATGGTGCAACGGTAGCATACGGGTCTCCAAAACCTTTGATCTGGGTTCGAATCCTAGTGCCCGTGCGAAGAAAATTTGCTATATTTAGCAAAATTTATGGGTTTTTAAATAGAATAATTATGAACAAAATAGCTAACTATTTCAAAGAAAGTTACCTGGAGTTACAAGAAAAAGTGACTTGGCCTACTTGGGCTAACTTACAACAAAGTACAGTGATTGTGTTGGTAGCTACCATCATTATTACTGCATTAGTTTGGGTGATGGACACGGCTAGCAACCAATTTTTAAAGTTGATATACTCTTTATTTAAGTAAACCATGGAAACAGAAGTACAATTGATAGATACAAATACAGCTGCTCCAGCTACTGCTCCTGTTCCAGAAACAAAGTGGTATGTTTTGCGTGTTGTAAGTGGAAAGGAAAAAAAGATTAAAGAATACCTTGATAAAGATATTGTTAGAAACGGATGGGTAAATGTAATCAAGCAAATTTTCCTTCCAATGGAAAAAGTGTATAAAGTGCAAAACGGTAAAAAAGTAATGCGCGAAAAAAACTATTTTCCAGGATACGTAATGATAGAAGTGATTGATAACAAGGCTCCCATTGCGGATGACATTGTTATGCATATCAGCAATATCACGAACGTTATGCACTTTTTGACAGACGGAAAAGGGTCAAAAGGCAATATTATATCTTTAAGAAAATCGGAAGTCAATAAAATGTTGGGTAAGGTGGATGAGATGAACGACATGGGCGGATCTATCAGCGAACCATTCATTTTAGGCGAGACGATCAAAATAATTGAGGGACCTTTCAATGACTTTAATGGTGTCATCGAAGAGGTGCACGAAGAAAAGAAGAAATTGAAAGTGACCGTGAAGATCTTCGGTCGATCTACCCCAGTGGAATTAAATTACATGCAGGTAGAGAAACTGAGTTAGAAGGAAAAAGGTAAAAGGTCCCCTCAAAGCAATTTGGGGGGATTTTTTTTGCCCCAAACCCTTGATTTTATTGAAAAAAATGCTAAAAATTTTGCTATAAATGAGAATAGTCGTACTTTCGCCGTCCAATTTACACTTTTCGAAGTGTGGGTATTTGGGAGTCGAAGCCATAATGGCCCGACGCTTAACCAAAAAAACATAACAAAATGGCAAAAGAAATCTCTGGCTACGTTAAGTTGCAAGTGAAAGGCGGTCAAGCCAATCCAGCACCTCCAGTAGGTCCAGCCCTTGGTTCTAAGGGAATTAACATTATGGAGTTTTGTAAGCAATTCAATGCTAGAACTCAAGACAAACAAGGAAAAGTGGTTCCTGTTTTAATTACAGTTTATACAGACAAGTCTTTTGACTTCGTTATCAAAACTGCACCAGCTCCAGTTCAATTAATGGAAGCTGCAAAAATCCAAAAAGGTTCTAAAGAAAGTAACCGTGACAAAGTAGGTAAAGTAACTTGGGCACAAGTAGAAGTCATCGCTAAAGACAAGATGGAAGACTTGAACGCATTTACTTTAAACAGCGCTATGAATATGGTTGCTGGAACTGCACGTTCAATGGGTATTACAGTAGATGGTAAAGCTCCTTGGGAAAATTAATTTATTCACCTTAAAAAATAATCAACATGTCATTGACTAAAAAAAGAAAAGCGGTGGTTGCAAAGGTGGATAAGAATAAATTTTATTCCCTTAAAGATGCATCTACATTAGTAAAAGAAATTAACTGTACAAAGTTCGATAGTTCTGTAGACTTACATATTCGTTTAGGAGTAGATCCTAAAAAAGCAGACCAACAAGTTCGTGGTACTGTTTCTTTACCTCATGGTACTGGTAAGACTAAAAAAGTTTTAGTATTATGTACTCCAGATAAAGAAGCAGCAGCGAGAGAAGCGGGTGCTGACTACGTAGGTTTAGATGAGTTCGTAACTAAAATTGAAGGTGGTTGGGTAGATATCGATGTTATCATCGCTACGCCAGCTGTAATGCCTAAAATTGGTAAGTTAGGTAAAGTATTAGGACCACGTAACTTAATGCCAAACCCTAAGACTGGTACTGTAACAAACGATGTTGCAGCAGCAGTTAACGAGGTAAAAGGCGGTAAGATTGCATTTAAAGTTGACAAAGCAGGTATCGTTCACGCATCTATTGGTCGTGTATCTTTCTCGGCAGATAAAATTGCAGAGAACAGTGCAGAATTAATCAATGCTATCATTAAAATGAAACCATCCGCATCAAAAGGAACTTACTTGAAAGGGATAAGCATGGCTTCAACAATGAGTGCGGGTATTGCTTTAGAAACTAAATCATTAACCAACTAGTCCTGGTGATCCGAAAGGAAATGACCCAGGTAATTAAATAAAATTAGTTATGACCAAAGATCAAAAAAACGAAGTGATTGAAATCCTTAAAGGGAAATTCACTCAATATAATAACTTCTATATCACAGACACAGAATCTTTGAGCGTAGAACAAATTTCTAATTTACGTCGTTCTTGTTTTAACAAGGAAGTAGAAATGAAAGTGGCTAAAAACACTTTGATCCGTAAAGCATTAGAAGGTTTGGACAGCGAAAAGTATGCAGGCTTGTTTGATTCATTAAACAAGGTAACTGCATTAATGTTTTCTGAAAATCCTAAAGATCCAGCTGTGATTCTTAGTGCTTTTAGAAAAGCAAATGCAGGTGATAGACCAACATTAAAAGCAGCTTTCATTAATGGAGATATTTTTGTAGGTGACAACTCTTTAGTTGCATTAACAAATATCAAAACTAAGAATGAGCTTATTGGTGAAGTACTTGGATTGTTACAATCTCCAGCGAAGCGCGTAATTGCTGCTTTACTAAACCATGCCGAAAACGGTTCTTCTGCAACAGAAACAGAAGTTGTTGCGGCTGCCATCGAAGTAGCAGCGGTTGAAGTAGTAGCGGAAACTCCAGCAGAAGCTCCAGTAGCGGAAGTTGTAGCTGAAGCACCAGCAACTGAGGCTCCAGCAGCTGAAGCGGCTCCGGAAGCGTAAGCAAACCTTGTGATGAAAGAGGAAATTTTCATCAAACAAATAGTTAATTTCAGAAGACTCGAATGAGTTTCTGTTTTTATATTGTTACATAATTTTTTTAAACCTTCCGCTGGAGCATATGCTTTGAAAGCGGAAAAAATTGAAACAAAATGGCAGACGTAAAAAAACTAGCTGAAGAATTAGTAAGCTTAACAGTAAAGCAAGTTCAAGAATTAGCAGACGTATTAAAAGCGGATTACGGTATCGAACCAGCAGCAGCAGCAGTAGTAGTAGCAGCAGGTGGCGGTGGCGGCGAAGCAGCAGCTGAGAAAACAGCATTTGATGTTATCTTAGTAAGCGGTGGTGCTAGCAAATTGAACGTAGTTAAAATCGTAAAAGATTTAACAGGTCTTGGTTTGAAAGAAGCTAAAGACTTAGTAGATGGCGCTCCAAAAGCAATCAAAGAAGGTGTTTCTAAAGCAGAAGCTGACGAAGTTGCTGGTAAATTGAAAGAAGCTGGTGCTGAAGTAGAAGTAAAGTAATTTACTACACTTAAGTAACCCTTATATAATTAGCCCTGGATTTATCCGGGGCTTTTTTATGCCCCTAATACAAATACTTGGATATATCATTATCAAATGGAAAGAAGTTTATTTCCGCTCAGGTCGCGATTACTTTTGCCTGTGAGGTCCATTTAGTTTATCTAAGCTCGAATGGACTACAATAAACTTCTTTCCATTTGATTTAATCTAATTCTCTTAGTTTGAATAGGGGCATTTCATTTATTACCATTAGCTCAAACGCTCAAAAGCATTCAGCATAATTTCGCTTTTCTTCTTTCCATTTTTTCTTCCATTCTTCTATTGGCTGAGTTCAATTAGGGGCATTTCATTTTGGGCATTAGGAGAGGGAGGTGATGAGTTATATGCTAATCTTGGATGAGCGTTCGAGCCGGCGAAAGTGAATGGACCTCACATACAAGAGTAATTGCGACGCGAGAGAAGAAGACGCGAAAGCGGCTGATGTGTAGAAAACTATCTCAAACCTGAGTCTATACATATAACAAACAACCCAAATGAAATTCCCTATAAGTTAACGAATTCTTAAATTTTGACTAAAACGGTAGGAGGGCCAGTATAGATATAAAAACTTATTAATATTAAAATATTAAGTATATCAATAAATTATAAATTATAATTAATTAAAATGCGACAATCTGTCCAAATTTGGCTTTTTTTTAAAAAAAATATCCAAAATCAAGGTTTTTGGTACAAAATTTGTTTTTAAACTGCCTCTGTTTCCTTATCTTTGCAATCCTTTATTTTGGGCGTATTGTCTATTGCTATTGCAGTGTGTTCACACCTCTGTTTTATTGATAGTCAATCCTTAAGCACAATGCTACCAAATATTTTATTGCAATAAAACCTGGTTAATATCGTATGTCTACAACAACTTTGAACAACAGGCACAACTTTGGTAAGATTAAACACATCGCCGAAGCACCAGACTTACTTGACATTCAGTTAGAATCTTTTAAAGAATTCTTTCAGTTAGAAACTACTCCAGACAGAAGAAACGTAGAAGGTTTGTTCCGTGTATTTAAGGAAAATTTTCCGATCACGGATACGAGAAACATTTTCGTTTTAGAGTTCTTGGATTATTTCATTGATCCACCACGTTACACGATTGATGAGTGTATGGAGCGTGGATTAACTTATGCTGTTCCATTAAAAGCTAAATTACGTTTAAGCTGTAATGACGAAGAGCATGTGGATTTCCAAACCATTGTACAGGATGTATTCTTAGGAAACATTCCTTACATGACACCAAGAGGAACCTTTGTGATTAATGGTGCTGAGCGCGTTGTCGTTTCTCAGTTACACCGTTCACCAGGTGTATTCTTTGGACAATCAACACACCCTAACGGTACAAAGATTTATTCTGCTCGTGTAATTCCTTTCAAAGGAGCATGGATGGAATTTGCTACTGATATTAATAACGTGATGTATGCATACATCGATCGTAAGAAAAAATTTCCTGTAACAACTTTATTGCGTTCAATTGGTTTTGAAACGGATAAAGACATCTTGGAATTATTTGGTATGGCCGATGAGGTGAAAGCGGATAAGAAAACTTTAGCTAACCAAATTGGTAAAAAATTAGCAGCACGTGTTTTAAGAACATGGGTTGAAGATTTTGTGGATGAAGATACTGGTGAAGTAGTAAGTATTGAAAGAAACGAAATTGTATTAGAGCGTGATAAAGAATTGGATGAGGCAGCAGTAAGCTTAATTATTGAATTAGGTGTGAAAAGCGTATTCATTCAAAAAGAAGATGTAGGTGGTGATTATGCAATTATCTACAATACATTAAATAAGGATACTTCTAACTCTGAGTTGGAAGCGGTTCAACATATTTACCGTCAATTACGTGGTGCTGATGCTCCAGATAATGAAACGGCTCGTGGTATTATTGACAAATTATTTTTCTCTGACAAGCGTTATGATTTAGGTGAAGTAGGTCGTTACAAGATCAACAAAAAGTTAGGTCATGACTTAACACAAGAGAAAAAAGTATTGACTAAAAATGATATCATTGAAATTATTAAATACTTAGTACGTTTAACAAATGGTAAAGCAGAGATTGATGATATCGATCACTTAAGCAACCGTCGTATTCGTACAGTAGGCGAGCAGTTGTATGCTCAATTCGGTGTAGGTTTAGCGCGTATGGCGCGTACTATCCGTGAGCGTATGAACGTACGTGATAATGAAGTATTTACTCCAGTTGATTTGATCAATGCGAGAACATTATCTTCTGTTATCAACTCTTTCTTCGGAACTTCTCAGTTATCTCAATTCTTAGACCAAACCAATCCATTGAGTGAAATCACGCACAAGCGTCGTGTTTCCGCACTTGGGCCCGGCGGTTTAAGTCGTGAGCGTGCTGGTTTCGAGGTACGTGACGTACACTATTCTCACTACGGACGTCTTTGTACAATTGAAACACCAGAAGGACCAAATATTGGTTTGATTTCTACTTTGTGTGTACACGCAAAGATCAACGACATGGGCTTTATTGAAACCCCATACCGTAAAGTAGAAAATGGTAAAGTAAATTTAAAGAACTTAACATACTTAAGTGCGGAAGAAGAAGACTCTGCAAGAATTGCGCAGTCTAATACTCCGTTATCTGATAAAGGCGAATTTTCGGAAGACAAAGTTATTTCTCGTGAAACAGGTGACTTCCCAATTTTAGATAAAGCAGACGTTCAATTTATGGACGTTGCACCTAACCAAATTGTTGGTTTGAGTGCATCTTTAATTCCTTTCTTAGAGCATGATGATGCCAACCGTGCGTTGATGGGATCTAACATGCAACGTCAAGCGGTTCCATTAATCCGTCCAGAAGTACCTATCGTAGGAACTGGATTAGAAGGAAAAGCAGCGCGTGATGCAAGAATTCAATTACATGCTGATGGTGATGGCGTTATTGAGTATGTTGATGCGAATGAAATTCATGTTCGTTACAACCGTAATGAAATGGATCGTTTAGTAAGCTTTAACGAAGACTTAATTATTTATAAATTAACTAAGTTCATTAAAACCAACCAGTCTACTTGTATTAACTTAACCCCTTCTGTAAAGAAAGGTCAGAAAGTGAAAAAAGGAGATTTCTTAACGGAAGGTTATGCAACACAAGGCGGTGAAGTCGCATTAGGACGTAACTTACAAGTAGCATTTATGCCATGGAAAGGTTACAACTTTGAGGATGCGATTGTAATCAGCGAAAGAGTAGTACGTGAGGATTTATTTACATCCATTCACATTGATGAATATGAATTAGAAGTACGTGATACGAAATTAGGAGAGGAAGAATTAACTTCTGATATCCCTAACGTTTCTGAAGAAGCAACAAAAGATTTAGACGAACATGGTATCATCAGAATTGGTGCTGCTGTGAAAGAAGGAGATATTTTAATTGGTAAGATCACACCAAAAGGTGAATCAGATCCAACTCCTGAGGAAAAATTATTGCGTGCCATCTTTGGTGACAAAGCAGGTGATGCAAAAGATGCTTCTTTAAAAGCGGCTAACGGAACAGAAGGTGTTGTGATTGATAAAAAATTATTCCAACGTGCTAAGAAAGATAAGAGTGGTAAGGTTCGTGAAAAAGCAATGTTAGATAAGGTTGAAAAGCAACACGAAGAAAATGATTCTACATTATTAAATTTGTTAGTTGAAAAATTACAAACATTATTAAAGGATCATACGACTCCAGGTGTGGTAAACAATTTTGGTGAAACTTTAATTGCTAAAGGTTCTAAGTTTAATGCAAAGAATTTAGCAGCAATTGATTTCCAAAATGTAAATCCATTAGGATGGACTGGAGAAAAGAAAACGGATGATTTAATCAACACCTTATTACACAACTATAGCATTAAATACAACGAAGAGTTAGGTCGTTACAAGCGTGAGAAATTCAACATTTCAATCGGTGACGAATTACCAGCAGGTGTATTGAAATTAGCTAAAGTATACTTAGCGGTTAAGCGTAAGTTGAAAGTGGGTGATAAGATGGCAGGACGTCACGGTAACAAAGGTATTGTTGCTAAGATTGTACGTGCCGAGGATATGCCATTTATGGAAGACGGTACGCCAGTAGATATCGTACTAAACCCATTAGGTGTACCTTCTCGTATGAACTTAGGACAGATCTATGAAACCATTTTAGGATGGACTGGTAAAAAATTAGGTGTGAAATTTGCAACGCCAATTTTTGATGGTGCTAGCACTACACAAATCGAAGATTTATGTTTAGAAGCTGGTATTCCTCATAATGGACATACACACTTATATGATGGTGAAACTGGAGATAAATTTGACCAAAAAACTTCTGTGGGCGTAATCTATATGATTAAGTTACACCACATGGTGGATGATAAGATGCACGCACGTTCTATCGGACCATATAGCTTGATTACACAACAACCATTGGGCGGTAAGGCTCAGTTTGGTGGTCAGCGTTTTGGTGAGATGGAGGTATGGGCATTGGAAGCATATGGTGCATCTAATATCTTACAAGAATTATTAACACTTAAATCAGATGATATCATTGGCCGTGCTAAAACGTACGAGGCAATTGTAAAAGGAGAGAATATTCCTAAACCAGGTATCCCTGAATCTTTCAATGTATTAGTACATGAGTTGAGAGGCTTAGGATTAGATTTAAAGTTTGATTAATTTTTAAAAGAAGTAATCATCAATTAACAACCAATTCTTAAATAGGTGAAGGAGTAAAATCCAACACTCAAATGAATAAATAATATGGCATTCAAAAAAGAGAATAGACAACGCCCAGCTTTTTCGCAAATCACGATTAGTTTGGCATCTCCAGATAGCATCTTGGAGAGAAGCTTTGGAGAAGTGTTGAAACCAGAAACCATCAACTATCGTACATACAAACCTGAACGTGATGGTCTTTTCTGTGAGCGTATCTTTGGTCCAGTAAAGGATTATGAGTGTGCTTGTGGAAAGTATAAGCGTATCCGTTATAAGGGTATTGTTTGTGATAGATGTGGTGTAGAAGTAACAGAGAAAAAAGTACGTCGTGAGCGTATGGGCCACATTAAATTGGTGGTACCTGTAGTGCACATTTGGTACTTTAAATCTTTACCAAACAAAATTGGTTATTTATTAGGTATGAGCTCTAAGAAATTAGAGACCATTATATATTACGAGCGTTATGTAGTAATACAAGCGGGTATCAAAGACAATTTAAAAGTAGGGGACTTATTAACCGAAGAAGAATACTTAGATTTAATTGATGCTTTACCAAAAGAAAATCAATATTTACCTGATGATGATCCTCAAAAGTTCATCGCTAAAATGGGTGCGGATGCAGTCCATGATTTATTAGGTTTATTAGATTTAGATGAATTAAGTTTCTCTTTACGTAATGCTGCAGCCAATGAAACTTCTCAACAAAGAAAAGCAGATGCTTTAAAGCGTTTGAGTGTTGTTGAATCTTTCCGTGAAGCAAAAACACATATTACCAACCAACCAGAGTGGATGGTAATGAAATATATTCCTGTTATTCCTCCAGAATTGCGTCCATTGGTGCCATTAGATGGTGGCCGATTTGCATCTTCTGATTTGAATGACTTATATCGTCGTGTAATTATTCGTAACAACCGTTTAAAGCGTTTGTTAGAAATTAAAGCACCAGAAGTAATCTTACGTAACGAAAAGCGTATGTTACAAGAAGCGATCGATTCATTATTCGATAACTCTCGTAAATCTAACGCGGTTAAAGCGGAGGGTGGACGTGCTTTGAAATCTTTATCGGATGTATTAAAAGGTAAGCAAGGTCGTTTCCGTCAAAACTTATTAGGTAAGCGTGTGGATTATTCTGGACGTTCTGTAATCGTAGTAGGACCTGAATTAAAAATGCACGAGTGCGGATTACCAAAGGATATGGCTGCGGAATTATTTAAGCCATTTATTATTCGTAAATTAATTGAAAGAGGTATTGTAAAAACAGTGAAGTCTGCTAAGAAATTAGTTGATAAAAAAGAAGCTGTGATTTGGGATATCTTAGAAAATATTTTGAAAGGACATCCTGTAATGTTAAACCGTGCCCCAACATTGCACCGTTTATCTATTCAGTCTTTCCAACCTAAATTGGTGGAAGGTAAAGCCATTCAATTACACCCATTAGTTACCTCAGCGTTCAACGCCGATTTTGATGGTGACCAAATGGCGGTGCACGTTCCATTAAGCCACGCGGCTATTTTGGAAGCACAGTTATTGATGTTGTCTTCTCATAACATATTAAACCCACAAAATGGTACGCCCATCACCCTTCCTTCTCAGGACATGGTGTTAGGTTTATACTATATTACAAAGGGTAAAAAATCAATGGGTGATTTAGTCGTAAGAGGTGAGGGCAAAGCGTTCTACAACCTAGACGAGGTAATCATTGCATACAACGAAAATGTTATTGATTTACATGCGAACATTCGCGTAAAAACCAACATTCGTGAAAACGGTGTATTGGTGAACAAATTAATTGAAACTACAGTAGGTCGTGTATTGTTTAATCAACACACACCAAAGGCAGTAGGGTTTGTAAATCAATTATTAACTAAGAAAAGTTTAAGAGAAATTATCGGTGATATTATTAAAATCACGGATGTTCCTACTACTGCTAAATTCTTGGATGATATTAAAACATTAGGATTTAAAATGGCATTCCGTGGTGGTTTATCATTTAACGTAAATGATTTAGTGGTTCCTGAAGCAAGACACCAATTATTGGAGAATGCAAAATTAGAAGTAGAAGAAGTTTGGGAAAACTACAACATGGGATTAATTACAAATAACGAGCGATATAACCAAGTGATTGATATCTGGGGTCGTGTGGATACAAGAATCACAGATACTTTAATTCGTGAAATGGCTACCGACAAGCAAGGTTTCAACTCTGTATACATGATGTTGGATTCTGGAGCGAGAGGTAGTAAAACACAGGTTAAGCAGTTGGTTGGTATTCGTGGATTAATGGCGAAGCCTCGTAAGAGTGGTAGCACAGGTTCTGAGGTAATTGAAAATCCAATCTTATCTAACTTTAAAGGTGGATTGAACGTATTGGATTATTTTATTTCTACACACGGTGCGCGTAAGGGACTTGCGGATACAGCGTTAAAAACTGCGGATGCGGGTTACTTAACACGTAGATTAGTAGACGTTTCTCAAGACGTTGTTATCTCTGAAGAAGATTGTGGAACATTACGTGGTATTGCAACAAGTGCATTAAAAGATAACGAAGATATTATTGAACCATTAGCAGATAGAATTGAAGGACGTACTTCATTACATGATGTATTGAATCCATTTACAAACGAAGTGATCGTAACTGCTGGTGAAGAAATTACCATTGACGAAGCACGCGCTATCGAAGATGCTGGTATTGAAACGGTTGAAATCCGTTCGGTATTAACATGTGAGAGCAAGCGTGGTGTTTGTGTGAACTGTTATGGTAGAAACTTAGCTACTGGATATATCACACAAAGAGGAGATGCAGTAGGTATTATCGCTGCACAGTCTATTGGTGAGCCAGGTACACAGTTAACATTGCGTACTTTCCACGTAGGTGGTGTTGCGGGTTCTTCTTCTGTTGAATCTAGCTTAAACGCTAAGTTTGATGGTACCATTCAATTTGACGGATTACGTACAGTAGATACTATTAATAACGATGGCAACAAAGTGAAAGTAGTAATAGGTCGTACGGGTGAAGTGAGAATTATGGATGTGAAAAATGACCGTTTAATGATTACGAATAACGTTCCTTATGGTGCATTGTTAGCAATTAAAGACGGTACACAAGTGAAGAAAGGAGATGTGATTTGTACTTGGGATCCATTTAACAACGTTATCGTTGCTGAACAAAATGGTAAAATCAAGTTTGAAAATATCAACGAAGGATTTACCTACCGTGATGAATCGGATGAGCAAACAGGTCACCGTGAAAAAGTGGTTATTGAATCTAAGGATAAAACAAGAATCCCTACTATTATCTTAGAAGGTGGAAGAGACAACAAACATTATAACTTACCAGTAGGTTCGCACATTGTTATCGAAGAAGGTGTGGAAGTGAAAGCAGGTCATGTGTTGGTTAAAATTCCAAGAGTATTAGGTAAGTTAAGGGATATCACAGGAGGTCTTCCACGTGTTACAGAATTATTCGAGGCAAGAAATCCAGGTAACCCTGCGATCGTTTGTGAGATTGATGGTATCGTAGCATTTGGAAACATTAAGCGTGGTAATAGAGAAATCGTAGTGGAGTCTAAAGACGGTATGGTTAAAAAGTACTTGGTACCATTAACACGTCAAATTTTAGTACAAGACAGCGATTTCGTAAAAGCCGGTTCTCCATTATCTGATGGTCAAATTGCACCAGCGGATATCTTAGCCATTAGAGGTCCACATGCGGTACAAGAATACGTTGTTAACGAGATCCAAGAGGTGTACCGATTACAAGGTGTGAAAATCAATGATAAGCACGTTGAAGTGATCGTTCGTCAAATGATGAAGAAAGTAGAAATCGTAGATGCGGGTGATACTAAATTCTTAGAGGAGGACTTAGAAGATCGTTTTGACTTTATCGAAGAGAATGACAGAATATATGATAAGAAAGTAGTTACAGAGGCTGGAGAAAGTGCTAAATTAAAAGCAGGACAAATTGTAACAGTGCGTGAATTAAGAGAAGAGAATTCTATCTTAAGACGTAATGACAAGAAAGTAGTTGAAGTGCGCGATGCGAAACCAGCTACAGCTCGTCCGGTTTTATTAGGTATTACAAAAGCTTCATTGGGTGTTCAAAGCTGGATTTCAGCTGCGTCCTTCCAAGAAACTACCAAAGTATTAAGCCAAGCCGCAATTCAAGGCAAGGTAGATATGATGTTAGGCTTGAAAGAGAATGTAATCACAGGTCATTTAATTCCTGCAGGTACCGGTCAAAAAGAGTTCGAGAAATTGATCGTAGGAAGCAAGGAAGAATATGAAGTGTTGGCTACAACGCGTGAAGCGATGAGCTTTGACGAAGAAGAATAATACACATTCTTATAAAATGTTAAAAAGCAGGAGATAGCAATATTTCCTGCTTTTTTTGTACCTTTTTTGGACTGCGGTTTAGTTTTTTCCCTATTTTTATAGGGTATTGAAAATAATAAAACAATACATTTCTTTTCACTTAATATTATACAATGAAATCATCTACTTGGGTTATTAATGGAGTATTAGCAGTTGCTATTATCGTTTTGTTTGTCTTGCATTTTAATAATGCAAGTACACCATCAACAGCGGTATCCGTAAAAAATGCCAATGCTCAAATTGCATATTTCGAAATAGACTCTATCCAAAATAATTATGAGTTTTTCAAAGAAGTAAAAGCGGCTTTGCAATCAAAAGATCAGCAAAATACAACCACCTTGACGGCTTTAAAAAATGAGTATATCGCAAAGTACCAAGATCTTCAAAAGTATGGTCAAAGTTTGTCTCCGGTGGACGTTTCAAATCGTCAGCAAGAATTAGTGAAAACAGAAAAAAATTATGCAGCCAAGGAGCAACAATTTGCAGCAGAGATGCAGGAAGAGAGCTATAAGCGTTTGCAGGAAGTGAAAAAGAAAATTGAGGAATATTTAGCAGCCTACAACAAGGATAAAAAGTTTGCCTATATCATCTCTAACAATCCAGATTTAATATATTACAAGGATACGGCAAATGATATTACGGCCGATATCATCAAAGGATTAAACGAGGCGTACAAGAATAAAAAATAGCATTTAAAAATCCCGTTTAATCACGGGATTTTTTTTATCTTACTATTTCTATAAACAATACATACAAATATGTCAACAACTGAAAATAATGGATTTAAGCCTAGCCTAGGTGCTTTTGATGCAACCATGATTGTGGCGGGAAGCATGATTGGATCGGGTATCTTTATTGTAAGTGCCGATATTATGCGCAATGTGGGTTCGGCAGGTTGGTTGGTAGTGGTTTGGTTGCTCACCGGATTTATGACATTGACTGCTGCGTTAAGTTATGGTGAGTTAAGTGCCATGTTCCCAAAAGCAGGTGGGCAGTATGTATATTTAAAAGAGTCCTATAACCCTTTATTAGGTTTTTTATATGGATGGAGTTTTTTCTCCGTTATTCAAACAGGAACCATTGCAGCAGTAGGAGTCGCCTTTAGTAAATTTGCCGGATATTTTTTCCCAGGATTAGAAATGAATGCTGCAAATATTTTATTTCAATTGGGATTTTTAAAAGTGTATCCCGCGCAGTTGGTTTCCATTGCGATTATTGTTTTATTAACCTTTATCAATACCAAGGGGGTACAGGGTGGCAAACTCATTCAAACCACTTTTACGGTTACTAAATTGCTTTCGCTGTTTGGCTTAATAGGGTTTGGATTTTTGTTGGCTTCTAAAGCAAGTATATGGAATGCAAACTGGCAGGATGCATGGTCAATGAAACAGATTGCTGCCGATGGAGGCACTACGCCCATATTTGGGGTAGCTATATTAGGGGCCATTGCAGCAAGTATGGTAGGGTCCATATTTAGTAGTGATGCTTGGAACAATGTCACTTTTATTGCAGGTGAAATAAAAAATCCGAAGCGTAATATTGGATTGAGTTTATTTTTAGGGACTTTAATTGTAACCGTAATTTATATTGCTGCTAACCTTATGTACTTAAGTGTACTTCCTTTGAATGAAATTGCGAATGCACCATCCGATAGAGTAGCGGTTGTAGCATCTAATGTTATTTTTGGAAATATTGGCACTTATGTAATTGCAGTGATGATTATGATTTCTACTTTTGGTTGCAACAATGGTTTGATACTTGCAGGTGCAAGAGTTTATTATACCATGGCGCAGGATGGGTTGTTCTTTAAAAAAGCGGGTACTTTAAATAAGAATGCTGTACCTGCTTGGGCATTATGGGCTCAATGTATTGTGGCCGGCTTATTATGCTTAAGTGGAAAATATGGCGACTTATTAGATATGGTATCTTTCATTGTGGTTATCTTTTATATTTTAACTATTATAGGAATATTCATTTTACGTAAAAAGCGTCCCGAAATGGAGCGTCCTTATAAGGCGTTTGGATACCCCATTTTACCAGCCATTTATGTATTAATGGGAACCTGTTTTTGTGTATTATTAATCATATACAAGCCTAATTTTACTTGGCCAGGCTTAATAATTACCCTCATTGGTATACCTTTGTATTATATCGCATTGCGTAATCAAAAAACAGCCGCTTAGTTATGATGGATCAACAAGCATTTGAGGCCTTATTTGGGTCATTTAACCACACAAAAATTGGTGTGGTAGGTGATATCATGTTAGATACCTATTGGTGGGGTTCGGTGGACAGAATATCCCCTGAAGCACCGGTACCTATTGTTTCCTTACAAAGAAAAGAAACGCGGGTAGGTGGGGCAGCTAATGTAGCATTAAATTTATGTGCGCTTGGAGCACCCACTACTTTGTTTGCGGTGATTGGTAATGATGCAGAAGGAAAGGAGTTGAATACGCTTTTAAAACAATCAGGTATTAATACAAACTATATACATGAAAGTGAAACACGTGTAACTACTAATAAAGTGCGCATTATGGGACGTAATCAACAAATGATGCGTTTGGATCATGAGCATACCAATGATATTAGTGAAGCAGAAACGGAAAAATTACTTGCCAACTTTTATGCTTATGTAGATACAGAAAAACCTTCCTTAATTATTTTAGAAGATTACAATAAAGGGGTTTTAAATGAAAAGGTAATTAAAGCAGTCATTGAATATTGCAATAGCAAAGCCATTCCTACCTCGGTGGATCCCAAGCAAAAAAACTTTTTAGCTTTTAAGGGATGTACCATCTTTAAACCCAATTTGAAAGAAGTAAAAGAAGGGCTAAAAATGGAAATCCCCACTGTTAATGTAGAACAGTTGACAAATGTAGACACTGCCTTACGCAATCATTTACAACATCAAATTTCATTCATCACTTTGTCTGAACATGGTGTGTATTATGGCGGGGCAGAAGGCCAAAAATTAATACCTACGCATATTCGAAATATTGCGGATGTTAGTGGTGCGGGTGATACAGTCATTGCCGTTGCAAGTTTAACCTACGCTAGCACAAAGAATATGGATTTAGCCGCAGAGTTGGCGAATATTGCAGGCGGATTGGTTTGTGAATTAGTAGGTACTGCACCCATTAGTAAGCACAGTTTAATGGAGGAAGTGAAGCAGCTATTGGTAAAATAATTGCGCATTATTTTTTACTTCAAAGACTGCATTCATTTTTATTAGATTCATTATAAGCGACAAACAATATATATGTATTCAAAAAAGATAGCCATCATTGTAGCAGGTGGCACGGGACAAAGAATGGGACTGGTAGTGCCAAAGCAATTTTTAGAAATTCAGGGCAAGCCTATTTTATTGCATACCATTGATCAGTTTGTAGCAGCTTTTTCTGACATCCAATTAGTAGTGGTATTGCCAGATGGATATATACAAGATGGGAAGGAGCTTTTAAGTAAAAATGGGTTTACCAAAAATATTGTTTTTGTTGCTGGAGGAGATACCCGCTTTCAATCCGTAAAAAATGGGTTGGATCAAGTAACCGAATCAGCTATTGTATTTGTACATGATGCAGTAAGATGCTTATTAACGCCTGCATTAATACAAAGATGTTACCAGCAGGCTTTAGAAAAAGGTTCAGCTATTCCGGCGGTAAGTTCAACGGACACGGTAAGGTTATTAAAGGGAGATAAAAATGAAGTGTTTGATAGAGAAAGAGTGATGCTTATTCAAACGCCTCAAACCTTTCAGTCGGATATTTTATTAACTGCCTTTAATCAAGCCTTTGACCCAAGCTTTACAGATGAAGCCAATGTAGTAGAAGCCAGTGGTAAAAAAGTATACTTAGTGGACGGTGAATTTGAAAATATCAAAATTACAAGACCCCTGGACTTAGCCATTGCAGAATATATTCTTGCAAAAAGATTTGCTAAGTAGTGATTAGTCCTCTTCGTCAAAGTTTAAAGCATATTCCGATCCGTCTTCTTTCGGAGGCTTAGGTGCTTCCTCTTCGGCTTGCCTTAATACAGATGTACTTTTATTTATTTTCTCTAATATTTTATGCGCCACTTCCATAGCAAGATAGCCGTCAATTTCACTTACTACAGGAGTTTCGTCATGCATAATGGAATGTACAAAGCTGGTTAATTCTGCTTTAATCGCATTGCCTTCTTCAATGATTGGGGTTGAAATAGAAATGGTTTTTTTACCTTGGTGTGTTTCAATATCAAAAGAAAAAGAATCGTCTTCATCTGGTGCTTTCAATTTAATAATTTCAGTGGTCTTATCTAAAAAGTCAATACCTATGTAAGCATCTTTTTGGAACAAACGAAACTTGCGCATTTTTTTCATGCTAATTCTACTACTCGTTAAATTAGCCACACATCCATTGTTAAATTCAATACGCACATTGGCAATATCGGGGGTGTCTGTTAAAACAGCAACACCACTTGCTGAAATATTTTTAACATCACTTTTTACAATACTTAAAATAATATCAATATCATGAATCATTAAATCAAAAATCACACTTACTTCGGTCCCTCTTGGATTAAACTGTGCTAAACGATGTACTTCAATAAATAATGGGTTTAAGGAAGCAGCTTTTAAGGAAGTATATGCAGGATTAAATCTTTCAACATGGCCTACTTGTAATTTCACATTGGCTTCTTTTACCATTTCTACAATGGCCTTTCCTTCTTCAATGGTATTGGCCATTGGTTTTTCTACAAAAACATGTTTCCCCATTTTAATAGCCATTTCACATACCGGGAAATGCAAATGAGTGGGGGTGATTACATCTATAATATCTGATGCTGCCATTAAGGCTTCTTCGTCCATAAAACGAGGGATACCATACTTTTCTTCCACGTCTTTGGCATTGTCGTTGCTAGGGTCAAAAAAACCAACTACTTGAACCTCGGGTATTTCTATCCAGTTATTTAAATGGTATTTACCCAAGTGTCCCACACCAAACACACCAACTTTAAGCATAGCCCTGTTATTTATAGGGCAAAGTTACGTCATAAGCCCTTGAAATAGAAGCGTATTGGCGGGTTGTGGAAAATTGATGGTTTGCTGTTGATACCATGCTATTTTGTACCTTTAATCTGAAATAAGGTCTCTATTTATGCATCCTAATATTCATCAGCTATATCAAATTGCCAATAAGCCAAGTAGAAAAATACTGGGATTAATGAGTGGCACTTCTATGGATGGGTTGGACATTGCATTATGTGAAATATCAGGTGGGGGACTTAACACCAAGGTACAATTATTACAATTTGCTACCGTTGTATTTGACAACAATATGAAGGAACAAATTTTAAGTGTTTTTTCAAAAGAAACGGTTGCCCTAGAAAAACTAACCTTATTAAATGCATGGATTGCAACACAGCATGCAAAAATGGTAAATGAAACATTGCATACTTGGAATATACCCAATACGGAGATAGATTTAATTGCAAGTCATGGTCAAACTATTTTTCATGCACCCAAGTCCTTGCACCCCCATGATGAATTTGAAAATGCGACATTACAAATTGGTGACGGAGATCATATTGCAGTAAAAACAGGCATTATGACCATAAGTGATTTTAGACAAAAGCATATTGCTGCAGGTGGAGAAGGTGCACCATTAGCTTTATTTGGTGATTATTTACTTTGTGCAGATGCAATTGAAAACAGACTGTTGTTAAATATTGGAGGCATTGCTAATTATACGTATTTACCTGCCAATGCAAAATTAAATGAGGTTTGTTCTACCGATACGGGTCCAGGTAATACCATAATGGATGCCTATATGCGCAAACATTATCAAAAGCCTTTTGATAAAGATGGTAGCATTGCTCAAGAAGGAAAAGCGAATACCATACTATTGAATAAACTTTTGGAAGATCCATTCTTTGCATTGGAAATTCCAAAGACCATTGGTCCAGAATTATTTAACATTGCATTTGTAGAAAAAGCTTTACTCGCCACAGGACTTACTCAAATGAAAGTGCCAGACATTATGGCAACACTCGCGTTGTTTACTGCAACAACCATTGTAGATGCTATTTATAAATGGGTGCCAGCTAATGAAAATTTCACTCTATATACAAGTGGGGGAGGCATGCACAATCCTGTCATCATGCAGCATCTAAAAAAGTTAATGCCTACAATACAAATTGAGTCTTCTGAAAAAATGGGCATACCGCCCGATGCAAAAGAAGCCCTATTATTTGCAGTACTAGCTAATGAGGCAGTTGCTGGTGCGCCCATGTTAGCAGGGAATAATGCTACTAAGCTACCCGTGACCATGGGTAAGATAAGTTTTCCAAATTAAAATGCAGCGCTTCTTAAAAGCAGAAAAAATTGGCTTAAGCGTTTGCGTGCTCAATAGCCAATTTAACCGAGCCGTGAGTGGTTAATAATTCAGCAGCGCGTTCTTTGCTTATGGTTTTTAATTCATCCATAATCATTTGAATACCTCTTTCTACCAGTTTATGGTTGGTTAACTGCATGTTCACCATTTTATTTCCTTTAATGCGGTCCAACTTGATCATGGCAGTTGTAGAAATCATATTCAGGATTAATTTTTGAGCAGTACCACTTTTCATTCTAGTAGAGCCTGTTATAAATTCAGGACCCAATTCAACTTCGATAGGGAAGTTGGCATATTGTGAAACGGGACTATTAAAATTACAAGCAATACTACCTGTTTGAATGCCTTCGGTTTGACAAGCTTTAAGACCTTCTATTACATATGGAGTAGTGCCACTAGCGGCCACACCTACCACAAAATCCAGTGTCGTAATTTTATAGGCAGACAAATCCTTCCATGCTTGATGCGTATCATCTTCGGCGTTTTCTACTGCTTTAAACATGGCTTGTTGGCCCCCTGCAATAATACCAATCACCATATCCTGGGGTACACCATAAGTAGGAGGGCATTCACTTGCATCCACTAATGCTAAACGCCCACTTGTGCCTGCGCCTATATAAAATAATCTTCCGCCATGTTTAAGTTTATCGGCTACACAGTCCACTAATTTTTCAATGGCTGGAATGATTTCTTTAATGGCAAGTGCCACTTTTTGATCCTCTTGGTTAATATTATTTAAAATCTCAGTAGTAGACATTTTTTCAATGTCTTGATATAAAGAGTCGGATTCGGTTATTCTTTTACTAGGCATTATTGGATAGTTTTTTAATAGCTAAAACAAAGCTATCTAATTCTTGTGTAGTGGTATAAACATTTGGACAAATACGACAACCTTGAACATTAGCGTAATCAATGGCCACCGTAAATACATTGTGTTCTTTTAGTAATCTTTTTGCTAATTCGCCTGGTTCAATGCCTTCTATCCCAATATTTGCAATAGCACAACTTCTGTTGGCCGCAGCAGGTGTATTTAAAATAACCCGAGGTAAATTTTTTACTTTTTCGGTCCAGTAATTTTGCAAATAACGTAAACGTGCTTCTTTTCTCTCTACCCCAATTATTTCATAATAGTCAATGGAATCGCTAATGGTAAGATCGGTATGCACCGGATGTGTACCAGTGTGGTTGAGTCTATTAATTTTATTGGGGTCTTTTTCGCCGTCAGCTAGCAAAGGCCACACTTTTTTAATATTGTCTTTTTGAACATATAAAAGGCCTGCACCCAAAGGCACACTTAGCCATTTGTGTAAGGAAGCTGCATAATAATCGCAGCCTAAATCCTGTATACTATATTTTATATGAGCAAATGCATGCGCTCCATCCACAATTACTTGAACGCCTTTTTCATGTGCCATGGTACAAATTTCCTTAATAGGTAAAATTTGTCCCGTAATATTAATCATATGACTTACTAATATAACCTTCGTTTTTGGAGTAATCGCATTTTTATATAAGTCAATAATTTCTTGATCATTTTTAGGATGATTAGGTACCGACAACATCACTTTCACTACACCATACCTGTTTTTAACTTGATCAAACATATCTAACATAGCACCATAGTCCTGTAAGGCCATAATGGCTTCGTCGCCCGCTTTCCAATCTAGGCCACCAATTACCATGTCTAAGGATTCGGTGGTATTGCGTGTAATTATTATTTGGTCTGGGGAACAGCCTGCTACTTTAGCCAGCTTGGTAGTTATATTTTTTTTATTTTCAAACTGCACCGTTCTCATATAATAAGAGCCCTGATAGTTTACTTCCTTAATATGGTCAATATATTTATGAAGAAGCGGTTGAGGCAAAAAATTGTAATAGCCGTTTTCTAAATTTATATAATCAGGCTTTAATAAATACTGCTTTCTTATTTCATCCCAAAAAGCGTCATCGCTTGCCAATGCTAAAGGGCTAAGATGCGCCTTTTGCTCAAAAGATTTTGCAAAACCAGCAATTCCCAATGGAGCACCAATACTTGTGAGCATTAAGTTCTTTAAAAATTGTCTTTTATGCATATAGTGGTTATAAGCCACTAAGATACCAAATACTGCTTAATTATTGAACAGAGAAGGAGATATACTGGTTAAGAATGGCACCCTCTTTGTTAACACCTTGAATGTTAATGATAAAGTTTCCTTTTACATCAGATGTGTAAAAAGAAAACTTATTTTTCTTACCTAAGAGGGCATCTGGTTTCCAGTAAAGCAATTGTCTAAAATCGGGTAAGCGGCTTTCAAATTGGGCACCCGTTTCATAAACAGGCGCATTAAAAATTCTTTTAGATTGTAAACCTTTATAATCCAGAACCACTGCATTAGGATCCATTTCAAATCCTTCTAATTTACCAGCATAGGTTGTAAAATTGATTACGCCATTATAAGCAAGATTACCTGAGAAATAAACCCTTGAAACCACTTCTAATTTTCTGATTTTTAAAGGGTCATATTCTAAGAACTTATCAATGTCTTTAATAATGACACCATCTAATAATACTAAAGAGCTTTCTTCAAAAAATTGTTTATAGGCGTCATCATATACATAAAGCTGATATTTCCCTTTTTCTTTAATAAGAGTTACCGGGGTAACATACTCTCTAATCACTTCTTCCAGGGTAGCAAAGCGGGCGTAGTCATCTAAAAAGTAAGTTCTATCAGGGGTATAGTAAAAAGCATTGGTGTCTTGCAAATTTGGCGAAAATTGAGTGGCATATTGTGGGTTATAATAGCTTTGCAATTGAATATTTTTATGCGCGTTGGCTAGGTCTGCTTTAGGTAGTTTACCAGTGTTAACGGGAGTGCTGGGATTTAGTTTTATAGTTTTACCTAAAAACGGGTTGTCAATTTCTATTTTGTTCATTACGTTTTTTACACTGTCTGCTTGAACAATAATTTGACCTTCATTATTAAACTCTTGAAATTGAAAAACTACTTTTCCTTGATCATCACTTAGCGACGATTTAAAAACGGTGTTCTTTGAGGGCACTGACAAATAGCCTGCAGTTTCTTTAGAAGGAATTTTAGTTCCTTTATTCAATATTTTACCTGTAATTAGGCTACCACCTATTTCAGGTAAATAATTAAATGTTTTTTGCTTTTCATCTGTTATCTTATCATAAGAAAATCTTCTCCAACCATGGGTAAGCATTAAGTTATCCATGGCTTTTATTTTATTAGGGTTACTGTTGTCAAAATAGGATTGAGGGGATTGTATTTTACCCACTAAATCGGAGTTTAACCATAAATAATTTTGGATATTTACTTCATCTTTTAATTGCAAAGAATCTATTTTGTAAACAGCAATAGAAGCATCATACATGCTGCTAGACAAGGTATTTACAGATAAATTTACTTTGGTTCTATTTTTAAAACGATCGGTCTCTAATCTTACATCCCCGTCTTCTTGTTTGGGGTAGTTAAAAAATAGTCTTTCTGCTACCGGTTGCTTTGCTGCATCAAATAAGGTAATTGTATTAATGCCTTCACCTAAAACATCTAAAGGGATATTTATTGTATTGGCTAGATTGCTGATATTTATTTGCAACGCTTTTTTAAGGATGCCTCTGCAATGAACAATTACATAAGCATTGGAATTTGTAAAATTGCTACTGGCATTAATGGTCAATTGCAATTGGTTATTATTGGGTACTAATTGGATAACAATTCCTTTTTGTTGAGCGGTTGGGATCGTCGTTTCTATGGGCCCATTGGGGGTTTCCACAATTGCTTTATAATTCATTTGGTCCTGAGGTGTAAAACTAAAATTACCAATACCATTCATAAGCGTTGTAAAACCACAAATGGTATCTTTTTTACTATTCACAATCCACCCTTTGCTAGGAATGCCATTGCCAAAAGCATCTGATATCACAAAAGCTACTTTATTTAAAAATCCATTTAATAAATTACCACTTTCCGGGTAAAATTGTAGCTGATAAGTTGGCTTCGATTTCGTAATGGACGCTTCAGCACTATTTTGAGTATTAATAACAGTGATGTCCTTTGAAAAGAAAAAAGCAGGACTAAAATTCTTCATCCAATTGGTATAAGCAACCAATGTATATTTCCCAGAAGGAATATTGGCAGGCAATTGCAAAGCCCCATTCCCTGAAGCATTATTAAGCCCAATTTTTTCTTGTAGTACTGCTTGATTATTTGCATCTAATAATTCAACATAGGCCACTTTGTTTAAGTCAAGTGGGGTGTGAAAAAATCCATCCAGCGTATATATTTTAAACCAACAAATTTCATTGTTTACATAAACCGATTTGTCGGTATGTATATATAATTTTTCGGGCAAGTTTTTAAGATGGTAGTTTTCGATGCCAGATTGAATGCTACTTAATTCAACAGATTGAGCAATTAATGGCAATGCACCAAAGCTTAATGCCAAAACAACTAAAATATGAGCTAAATACGTTTTCATGAGGTTAATTTGTTTATGGCCAGAAGCTTGGTTTAATACTAGAGCCTTTTAGCTTACAGTCCACACATTCAGGTGGGGCAGCAAAGAAGGATATAATTCTCCCTGTCATTGGGTCGGTGTTAGGGTATGTAGGCATGAGAAATAATGCTTTAATGGCAATACTGTCACTCACATTCGGAATTTCCACCTCAGAACAACTTTGATTATAATTCCAATCCGGTATGGATTTCCTATTGATAAAAATTCTTTTCTCTTGCACCGGGCATATATCTATATAACCTATAACGGGTTCTTTGGGATTGCTTACACAATGAATATTGCTATTTAATTCGGAGGGTTGCGCATCAAATACAGAGCCCGTACCTTCTGTATTTTTCTTCATCCTTTGTAAAAACTCATACCTGCCTTGACTAAGGCTATATTGTTTCACATTCATGCTGTATAAAATATTTAATTTCCAGGAATCAGCAGGGATGTTTATGAGTGGCAGGTTGATAACATCACTTGCTAAATTGGTTGTCGTACCTGTCATGATATTGGTTGAAGGATCGGTCTTCCAACAAAAGTATTTAGACATATCTGGGCCATAAGTACTCGAGTCATTATAAACCGCGCTATACGTGGTGGCTCCTTTGCGATCAGTGCCTACTTTATATTTTAAACTAGATAAATATACAGAATGGAGTTCCCAGGTTTCCGCATATTCCCATTGATAATATTTGGTATTATTATTAGGATCATGCGTATTCACATATAATTGAACATCACGCCCTTCGCGTCTCCAACTTATGCTGTCAATAGAAGGATTATTTTTTACTGCACTAAAATCGGATTGATAGGTTTTACCGTCCCTCGTAATAATGGAGAGTCTGTATTTTTTGGCATTATTTAAATTCAAATTAGAAATTGTAAAACGTCCTACGTTTATTTCTTTGAGGGCGATCGAGCTATTGTCTTCCCCTTGAACAAAAACCTTTGCACCCACTTCGTATAGTATTGTCTGACTATTTAATTTGGATGTTCTTGATAAAGTAATATTAGTTTCCCCTGTGCCACTATTTATTAATCCTTCTACTACTAAATAACCGGTGGCTGGAGAAACAACTGGAGAAATATACTTCTCTTTACAACCAATGGCTATGAATAAAAGCAATAAGTAGGCTATATATTTTTTCATATTGCTTATTTGAATCTGATGTTTAAATTAATATAGGGGATGGCTGCTCCAAATATGGAAAGTTTATATCCGTTCACGGCTCCTTTTTCAGAAACATAATAAATGGAGTAAGGATTTCTTTGACCTGTCAAATTGTATACTCCAATGGACCATGAATTATGCATGAGTTGATTCAACTTATGATTGCCTTCAATATTCATAGAAAAGTCTGTTCTAAAATAGTCGGGTATACGGTAAGCGTTTCGGTCGGCGTATAGTGTTCTTAGGGAACCTCCATAAGAGAATACGCCAATAGGTAATGTGATTGGTCGTCCCGTGCTATAACTGCTGTTAAATGAGACACTAAAACGGTGACTAAATTTATAATTTGCAATTAATGTCAAGTCATGTGGCTTGTCATAATTGGAAGGGTAGTATTCTCCTTTGTTAATTATTTCGCCAGCTGAGGGGTCGTTCATTCTTAATAATACACGAGACCAAGTATAGCTAATCCAACCATTTAATTTCCCAGCAGTCTTTTTTACTAACAATTCCACACCGTAGGCTTTGCCCTGTGTACCCATGACATCGGTTTCAATATGATGATTCATTACTAGTTTAGCACCACTCTTGAAGTCTAAATAATTATCCATGTTTTTATAATACACTTCTAATGAGGTTTCAATTGTGTTGGAGTTTAAATTTTTATATATCCCCAATGATACCTGGTCTCCAATTTGAGGTTTAATATTGGGGTCACTTAATTTCCATATATCGGTAGGCGCCATGGCCGTGGTATTGGATAAAGAATGAATGTATTGTCTTTGTGAATTATACCCGGCTTTTAAAGAGAGGGTTTCGTCAATAACATACCTAAGACCTATTCTAAATTCAGGTCCACCATAGGTTTTAATAATATCTCCGCTATTGTACTGTATTGTTTTAATAATATTGTCTTCTGTTCGTGGGCTACCAGTCGGGTAGGTGTTTATAGCGTTGGGCCCTAGTACACTAAATGATGAGAAACGAATACCTGCATCTAATTTTAATCTTGCGTTCATGGTAAAATGGTCTGTTATATACAAAGCGTTTTCCAACGCTTGTTCCTTGGCTACGATATCTTTAACCACCAAGGATTTGCTTCCTAAGGGTTCATAGTTTCCAGGGGATAAATTGTAATACAAACTATTTAAACCAAAATCAATATTGTGTTTACTGTTAATGTTGTAAATAAAATGCGCTTTAAAATAAGTTTGTTGAATTCCAAAACTTAATTGGTAAGCAGATATAGGAAGTCTTTGACTATTTATTTTATAACCATAATCGTCAACGCCTGTTGTGAATAAGCTGTTAAACTTATTGGTAAATATATGTTTCCATTTAATGGAGATATTTTTATTGCCATAACCATAAGCGGTATCACTGTTTAAATTAAAATGGTCGTTACTCAAATAACCCGTAAAGTAAAGTGTATTATTTTTATTAATTTGATTATTAATAATAAGGTTCAGGTCATAAAAGTCGGCCTTACTATTTTTATATTCTTCAGGTAAGAGTTTAAAAAGCCAATTGGAATAGGTAGATCTTCCACCAAGAATAAAGGAGGACTTATCTTTTTCAATGGGGCCTTCTATATTCACTCTGCTCGTAAGCAAACCAATGCCTGCCGATCCAGTAAATTCTTTCTTATTGCCTTCTCTACTATTAATATCTAAAACCGAAGAAAGGCGACCCCCAAAACTGGCGGGGATACTGCTTTTATAAAGTTCCACATTACTAATAAGCTCTGGATTAAATGAGGAGAACATACCAAAAAAGTGTGCAGGATTGTAAATGGTTGCGTCGTTAAATAAAATTAAATTCTGATCCGAAGATCCACCTCTAACATTTAAACCGGTACTCGCTTCGCCTACTGTTTTAACTCCAGGCAGGGTAGTGACTACTCTTAAAATATCGGCCTCGCCAAAAACAACAGGAACTTGTTTTACCGTTTTAATATCTAACTTTTGTACCCCCATAATAGTGCCTCGCACATTGCTAATTTTTTGCGCCGAGATAACCACTTTTTTAAGGGACATAATGCTACCGGTTGCATCAATATTCATTTTGCCATCACTGTATAAAATAATTTGTCTTTTGATATCTCTTATACCAAGGCTTTGAATATTTAAAATATGTTTACCTCTAGGCAATGAAATGGTGTAATATCCATTTTGATCGGAGCTCACGCCAATCCTTGGCTTGTCAATATAAATGGAAGCACCCGCCACGGGTTCGCCTGTTCGTAAGTCTTTTATATAACCCGCCATAGTAATAATATTGGCAGCTGCAAGTGACTTTTCACCAATTTCATATAATTTGTTATCCGCTAAAGATGCTTGTGCATTAACAGATTCATCTGGCTCAATAAAATTATTAATATTCCCTGCTAAATTGTTTTTTTGAACGCCCGAAAAATAGGAATCCGGAAGTAATATATAAAATAATGGATCTTTCGATAAAAATATAAATCCATCTTTATCAATGCTAGCGAATATTTTGTAAGGATTAAATAGTGTTGCCAATACTTGTGACAAGGGCGCCTTTGAAACTTGTATGCTGTAAGTTTGTTTGGACAATTGTGCAGTATCAAAATAAAAGCGAAATTCTGTTTGATCCTCTATGTTTTTTACTAAATCGTTTAAACTTACATTGTTCAAGGATAAGGTAATTTTTTGAGCAGTATCTAATTGTGCATTAATTTGTGTGCTAGCAATAAGTAGAAAGCAAAGTAGAAAGGTGTATTTAAATTGCTTCATGTTATTGATTTAAGAAATTATAGAAATCAATAACCTTGGTGAGCATTATATCTTTTGCTTTTCTGTAATTTAAGTGTTCATCCGAAATGTATTTACTAATCGCGTTTTCTTGATCGGCCAGTACTTTAAATAAATCTTTTTTCTTTTTAATTTCAAAAAAGGAATCTCCTTTTCGTATATAATAATAATGATGAATT
This sequence comes from Bacteroidota bacterium, assembly GCA_947476145.1. GTDB lineage: Bacteria > Bacteroidota > Bacteroidia > Chitinophagales > Chitinophagaceae > Sediminibacterium. The sequence continues at coordinate 600 of CANJPH010000024.1, read as the reverse complement.
TCAAAAAGCACAGCCAATTCGTTCGCATTGCTAAATTTGTCTATCATTTTTTTAGTCTCTTTTTTATAGAGACTCATTTTACCTTTAGTGAGTACTTCGTAAAAACCGGTAGCTAGCAAAGCAGAATTCTCTATTTTCTGTAATCTTTCAAAATTGCTTTCTTGAACTGTAAAGGCGGATAAGCGCTCGTTCACTAATTTAATTCGGTGTATACTGTCTTGCAATACCACACAGTCAGCAACTTCGTCGTAAAGTAGGTTTACATTTTCAAATAGAACCCCGTCATAAACAATACTTCCTTTAGAAAGGACATTGGCTTTAAAGTAGGGTTGACCATCTGAAAAAGAAACGGTATAGCCTTGGTATTGACTACCATTAAATTTAGCAGCCTGATCCCCAATACCATTGTGATATGCCTGAATGGCATTTTGTATGGACTGCTTTAAAAATGCGCTGTCTTTATTGTTTAGTTGAGCATTAAGTTGTTTTGCAAAACAAAATGTAAACATCCCAATCACCAACAATAATTTTTGCATCTTAATTTATTTATTCAATTCCAATATCCGCTTCAGTATCATTTGTGTCCATTAATACAGTCAT
>CANJPH010000023.1 GCA_947476145.1 Bacteroidota bacterium | reverse complement strand
CGTCTTACCCAAAGCCTTTTCAACACAAATCTGTGATTTGTGTTGTGCTTTTTTGTTCCTCGCCAACTTACACAAGCTTATTCGCTGCGCTCATTTGTTAATAAACCTCGTCTGTTTTTTGAAGCAAGCTACAAACACAGTCTCGGCTCATTAACTGCCACTTCGTGGCGCTTGATTCGCGGTCTCGTAACAAAAAAGCCTCTCAACGAAAGTTGAGAGGCTTTGTATCGAGGTCCCGAGCGGATTCGAACCGCTGTAGAAGCTTTTGCAGAGCTTTGCCTAGCCACTCGGCCACAGGACCCTTTTGGGACGCGAAAATAACACAAAGAACTTAATTATAAAAGAATTTTACAACTAATACGATTTAAACGACATTTGTACCCTAAATAACAATGATATGTCTGCAATTGGAGCATCTGAACTCATTATTAACGACCGTGGAGCGGTTTACCACTTAAATGTGCGACCAGAGGAAATAGCAGATACCGTTATTACTGTTGGAGACCCGGAAAGAGTAGCGAGCGTAAGTAAATACTTTGATCGTGTTGAATTTAAATGCGAGCATAGAGAATTTATTACCCACACTGGATACATTGGAAATAAAAGAATTTCTGTTTTAAGTACAGGGATTGGTCCAGACAATATTGATATTGCTTTAAATGAAGTAGACGCTTTAGTGAACATTGATTTTAATACCAGAACCATAAACGAGAAAAAGAAATCAGTTTCTATTATTCGCATGGGCACTTGTGGTTCTTTGCAAGGTGAAGTAGGTGTGGATCAATTGGTGGCAGGTACACATGGTTTGGGTATAGATAATTTATTGCATTTTTATAAATTAAATAATAATTCAGAAGAGCAAGCCATCCTTTCGGCTTTCGAACAACATACGCAAATCACCGATTTTAAAATACAACCCTATATTGCAAGTGCGAGTGCAGGATTGCTAAAACATTTTAGTGAAGGATACAGTCAAGGTATTACTGTTACCTGTCCTGGTTTCTATGGCCCTCAAGGTCGTATCTTAAGATTGCCATTGCAAATGCCCAACTTAGTGGATCAAATGACAAGCTTTCGTTTTGGCAACCATCATATTGCTAATTTTGAAATGGAAACCAGCGCGATATATGGTTTGTGTAATTTATTAGGACACCAATGCCTAAGTATCAATGTGATTATTGCCAATAGAGTGAAAAAAGAATATAGCAAGGACATGGCCAGCGCAGTGGACAATATGATCCAAAAAACATTAGGTATTATCGCTTCTATTTAAAAGAGTATGATGAATATTAATTTCTCCAAATACCAAGGCACGGGCAACGACTTTGTAATCATTGACAACAGAGACGGTAGCATTTCATTGTCTAATCAACAAATTGCTTTTTTATGTGACCGACGTTTTGGAGTGGGTGCAGATGGATTGATGTTAATGGGTATGGCAAACGGTTATGATTTTTCAATGACTTATTATAATGCCGATGGGACAGAAGGAACCATGTGCGGGAATGGAGGAAGATGCTTGGTGCAATTTGCACATGACAATGGCATTGTAAAAGAACATTATTCATTTATGGCCATTGACGGGCCACATGAAGCATCCATACATAATAACGGATGGGTGCATTTAAAAATGACCGATGTAAAATCGGTTGAAACCGGTACAGATTATTTTATAACGGATACGGGCTCTCCTCATTATATTAAAATGGTAAACGATATTGAAACGCATGATGTGTTTAATGAAGGAAAAGAAATTAGATATAGTGATCGATTTGCAAAAGAGGGAATTAACGTGAATTTTGTGGAACACCAAGCAGATCATTTATTCGTTCGTACTTATGAAAGAGGTGTTGAAAATGAAACCTATAGTTGTGGCACGGGTGTAACTGCAGCAGCTATAACATCTTGTTTACATAAGCAAGGCGAACATGATATTAAAATTCAAACCCTTGGTGGAAAATTAGCGGTTAGCTTTCATAATATAGGAGGTGGGCACTTTACGCATATTTGGCTAAAAGGTCCAGGCACTTTTGTTTACAAATCAAGCATCCACATAAAATAATTTTAATTAAATAATTTACGATGGCATTGTTCAATGTGAGAGTGTACGGAATTTTAATAGATGCACAGGACAGATTATTAGTGAGTGATGAATTTATAAGAGGCAGTTATATTACTAAGCTTCCTGGTGGTGGGCTAGAAATTGGAGAAGGTACAAGAGACGGATTGGCAAGAGAGTTTATGGAGGAAGCCGATTTAGAAGTGCGAGTGGGCGAACATTTTTATACCACCGATTTTTTCCAAATCTCCGCATTCAATCATACCGATCAAATTATTTCTATCTACTATTATGTGCATGCTAATGATACAAGCAAAATTTTAACAAAAGAAAAAACATTTGATTTTCTTCCTGAGCAAGTTGCCGATTTGAAAGGAACTGCCGAACATTTAAGATGGATACCATTAAGTGAATTGAGTGAAGCAACCATGACTTTACCAATTGATAAAGTTGCCATTAAAATGTTGCTAGACAAGAAAGGTTTTTAGAAATATCCTTCTACACTTCCTGCTGAATCCCCATCGCTTCCAATTTCATTTTCTTAGCAGTGTCATGCCCCAGGTATTTTTCAATCCTGGATTCTATAAACGAGATGGCAGGTGTTAATATAATTGCCATGGTAAACTTGTACATATAATTTACAACACATACTGCCATTACAAATGACCAAGTCCAATTATTACCCAACTTAAAGGCGATTACTAACACTACAAAACTATCCACCAATTGTGAAACCACTGTGGATCCCGTTGCTCTTAACCAGGGCATCTTCTCCCCTGTTATCTTTTTGATTTTGTGAAATACAATTACATCAATAAACTGACTCACTAAAAAGGCAATCAAGCTCCCCAAAATAATCCACATGCCTTGCCCAAAAATGGCTTCAAATGCATCTTGCATACTAGGCACTCCCCCATCTACTTTAGAACCTACCCAAAAAGCAGCGGGTGCAATGCGCATAGCTAGGTAAAACATTAAAAATGCGTATACAATTAAACTCACTGCAATTATACTTATTCTTCTTACTGCCTTTGGACCATAATATTCGTTAACAATGTCCGTGATTACAAACTCTAAAGGCCATAGTAAAACGCCGCAGGTTAAATTAAAAGATAAACCAGACTGTCCAAAAATAGTAAGGTTCGCAGGGGCTAACCCAAATACCCCTTCTAGTGAAAATATTTTTCCTCCAATACATTCAGCAATTAGTGCATTGGCAACAAAAAAAGCGGTGATGGCTAAAAAAAGCTTGGTGGGTTTGTCTTTGAGTATAGCGTTTATCATGTGCTTATTAAATTAGTGCGGATAAGATTTGTAACATTAACATAAATAAGATCAAAATTGTTTGCCAAAGAGGGATTTCGATGGTATTTTTTCTCAGTTTCAAGGCAAGCCACCAAATGGCAAAGGATATATTCACTACGGGAGACATTTCTAGCCCCAAAACGGCAATGAAATTGGCTAAGAAGTCGGGCATTTTAAACCAGTTGAGTAGCATTTTCATTAAGGTAAGCACAAAGGCAATATTGCAAATAATAGCCAGGCGGGCCATAAAAGCAAAGAAGGATTTATTAAACAAATTACCCATTGTTATGAATTGAATACAAGATAAGAAAATTACGCAAAAAGCCTTTTTAGTTGTAGGTTTGTCACTATAATTTATTTGTATGGTAAAGAATATATTAAAGTCGGCGCTACCCCACTTAATCGCTGTAGCAATTTTTGCTTTGGTGGCAATTATATATTGCCGACCCGCATTAGAGGGGAAAGTATTACAACAATCAGATAATATTCAATGGAAAGGCATGAGCCATAGCCAACAAATGGAGGCAGAAGCTACAGGGAAGGTTCCATTATGGAACAATGGCATGTTTGGTGGTATGCCAGGTTACTTGATCATGATGCCTAAACTTTATAATGATGTTCCTTATTATTTTTCGCAGGTATTGACATTGGGCTTACCCAAACCCATTAACTTTTTTGTACTAGCCTGTATATGTTTTTATATTTTATCCCTAGTGGTAGGCGCCAATCCATACATTGGCATACTCACTGCTTTAACTTATGCATTCTCCACCTATAATCCCATTATCGTTTCTGTAGGTCATGACACTAAAATGATGGCCATAGCCTTAATGCCAGGTGTTATTGCCGGGGTCATGTTATTATTTAATAAAAAATATTTAGCAGGCGTAGTGGTAACCAGCTTATTTGTTGGCGCATTAATAACCACTAAGCACTATCAAATAGCATTCTATACTATTTTGATTATTCTATTTTCAAGTATCGCATTTGCTATAAAAGCCATTATTCAAAAAGATTTTAAACACTTATTATTAGTGGCTGTATTTGGCATAAGTGCAGCTTTGTTGGGTGTTGGTTCTAATATTATTAATCTTAAAACCGATGCTGAATATAGCGCTAGCAGTATACGTGGAGGGAGTCAATTACCGGCGAAGGGAACGGGTGTGGTAAATGATAAAGGATTGGGGAAAGAGTATGCGTTAAGTTACAGTTATCAAATTATGGAACCCTTTGTTTTAATGGTTCCTAAATTATACGGAGGTAGTTCCGATCATTTAGAAATAAGCGAAGAAAAATCAAAAGCTATCGAAACACTCTCTTCAATGCAAGGGGGCCTAGGTCAACAATTGCAAGGTTATATGCAATTTTATTGGGGTGGTATTGTAGAAGGCACAGCTGGACCTGCCTATGCAGGCATCATCATTTTAGTATTGGCATTATTTTCACTTTTCGTTATTAAAAAAGAACACAGTATTTGGATAATCTCCTTATTCGCTTTTACCGTTTTATTAAGTTATGGCAAATATCTAAGCGGCTTTAACTTTTGGATGCTTGACCATTTACCTGTTTATAATAAGTTTAGAGCACCTAGTATGATTAGTGTTATTCAGATATTCTTAATCAACTTTACCGCATTATTAGGGCTAAAAGAAGTTTTTTCAAACTACGCAGAAAGAAATTATGCTCCTGCATTTAAAAAAGGATTGATCGCAGTAGGTGTGCTTTTCTTAATGGTGATTGTGTTTTATTTAAAAAGCGATTACCAAGGAGAAGCAGACAAAAATTTAGTAAAACAGGTTGAGCAAATAAAAGAAGTTCAAATTCAATCGGCTATTTATCAATTTACAAGTGCTTTAAAGGAAGACCGAAAGACCATCTTATTGGATAGCATGCTTAGGTCTTTGGTTTTTGCTTCCATTACATTGCTATTAATTTGGTTATATGTAACGAAGAAGGTTGAATTTTTGAAATATAAGGTGGTTTTAATCATGCTTGCATTTTTGAGCCTAGTAGACTTAATGAGTGTGAACTCCACTTATTTAAGTTCAGACAGTTTTAATGAAAAAGAAGACACCAACGAGACCATTTTAAAAGCCCAAGCGGCGGATTTAGAAATTCAAAAAGATAAAACTGATTACAGGGTGTTAGATTTAAAATCGGGAAACATTAGTAGTGTTTTTAATGGCGGTGCTATCACTGCTTATTTCCATAAAACCATTGGCGGGTACCACCCTGCTAAATTGAGTTTAACACAAGACTTAATTGAAAACCAATTGTATAATTTTCCCAATTGCATGCCTTCCGTTAACATGTTGAATACTAAATATATTATTGATGAGCAAGGAAGATCCATTCCTAATCCAGACGCATTGGGTTCGGCATGGTTTGTAAAAGGAATTCAATGGGCTAAGGACCCGACCGCTGAAATGAATGCACTCACTAACTTAAATGCAAAAGATACGGCTGTAATGAATATTGTAAATCAAAAAAGTATTACTGGCTTAAATCAATTTGACACAACCTCAAGTATTAACTTAATTTCAAAGTCAAATGATGTTTTGCAATACCAAGCCAATACAAAAAATACGCAGTTGGCCGTGTTTAGTGAAATATACTATGATAAAGGATGGAAAGCATATATTGATAACAAAGAAGCTCCCATTTTGAAATCTAATTATTTATTAAGATCGCTGTTAATTCCTGCAGGATCACATACAGTAAAATTTGAGTTCAAGCCCGAATCTTATTATAGTAATATTATTTACGCCCAAATTTGCGAATGGTTATCCATCTTACTTATTTTAATATTAATTGGTACTTGGGTACGCGGATTGAAAACTATAAAATAACCCAGTTGTTCGGATACAAATGAGTAGCATCTCCAAAATGAGCTTTATACCATTTTTGAGGTGCTACTACTATTTTATGGGTATTCTCATTTAGGTAGGCCGCCCACCAACTAAAGGTACTATTGGCAATAATTTGATGCTGGCAGGATTGCATTAAATAAAAATCTTCCTCCGCATTTTTAGTAATTGAGTCATCTACAAAGGTCACATCCACTTCTTTTAAATTCAATAAATCTTTTGCTAACTGAATTTGATCAGAGAAAATATAAAACTTAGGATTCGGTATATTTTTTTGTACATACTCCATTGCCTTTTTATAATAATCTAAATTGAATGGCGCCATAATACTAGACAATGTTGGATTTAAATAATCCCCAAGTCTAATATGCAAGGCAACTGTATTTGTACTTGACAATGTTTTAGCCAAAGGCAAAAGATGGGTAAAGTGGTTGGTCTTTATTTTATACTGCTCCATCAAGGACCTCTTGCAATCTGTAAAATATTTATCCGACTGAAAATACCCGCGCAAATAAACATTTTCGCTTAAATCAAAAAATCGTTCATTAAAGCCTGGCTTTTTCTCGCCATAAAATCGCTTTTTATTGAGTGGCATTAATTTATTCCAAGCATAATCTATGTTGCGAAATTTAAATACCTGATCTATTTCTTCCTGACTAGCCAACTCATAATCTATAGCGAACTTATCTAATGCAAATGCTCTTTGGGTATCGGTTTTTTTTTCTTGAAAATAGCTGATATCTAATTTGAGTGCAGCAGCATGTCGCAGTGACAATGCATAGCCTGCAGCATATTGAAAAAGCTGATTGGCCATCCCTCCATAAATTTTAACAATAATCATAAGATTTCGATGCAATATAGCTACGAAGTTAATGCTTAGGAAGCTCAGCGAACTCGATTATTTTAATTATTTTTACCTAGAATCGACTATGTCAACCGCAATGAACAATATCGCCATTATTATAATCACTTACAACCGTCCTGAGGACATGTTGGCTTTAGCTAAAAATATTGTAGGCCTTGATCAAAAAGAACAATTTTTAGAAGAGGTTATTATTGTGAATAATAATTCCACGAAAGATTATACCGCTGTTATAGATTTTATGGATTTGCACAAGGAAGTAAACTTCAAATACATTCACTCCCCCGAAAATTTAGGCGTCTCTAAAGGAAGAAACTTTGCTATCCAACAAGCATCCGCTCCATTATTATTAATGTTGGATGACGACTGTGAACTAGCAGATAAAAATGCACTACAAACCATCGCTCATTTATTTGAAGCGAAACCAAAAACGGGTATCATTTCCGTTAAAGTGGAATACTTTCAAAATAGACAAATACAGGAAAACGCATTCCCTCATAAACAATTCGAAAAGTATAAAAACCTAGCACAATTTGATACTTATTATTTTGCAGGAGGTGCACATATTGTAAGGAAAGCGATAATGGATGAAGTGGGATATTACCCTGAAAACTTTTTCTACGGCATGGAAGAGTATGACTTAAGCTACCGTATATTAAATGCAGGTTACCTTATTGAATACAATGCGGGTATTACTATGTTACACAAAGAGTCTCCCGAAGGCAGACAAGCTACAAAGGATAAGTTAAAAGGAATGTGGCTGAATAAATCCATCGTAGCCTATACTTATTTACCTAAAGGATATTTTATGACCACTGCTATAATGTGGTCACTATTTTATTTGGCTAACTCTAAATTTGACTTCATTGGATTTATAAAAAACTGGATTGCTGTATTCAAAATTCCTAGTCAAACAAAACGAACGCCATTGGCTACCAATACTTTGCAATATTTAAATAAAGTGGAGGCAAGGTTATGGTATTAAAACCATTCATATCAGTCATCCTGCCAGTATACAATGCTGAGCCATACTTAAGCGCATCTATCAATAGTATACTTGAACAATCCTATACCCATTTTGAATTGATTATTGTGAACGATGGTTCAACAGATGGCAGCCAAGCAATTATTGAACATTATACCGAACCTAGGATCATAAACATTACCCATACACAAAATAAAGGGTTGGTTGCTAGTTTAAATGAAGCCATCGTTAGCGCAAAGGGAGATATGATAGTAAGAATGGACGCAGACGATATTGCATTCAAAGATCGTGTTCAAAAACAGGTGCAATATTTATTGGACCATCCTGAAATTGACATTGTTGGAACCCATGCTGTATTTTTTGAAACTAATACACAATCCCCTATGGCCAATTGGGAACTAGACTTGAACACAATTACTCCTTCCTCAATTAAAAAAGCACTGACTTGGGAAAATTGTATGATCCATCCTAGTATTTGCATGCGAAGTGAAATAGCAAAGTCCCTGCTATATAATGAACATCAAAAAAATTTCGAGGATTATGATTTATGGTTGCGCGCTTCAGCGGCTAATTTAAATATTGCCAAAATAGACGAGGCTCTTTTGTATTATAGAGTTCAGCCCAACTCCATCACTCAATCTTCCATTCGAAAAGGAAATTTTTATTTTCAAAAGGCGGTCGTAAAGTATAGGTTCATATGCAACTGCTTGTCAAAAGGGAAATTGAATCTATTTATAATAAAAGTATTTTTAAGCACTTTTGCAGACCTTTTCTTGGGTATTGGTAAGTCCTTAAAAAATAATAAACGAGATAGTAAATGAAATACCAGCACTACCTCATAAAGCGAAAAATAGAAAACTTTTTCATGGCACCCTTTATTGGCATGGGCCAACTATTGCATTTATTAAAGGGCCATCCAAAGCAATACGACATTTACTTTTTCTTCCCTTTTTATCATTTAGGAGGAGCTGAAAAAATTCATTTGCAAATTGCACAACTAGCCAAGGGCCAAAAAGCAGTGATTGTTTTTACTCGCTTCTCTAATAATGAAGGATTTTTAAATGAATTCAAACAGATTGGTATTGATATAGAGATTGCTAGTGCTTATACCAATAATAATATCTTAAGACTTCCTCTCAATTTAATTGCGCGCGGTTATTATGCAAGCCGCATCAATAAAGGCCATGCCAAAGTATTCAATGGTCAATCTAATTTTGGGTATAAAATTGCTCCTTGGATTAACGCGTCGCTTCAACAATTTGAACTCATCCACTCTTTCAACAGCTTCTCCTGGATACGTATTCCATTTATCTCTTATTATACGAAGAGTATAATGATTAGTGAAAACAAAATACAGGAACATATTTCACAATATGAAACCATTCAGGCCCCATTGAATTTGAAAGAGCGCATTACTTATCTTCCAAATGCAGTATCGCCTAATTTAAATTCATTAGAAAAGCAATGGGTGGCTCCCTTTAAAGTAATATATGTGGGCAGGGGCAGTGCCGAAAAACGTATCCCAAGTATTGTTGCCCTTGCTAGAAAGGCAAAAGAATATAAACTCCCTTTTGATTTTGAATTCATTGGAGATGTGGATGCCTTTTTGCCCGCTGACACCCCTAATTATATATCTATTGCCGGCATGATCAATAATAAAGAACTATTAAATAATAAATACCAGGCTGCGCATTTTATTATATTATTATCATCTACCGAAGGTATGCCTTTAGTCGTTTTGGAAGCTATGCAAAATGGATGCATCCCTATTGTTACAGCAGTAGGTGATCTGCCATTGGTAATTAACAAGGGTAATGGCTTCCTGATTAAAAACAGTGATGATACTTTAGTGGAAGAGACCTTAGACGCTCTAGTAGGTATTTCAAAAATGCCAATCGCAGAACTTCAAACCTTGAGTAAGACTGGCACTGAAATGATGGCCAATAAATATAGTATGCAAAAGTTTGCTGGCGATTATCAAAAATTATTAGGACTATAATAATTTATTGATAACTATTAGAATACTTAATGATTACTTCTTGATCAATTCAAAAATGCCACAACCATAATGGCAGCCGTAATTATTGGTAATTACTTCGTTAGTAATTTGTACCTGTTTGTGAAAATCCCCGTTATCATCTACAATAGATAAATGTTCAATCTCAAAATAAGAAGACAGGTATTCGAATAAGTAACTTAAGGAAAATACGCGGTGCGCATTGTATTCGATTCTTTGTGGGCCAATGGGCACCGAAAAATAAAATCTTCCTTTATCCTGTAAAATAGCGTGGATATTTTCAATGGCTTTTTTGTACCCATCATAATCAATGGGATCTCCATATCTGCCTAAACCAAAATGCTCAATAGCATGAAGGGAACTGATAGAATCGGTGGAAGCAATTAATTCTTTAGGCAGCTGCATTAAATCTGCTTGATAAAAACGCATATTATGCACTTTTGAATCAATGGCTCGAATATCCCATACCTCAATTTCTCTGAAGGCGGCAACATGGGCCACAAAACCGTCCACCAAGGAGCCAATATCAATATGTCTTTTGGGGTTGTGCTTGCATATTTGTTGTGCTACAAACAAGTCCTGATGAAAATAGTGACCGCTTGCGACTCCACCCTGCTCTTTCCACTCTCTAAGCCTTGGATACCATTTGCCAAAAGGGAATAAATTGTCCTTCCCTTTTTGGGCCTTTAAGGTTTTATATTTCCTAAAATAATGAGGTAGATCTGTTAAATTCTTTAGCACTTTAACAATGTCCAACCCAATACTTTGCAAAATCTCCTCTATTCTCCTAAACATAGAAATGAATTATCTAACGAAATTAACCTAAAATTGGAGTGAATACTACTTTAAAGAACCTTTGATATAAAATATTTTCAATAATTTTAGACGGATAATAAAATCAAATGGGAATAATTCAAAAACAGGGCTCCAAATCTAGCATATATATCTTCATCGGATTTATCATTGGTGCCTTTAATATGTTGGTATTATATCCCTACTTCCTAAACACGGAACAAATTGGATTAACCAGGGCCATTTTAGATACCGGCTTAACCCTTGCTACCTTATGTACATTTGGAACCATCCCCATTATTAATAAGTTTGGCCCCTATTATCAAAATTACCTGTCGGTAAAAAAGAACGATCTCCCCATTATTACATTCGCCATTGGCATGATTGGTTTTTCATTATTACTCTTTGTTGGATTTTATAACAAGGAATTTATTTTAAGAAAGTTAGGTAAGTCCCCCTCCTTAGTGGAGCACTTTAATGTGATTTATCCATTTACTTTACTATTTATGGTGTTTACTTGGATGGAAGCTTTTTCTTGGACCATTAAAAAAACGGTGGTTACTAATTTTATAAAAGAAACACTGGTTCGCATTTTAAATGGTGCTTTGATTGTACTATATGGTTTAGGCTATGTAAATTTTAAAACTTTTATCCTACTCTTTAGTTTTACTTATTTGCTGCCAGTCATTATTTTAGGAATTAGCTTGATAAAATCGGGTGAGTGGCGTTTTAATATTGTTTCCCTAAGTTCTGTTACGAAAAGATTAAAAGGAAGGATCATTAATTTTTCCTTATTCCTATTTGCAGGTCAGTTTTTTAATATCCTTGCAAAAACCAACGACACTTTTTTAATTGTGGGTTTAAAAGGACTGAGTGATGCCGGCATCTTTACCATTGCTGTATACCTAGCTACCATTATTGAAATTCCACAACGCAGTATACTATCCATTAGTGTGCCTATCCTTTCTGAATCCTGGAGGGTTAAAAATTTAAAAAACATCAATGATATTTATACGAAGAGTGTTTCAAACTTAATGCTCATTGCCTGTTTCTTATACGGCCTTATTTTACTAAATATGTCCAACCTCATTGAGTTTATGAATTTAGTGAGTCATAAGAATGCATCCAATTTTGCGCCATTGTTTAATTTATTTTTAATTCTTGGGTTTGGAAAACTCATAGATATGAGTACAGGCATGAATGGTGCCATCATAGGCACTTCTAATTTTTGGAAATTTGATTTTATTTCGAACCTAGTTTTTATCACCACGGCCATCCCCTTAAATTTTATACTCATCAAGCACTTTGGACTTACTGGACTCGCCATCTCCAACTTAGGTACTTTATTTGTTTTCAACCTGATCCGCTATTTGTTCCTATATAGCAAATTTAAATTTCAACCCTACCAATTAAAACACTTGGTTTTATTAATATCATTTGGCACAATGCTCTTTTTAATAAGCCTTATCCCTCATGTAGATCATTTTATACTAGACGGGGTGATGCGAAGTATTATTTATATAGTCGTATTTTATGTAATGGTTTATTGGATTAAACCTGCACCGGAACTCACCAATATGTTTTTTGATTTCTTAGAAAGGAAAAATATCAAGCTGTTAAAGCGATTCTAAAAACAATTTCATACCCGCCTTCTTTGCTTCGTTAAAAGTATAGCTAATATTTTGGGTATAATATTTATGTAAATCATATACCTGCTCCGAACTAGGTATGGCAGCAATGACGGCTTCTAAATGAGACAAGCCATATCCATTGGCCTTATCAAAGGCTTCCATAAATTCATCTGGCATTGGTTTATTTGCAATCCAAGTAGCAAATACAAAAGGCTGACCAGTATGTTGAACCCAAGCACCTGCTAAATCATATATGTAAGGATAATTGGATCTAGCAGCCAACGCGCGGTCGCCAATAATCACGCCAGCAGTGGTACCCTTAATGTGATGGATATATCCTTCATCAGCTTTTATAAATTCTACTTCTTTTTTCCAAAAATCTGCTAATAGTATACGCGCCAATTGGACAGAAGTCCTGCTTTGATCGTCCAGGTATACTTTTTCAATTTGATTGATAGGTACTTGGCTAAAAATACAAACACTCGCTACATCGCCCTCCGCGCCTATACAGTAATTAGAAACCAAATGAGGCTCTTTTAATAAGGGTATAATTGCAACAGGAACTAAGCCCATATCAATGGTGCCATCTATTAAATCCTGGGCAATTTTAGCTGGATGGGTCTTAAATAACTCAATCTGAGCCATCAAGGTCGACTGCTCTACTCCCAATAATAATGGACGGGTGTTTAAATAACTTACCGCCCCAATGCGCCACTTTCTCTCCAATTGAATTAACTTTGCGCAAAGATATCAAAAACCACTTGTTTAAAGCAATCAATATGTCACAACTTAGCGCTATCTCTCCTATTGACGGTCGTTACCATAAACAAACTGCTAATTTGAGTGCCTATTTTTCGGAATATGGCTTAATTAAATACCGTGTATTAGTAGAAGTGCATTACTTTTTATTTTTAGCAGATAAAAATTTTTTTAAAGTAACCCCTGCATTGAAAAAAACATTGTTAGCGGTGGTTGAGAATTTTTCGGAGGAAGATGCACAAAAGATTAAACAAATTGAAGCCACTACCAATCATGATGTAAAAGCGGTTGAATATTTTTTAAAAGAAATTTTAGATACAAATAATGCAAGTGAATTAAAAGAATGGATTCATTTTGGTTTAACTTCTCAGGACATTAACAATACGGCCATTCCTTTAAGCTGGAAGGATGCCATGGAGAATAACACTTTACCTGCTTTAATAAATTTGCAAAACAGATTATACCAGTTTGCGAAGCAATGGAAGAAGGTTCCTTTACTAGCCCGCACACATGGTCAAGCTGCTTCCCCAACAACTTTAGGAAAAGAGGTGATGGTATTTGTGGAAAGGTTACATAATCAAATTGAATTGTTTGCAACCATTCCTTTCGCAGCAAAATTTGGGGGCGCCACAGGTAATTTTAATGCGCACCAAATTGCCTACCCAAAAAAGAATTGGGTTTCCTTAGGTAATGAATTTGTAGAGGATATTTTAGGATTACAAAGAATGCAGTTTACCACTCAAATTGAACACTACGATAATTTTGCTGCACACTGTGACAACCTAAAAAGAATCAACAATATCTTAATTGATTTGTCTCGCGATATTTGGACTTATATATCTATGGATTATTTTAAGCAACAAACTAAAAAGGGCGAAGTTGGATCAAGCGCTATGCCGCATAAAGTAAATCCTATTGATTTTGAAAATGCCGAAGGAAACTTAGGCGTCGCCAACGCTTTATTAGAGCACTTTGCAGCTAAATTGCCAATTAGCCGATTACAAAGAGACTTAACCGACTCTACCGTATTAAGAAATATAGGGGTACCCGTTGGTCATATTACTATTGCCATCAATTCTTTAGAAAAAGGCTTAGGCAAACTCATTTTGAATGAAGTGAAAATACAGGCCGACTTGGAAAACAATTGGGCAGTGGTAGCGGAAGCCATCCAAACTATTTTGCGTAGAGAAAAATATCCAAATCCATATGAAGCTTTAAAAGATTTAACAAGAGGCAATAGTAAAATAGATAAAAAGTCTATGCACAAATTTATAGACGGCTTAAAAGTGACTGCGGCTTTGAAAAAGGAATTAAAGCAAATCACTCCTCAAAATTACACAGGGATTACGGCGGAGTATTAAAAAAAAGAAATAGAAAACCGCAAGAAGTCGTATTGCGGAAAAAATATTAAACAGCGTCGCCAGTCTCTGAACTTGGTGGCGCTATTTTTTTACGCGGTTCTTTTTTATTCAATAAATTATGAATGGGCTGCATGCCTTCTTTTTCAATGGCCATAGTTAATACTTGTGCAGTAGCAGCAGCATCGCCCCAGGCGCGGTGACGACCTTCAATCCGAATACCTAAATCCCTTGTTAAAGAACCTAGCCCATATTTAGTAAATCCAGGGAATACTTTTTTACTTAATCGAATGGTACACAATTTAGGTGCCGACCATTCATAGCCATGGTGGTTTAATAAATAATGCACAAAGCCATAATCAAAACTTACATTGTGCGCCACAAAAACCCGATCCTTTAATAAATTAAAAATTTGAGGAGCCACTTCCTCAAATAAAGGGGCAGTTGCCACCATTGCATCACTGATGCCCGTCATATTCACAATAAACGGGGGTATTTTTTGTTTAGGATTAATTAAAGTCACGTATTTACCCGTTACCTCCACCCCATTATGCAGGACAATCGCAATTTCGGTAATGCCATGTGATTGGGGCATTCCGCCGGTGGTTTCTATATCTACAACTGCAAATTCCATTGGGGGCCAAGTTCGGATATTTTTGTCAAAATAAGCTTGCGGCTTTTCCTTATTTTTGTGGCTCAATTTAGGTAAAGAAAAACGAGCATGGAACTGAGTAAAAATTACATACCAGGTGAAGTAGAAACCAAATGGTACCAACATTGGATAGACCAAGGTTATTTCCATAGCGAGCCCAATCATAAACCGGCATACACTGTGGTGATTCCGCCTCCCAATGTAACGGGCGTTTTACACATGGGCCATTGTTTAAATAATACCATTCAGGATATTTTGGTGAGACGGGCACGTATGCAAGGAATGAATCCATGCTGGGTGCCGGGAACGGATCATGCCTCTATTGCAACTGAAGCGAAAGTGGTTGCCATGTTAAGAGAAAGAGGGATTGCAAAATCATCTTTATCCAGAGACGAATTTTTAACCTACGCTTGGGAATGGAAAGAAAAATACGGTGGCATCATTTTACAACAGTTAAGAAAGATGGGTTGTAGTTTGGATTGGGATCGTACTTCTTTTACCATGGATCCTGATTATTACGAAACCGTTATTAAAGTATTTGTAGACTTATATAACAAAGGAAAAATATATCGTGGGAAGCGCATGATTAATTGGGATGTGCGTGCGAAAACCGCTTTAAGTGACGAAGAAGTTATACATAAGGAAGTAAATGGTAAAATGTATCATATCAGATACAAATTAGATGTGCCAGGTGATGAATACATAACAGTTGCCACCGTGCGCCCCGAAACTATTTTTGGAGACACGGCTATTTGTGTACATCCTAAAGATGATAGATACAAACATTTAGTTGGCCAGCATGCATTTGTACCTATGATTAATCGTCGCATACCCATTATAGCCGATGATTATATTGAAATGGAATTTGGAACAGGTGCATTAAAAGTGACACCTGCGCATGATATCAATGACTTTAACTTAGGTCAAAAACATGGTTTAGAAGTAATAGAAACTTTGAATGAGGATGGAACGATGAACGAAGAAGCTCCCATGTATATTGGAAAAGATCGTATAGAAGTAAGGAAAATAATGGCTGCCGATTTAGAAGCCTGTGGCAATTTAGTGAAGCTAGAAGATTATGTAAATCAGGTAGGATTTAGTGAAAGAACGGATGCCATTGTGGAACCAAGATTAAGTTTACAATGGTGGGTGGATATGAAGCAATTAGCAGGCCCTGCATTGGAAGCAGTGATGAGTGATGAAATACAATTTCATCCTGCTAAGTTTAAAAACGTGTATCGTCATTGGATGGATAATATTAAGGACTGGTGCATTAGCCGTCAATTATGGTGGGGACATCGTATTCCGGCATGGTATGACGCCGATGGCAATGTTTATGTTGCAGAAAACGAAGCAGCAGTCAATGCAAAGTATCCGGAGACAAAAGGAAAAACTTTAACACAGGATTCGGATTGTTTGGATACCTGGTTTAGTAGTTGGTTATGGCCTATTGAAGTTTTTAAAGGCATGTCCAACCCAAACAATGCAGAAATTAATTACTACTATCCTACCAGTACGCTAGTAACAGCTCCTGAAATTATTTTCTTTTGGGTAGCGCGTATGATTATGGCGGGTGAAGAGTATATGGGTAAGATTCCATTTAAGGATGTGTACTTTACTGGAATTGTACGTGATAAACAAGGACGTAAAATGAGTAAGAGTTTAGGAAACTCTCCCGACTTATTGGGACTCATCGATCAATATGGTGCGGACGCCGTTCGTTTTGGTATTATGATTGCTTCTCCAGCAGGAAACGATTTGTTATTTGATGAATCCACTCTTGAGCAAGGAAGAAACTTTAATAGCAAATTATGGAACGCGGCTAAATTGTTAAAAATGTGGGAGGCGCGCATTAGCGAGGAAGGAAAAGTTGAACAAGACGCTGCTTTTGCGATGGATTGGTTTCAAGCCAAATTAAGTGCTACGCAACTAGAAGTAGATAGCATGTTAAAGGAATTCCGTCTAAGTGAAGCATTGAAAACGATTTATGGTTTAATATGGGACGACTATTGCAGTTGGTATTTAGAATGGATCAAGCCAGGATTTGAACAACCTATTCATGCAGAAGTGTACCATAAGAGTATTGAATTTTATGATGCGCTCATGCAATTGCTACACCCTTTCATGCCATTTATCACCGAGGAACTACATCATGCCTTAAAAACGCAAACACAGGATTTATGTGTGAAGGAATATGAGGCCATTGGTAAAGTAGACGAAGCAGTATTGAATGCAGGGGCTTTATTAAAGAATGTGATTTCAACGCTCCGTGATGCAAGAAATAAAAATCAAATCAAACCAAAGGATGCGATTGATGTGCACATTCAGTCTGAAAACAATGCACCTTACCAAAGGATTCAAAATATTTTAGCGAAACAAGTAAATGCAAAAACAATTACATATACCAATGCACCTATTGGATCAAGTATCGTGGTAGCATTGGAAAAAGATAAGTTTTACTTAGTAGCTGATCAAGCCATTGATACGGCTAGCTTAAAGGAAAATTTATTAAAGGACTTGGCACATCAACAAGGCTTTTTGGAATCCGTAGACAAGAAATTAAGCAACGAGAAATTTGTTCAAAATGCAAAGCCCGAAATTCTTGCGGTTGAACAAAAGAAAAAGGCCGATGCATTAGCGAGAATTCAAACGATTGAAGAAAGTTTAGCGCAATTATAAATTTAACTCGACCCTTTTAATGATGGAGGCTCCATTTTAATATTTTTTACATGAGTGGATTAATGATAAGGCAAGCTAATTTTGAAGATCGTACTTTTATTCGATCGGTATCAGAGCGCACATGGCCAAGCACTTATGGACATATCATTTCTCAGGAACAGATTGATTTTATGTTGGATTGGATGTATAGCGACAAATCAATGGCAGAACAATTTGAAAAAGGGCATCAGTTTTATATCGCCAACTTAAATGGCGCCGATATTGGATTTTGTTCGGTGAGTGCCGAACCAAATGAGGAGAAAAGTAATACCCAAAATGCCTACAAACTAAACAAACTATACGTTTTACCAATTGCCCAGGGCACTGGTTCAGGCAAAGCATTATTAAACAAAGCCATTGAAGTAGCCAAAGCAGAAAATGCTGCTTCCCTATTCTTGCAAGTGAACAAGCAAAATAATGCGTATACTTTTTACTTAAGAAATGGATTTGTAAAAGAACAGGAATGTAAATTTGATATTGGCAATGGCTTTTACATGGACGACTACGTCATGCGACTGACCTTCTAAGTTAGTTATCGAAAATCCTAGCAACTTATCTGAAAATAAAATTGTGTGTAGTGAGTATTAACTCCCTTGACTCAATTAAATCTAAATCCGATTTTTTAATTTGTTGTCTTGCATCGTCTGCCGTGAAAGCCTCATATCCATTTTCAAAAAACAGCTCAAAGGTTTTTCTAAAATATTTATTCATCTCCAAATTGGGCTGATGTTCCGTGGTGGTAATTTCAATCATCCAAATGGGTTTTACCCCGTTTTTAATTACCGCCCCTGCACCCTGCAATAACATGTATTCAGCGCCTTCAATATCTACTACAATCAACGCTTTTTTATCATTGATTTCTTTTCCAACAATCCTATCCAATGTTAAAATAGGCACTTGTGTCACATGATAAGCAGGGATATTTGCCCAGCCTTTGATTAAAGATGCTCCAGTACCTCCACCCCATATATCCAAAACATCTGTAGCATCGCCTACCGCTACCGGAAAAACCTCCACTTGTTTTTCCCAACCATTGTCTTTAATATTCTTTAATAAATAATAAACATTTCTTTGCATAGGCTCCACCGCAATGGCAGGCTTCCCTTTTGATAATGCATGACAGGTATAATAACCAATATTAGCCCCCACATTAATAAAAAATGCTACCTCGTCTAGTAAACTTAAAACCACCCTGGTTTCCTCAGGTTCAAATACGCCAGAAGCCATCTCCTCATTACCGGCTAAAGAAAACCCCCACTTCGTTTTTATAGCAGGCATGGTTTTATCCTTTGCATCCTGAAAGCTTCTTAAAAACAATCCCATCTTTGGGAAAAATCGATTTATGTTCCTAGTAATATTGAATGACATGTAACGAAGATATTAATTATACTGCGTATTTAGTGAGCGTAAATGATTAAACCATTACATGGGTTTGTTTCACCACCCCCATAATAAATACACTCTGCACTTGGCCAATATTTTCGGCCTGACTTAATTTGTTCACGTGAAAATTGTAATAGCTATTCATATCCTCGGTAACAATCTTTAACATAAAATCAAACTCTCCCGAAATACTATAACACTCCATTACTTCTGGTAATTCATTGATTAATTTAATAAACTGTGATCCAGATTTTTTACTGTGCTGGTTTAAGGATACATAACAAATAACCATTAAGCCCTTGCGCACTTTAGCGCCATCAATCAAAGTGGCAAATTGTTTAATCACTCCACTTGCTTCTAATCGCTTAATACGTTCATGAACAGGAGTAGTGCTTAACTGAACAGCCTCTGCAATAGAAGCTACCGACATTCTTGCATTGTCTTGCAGCAACCTTAAAATTGCTAAATCTTTACTATCCAAAGGCACCGTATTATTGATACCATTTGGAACACCAGTTTGAAAGCTAGCCGAATCGGCTATTTGTATCTTATTTTTCATCTTGAAACAGCATTTAATTAACTAAAATTACTCAATTATAGCATAATTCACTATTTTTTAGATAAATTTTATTATTATCTCCTAGCAATATACCTTTGTGCCTTAAATAAATACTATTATGGGCTTACAAAACATTGATTTTAGCTTACCGTATAAGGTAGCAGACATTACCCTAGCAGATTGGGGTCGTAAAGAGATTCGTTTAGCGGAAGCAGAAATGCCAGGTTTAATGAGTATCCGTGCCGAATACGGACCTAGCCAACCTTTAAAAGGAGCGCGTATTGCAGGTTGTTTACACATGACCATTCAAACTGCGGTGTTAATTGAAACTTTGACTGCATTAGGAGCAGAAGTAAAGTGGAGCTCTTGTAACATATTCTCTACACAGGACCAAGCTGCTGCTGCCATTGCTGCTGCAGGTATTGGCGTTTTTGCTTGGAAAGGTCAAAGCATTGAAGAAGGTGATTGGTGTATTGAGCAAACATTATTTTTTGGTGGTGAAGACCGTCCATTGAATATGATATTGGATGATGGTGGTGATTTAACCAATATGGTATTGGATCAATACCCTCAATTTGTTGCTGGTATTAAAGGTTTATCTGAAGAAACAACAACAGGTGTACACCGTTTATATGAGCGTATGGCAAAAGGTACTTTACCAATGCCTGCAATCAATGTAAATGACTCCGTTACAAAATCTAAATTCGATAACAAGTATGGTTGTCAAGAATCATTGGTAGATGCGATTCGTCGTGCAACGGATGTGATGATGGCTGGTAAAGTGGCTGTAGTAGGTTCTTACGGTGACGTAGGTAAAGGTTCTGCTGCTTCATTACGTGGTGCGGGTTGTCGTGTTATGGTAACAGAGATAGATCCTATTTGTGCTTTACAAGCGGCGATGGATGGATTTGAAGTAAGAAAAATGATTGACGCAGTAAAAGAAGCAGACATTATTGTTACTGCATCTGGATGTCGTGACTTGATCAACGAAAAGCATTTTAGAGCGATGAAGGACAAAGCCATTGTTTGTAATATTGGTCACTTTGATATTGAAATTGATATGGCATGGTTAAATAAAAACTATGGTCATACAAAAGATACGATTAAGCCTCAGGTTGATTTGTACAATATTGATGGTAAGGATGTAATTGTATTGGCTGAAGGTCGTTTAGTAAACTTAGGTTGTGCAACAGGTCACCCAAGTTTTGTAATGAGTAATTCATTCTCTAACCAAACTTTGGCTCAAATAGAATTATGGACCAACAGCAAAAGCTACGAAAACAAAGTATATGTATTGCCTAAACATTTAGATGAGAAGGTAGCGCGTTTACACCTTGCAAAAGTAGGTGCCGAATTAGACGAATTAACGGTAGAGCAAGCTGCTTACTTAGGTATTCCACAAGCTGGGCCATTTAAGTCTGATATGTACAGATACTAGTTTCAATATTTATACTAGAATTAGTTCAAAATATCCCCTTGGCCGTCCCGAATTTTCGGGGCGGCTTTTTTATTTTTAGTACCTTTAGAAAGCTTAACGAGTAATTAGGCTTTACAAAAAAATGATTGTATATGAAACTTAGAAAATTCTTACTGCTTGCATTAATTATTGGATGTATGAGCAAATTGAGTGCACAAAATTTAAATATTATCCCTGAACCTTTTCATGTTGCAAAAGGAACAGGTGTTTTTCAATTTCCAAAGACCATTTCAATGAATGCGCCAACTTCTGCAAAAGAAGTAGCAGATCAAATTGCGAGTCAATTAAAAATAGTAACAGGGAAATCTGTAACCAGCAGCAAAAACGATGCAAGTATTACATTGGATATTATTAAAGACGATGTTATCGGAAATGAAGGGTATACATTAAATATAAATGCAACTGGAATTGTAATTAGTGCCAATACCAATGCGGGATTATTTTACGGATGGCAAACGGTTCAGCAAATCATGCCAGCAGCTATCTATAGTAGCAAATTAACTGCGAATGTGCAATGGCAGGTTCCCTTTGTTTCTATCATTGACAAACCAAGATTTAGCTGGAGAGGTATGATGTTGGATGTAAGCCGACACTTTTTTAGCAAGGCCGATGTAAAAGTATTTATTGATGATATGGCACGCTATAAATACAATCGCTTTCATTGGCATTTAACCGATGACCAAGGTTGGAGAATTGAAATTAAATCACTTCCTAAATTAACGAGTGTAGGTGCTTGGAGAGCTGAACGCAAAGGAAAGTGGATGAATATTAACATGCCTGCAATCAATGAACCCAAAACATATGGTGGATTTTATACCCAAGAAGATATAAAAGAAGTAGTGGCTTATGCAAAAACAAAATTCATTGAAGTGATTCCTGAAATTGATGTACCTGGTCATAGCATGGCCATTAATACAGCATACCCTGAATTAAGCACTACTCCCAATTATCCATTCCAAGTAAATGCAGGTGATGAATTTATGGATTGGGAAGGAATGAACGGACACCCTACTGCCATGATTGATAATTCATTAGACCCTTCTAATGAAAAAGTATATGAATACTTGGATAAAATAATGGGTGAAATTGCGCCCCTATTCCCTTATGAATATATACATATGGGCGGTGATGAAAATGCAAAAAACAATTGGGAAAAATCTCCGAATGTACAAGCCTTAATGAAAAAAGAAGGATTGAAAGACCAGATGGAAGTGCAAAGTTATTTTGTGAGAAGAATGCAAAAAATAATAAATAGTAAAGGAAAGAAAATGATGGGCTGGGATGAAATTTTACAAGGCGGTTTAACTGGAGATGCGGTGGTAATGAGTTGGCAAGGTGTAAAAGGTGGCATAGAAGCTGCAAAGCAAGGACATAAAGTAGTGATGTCCCCTAATGATTATAATTATATTGACTATTATCAAGGAGAAGTAACGGCAGAAGGAAAAGTATACAGAGGGTTAAGAATGAAAACAACTTATGGTTACGAGCCCGTACCTGAAGGCATTGACCCTAATTTAATTTTAGGCAATCAAGCAAATCAATGGACCGAACAATTGCAAACCATGCGTAAAGTGCAATACATGACTTGGCCTAGGGGCATGGCAGTGGCAGAAACCAGTTGGTCCCCTGCTGAGAAGAAAAACTGGAATAGCTTTACTAAAAAAGTGGAATCGCAATTTGAAAAGTTAGACGCTGCAGATGTGATTTATGCGAGAAGCATGTATGACCCAATTGTGACTACCCAATTAAATACAAAAGGTGAATATATTGTAAAAATGGAAGGCGAGGTTGACGGACTTAGTATTTATTATACCATGGACGATCAAATGCCTAATCAATATAGTGATTTGTACACTACTCCATTTATTTTACCCGAAGATGTGTTATCGTTAAGGATCATTTCCTATAGAGACGGCAAACCAATTGGCAAGTTTTTAAATATACCAATGGCTTCTTTAAAAAGCAGGGCTAAAAAAATATTATAAGCTAGCGCAATGCTAAAAAGAGTCGTTTTTTTTCTCTTATTACAAATATTTACTTTTTCTTCTTTTGCTCAAAATAAAAGATCCGAACAAAATATTGTCAACTCCAAAGACAGTTCCTTGTTAATGAATTTTATTAGATTGTTCAAAGGCAAGCCCAATCCATTAATAGACTCAACGAGTATTACCATTAATAAGTCTATTGCCTCCATTGCAAGTCAAGAAGGGAAGCGCATTCATACCATTTATATTGAAGACCGTCATTTTAAGTCAAATGGATCTACTGATTTCACCAAAGAAAATGCAATACGTAAAAATTTATTCTTTCACGAGAACGAATACATGAACCCTTTAGTTATTGCCTATAATGAAAAGTGGTTAAGAGATCTTCCCTATATACAAGACGCCAGAATTGTTGCATTTCCTTTACTTGATGATAGCAATAGCGTGGACATGTATGTAATTACAAAAGAAGTTTTTCCTATTGGTGGTAGTTTGCAATTTAAAAGTGCCAATGCATATGATGCGAGCGCTACTTTGGAAAATATAAAAGACATGGGCAATGCCCTAAGCATATTTCACAATTTTGATATCAACAGAAAAGAAAAAACCGGATGGGGCATTCATTATATTTCAAGAAATATACTTGGAAGTTTTATGGATCTTAATATTGGCGCCAACACACTTGAAAACAACTACGCAAACTTTGAAACTTCTGCATCTAGTATTTATATTAAGGGCAGCCTTCCATTATTAAGCCCCTTAAGTAAGTGGACGGGGGGATTTGAATGGAGTCGTTCTGAAAATAAAAATGTATTCCCAAGCAAATGGAGCGATTCTATTTATAATGCAAACCTAAAATATGAACGCGCTCATTTTGATGGCTGGATAGGTTATCAATTATTCAATAAACCATGGGCATTTAGCAACGATAACTATAGGCATTTTATTCAGTATCGTTATATTGATAACCAATTTAAAAATCGGCCCAATCAATATTTACTCCAAATTGATAAGAACTACCAAAATGTAATTGCTAATTTATTTTCATATACCCTATTCAAACAACAAATCATAAGAACACAGTATTTATACGGATTTGGGAGAAACGAGGATTTGCCATCGGGTAAATCAATGACCATTACAGCGGGTGATTATCAGAGAGAAAACGATAAGCTCCCCTACATGGGTATAACTTTGGAGTCTTTTAAATTATTAGGCAATGAAAGCTACAGGCATTTATCAATGAATGCTGGCAGTGGATATGCAAATAAAGATTTAGTAGACTTTAAATTATTAGTAAGTTTAGAAAAGATATCCAGCTTACACTATTTAGAGAGCGGATACAAATACAGAAGTATATTTAACTTGAGTTTCGCAGAAACACTGAAAAATAAATTTAATGACGCACTGCTTATAAATAGTATTTATGGGATCCCTCAATTAAGTAAAGAAAGGATCAAAGGAGGCACCCGTTTAAGTGCTAACTGGGAATCCATTTGGTACAATGCAAGAACTTTTTACGGATTTAAACAATCTCCTTTTGTATTTGGAAATATTACTTATATCAGGACGGTTGGTGAGCCCTTTGCCAATGGTGATATTTATTCTTCTGTTGGTGCGGGAAGTAGAATTAGAAATGAAAGTCTTGTTTTTGGCACGGTAGAAATTAAAGCCTTTTACTTTCCAAGAACCACTTTGCAATTGAGTCCTTGGAATATAAGCCTAACCACTGATCTTAAATTTAAATACAATTCAAACCTCTTAAGTAGGCCGGATTTTGTTCAAGTAAACTAATTTTTAGTCAACTTTTTATCGCCTACTTTGTTATATAAATATGGTTCAAGCATACAATTTTTTAGCCAGTTGGCAGTTATTTCCCGAGAAGTGCGAATTCGAATACCAAATTGTACCCAAATCGGGCAATTATAAGATTGAAACGGTACATGCGGGCCATTTTTTAAGCTTTAGCCATAATTGGGTGAGCATAGAAAACGAGGCTTTTTATGCACAATACCAAGTAAACCCGAATGGTGAATTACATGATTTTGAAAACAAGGATTTAGCGGATGGGGTGGCAGCAGAAATAAACAATGCATCCTGCCTAACCGTGCAGTTTTATAAAGGAGAAGTATTGACCTTAAAAGTAGTTCATGAAATATTGGCAAACGGATTTTTAAAAGTAACCCACTATGGCTGCAAGCAAGACGGTACTGCTTTTAAAAACACAGAAATATATCATAAACAATTAAGTGTACTTCCCTATGCTTCTTCGGCAGGAAGTGTTGCCATTCGCCCAACTAAAGAAGGCGTGATTAAACACAAGGCTTTGTCTGCTATGGAGGATCAAACCAATATGCAATTAAATCAGATCAAGGAACAGATTGAACTATTGGCAAGGCAGGCACAGGAAATTAGAAAAAGAAAAGAATTGAGCTTAATGATTTATGAAGCGAAAATTACTTTTAAACCACAAATAGGTCAGGTATATCATGTGTATGAAAAAACCGATGGGTCTCATGTGCTTTCATTGATTGCTCCTTCAGAATGGGGAGGTGGCTCTGGCCCTTTTGCACAATTTATTGCGACAGTAAAATTATTAGCGGATCACACTTGGGTAGAATGTTAGTGTATTTTTAATAGCCGTACTTTGCTAAAATAACATCTACCTTTTTTTCCACTGCTGCGTCTTTTACAACCGCTGGCGCATGATGTTTTTTAATAGTCGCATCTATAATCAATGGACCCTTGCAACCCCAATGTTTATTTTCAACAAAAGCATCTATTCCATCTATGTCATGTGAAGGATTGGCTCTTGTAAATCCAGCCCACAAAAAGTTTTGCATATCAGTTGCCATCCAGGCAGGATCCTCTGTTAAAATTAACATAGCAACACCCTCATTTTCTAATAACTCCTCGCCTAGTCCATTGAACATCGTTTGCAATAAACCAATATTCATTTTAGCAGCATTCAAAGCAATCACACCCGGCATAATTAAATGCGCATCGGCATTTAAATTTTGTATTGAATCTGGAACAATCGCTGCCAATATTCTTTTTACTTCGCCATACGCAGCCAACACCAGTTTGGAGCCGCTATTTAAATTTTCACCTGAATAATCTAAAGTATCAATGGTCGTATTGGTATAAAAATGAAGGTCTCTACTAAAATCCATGCGCGCTAACATGTATGCAAAAAAAGCTTGCTCTTTATGCGTATCTAATTTAAATTTAGCCGTTTTATCCTCGGCCGTAATCCATAAAAATTTCGCTAAACTCAATTGTCCTGTTCCTAATATATGATTGGCAATGGTTAAAATTTCGGCAGGCTTTTGGGTTTGTAAATACGGCGTGTATCTTTCACTACCAATCGCAAGTAATAAAGGATGAACACCCGCTGCATCCACAGCGTGCACTGCTTTTAAACCCGGAATTTCATTGGATACGGCTGCCCCCGTCATGGAATGAATGAGTTGCCCAAAGCTGGTATCCTCTTGTGGAGGCCTTCCCACCACCGTAAAAGCCCATATTGCATTTTTTCTTGCATATACTTTATGCACTTTCATCAAAGGAAAATCATGTTGTAAACTATAATAACCTAAATGATCGCCAAAGGGACCTTCGGGTTTATTTTCATTCGGATAAACCTCGCCCGTAATTACAAAATCCGCATCGGTGCTCACACAATATCCATCCACATAAGTATAATTAAATCTTTTTCCTGCCAATACTCCAGCAAAATTCATTTCACTCATGCCTTCTGGAAGTGGCATCACTGCTGCTACACTATGTGCAGGAGGACCGCCCACAAAAACACTTACTTTTAATGGAAGGCCTTTATTGTTTGCTTTGGTTTGATGCACCCCAATACCTCTATGCAATTGATAATGCAACCCAATTTCTTTATTCAACGCATAATCATTTCCGTCTAATTGTATGCGGTACATGCCCAAGTTGGAATTGGCAATACCAGGTTTATCTGCATCCTCCGTATACACCTGAGGCAGGGTAACAAAAGCACCTCCATCCATAGGCCAATGTTTTATTAAAGGCAAATCGCTAATATTTATCTCTTCAAATAAAACCGGTTGAGAGAATGGATTTTTTTTGGGTAATGCATTCAAAGCTGCTGGCAAAGCGGACAATGTTTTGAATGGACTTTTAATAGCTGCGGTTGGATCTATTTTAATATCAATTAATTGCTTCACACTATCTAAAGTATTTCTAAAAATAAACTGACTTCGCTCCAGGGTTCCAAAAATATTAGAGGCCGCACGAAACTTACTCCCTTTTACTTTTTCAAATAAAATGGCGGGACCTTTTTGTTCAAAAATGCGTAAATGAATGGCTGCCATTTCCAAATGGGGGTCCACTTCCTCCTTGATGCGTAATAATTGGCCATTACGCTCCAAGTCCAATAAACAAGCTTCTAAATTAGAATAGGCCATTTGGGTACATTTGAGATGCAAAAATAACTTAAATTCGCTCATGACTCGTTTAAGTGTGAACATAAATAAGATCGCCACCCTCCGAAATAGCCGTGGTGGCAATAATCCAGATTTGCTAAAAGTAGCCATGGATTGTGAACGTTTTGGAGCAGAAGGCATTACCGTACATCCCCGTCCTGACGAAAGACATATTCGCTATCAGGATGTTTATGATTTATCTAAAATAGTGACTACGGAGTTCAACATTGAGGGCAATCCCAAGGAGCAGAAATTTGTGGACTTAGTTTTAGCCACCAAGCCCCACCAGGTTACATTGGTACCTGATGTATTAAATCAACTCACTTCCGATCATGGTTGGGATACCATTAAAGAGCAGGATTATTTAAAAAAAATCATTACTGTATTTAAAAATGCGGGTATGCGTGTTTCTATTTTTGTGGACCCTAGTGTTGAAATGATACAAGCAGCCGCAACGACGGGAACAGATCGTATTGAATTATATACGGAGTCTTATGCAAAATTATTTGCGCAAGGGAAAAAAGAAGAAGCCATCGCACCTTATATAAGTGCAGCTGCAGCAGCAACAAAACTTGGATTAGGTATCAATGCAGGTCATGACTTAGATCGTTTTAATTTACAATTCTTAATGGAAAATATTCCAAATATCAATGAAGTAAGTATTGGACATGCACTCGTGTCTGATGCCTTATATTTAGGACTTGAAAATACCATTCAATTATACAAACGTGCTTTAGAAGTAAAATAAAAATTGCTGATACGCCATTTTAATAGGCTACCTTATGAAAAAAAATATTGCGTTCCTTTTAATTACGATTTTATTCAGCCAACCCGGTTTTTCACAAGAAAAATTTGGTCCTACACCTACCAAGGAACAATTGGCATGGCATGATAAAGAATTTTATTTGTTTATGCATTTTGGCCCCAACACATTTACGGACTTGGAATGGGGACATGGCAGCGAGGACCCGAATGTGTTTAATCCTACTGCGATGGATTGTAATCAATGGGCTAGTATTGCAAAAGCTTCGGGTGCGAAAGGCATTATTATTACTGCCAAACACCATGATGGTTTTTGTTTATGGCCAAGTAAGTTTAGCAAGCATACCGTAAGAGAAAGTAAATGGATGAATGGCAAGGGAGATGTGTTAAAAATGTTATCGGAGGCTTGTAAAAAACAAGGCATTGAAATGGGTGTGTATATTTCACCATGGGATCGCAATCATCCGGATTATGGGACGCCAAAATACAATGAGGTCTATATTAATACCATGAAGGAATTACTAACTGGCTATGGAAAGTTTTTTGAACTTTGGTGGGATGGTGCCAATGGAGAAGGTCCTAATGGAAAGAAACAACAATATGATTTTACTAGGTTTAAGGATAGTGCTTTATCCTACCAATCACAACTGGTTATTTTTAGTGATATAGGTCCGCATGTTAGATGGGTAGGAAATGAAAATGGAATTATTGGTGAAACCAATTGGAACTTATTAGATACTGCAGGATTTAAAAGAGGTGAAGGTGCACCACCTAATGATACTTTAAACAGAGGTAACTATAATGGAAAAAACTGGATTGGCGCCGAAGCAGATGTTTCTATTCGCAAGGGCTGGTTCTTTCATCCTGGCGAGGACAGTACGGTAAAGTCGGGTGCTACCCTGTTTGACTTGTATTTGAAATCCGTGGGCCGCGGCGGAAATATGTTATTAAATGTGCCGCCCAATAGAGCTGGTTTAATTTCCAGTGTAGACTCGGCTGCCTTAATGAGTTTTAAAAAAATTAGGGAGGAAGCTTTTGCAAATAATATTTTAAAAGGAGCTAATATTTTAAGAACAAAAGAATTTATTGAAATTCATTTAGCGAATGAAGTAAGTTTAAATACATTGGTTTTAAAAGAAAAAATTAATGCAGGGCAAAGGGTCGTGCGCTTTGAAATAACCGGAGGCAATGATATTAATAAATTTGACCCCATTGTTGCAGGAACCACCATTGGTCACAAACGGATATTGCAATTCCCTACTCAAAAATTAAAATACCTACGTATAAAATTCACCCAATACAAAGCAATCCCAATTTTGAGTGATATTGAGGGGTATTTGGCGCCTTAAACCCATTTGAGATAGATTATTTATCTTTGTAAAAAATAAGTAAAATGGCCAATCCAGCAATCGTAGGAATTATCATGGGAAGCGATAGTGATTTAAACATCATGCAGGCAGCTGCCGATGTGTTAAAAACTTTCAATATCCCTTTTGAGCTTACCGTTGTATCGGCACACAGAACTCCAGAACGCATGTTGGAATATGCCAAAAACGCGCGCAAAAGAGGATTGAAAGTGATTATTGCAGGTGCAGGCGGTGCCGCTCATTTACCAGGTATGGTTGCTGCTATTACCAGCTTACCTGTTATTGGCGTTCCCATTAAATCATCTAACTCTATTGATGGTTGGGATTCAGTTTTATCTATATTACAAATGCCTGCTGGTGTACCGGTTGCCACGGTTGCCTTAAATGGTTCAAAAAATGCTGGTTTGTTAGCTGCTCAAATTATTGGAAGTTTCGACGCTGCCATTGGCAATGCCATGGATGATTACAAACAAAATATGGAGGCGGAAGTGTTAGCCAAAGTAGAAAAAATGAAAGGAGATTTCAACAACGAGTTTGATCATTAATTCCTTATTCCTT
>CANJPH010000022.1 GCA_947476145.1 Bacteroidota bacterium | reverse complement strand
CCAGGGTAGGCCGCCACAATATTTTTTGTAGAGCGCTCCCAACTTCCCACTAAATTAAAATGGGGATTGGCTGCAATAAATGGAGCATGGAAAACTTTTCCGCTCATGCCAAAGGAAACAAGTGCTGTGTTTATCATAAGTTAAAGGTAAAAAAAATACCTCTGAGTTATCAGAGGTATTTTAAAAATCTTAAGAGAATATTTATTAGGCTTTATATTTTATAAAAGCCGTATAAATATTACCCCGCAACTTGCTTTCTGATAATGTTTAATGCACCACCTGCTTTAAACCACTCAATTTGTTGTTGGTTATAAGTATGGTTTGCTTTAATAGTGTCAGTAGTTCCGTCCTTATGTGTTAATACTAAAGTTAACGGTGTGCCTGGAGCAAAACTAGTTAAGCCAGTTACATCAATGCTATCGTCTTCTTGAATTTTATCGTAATCGGCTTTGTCTGCGAAAGTTAAAGCCAACATGCCTTGCTTTTTCAAGTTGGTTTCGTGGATACGCGCAAATGATTTAGTCAATACCACACGAACACCTAAGTGACGTGGTTCCATTGCAGCGTGCTCGCGAGAACTTCCTTCTCCGTAGTTTTCATCACCTACTACAATCGTCCCCACGCCAGCAGCTTTATATGCTCTTTGTGTATTAGGTACGGTATCATAGTTACCATTAATTTGACTCTTAACGTTGTCTGTTTTTTCATTAAAGAAGTTAACAGCACCAATTAATAAGTTGTTAGAGATATTGTCTAAGTGACCGCGGAACTTTAACCAAGGACCTGCCATAGAAATATGATCCGTTGTACATTTTCCTTTTGCTTTAATTAATAATCTTAATGATTTAAGATCCGTTCCTTCCCATGCTGTAAATGGATCTAATAATTGTAAACGCTTTGATGTTGGATCAACTGCTACAACCACTTTAGAACCATCTTCCGCTGGTGCTTGGAAACCAGCATCTTCAACAGCAAATCCTTTTGTTGGTAATTCATCACCAGTAGGAGCGTCTAACATTACTTGTTCGCCCTTATCGTTGGTTAAGGTATCTGTCAATGGATTAAAACCTAAATCACCTGCAATGGCTAATGCGGTAATTAATTCAGGGGAACCCACAAATGCATAGGTATTTGGATTACCGTCGGCACGCTTTGCGAAATTTCTATTGAAAGAATGTACGATGGTATTTTTTTCTTTTTTCTCTGCACCCACACGCTCCCACATTCCAATACAAGGTCCACATGCATTTGCAAATACTTTCGCACCAATTTGACTGAACACATCTAAGAAACCATCTCTTTCAATGGTATATCTTACTTGCTCAGAACCTGGCGTAATCATATATTCAGCCTTCATGCTTAATCCTTTTTCAGCAACTTGTTTTGCCAAACTTACTGCTCGACTAATATCTTCATAAGAAGAGTTGGTACAGCTTCCAATTAAACCAACTTCAATTTTTGTAGGCCATCCGTTTGCTGCTGCAGCTTCTTTCATTTTAGAAATAGGGGTTGCTAAATCTGGAGTGAAGGGTCCGTTTAAATGTGGCTCTAATGTATTTAAATCTATTTCAATGACTTCATCAAAATATTTTGTTGGATCTGCATATACTTCTGCATCTGCTGTTAAGTGCGCTGCAACGGTATCTGCTAAAGCAGCAACATCTGCACGGCCCGTTGAACTTAAGTAACGGCTCATACTTGCATCGTAACCAAATGTAGAAGTAGTGGCACCAATTTCGGCACCCATATTACAAATAGTTCCTTTACCTGTACAACTCATGCTTGTCGCCCCTTCACCAAAATATTCTACAATGGCACCGGTTCCCCCTTTCACGGTTAAGATACCCGCTACTTTTAAAATCACATCCTTAGGAGCCGTCCAGCCATTTAATTTACCTGTTAATTTAATACCAATTAATTTAGGCCATTTTAATTCCCAAGCCAATCCTGCCATTACATCACAAGCATCTGCACCACCCACACCAATCGCTAACATACCCAAGCCACCTGCATTCACGGTGTGCGAATCGGTACCAATCATCATACCCCCTGGGAAAGCATAGTTTTCTAAAACTACTTGGTGAATAATACCAGCACCAGGTTTCCAAAAACCTAAACCATATTTGTTAGAAACAGAAGCTAAGAAATCATAGACTTCTTTACTTTCTGTTGTTGCTACTTGTAAATCTTGTTTTGCTTCTACTTTTGCAGAAATCAAGTGGTCGCAATGCACTGTACTTGGCACAGCTACTTTTGGACGACCTGCTTGCATAAATTGTAACAAGGCCATTTGCGCTGTCGCATCTTGCATGGCTACACGGTCTGGAGCAAAATCCACATAAGAACCACCTCTTGCGAAGCTTTCTAATTTTTGATCACTATGTAAATGGGAGAATAAAATTTTCTCTGACAAAGTCAATGGACGGCCCAACATTTTACGAGCAGCTTCCACTTTTGCTGGCATTTCAGCATACAATTTTTTGATCATTTCGATATCAAAAGCCATGGGTATCAATTTTGGTGTTAAAAACTGTCGCAAAGGTAAGCCAAAATGCCCCTCGGCACAATCAAAAAATGCACTTTATGTCCACTTTTTTTAATAGATTTGGATAGCGATTAAAGCTATCGGATATGCAAAAAATGAGAAATTTCCTTGAATTACACGCTTTTGGCGTTTGTTCGGCTATGGGAGAGCGTTTGGGCATAGCCAGTTCTAGAATTAGAATGTGGTTTATTTACATTTCCTTTCTGACCCTAGGGTCGCCTGTAATTGTTTACATGGTGCTTGCTTTTGTAAGAAGTATTAAGCATTATATTATGCAAGCGAAAAGGAATCCGCTTAAATACTAAATCACTGCTTTACGTAACCGAACCAACTTTTCTAATAAGGGTTCTAACATTTCCAATCTTAACATATTGGCTCCATCACTTTTCGCCACTGCAGGATTCGGATGTGTTTCTATAAATAAGCCATCTGCTCCAGTGGCAATTGCCGCCTTTGCAATGGTTTCAATGAGTGCAGGATTACCACCCGTTACACCAGATGTTTGATTGGGTTGTTGTAAAGAATGCGTGCAGTCCATAATTACAGGTACATTGTTCTCAGCCATGGCAGGAATATTTCTGTAATCCACCACCAAGTCCTGATATCCAAATGTATTTCCTCTTTCGGTTAACATGATTTTATCGTTGCCTGCTAATTTAATTTTGTCTACTGCAAATTTCATAGAAGCACCACTTAAGAATTGTCCTTTTTTTACATTCACAATTTTACCCGTTTCAGCAGCAGCAATTAATAAATCGGTTTGGCGACATAGGAAAGCTGGGATTTGTAAAATGTCTATAAACTGCGCAGCAATAGCCGCTTCCTCATGTGCATGAATATCGGATGTAGTGGGTACCTTAAATTTAGCACCTACTTTTTTGATGAGTTCCATACCCGTATCGTCACCTATGCCGGTGAAGGAATTGGCACTGGTACGGTTTGCTTTTCTATAACTTGCTTTAAAAACGTAAGGGATACCTAAGTTTTTACATATCGTAGAAACCTTTTCTCCAATTTCCATTACCAAGTCCTCACTTTCCACCACGCAAGGTCCAGCAATTAAAAAAAAGTTATTGGCATCATATTGTTGATGCTTAAAATGATCTTGTAAATAATTTGGAATCATAATAGGCGTTTTGCGTGCACAAATGTAACGAAATACTAAACAGCTTTGGGCTTAAAATCTTAAACCCACCGTGATTCCAGCGCCTCTAATACCCGCCCAAGGACCGTCGGTATTGGTGATAATATTGTTACCTACTATAGTGCTATTTAATCTAAAAGGATTGGCATTGGTTTGATCAATGACTGATTTTAGCGCGATTAAAGCCGGTCTCGCAATAATGGGAGGGGTGCTTTCAGGTATACCGGTTAGCAGTTTGCCATTAGAAGTTCCATAGTGACCTCCAACAATCCATAAGTCCAATACCAACTTGGTTAATAATTGGTATTGCATGCCAAAATAAGCACCTACACTTTGAGAGCGGATGGTGCCTTTTAAGCTTGCCGAAGTGGAAACGGATAAAGATGGAAATGATAGACCTTGAATGGGGTCAGGGGTGTATGTATAATTAATTGGAACATCTACTTCCATATTGCCAAACCTTGCATAAGGAGCAATATAAATGCCAGACATTTTTTGCAAACCCAAATAAAATCTGGATTCAAAAGTAATGGCGTTATTGGCCATTTTAAAATTGTCAAAATCAATATTGGGGTTTTCAATAAATTGTTTTGCCAATGATTTTAAAGGAATAATTCTTTTAGGCATCGTT
The DNA here is from genome assembly GCA_947476145.1 of Bacteroidota bacterium. Classification (GTDB taxonomy): domain Bacteria; phylum Bacteroidota; class Bacteroidia; order Chitinophagales; family Chitinophagaceae; genus Sediminibacterium. The sequence goes on along the minus strand of CANJPH010000022.1, from coordinate 26,306 downwards.
GAGTAGCTTGCCGAAATAGACATAAAGTGATTTATACTTCGCTCGTAGGTAATATTATAATTCTGTAAGGCGTTTGCCGACATGTTGGTTTTTAAAATATTGTCACCGCCAATTAAACTTTGGGTATACCCTAAATTTACTAAGCCCGCAAATAGGGCAATGAGCATTGCTTTTTTCATAAAATTTATATTTTAAATAGTACAGCAGGCACTTAGGGGTGTGCTTACAGTGCGATTAAATCAGATACCGTTCTTTTGTCTAAAATGGCCAAGGTATTGTCTCTTACTTCTAGCATGACCTTATTGATTCCACATTTTTTTTCATTGCAAGTTTCACATTTCTTGTAAAAGTTTAAACTCACACAAGGCAATAAAGCAATAGGGCCTTCGATGGTTCTAAAAATACCAGAAAGTTTTATTTTTTGTGGGGCAATGGCAAAGAAGTATCCACCATGCTTTCCTTTTTTACTTTCTAAGAAACCCGCTTTTCTTAATTCCAATAATATGTTTTCTAAAAACTTTAAGGGAATTTTTTTTGCTACAGCAATTTCTGCAATTAGTATAGGCGCGTCGGTTCCTTTTCCTACCATATAGGAAAGTGCTTGTAATGCGTATTGTGTCTTTTTTGATAACATATTATAATCCTAATACTTCTTTCATAGTAAAGATACCGCTTTTATTTTTTGCAAACTCAGCGGCTAAAACAGCACCACTTGCAAATCCTTTTCTTGTATGCGCAGTATGCGTAATTTCAATCGTATCAATAGGAGACTGATAGGTCACCGTATGCGTTCCGGGTGCCGGGTCCATCCTTTGAGAAGTAATCACTAAATCTGAGGTTGCCGAAGAAGGGCTATTTACCCATTTATTTTTTCTCCCCATATTCGCGAGTATTTGTTCTGCCAAGGTGATAGCCGTTCCGCTTGGGGCGTCTTTTTTTTCGGTATGGTGTATCTCCGTCATATTTACATCATAGCTATCATAAGGCTCCATTAATTTAGCCAATTGCTTATTTAACTCAAAGAATAAATTTACGCCAATACTATAATTGCTGGAATATACTAAACTGCCATTATTGGTATCGCAAAGGGCGCTAATCTCGTTCCACTTATCCAACCATCCAGTGGAGCCACTCACCACAGGTACACCAAACTGTATGCATTTTTTCACATTCTCATAAGCGCTATGGGGACCCGTAAATTCAATGGCAACATCTGCTTTTTGTAAATTTTCTTTGGTAAAGTCTTCATTATTTTGAACATCAATTTTTAACACAATTTCATGGCCTTTTTCTAAAGCAATTTCTTCAATCGCCTTACCCATTTTTCCATATCCTATCAATGCTATTTTCATGCTTGTTTTTTAAATTATCTTGTCTGTGTATTTTTCAAATTAAAATGTATACTCAGTCCTGTTTGTCTTAATTGAGGTTGAACCATGGGTTCAATACGCATGGACAAATTATCACTCACATCAAATTCTTTTAAATGACCAAATACAGTTGCGTCTACTACATTGATTCCCCAACCTATAAAAAACCAAAGTATGGAGTAGTCCCTATCTCTTCTAAAAACATTGCGATAACTTTGCATGGAACCAATACTTAAACTTTTTAAAGCAGGATCAATTTTATCCACGTCGGAGGGGTCTCCATTTTTCTGCTTTTGCAAAGCCGTATAACCAAACTTTGTTTTATTATATAAATCATTGTTGTAAATAAAAGTAGAAATAGGTATAGCCAATATTCCATATACAATGGGTATTTTCCAATATTGTTTATTGTAGGCTTGACCTAGTCCAGGAAGCATTGCAGAATATCTTGTAGCTAAACGAGGGTTGTGTCGCTTTACCGTATCGGCAAAAACAATTTTACTTGTGTCAGTGGATAGGGCAGTGTTACTAATAGCTTTATTGACGGTGGTATCCTGACTCCAGCAGTTGGCTTGCATTCCTATTAACAACAATAAAATTAATATTGACCTCATCCTATAGGTGTTCCTTTTTTTAATTGTCAACTAGCTAATGCTTACTTGCATGGCATCCAAAATGGTATTTAAACCATTAATGTCCTGATATGAAATAGTAATGGTTCCGCTACCATTTTTCTGTTGCACTAAAATCACTTTAGAAGACAAATGACTTGACAACTTGTCTTCTAATTTTTTATAAACAGGGGAGAGCTCGTTTTTCTTTGCCGTTTTTGGTGCTTTACCACTTGCAGCATTCATTTTTTTGATCAAGTCCTCTGTTTGACGAACGGTTAATCCTTTCTCTATAATCTCTTTGAATAAAAATAATTGCTGATCAATTTCTTTGCCAATTAAAATCTTTGCTAAACTCACACTTAAAGTTCCTTTACGCACTGCAGCTTGAATGGCAGGTGGTAAATCCAATAAACGAATATAGTTGGCAACGGTAGAGCGGTCCTTGCCCATACGCTCCGAAACCTTTTCCTGTGTATAGTTTAATTCCTGCATCATTCTTTGATAGCTTAATGCAATTTCAATTTCGTTTAAGTCTACTCTTTGTAAATTCTCTAATAATGCTAATTCTAATAATTCTTGATCGTTACCTTGTCTTACATAAGCTGGGATATCATTAAGTCCAGCTAATTTTGCAGCACGGAATCTTCTTTCCCCGGCAATCAATTGATATTTTCCATTGGGAAGTAATGCAACTGTGATAGGCTGAATAATGTCGTGCAACTTAATAGAGTGTCTTAATTCTTGCATTGCCATTTCATCAAAATCCTTTCTTGGGTTTTTTGGATTCACCTGAATATCGCTCAACGCAATGCGGTTAGTAGCAACCGCTTTTTGCTTGGTCTCTGTTTCCACTCTGCCAGCTGGATTTTTATATTCTGCGTCTATGTTTTGCAAAAGAGATCTTAGTCCCTTTCCAATCATATCTTTATTAGTTGTGCTCTTGCTCATGATTAATCTATTATTCTGTCAGCATTACTCATTTTAGTCATGCCATTTTTTTGTAAAATTTCTTTCGCCAAATTTAAATAGTTCACGGTTCCCTTACTGTCTGCATCATATAAAATAACGGGCTTACCCACACTTGGGGCTTCACTTAAACGACTATTGCGGTGAATGATGGTAGAGAATACCATATCATCAAAATGCTTACGTACTTCACCCACTACTTGATTGCTTAAACGTAAGCGTGCATCATACATGGTCATTAAAATTCCCTCAATTTGCAAATTGGGATTTAATCGGCTTTGTACAATTTTCACCGTATTTAATAATTTACCCAAACCTTCTAAGGCAAAAAATTCACATTGTACTGGAACAATTACACTGTTCGCTGCCACTAATGCATTTACAGTAATTAAACCTAATGATGGTAAACAGTCAATAATTATGAAGTCGTATGCATCTTGGATAGGAACCAATAATTCCTTTAATACATTTTCCCTATTGGGGAAATTAATCAATTCAATTTCGGCACCTACTAAGTCAATATGAGAAGGGATTACGTCTAAATGTGGGATCTCTGTTTTTAAAATAATATCTGCTAATGGGGTCTGATTAATCATGCCATCATATAAGCTGGTGGTGATATTGTGTAAATCAAACCCAACGCCTGTTGTACTATTGGCTTGCGGGTCAGCATCTATCAATAAGGTTTTGAACTCCAAAACAGCTAAACTGGCTGCAATATTGATTGCAGATGTGGTTTTTCCAACCCCTCCTTTTTGATTCGCAATTCCGATTATTCTAGCCATAAAATGGGTATCCTTAATTTCTGCCAAAAATAAGGCTTTTGGCCCTATTTTTGTCCTTTAAATCCCCACATGAGAAACCCCGTTTTTATTTCGATTTTACTTATGGTATTGATTGCCATTGATTTCTACATCTACCAGGTCCTAAAACACCTTTTACAAGGGAGTAGCGCCGGTTTGAGAATTGCTGTTAGTCTACTTTATTGGACCCTATGTATTATATGTATTTTGGCTTTTTTAATGTTTCCTTATACGACGAACCCCTATTTTAGACAGTATATATTTTCAATGAGTATGGGTTGGATGTTAACCCAACTAGTGATGGCGTTGATTTTTTTAATTGACGATATTAGACGCGGCACTTTTTGGGCGGTGGGTAAAATAACCGCTGCCTCTGGCGCTCAATTTTTAAATACCGAAAACGGAATACCACGTTCTACCTTTTTAAGTTGGTTGGGGGTTGGATTGGCTTCTTCTTTGTTTTTTTCACTGATTTATGGTTTTGGAAATAAGTATAAATACCGAATTGTTAAAAAAAGTATCAGTTTAAATGGCCTGCCCTCTGTTTTTAAAGGATTTAAAATTGTTCATATTAGTGATATACATAGTGGTAGTTTAAAAGATAAATTGGCGGTTCAAAAAGGCATTGATTTAATCAAAAAGCAAAATCCAGATTTAGTTTTATTTACAGGAGACTTAGTGAATGACAGGGCTACTGAGATGCAGGATTGGATGGATGTATTTTCTCAAATTAAAGCGCCGCATGGGGTGTTTAGCACGCTAGGAAATCACGATTATGGCGATTATGTAAAGTGGGACAATAAAGAGGCGAAGCAACAAAATCTAAATGATTTAATGCAGGTACATGCTAATTTAGGTTGGAGATTAATGATGAATGAAAATGTGAAAATTGAAAAAGAAGGACAGCATTTTCATTTAGTAGGTATAGAAAACTGGGGAGCAAAAGCAAGGTTTCCCAAATATGGTAAAATGGATAAAGCCATGACAGGTATTGAAACTAAAGCGCCTATCATTTTAATGAGCCATGATCCAAGCCATTGGGAAGCAGAAGTGATTCCTAAATATCCTCAAGTGCAATTAATGTTATCGGGTCATACGCATGGTATGCAGTTTGGATTAGAGAATCCTTATTTTAAATGGAGTCCTGTTCAATGGGTGTATAAACAGTGGGCAGGAATTTATCAAACGGAAAAGCAACAATTATATGTGAACCGTGGTTTTGGGTTCTTAGGCTATCCAGGAAGGGTAGGCATTTTGCCAGAAATTACGTTATTAGAATTAGTATAGAAGAATTTGTTAAAGTCCTATATGTAACAAATAGTAATTTTTTTCGTTATACCTTTGTGTTAATAAATTATTTTTTATGAAAAAGTATTTACTTATAATATTGACCCTTTGTTTTTTAGCAAATGTAAACGCTCAGGACAAATTTAGTATTGGCATTAAAGTGGGACAAAATTTTACCAGTGTTAATAATGTTGCGGTGGATCATAACACAGCCTCTTTTCACGCAGGGGTGACCACTCATTTTGGTATTTCAGAAAAACTGGGTATTTCACCTGAAATTATTTTGTCTCAAACAAAATTAGAAACCTCTCCTCCTGTTACTAGTTTATTAGGTGGGGGTTCGGCTTTAACCCAACCAGAAACTTATCATTTAAATTACTTAGCTATCCCCATATTATTAGACGCTAAATTGATGAAAAAACTAAGTGTTCAAGCGGGTCCACAATACAGTATTTTATTAGATCAAAAAAAGGATGGGGTAGGCAATGCAAGTATGGCCTTTAATAATGGCGAATTTGCTTTTGTGGGCGGCGCGAAATTAGACCTTGGTGGTTTTTCCCTGTATGGCAGGTATGTAGTAGGGCTACAAAATATTAATGAATTGCAGGATCAAGCAAAATGGAAGACTACACAATGGCAATTGGGTATAGGAATGTCTTTGTTCAATTTTTAATTCCTTATTTCTTTATTTCGCGTTTAATTCCTTTTTTAAGGCAGCTATTTCAATTTCCAATTTGGATAAAGCAGCTTGTTGGTCTTTTATAAAGCCATTGTCTTTTAAACGGCCCACTATTGCATTCATTTCTTCCTCACTTTCATACACCATTTTCCTAAATGGATTTACGTAATCTTTTGCGCGGGTAAGATGAATACGAGCTGTGATGTCTTTTTTAATTTCCAAATAACTGTCTAACCAACTTACAAACTGTGTGGCTAAAACTTTGTTAAGCGGCTTTTTAGTTAACTTTTCCAAAGTAGACAATGCGTGTAAATCCTTTCTAGCATTGTATTTATCCGATTCTGTTTCGTAAAATGTATGCACCTGATTCCAGCTTTCGATGGCGCCGGATTTAATTTTATTTAAAAGTCCTACTACATTTTTATTTGGGATTAACTGTCCTCCAATATTGGCCCAAGTTAAAATGGTAGGGGATAGTTTCACTTGTTGTAAGGCGCTGATACTATTTTTTCCTTTTTTATTTTCGGTAATTCGTATTGCTGCTTCCATACCATAGATGAAAATAACTTTTTCAAACATATGGTAAGCATCATAGGATTTAATCAATTTTACTTTTCTTTTGCTATTCTCAAATCCAGTCACTACTATTTCTAATGCATCTATTTCTTGCTTGGTCTTCGTATTTAATAAGCTTTCACCCAATGCCAATAATTTTGATTCGTCTATTAATACCGTTTTCTTTTGCTTTGTTAACTGAGCAGTTGCAACCGCCTTGGCAATAATTTCACGTGCCGTTAATAGTTCATTCACCGAATCGGGAGCGAGGTATCCGTATTCAAAAATGGGTGTTTTGTACTTGCGTTTATCTCTGTCCACATATTTCCAAGCGTTTCTTGCTAAGGCATAAAAATTATACAAGAACCAGTAGCCCGGCATAATGATTAACTCATCTTTTAATGGGTCATTACTAATTAACGAAAAAGGAATGGGAATATTTAACTCATAGTTATAGTCCCCTTTGTTTAATAAAGAAAAGCTAGCAAAAACAGAATTGTGTTTGATACTCACACAAAGGCCTGGCCAAAATCCTCTACCCATCACCACTTCACCATCCGCTCCACGGCTATTGTGGTTGGAACCTAAGGTAGCGCCGGCTGCAATATTGGATTGCCCCATCACCGTAGCGGCGCATAAGAAACTATTATTATGGTGCTGCTCGTGTGCAGGAAATATTAAGGAGTTTAACACCTCGCAGCAAGAGATGGTTGCATTGGGTCCTAAAAAAGAGTTAATCAGTCTGGCACCATATTTTAATTGAGAATAATCGGATAAAACAAAACGAACTGCTTTAATGCCATAGAATATTCTACAACCGTAGCCAATAATTCCATTCACTAATTCACAACCTTCCCCAATTTGTGTAGTCGCCTCGGGATGTGAATTAATAGTAACGTTCTTTATTTTATTGGCCCCTTTTAAATAAGCGTCCTCTCCAATCCAAACGTCTTTTATAATCTTACAATTCTTAATCACAGTTCTATCACCCACTTTTCCGTAGTACCCCAATTTATCATCAAACTGCTTCTCTGTTATTTCAATAAATTTTTGTTGCAAATCGGCATCTGCTCTATGCCTTGACCATAAATAAGCATCTCCTGCAGTCATACCATTAAATGGCAATACTTTTCTTCCCGTATTTTCATTGCATATTTCCATCCATATTCTTACTTCTTCTGGTTCTCCTTTTTTAATAATACCATTCCCAAATTTGGCATGATTGGTGGTAACCAATTCGTTTACATTATTAATGATTACTTCATTGCCTAAAATGTAATGGGACATATAGTTCACGTTGTGCACCGACACATTATTACCAAAATCACAGCTAATAATAGTAGAGTTGTATATGCCAATAGGAACAATTAAATCACTAAAGCTTAAACAGCTTGTTTCTAAATTACCAATTCTGTTTAAACCAAAAAAAGAACTGTTTTTTACCAATTCGGGGTTGAATTCATTGGATACTAATATATTGGACCAATCATCACTGGTGTTTCCATTGCGCACCAAAATTTCTATTTCTAAAGCAGTTAGCTTTCTGTAAGTGATTCCACTTCTATTTTGTTTATTTCTTAAATAGTATTCATCTTTCCCTTTGGGTAAATCCTTAATAAATCCATAACCCAACTTATTTATCGAAATCTTTTTAATTGTATTCATACTTAAAAAATGCTATTTAAATAATGCCGGGTGTTGTTTGTTCCAATTGGTTTGTTGTTGATAGGCATCTGCAATTTTTAAAATGGTTCCTTCGTCATACAAATTCCCCACAAAGCTAATGCCGGTAGGTAAATTGTATTTCCCATCAAATCCCGTTGGCACACAAACTACTGGGTGTCCCGTTAAATTGGTAATAGCCGCTTGGTTACCTTCCACACCTCTTGAAGGGCAAATGATTACATCATATTGACTAATCACTTCATTTACTTTTTGCATTAATACACTACGATGTCTTTGTGCATTTATGTATTCAACAGCTGGCACAAACCTTGCTGTTCTAAATTGGTTGGGCCAATCGTATTTTGTTTGTCTGGTTAATTCGTCATCTATATTCATTCTGGTCATTTCGTCAAATTGTGCTGCACATTCTACACCAATAATGATATCCATGATATTAAAATTATACACGCCACTGTCTGGGAAGTTCACAGGAATTAATTCAACGCCCATTTTTTTAAAGGTGGCTAATACTTTCCATTCATTTTTGCTGGTATCTTTTATTTGATCAAAATAGTTTTTAGCATAAGCAATGCGCATTTTTTTAATATCCTTTATAGGTTGGTAATTAAAGGGTGCATCAAACGCGGAAAGGTCTTTGCCGTCTGTGCCATGTAAATAATTAAATACTATGGCAGCATCATTCGCACTTCGACAAATTGGGCCTACTTTATCTAAACTATAACTTAATGCCATAGCGCCTGAACGGCTGATACTTCCAAAAGTGGGTCTTAATCCCGTTGCGCCACATTGGGTAGAGGGGGAAACAATACTTCCGTAGGTTTCGGTGCCAATGGCGAATGGAACCAATCCAGCAACCGTAGCTGATGTAGATCCTGCGGATGAACCGGATGATCCATATTTTAAATTCCAAGGATTTCTAGTACGGCCACCATACCAATAATCGCCCATGGCTAAAGCACCTAAAGTAAATTTAGCCACAAATACAGCGCCTGCATTTTTTAATTGCGTATATACAAATGCATCTTCTTCAATGGTTTGATTTTTGTAAGGAGCAGCACCCCAGGTAGTTTTGGTTCCTTTAACTGAAAATAAATCCTTCAAACCATAAGGAATACCATGTAATAAACCTCTGTATTTTCCTTTTGCAATTTCTTCATCGGCTTGTTTGGCTTGTGCGTAAGCCATATCTTCTTGTAAACTAATCACACATTCTAATGTGTCGCCGTATTTTTTTATTCTATCAATATAAAATTTTGTCAACTCCAAAGAGCTAATTTTTTTATTTTTTATTAAGTAGGCCAATTCGCTAATACTATAAAAAGCTAGGTCCTCTTTACGCGCAGGTAATTCCACTTTGGTGGTTTCCAATAAAGCACCCTTGGATACTTTCTTAGTATTTACAGGAACTGCTAATTGCCATGTACTTAATGGAACGCTATTGGACAAAGACAATTTGTGCATTGCTTTATAATTTGCAATATTGTCTAATACATCACTATAAAGCGTGTCAATTTCTTTTTGTGAAAATTGTACATCGAAAAGTTTTAAGGCACTTTTCAAATCACTTTTTGAAATACTGGAGTCCTGCGCTTGCAGGGTTGCAAATGCACCCATGAAAAGGGACAGTATAATAGTTTTTAAGGTAAAATTTTTCATACCCAAAGATACTACCCACGCTTTGTTTTGTTGCTTGAAAAGCGTCTTTTTTGTCCACCCTTGGCGCCAAAACCACCTTCCTGCTGTGGTGCTCTACCTCTGGTATTTCGGGGTTTGCCCCATCCTGCATCCTGGGAGGTTTTATTGGCATGAAATTGTTGCATGGGAAAGGGGTGCGCGTCAATTACGGGTACCTTTTTCCCAATCAGCTTTTCAATATCTGTTAAGAAGGCTTTTTCTTCAAAATCACAAAAGGATAAGGCCGTTCCTTCGGCTCCTGCACGACCTGTTCGGCCAATACGGTGCACATAAGTTTCGGGGATATTAGGGATATCAAAATTTATAACGTGCGCTAATTCATCTACATCAATTCCTCTTGCAGCAATATCAGTAGCTACCAATACTCTGGTGGATTGTTCTTTAAAATTACTCAAAGCACGTTGACGTGCGTTTTGTGATTTATTACCATGTATCGCTTCTGCAATAATATTATTCTTAACTAATAATTGAACTACTTTGTCCGCGCCATGTTTTGTTCTTGTAAAAACCAAGGCTGTTTTAATCGCCTGATTTTTTAACACCTCTACTAATAAGGCATTCTTATTTGCCTTATCTACAAAGTAAACTCCTTGTGCAATAATCTCCACTGTAGAAGATACAGGGGTAACGCTCACTTTTTCAGGGTTGTGTAAAATAGAATTGGCTAAACTCACAATTTCGGGGGGCATGGTTGCAGAGAAAAATAAAGACTGTCTTTTTTTAGGAAGTACGGCTAATAATTTTTTCACATCATGCACAAAACCCATATCCAACATTCTGTCTGCTTCATCTAACACAAAAAATTCAACCTCGCGCAGACTTATAAATCCTTGATTCATTAAATCCAATAAACGGCCTGGTGTAGCAATCACCACATCCACTCCATTTTTTAAAGCAGTCACCTGTGGCCCTTGACCCACGCCACCAAATATAACGGTGCAGTTTAATTGCGTATGTCTTCCATAAGCGTTAAAACTCTCCGCAATTTGAATGGCTAGTTCACGTGTTGGCGTAACGATCAAACTCTTAATTCTTTTTCTTTTCTCAACTGGCTTAGCCGATAGTAATTGTATAATTGGTAGGGTAAATGCAGCTGTTTTTCCTGTACCCGTTTGCGCACAGCCTAATAAGTCCTTGCCCTCTAATAAAATGGGGATGGACTGCGCCTGTATTGGTGTTGGGGTAGTGTAACCTTCTTCAAATAAAGCCAATAAAATGGGTTCTATTAACCCTAGTTCTTTAAAATTCGTACTCATAATGGCTTGCAAGGTACGACTTTAATTTTTGAGGGCCTTTAATGCTACTTTCTAACTAAAGTATAGGATGTAAATACGATTCCTTGAATGGTTTTAGAAGGCACTGTTCTATTAAGGTGCATAGTGTTCCAATGTTTCTTATTCATGTGAAATCCAGGAAAGATAGCGTCCGGATATTGATCCCTTTGTTCAATAATATCATCTGGACTTGCTTTATAGTTCATAGTACTTGGCAGGGATGCTAAATTCAGTATGATAAAAATTTTATCCTTTGTTTTAAGTACTAAATTATCTTCTCCAAACGGAAAACATTCTTCGGTTTCTGGAAGAGAGAGGGCATATTCTCTAATTTCGTCTATTTCCATTTTTATAAAGCGTATTTCTTCATTTGCTTATGCATAATGGAGAACCAAATAGGCGGGAATAAGGATAAGACAATCATGCCAGGATACCCGGTTGGCATTTGAGGAGCTTCGTCCATGTTTCTTAAAATCTGGTATTTACGAGAAGCTAAATAGTGATGATCACTATGGCGACTTAATTCAAAAAGCATGAGCCTTCCAATCACATGGTTGCTATTCCAACTATGATGCGGTTTTACTCTTTCATACAATTCCCCTTCGCCTTTTTCTCTAGAAAGTCCGTAATGCTCAATGTAATTTACAGTCTCTAAAAGGGTAGCGCCCATGAATGCAGCTGCCATAAACCATAACATAATACTGAGGCCAAAGAAATAAAATATAGTTCCAACAAAAGCAATTTGTATCAATTGAAACAAAAACATTTCATTGTTTAGCATTGGAATTGCTCTGTTTTTCTTTTTAGCTTCATCAATAGCAATATGCCATGCACTTATATAAGTACCCACAAAAGTTTGAATCCAAAATGCGTACACGCTTTGTTTGTACTTGGCAGTACTTGGATCATTTGGGGTGGCCACATGTTTATGATGTCCTTTGTTGTGCTCGATAAAAAAGTGCATATATAAACTGGTAAGCAATAAAAGCTTTGCTAATAATTGTTCAAATACATTTGTTCTGTGTCCTAATTCATGTGCTGCATTAATTCCAAAAGCGGCACAAAGTAATCCCATGGAAACAATTCTTCCAGCAATGTCTATTGGGGATATATCTTGTTGTAAACTTCCTAAGAATAGATACAATAAAATAAATTGTAAAGGAACGGTCAACCAAATAATAATATCGTATAACTTATTTTCTTTTGCTAATTGTTCTTCTACGGCATCCAAATTTTTAGGATCGGGTGCAATAAATAATTCCAAAATTGGAATAAAGAAGAATACATATAAAAGGGGTACCCAACACAAAATGCCGGTATTATTAAAAGCTAGGAAGCTTAATAGGTACATCACAAATGGTGTGGTATACTTGAAGGATTTTATAAATGCAATCATACTTAAAAGTAAGAATTTTTTACTTTAAACCAAACTCAACCCTTCCATACTACTCTACAGTCACCGACTTGGCTAAATTTCTTGGCTTATCAACGTCAATGCCTTTATATACTCCCACATAGTAACTTAATAACTGCAAAGGGATTACGCTTAAAAGGGGTGCAATTACTTCGTCAATATCCGGTACAAACATAATATTATCCGACATGGTTGGAAGCACCGTGTCCCCTTGGGTAGCCACTGCTATCACCTGACCTTTTCTTGCTTTTATTTCCTGAATATTAGAAACTACTTTTTCGTAATACATATCCTTAGTGGCTACAAATACCACTGGTAAATTTTCGTCCACCAAAGCAATAGGTCCATGCTTCATTTCGGCAGCAGGGTATCCTTCGGCATGTATATAGGTGATCTCTTTTAATTTTAAAGCGCCTTCTAGCGCAATGGGAAAATTGTAACCACGTCCTAAATATAAAAAGTCGCTTACGCCCATATATTGTTTTGCAATTTTTTCAATTACGCTGGTGTCTGCTAAAATTTCTTTTACTTTTTCGGGAACCGAAGCCAATTCATTTACCAAGTGCACATATCGTTCATCGCTTATACTTCCTTTTGATTTGGCCATTTTCAATGCCATCATCGCTAACACAGCCAATTGACCAGTAAAGGCTTTGGTACTTGCTACCCCAATTTCTGGTCCTGCATGGGTGTAAGCGCCTGCATCACTTAAACGAGCAATACTACTACCCACCACATTTACCACCCCAAATATAAATGCGCCTTTTTCTTTTGCACTTTCTAAGGCAACCAATGTATCAGCAGTTTCTCCACTTTGTGAAATGGCAATAATAACATCACCAGGATGAATCACTGGATTACGGTATCTAAATTCTGATGCGTATTCCACTTCTACGGGTATACGACACAATTCTTCAATCATATATTCTGCCACCAAACCTGCATGCCAACTGGTTCCGCAAGCTACAATCATAATCCTGGATGCCTTTGTTAACGCTTCAATATGATTATCCACTCCTGCCATGACTATTTGTTGCTGCTCATGTAATAAGCGTCCTCTTAAACAGTCATATATGGTATCAGGTTGTTCAAAAATTTCTTTCAACATGAAATGTTCATAGCCACCTTTTTCAATAGCAGCTAATTCCATATCCAACTTTTGAATAAAGGGTGTTTGCTTTTCGTTACCTAAATTCTTTAAAATTAATTCGTCTGCTTTTACAATCGCAATCTCATAATCATTAACATACACTACTTCTTTAGTGTATTCAATAATAGGAGAGGCGTCACTTGCTAAAAAGTGTTCACCTTTGCCAATGCCAATCACCAAAGGACTTCCTTTACGCGCAGCAATAATCGTCTCCGGATCATCCTGATCAATTAGTAAAATACAGTAAGCGCCTACAATTCTTTTTAAAGCAATACGTAAGGCTTCTTCTAAAGTACTTTTATTATTGTCCTGAATGTCCTGAATAAAATTTAACAAGACTTCGGTATCTGTATCGCTGTTAAAAGTATATCCCTTATTGGTTAATTCTTTTTTGATTTGCACGTAGTTCTCAATGATACCATTGTGAAGCATTGCCAGGCGACCATTGTTTGACAAATGAGGGTGTGCGTTTCTATCTGATGGTTCGCCGTGGGTTGCCCAACGTGTGTGGCCAATACAAATAGGAGAGTGCATATTTTTACCAACAATGGAATCTTCCATTTCAGCCACTTTCCCTTTCTTTTTATGTACCTGTAAATTACCATCTTGAATAATGGCAACGCCCGTGCTATCATAGCCACGGTATTCCAAACGCTTTAAGCCTTTTAATACAATGGGGTACGCTTCTCTATGACCTATATATCCTACAATTCCACACATAATTTACGATTTGCTTATTATTCAATAATTTGAGCAAAATTAAACATTAATACGCTACGATATGTTAGTTCAAGACAATTTTGATTTTAGCAAGGATTATTGCTTAGAAGACGAAAGAGTCATATTAAGACCCCTTTGTAGTTTGGATGCTGCCCAGCTTGCCACTTATGTATCCAATGAACCTGAGATTTGGAAATATTCTTTAGTGGCCATTCATAAAGTAGAAGATTTAAATGGATATATTGAAACTGCCATTCAATCTCGAAAAGATAAAACAGCTTATCCATTTATTGTCTTTGACAAACAATTAAATAAATATGTTGGGAGCACAAGATTTTATGATATTCAATGGGCATTTGAAACTATGCAATTAGGATACACCTGGTATAGTAAAGAAGTTTGGGGTACAGGATTAAACGCGCATTGCAAATATTTATTACTGCAATTTGCTTTTGAACAAATGGGATGTAAGAGAGTAGAATTTAGAGCAGACAATGATAATAAACGAAGCATTGCTGCCATGCAAAAAATAGGTTGCACCGTGGAAGGTGTTTTAAGAAGTCATTTGCCAAGACCAGATGGTACTAGAAGAGACTCCATTGTATTAAGCATTACTAAAGAAGAGTGGGAACAAAAAGTAAAAGTGCTAATTAAAAATCAGATCGCCTAATTATAATAAAGTGCCTTGTAAGAAATAGAAGGCCAATCCAAAATAAATAAGAATTGCTGTAACGTCCACTAATGTTGCTACAAATGGTGCAGAAGACACCGCTGGATCCGCGCCTAATCGTTTTAATAAGATAGGCAACATGGATCCTGTAATGGTTCCCCAAATGACTACACCCACTAAAGTAAATCCAATGGTTATGGCAATTAGCATCCAATGATCTCCATAAAATCCTGGAGAAATCATATGCCATACACTTACTCTAAAAAATCCAATTACACCAAGCACAATTCCCAATAATAGTCCACTTATCATTTCTCTTCTTAAAATTTTCCACCAATCTGCAATGGTAATCTCTCCCACCGACATGGCTTGAATAATTAAAGTGGATGCCTGGGATCCTGTGTTACCACCACTTGAAAGTATTAATGGGATAAAAGTAGCCAATATCAATACTTTAGCTAGTTCGCCTTCAAAATATCCCATGGCAGTTGCAGTTAGCATTTCACCAAAGAACAATACCACCAACCAAGTGATGCGTTTTTTGAAAAGTTTAAATATGGAAATATCCAAGTAAGGTTCGTTCAATGCTTCGGTACCTCCCATTTTTTGCATATCCTCAGAGAACTCTTCGTTGGTCACCCAAAGAATATCGTCAATGGTTACAATCCCTAACAATACATTGTTGTCATCCACTACGGGAATGGCCGTTCGGTTATTCATTTTAAATACCTGACTGGCATGTTCCTGATCATCATACACATTTAAAGCAACATATCTTCCGTCAATAATATCTTTGATAATGGCTTCTGGATTTTCAATGAGTACATCTCTAATTCTAATGTCATCTATCAAACATCCATTTTCATCAATAATATAAATAACGTCGATGGTCTCGTATTTTTTTCCGTATTTACGAATGTTATTTAAAACTTGTGCTACGGTATAATGTTCATAAACATAAACATAGTCGGGTGTCATCAAACGACCCACACTATCCTCGGGGTAGCCTAATAAAGACAAAGTAATTTTGCGTTCTTCCGGATCTAATAGTTTTATTAAATCTCTAATGGCCGCTTTTGGTAATTCTTCTAAAAAGTCGGTACGGTCATCCGGAGGTAATTCATTTAAAATTTTAGCTGTTTTGCGAGCAGGCAATTCTTTAATGATATCCTTTTGCTGATTGATGTCAAGGATTTTAAATACGCTCACCGCACGATGCACCGTCATATGATCAATGATATTCGCTTCCTGTTCCGGAAATTCATTCACCAGTTCGACTACGTCGCTAATATTTTGTTCGTCTAAAAATTCAGTTAAAAGTGATTCATCATTTTTTGATAGCACTTCCAAGAAAACTTCCGATAAATTAACATCTTCTATTTTTAATTCTTCTGACATCGGGTGCAAGTTAAGAAAAATCCTAAGGATGCCCTATATTTAGGTCATGATTCTTCCTATCTTAACAATCGCTTCATCTCATAATAGGGGGAGGGGCGTTTATACAACAGCTCCCATTCCAGCGAATACCACCATTGAAATTGCGCCCGTTATTGTAGTAGATGCGCAGGGACGTGAAAAATTAGAGCAAACCTTATTGTATGATTATATTTTTGAATGGGGCGTGGGTGGTAAAATGGCTGCAGTAGCATTGGGATATATCTCCATTTATAATCATTCCAATACACCCAATTGTGCATATGATATGGACTTTGAGCATGAAACAATTTCCATTATTACTTTGATAGCGATTCAAGAAGGGGAAGAGTTATTTATTAATTATATGTTTCCCGAAGGTCCTTCGGCCGATCCGGTTTGGTTTGAGCAACATTAAATTAAAAATAGTTCCTTTGAGCTTTAGTAAATGATTAGCTAAAATAATACCAAACAAACAGGCATGGAAACCTTAATGCTATTTCCTGTATTGGTTAAATCACCCGTAATTTTATCTCTTTTAAATACAATAATATTGTCGCTACTTTGATTTGCGACCAATACCCAATTTCCATCCTCGCTGATGGTGAAATTTCTTGGCATTTTTCCTCCGCTTGGAGTAAGTGTTATTTTGCTTTCTGCTAATTTCCCGTTTGATAAAATCGGAAATTTTGCAATATTATTTTCTTCTCCTCTATTACTTGCATATAAAAATAAACCATCGGAAGAAATATGAATATCCGCACTACCTGGGGCACCTTTAAATGTGGAAGGGTGCGTGTAAACTGTTTGCATAAATGTTGTTTTCCCTTTTGTAAAACTATACACATTTATACTTCCTGTTAATTCTTCAAGTAAGTAGATGTATTTTCCATTGGCTGAAAATGTAAGATGTCTGGGACCAGCGCCGGCTTTAGATGGAATGATCGTTGACTTTTCAATATCTAAAGCCAAGCTTGCATTGCTTGAATAAGGATAAATAGTTACTTGGTCCATTCCTAAATCTGGCGTTAATAAATAAGCACCATTGGGAGAAAAGAAAGTGCCGTGAACATGTGCCTTTTCTTGTCTGCTTGAATTAATACTGCTTCCTGTATGTTGAATATATTGTTGTGCATTGGAAAGAAGCCCATTGGCAAAACGATGAAACTGGGTAATACTTCCACTCGAATAATTAGCTACAAATATATTATGCTGATCCGGACTTAAAGTCACATAACATGGATCCGCACCCTTTGTTGTTTTTTGTTGTAACAGGCTTAGTTTATTATTATTCAATGAAAATGCAGAAACCATTCCACTGCTAGTTTCATTTACTGCATATACAAATTGCTTGTCTTTTGAAATGGCGAGAAAAGAGGGATTGATAGCACTGTCTGTATGACTTAGTTCAACGGCTTTACCCGTCGCCGTATCAAAATTAAAAACGTAAATACCCTTACTTCCATTTTTGGTATAAGTACCTACTAATAAATTTGCTTTGGGTGCTTTCGCATGCGCAGTTGGCGTTTGAGAATTTGCATTTAAAATAAAAAATAAAGCAATGACCCCTAAAAAAAGACTTTTCATAAAGGGCAAAAATTTAAATTAGGAAACATTGTTTATTGATAAACTCTTACATAGTCTACTTCCATGCGACATGGGAAAATAGCATCGTTAATAGTTGGACCTCCCAAATTGCCACCCACTGCTACATTAAGTAATAAATGTTGAGGGGCTGTGAATGGGTAATAGTCTGTTCCTTTTCCTTCATTGGGTGAAGTGTAGTATAATTTGTCGTCAACAAAGAATTGAATATAATCCTTAGACCATTCAATCTTATAAACATGAAACGCAGTTGACACGCCATCAATGATAGACTTATTTGTTTTTTGCGTTCCTAGAGACCAGTTGTTTAATTTTGAATGCGTAGACCAAAGCACCATGTCTTGTTCTTTTCCTACATGCTCCATAATGTCAATTTCACCACAGGTTGGCCAGCCTACTGTATTAATATTATCACCCAACATCCAAATAGCTGGCCATGTACCTACTCCTTTTGGAAGCTTTGCTCTAATTTCTATTCGCCCATAGGTCCAAGATGCTTTGCCTTGTGTTAATAGTCTTGCAGAAGTATAACTCTTTCCTCCTTTACTCTCTTTTCTTGCCTCAATGATTAAACTTCCGTTTTCAATTCTTGCATTGGTAGAATCCCCTGTATAATATTGTGCCTCATTATTTCCCCATCCATTACTTCCTGTCCCAATATTATAAGCCCATTTGGTCGTATCGGGTCTGGTGCCTGAATTAAATTCATCGGACCAAACTAATTTTTTTACCGTGTCAGTTACCGGCGGCGTTACGGGTGTAGTAGGCGTGGTAGGTGTCGTTGGGGTCGGTGCAGGGCTAGGAGCTTCTTTTTGAGCACAAAAGGTCAAAGACATTATGGATAACAAAGTAAAAAGAGGAATCAAGCGCATAAAAAGCAATTGTTTGATGAATTATGATGACTTTATTTAAGCAATTTAGTCAAAATATTCCTTTTTAGTTGGGTAATTTATAAAAGGAACGTAAATTTGCACCATGATTTTAACAAACCACATACATCATCATTTATTATCCAACGGGTAAGCTATGGGTGTGTAGGTATGTAACTATATTTAACCAAAGGGCTTACTTCACAGTAAGCCCTTTTAATTTTTTAAGAAAACGAACAGAAAAAACAAGTATGAAATTAAAACTAGCCATTCAAAAATCGGGCCGATTAAACGAGGATTCCATGCGTTTGTTAAAGGAATGTGGGATTGATATAGGGAATGGGGTAAACAAATTAAAAGCGGAAGCAACCAATTTCCCAATAGAGCTATTCTTTTTAAGAGATGACGATATTCCTCAATATGTAGAGGACGGAGTGGCGGATATTGGCTTTGTGGGAGAAAATGTGGTGTATGAGAAAGCTAAAAAAGTAGAGGTAGCATATGAACTGGGTTTTGGAAAATGCCGATTAAGTTTTGCAGTGCGTAAAAATGAAATATTTACGGGTCCTTCCTTTTTAGCGGGTAAGAAAATTGCGACTAGTTATCCTGTTTTGGTCCATAAGTATTTAACCGAGCATCATATCAATGCAGAGATTCATGAAATTAGCGGAAGTGTTGAAATTGCTCCAGGCATTGGCCTTGCAGATGTAGTTTGCGATTTAGTGAGCAGTGGCTCTACTTTATTTATGAATGGATTGGTGGAAGCAGAAACTATTTTAAAATCACAAGCGGTTTTAATTAAGCATAAAAACTTCTCAAGTGAAAAACAACAAATTTTAGCGCGTTTATTGTTCCGCATGGAATCGGTTAAAAAAGCGAAAAAAAATAAGTACGTTTTACTAAATGCGCCCAATGATCAATTAGATAAAATAATTGCTTTATTGCCTGGGATGAAAAGTCCAACTGTTTTGCCATTGGCTACGCCAGGTTGGAGTAGTGTACATAGTGTAATTGCCGAAAGTGATTTTTGGGATATGATAGAACAATTAAAAAATGCAGGGGCGGAAGGTATTTTAGTAATCCCTATTGAAAAAATGATTTTATAATGATTCAAGTATACAATAAACCACTTCAAAAGGACTGGAGCGCATTACTAGCAAGGCCTGGTTTTGACGCCAGCACACTTTTGCCTAGGGTGCAAGCTATTATTAATGATGTGCGTGAAAACGGGGATGATGCTTTGTTAAAATATACAAAGGAATTTGATCAGGTTCAATTGCAAAGTATTGCGTTGAGTGAAGTCATCAAAGAAAATGCAGAGCAAGCGCTTTCTAATTCATTAAAAACCGCCATTCAGTTGGCGAAGGAGAATATTGAAAAATTTCACCTTCCTCAATTGCAAAAAATGGAAAGAATTGAGACCATGCCTGGTGTATGGTGTTGGAGAAAATCGGTTGGCATTGAAAATGTAGGTATTTATATTCCAGGGGGGACAGCTCCTTTATTTTCGACCGTATTAATGTTAGGTATCCCAGCAAAAATTGCAGGGTGTAAAAATATTATTTTGTGTACCCCACCCAATAATGATAAAGGGGAAGTACATCCAGCTATCATTTATGCCGCAACCTTAGTGGGGGTAACAAATATTTATACGATGGGTGGTGTGCAAGCCATTGCTGCCATGGCATATGGCACTGCAACCATACCTAAAGTGCATAAAATTTTTGGGCCAGGGAATCAATATGTAACGGCAGCCAAACAATTGGTGCAACAAAGCGGAGTAGCTATCGATATGCCAGCAGGTCCCAGTGAGGTTTGTGTTTGGGTCGATGATTCCGCCATCCCTTCCTTTGTAGCCGCAGATTTATTATCACAGGCCGAGCATGGTGTGGATAGTCAGGTATTATTGGTAGCAAGTAATGAAAAAATCGTTGAAAATATTCAGGCTGAGTTAGCAGTACAAATAGCGCAGTTGCCTAGAAAAGAGATAGCGGCGAAAGCATTGGAAAATTCAAAAGCCATTATTATTGAAAACAAATTGGAGGCACTTGATTTGATTAATCAATATGCCCCAGAGCATTTAATTATGTCCATTGAAAATGCCGAAATTGTTGCAGAGAAAGTAGTGAATGCAGGATCGGTTTTTATAGGTAATTATTCGCCAGAGTCAGTGGGAGATTATGCAAGTGGAACCAATCATACCTTGCCTACCAATGGCTATGCCAATGCATATAGTGGCGTGAGCGTGGATAGTTTTGTGAAAAAAATTACTTTTCAGCAATTAACTGAACGTGGGTTGGTGAATATTGGCAAAGCGGTTATGGAAATGGCAGGAGCAGAAGGCTTGGATGCGCATGGAAATGCTGTTGCGGTTAGATTAAATGATATAGCATCAAAAATGTAGCATATGCAATTTGATATAAAAAAAATAGTAAGACCCAATATTGAAAAATTAAAACCCTACTCTTCTGCGAAAGATGAGTATAGTGGGGAAGCGCGTATATTATTAGATGCCAATGAAAATAGTTTGGGCTCACCTTTAACAAAATGGTATAACCGCTATCCCGATCCCTACCAAAAAGAGATTAAAGCAAAATTATCGTTTATTAAAAAGTTACCTGCATCCCAAATTTTTTTAGGCAATGGTAGCGATGAAATTATTGACTTATTATTCAGGGCATTTTGTGAACCAGGCAAAGACAATATTATAATTTGTCCCCCCACGTATCCAATGTATGAGGTAAACGCAAACATTAATAATATAGGTATTAAATTGGCACCCTTATTGGCGGACTTTCAATTGAATGTGGCGCATATTGAGCAATTGGTAGATGACCACACCAAAATTATTTGGATATGCTCTCCCAATAATCCTACTGGGAATTCCTTGGATCGAATTGATATAGAAACGGTATTGAACCATTTTAATGGATTGGTTGTTGTTGACGAAGCCTATATTAATTTTTCGAAGCAAAAATCTTTTGTACAATCCTTGGAGGATTATCCCAATTTAGTGGTTTTGCAAACTTTGAGTAAGGCTTGGGGTTTGGCAGGGTTAAGGGTAGGTATGTGTTTTGCAAGCGAAGCTATTGTGGGGTATTTAAATAAGGTGAAAGCACCTTATAATATTAGTATGGTAGCACAGGAATTGGTTTTGAAGGCATTAGAAGAAGTGGGTCAGGTAAATGATATGATACAACATTTAGTGGAAATGCGTATTGCTTTGGCGCAAGTGATTTCAAGTATGCCGCATATTGAAAAAGTGTATCCATCAGATACTAATTTTTTATTGGTTAAAATTCCAAAGGCCACCGAATTGTATAAGTTCTTATGTTCAAAGGGTATAATTGTACGGGACCGTTCAAGTTTGCCAAATTGCGAGGATACGGTTCGCTTAACGGTTGGAAATGAACAAGAGAATACCGAACTTGTGGATGCTATGGCTGAATGGATTGAAAAAACATTTACAGTATAGGGAGCCAGTTAAAAAATTTATATAAAAAATCGAATAAAATAAAATAGGTCTAAAAAATAACCACACAAATAGTATTATGAAAAATCTAAAAATCTTTTTAGCGATTGTATTTTCAACAATGACCATTGTTTCTACCGCACAAAACAATGCGGGTTTAAAATTACCTCAAGGGTTTAAAGCAACTTTATTTGCAGACACCATTGGTAGTGCAAGACATATTGCCATTACCTCAAATGGTGTTGTATTTGCCAAATTAATGTATCCCAATAAAGCAGGGAAAAGTATTATTCGTTTAGAAGATAAAAATAACGATGGCGTTGCAGATAAAATTTCAGGATGGGGAAAATACGGAGGTACAGGTATTTTTGTAAAAGGAAAATCCTTGTATGCAACATCCAACACGGGTGTATTCCTTTATCAATTAAATGATAATGACGAAGTGATAGATACCTCTGCACCTAAGACCATTGTAAAAGGATTGATAGACAGAAATCAGCATGAATCAAAATCCATCACATTGGATGGCCAAGGAAATATTTATGTAAACATTGGTGCGTATTCAAATGCATGTCAAGAAAAAGATAGAATGCCGGGTTCAAAAGGGATGATGCCTTGTCCTATTTTAGATTCTGCAGGTGGAATTTGGAAATTTGATGGTCAAAAAGAAAACCAAGTATATGGCGATGGTATAAGATATGCTACTGGATTGCGCAATGTAGTAGGCTTGGATTGGAATAGACAAACTAATTCATTGTTTGTTACACAACACGGACGTGATCAATTAAATAGTTTCTATCCTAAATTATATACTGCCGATCAAAATGCAGAATTGCCTGCTGAAACCATGTATGAAATGAAGCAAGGCGATAATGCAGGATGGCCTTATGTTTATTATGATCCTTATCAAAAGAAAAAAATTGTCTCTCCAGAATATGGCGGTGATGGAATTAAAGAAGGGGGAGAAAACGCAATTGATCCAACTGCATTTTTCCCAGCGCATATGGCACCCAATGCTTTGTTATTTTACACCGGCAATCAATTTCCAGAAAAATACAAAAATGGTGCATTCATTGCTTTTCATGGCTCATGGAATAGAGCACCCCTTCCACAGGAAGGATACTTTGTTGCATTTGTACCATTTAAAAATGGCAAACCCAATGGAGAATGGGAAATTTTTGCGAATGGATTTTCTGGTTTAACGGGCGATGAAAAAGTAAAAAATCCTCGTAACGCAAAAGCTAGACCATGTGGATTAGCTCAAGGTCCTGATGGTTCATTATATGTAAGTGATGATAATAAAGGAGCTATTTTTAAAATCAGTTATGCTAAATAATTCACCTCATAATTTTACCAAATTATTTTTTTTAAAAAAAAAGTAGACATGAACTATCGTAGAATTTTGATCCTGTGTTTTTTAATGGGAGGATTCGCTATTAATGCAGCTGCACAGGATTTAGTAAAAGGCAAGCAATTATATGAAACCAGGTGCTTAGTTTGCCATCAGGCCGACGGAGGGGGTGTGCCCAATATGAATGCGCCATTGGATGGGGCAAGCAATGTAGTTGGAACTGACATTGCAAGATTGGTGCGTATTATTAAAAAAGGGTATAGTGAGCGAGTTGCTTTAGATGGCTTTTATTATGGTAATGCTATGACGGCCAATCCAGATTTAAAAGATGTTGATATTGCTAATATATTAAGTTATATCAGAACCAGCTGGACTAATAAGGCATCTACCATAACGGCTGCGCAGGTAAAGGCTGCGGGAAGTAAAAAGTAGTAACCGATAAGCTTGGGAAAGACCAATAGAAAGAATTTAAAACATAAAGATGAGACCAATTTTATTTATAGACAGAGATGGCGTTATTTTAGAAGAACCGAAATCAGACTTTCAAATTGATTCCATTTCTAAAACAAGCTTTATTCCAGGAGCCATTACTTATTTAAGTAAGATCGCCTCAACATTTGGGTTTCATAAAGTAATGGTCACTAATCAGGACGGCTTGGGAACGGCAACTTATCCCACTGAAAATTTTGAGCCCTACCAGGCCTTGATGTTGCGCACATTAGCAGGCGAAGGCTTTGTTTTTGACGAAATTTTTATTGACCAAACATTTGCTGACGATAATCAACCAACGCGCAAGCCAGGCACTGCATTGGTCACTCATTTATTAAATGATCCTACATTTGATATCGCCAATTCATTTGTCATTGGAGATAGGTGGAGTGATATTGCGTTGGCAAAAAATATAGGATGTAAAGCCATCTATCTTAAATCCACTTTACATGATTTAACAGTGGAGCAGGAATTGGAATTAAGACCTTTCATAGCTTTTGAAGCCAATACTTGGTCTGAGATTTTTAGTTTCTTGAAATTAGGATTAAGAAAGGTTACGCATGTTCGCAACACAAAAGAAACTAAAATAAGTGTGGAATTAAATTTAGATGGAAAGGGAGATGCAAAAATTGAAACGGGCTTAGGTTTCTTTGATCATATGTTAGAGCAAATTGCTAGACATGGAGCGTTGGATTTAAATATTAAATGTGAAGGTGACTTACATATCGACGAACACCATACGATAGAAGATGTAGGTCTTGCCTTAGGGGAAGCTTTTGCTATAGGCTTATCAGATAAAAGAGGAATGGAGCGTTACGGATATGCCTTACCAATGGACGAGGCAGAAGCCAAAGTATTAATTGATTTTGGGGGTAGAAACTGGATTGTCTGGGAGGCGGAATTTAAGCGTGAAAAAATTGGTGAAATGCCAACTGAAATGTTCTTTCACTTTTTCAAATCCTTTAGTGACGCAGCCAAGGCCAATGTAAATATTAGCTGTAAAGGGGATAACGAACACCATAAGATAGAAGCCATTTTCAAGGCCTTTGCTAAATCCATTAAGATGGCAGTGAAGCGGAACCCCGACAGCGATTCGTTACCTAGCACCAAGGGTGTTTTATAGGATACTAACGGCTGATAGTGGCCCTGGGATTGAATTTGATTTGCTAGGATATTTTTTTGGCGCGAACTGCGCAAAGCCTTAATTTTGTAATTGTAAAGAACAAATAAATGATTAAATTAAACAATATGTGGTGGTGGCATACAAACTCCGTTGGGGTGTTGTAGTGACATAGCTATTATTGTCAAAATATACATAAACCCCGACATTGGATGTCGGGGTTTATTTTTTTTCAGCAGGTAGCCAAATTAAAAAAACGAAAAGAATTTAGAATAGGATATGCAAAAAAAGCAAATAACAACCACTGTCACTAAGATGTTGGCAGATACATTTACACCAGTAGGCATTTATCTACGATTAAGAGATAGATTCCGAGACACGATATTATTAGAAAGTACCGATTCGCATGCTTCTGAAAATAGTTACTCTTTTATTGGTGTGAATGCGATTGGCGGTATAGAAATTTCTTCTTTAAATGAAATTGAATTTAAATATCCCAATCAAGATCCTGAAAAAGAAACCATTCAAAATGTGCATGCTGCTCCGGATAGAATTTGGGCATATATGCAGCAATATGAAATGAAAGGTCAGGAAGTGAAAGAAGCGGCATTTGCACAAGGTCTTTATGGGTACACGGCCTATGACGCGATTCCATTTTTCGATACCATAAAATTTAAAGAAGGCGCTCCTGCTGTTCCTTTAATGCGTTACCGTTTGTATCAGTATGTGATTGCTTTTAATCACTTTAAAGATGAAATATTTATTTGTGAAAATAAATTAAATGGCATTGAATCAGAATACGAGGCATTACTTTCTAATATTAAGAGTAAGGATGTGCCTCAGTATCCGTTTAGCATGCAAGGAACAGAGTCTTCTAATTTTACCGACGAAGCCTATCGGGAAGCGGTAAAAAAAGGGATACAACATTGTATGCGTGGGGATGTATTTCAAATTGTTTTAAGCAGACGCTTCCAACAGTCCTTTCAAGGAGATGAATTTAATGTCTATCGTACTTTAAGAAATATTAATCCCTCGCCTTATTTATTTTTCTTTGATTATGGAGATTATAAATTAATGGGCTCTTCACCAGAAGCACAAATTATT
>CANJPH010000021.1 GCA_947476145.1 Bacteroidota bacterium | reverse complement strand
CACTTAGGATCAAAAATTGATGTTGAAAAGAAATGTCCCCTTTTATTTGGATAGTTTTATTTTATGCTTATTTTTGCACTCCTCAAAAGGGAAAACGGTCAGATTCTGTAGCTCAGTTGGTAGAGCAATACACTTTTAATGTATGGGTCCTGGGTTCGAGTCCCAGCGGGATCACAAAGCTCCGACGCAAGTCGGGGCTTTTTTGTTTTAAGGACGTGTCGAAAGCTTGCTTTCGTAAACGTACGAGAAACAAAAAAGCAACCAGCACACGAAGTGTGATGGTTGAGAGCTTTGGGTTAGCTCAATGCGGAGGGAGGTCGGCGAAACGAAGTGAAGCCGACAATCCCTTATGAAACAAGCTTGCTTTCGTAAACGTACGAGAAACAAAAAAGTAACCAAAGCACGAAGTGATTTGGTTCAGGGCTTTGGGTTAGCTCAATGCGGAGGGAGGTCGGCGAAACGAAGTGAAGCCGACAATCCCTACGTAATATATTAAACATTAATGAAACATTTTTAAGTTACTAGGTACTTTTATCTAATTTTAAACAAATAATAAAAACGATGAAATTAAAAATCAATAAATATATAGCGTCAATAATATTAATTATTATACCATCTGTTGCGTTCTGTCAATATGATACAATATATAGCTCAACTGGAAAAGTAATTGGAAGTGTAAAAGAAATTGGCGAAAACAGCATAAAATTTACTTACCCAAACGAAGATTTAATCAATAATTTAAATAAGAATGTAATCAAAAAAATTGTATTTAAATCAGGTAGGGTTCAGACATTCTCGAACATGACTGGTTATAAAACAGTTAAGTCAGGATTAGATTATGAAAATGTATCTATATCATTAGTTTTTGAGGAAGTAAAAGGTTTATATAAAATTGGTGAAGCTGGAGCAAAAGCTAAAGGAACTACCTTAATGAGCTCAATCGAAAAAGTAAAAGAGAGGGCTATAAGAAAAATGAAAATCACTGCAGCAATGCAGGGCGCTAATGTAATATATCAAACCCAAATTAATACAACTGACAATATACCTAACGAAAAAAATGGATTAGGATTTACATCAAAGGCTGGTCAACCAACACAAACTACAATTTCAGGAATAGCATATTCAAGTGAATTACCATCATATGAAGAATTTAAACAAAAGATTGGAGATAGAAAATTATTTACAGTTGTTAATCTTTATGAATTTGAAAATGTTTATAATATTCTTGATCCATTTAATACGAATACAGATATTAAAGAAATTAATGTTACTAAAAAAATTGAGATTTATTCAATTTCAGAAGAAAGTGGTTTAATCAATGTTGAAGCAAAAATTGAAAAAGAAAGTAATACTAAATTTCGTGTGATATTTTTTAACAATGAAGAATTTACTTTAGAATATAAAACTGATAAAGGAATTTATAATTTCAGAGTAAAAATTTAGAATTAAAAGCCCGTCATCAAAAAATTAATCGATTTTCCCTTAGACAATTTCCACAGCATCCAGCTCAAATAACCCAAGATTTTAGAATTACCTAATTATCCAGTTAACTTACACCAATCTTCAAATGAATGTAATTTTATTTACAACTACTTCCGTCTGAATAGTGTACTTTATTGATCACAACCAAAACGATGGATGCACCCTTGACTCTTGGCGACCTAGCTATCGATTTTGAAAATCCAGCTGCAATAGGATCAATTAAATTGGTTGAATTAAAAGAAGACTTTTCTGACTCTATTAATTTATTATCATTATTATAATAATAAGCAGTCCAGTAAACACCATCAACAGTTTTGCTGGTATTATTTTTAAACTGCACAGTATACCCAATTAGGTATCCTAACGCGGTAATCTTAGACACATCGTTAACCTCAATATTGCATAACCCTCTATTTTGTTGAGCAAAAGCAGTGGTGGCAAAGACGATAAATGTAACTAGTAAAAGAATTTTTCTCATGATTTGAATTTTATAATTATTATAAATTTTTATTTATTTAACCCCCTAACAAACTACATTAATCGCACACAATTATAGGTTCCGCTAATTGAATGCTTCACGCCAAACAAATCAGCAATCGTTCCACTAAATGTGCCTTTAACATATCCCACCCCAGTTAGTCCAACTGAAGAAAGCGTCTTATCACTCAAACTATTCACTTTAAAAGTAATATCAGACCCAGGGAAAATGGAAGAGTACATAGTTGAATTATCTAAAATGAGTGTAAACGAATTTCCTAATGATTGTGCAAGTGTATAAGAATTAGGTGAGATATTAAAAGTCCCTGTACTTACACTAGACAATTGAACTGAAATTATCTGCGGGGGGATACCAGATACCGAAGTGCTACTCAAAGCAATGTCAGCAATGGGTTGGATGAATGTGGAAGCAGTGTAGGTTGCTTGTCCATTATTACTTGCAGTTGCAACGATTGGTCCTGACCAATTATAATTTTTACCATCCACTGTTAAAGTCCAACTTGGCCCAGCTGGTGTTAAAACTGTATCATTTCCCGACTTTGAACAACCCAAAAAAACAAAGCAAGCAATAAAAGCATAAATGAGTAATTTGAATTTCATGGTAAGGTGTTTTTACAGATTTTAGTGGAATATAAGGGTATCACCTTATGAAATTAGGATTTTTTTATATATTAATGCGTATTTACCTGTTAATTAAATAAATTAGAAATGTTAATTTTTCATATATTTAATAGAGCGTCTAATTTGTCCTAAATAGTATTAAAGTGGAGGCAACACTATAAAACTGTGATATCCCATGAAAAATTCATTAAAACTATTGTCAATCCTAACCAGTCTTTTTGTTTTAACAAGCTGTTCAAAACCAATGAAGTGGGAATACAAAACCATCTATTTTGATTCAGAACGCTTTGAGGGAAAAGATAAAGGGTATACAAAAGGCGACGATATCTTCAAAAATACGGTCTCAAGTGCTACCATCATTCCAAGTGAAACCTCTTTAAACGATTTAGGAAAAGATGGTTGGGAAATTGCATCAACTTATTTAGAAATGGAAACTGTTTATCCTAATTTATTAGCCAGTGGAAGTGGTGTTGCCGGACTTCAATCTAACACCAGACCACAAAGATTAGTGGTTATTTTTAAACGCCCAATGAAAAAATAGCCCCTATTAATTGCTTAATAATAAAAACTCCGATTTTAAATGAATTCGGAGTTTTTTTGTTGAAAATTTTTTGAAATTTAATAATATTAATCTTTCATAGTTTATAACAATATTTAACATTTAATGAATACATAATTTCCTAATTTTAGCAAAATCATACCTTTGAAAAATATCCTTATCATATGTCTTTTGCTATTAAGCACCACTTCCAATGCGCAAATCCTAAAAGGATTGCTTAAAAAAGCCACAACGCTTGTAACGGAAAATAAACAAGGACTTAGCCAGGATGATATTGCAAATGGACTAAAAGAAGCTTTAACCATTGGTGCCGAGAAAGGATGCGTGAACTTAAGTAAACCTGACGGATTTTTTAAAAATGCAGCACTAAAAATACTAATGCCCCCGGAAGCACAAAAAATTGAAAATACCATAAGGAGCCTTGGACTTAATCAATTGGCAGATGATTTCATATTAAGCCTAAACCGAGCTGCTGAAGACGCCTGCACAACCGCTGCTCCTATTTTTGTAAAAGCAATAAAGGATATAACCATCTCTGATGGTATTAATATATTAAAAGGTAATGATACTGCAGCTACAAATTATTTAAGAACTAAAACACAAACAGCACTAGCAGCTAGTTTTAGTCCCATTATAAAAACCTCCTTAGATAAAGTTGAAGCAACCAAAAACTGGGAGAAGATCATTACGGTATACAATAAAATTCCCTTGGTCAATAAAAAGATAAACCCCGACTTAACCGCCTATGTTGCAGAAAAGTCAATGTCTGGTATCTATACTGAAATTGCAAGCCAAGAAAAAGAAATAAGAAGCAACCCAATGGCTAGAACCACTGCTTTATTAAAGAGCGTATTTGGGCAAAAATAAAGGCTCCGAACACTTTCGCGATCGGAGCCTGGTTAGTTTATGATAAGTCCTCATTAAGCTTTATACACTTTTAAGGAATACCATTTTAGTTATATAATTAACAGATATTATAACTAGTACAATAGCTGAAAAATAATTCAACTTTTTCCTGGAAACCAATTGCCTATTTAATAGATGTATTAAAAATAATACAATTAAAATACAAGCTGGTACCAATGGAGGATACATTAAAAAACTCTTTTTAAAATCTCCCTGAAGCAAAAAAATCAAAGAACGTTGAAAACCACAAATAGGGCAATCAATATTGAAAAATGATTTAGAAGCACATGGGAACATTGTAAAAAAATATTTTACAAATTACCTAAAATAGCTAAAGCAGTACCACCAACTACAATAAAGTATAACATATACAACCCGCCTAAAATTGTACCAATGATTGACATGATGTATCCAGCATTCAAAGAACCAAATCCATCATAGCTATCTGGACTTGCTTGATATAATTTTTTACTTTTTGATCCCATTGACAAGCCAATGATGCCTAGAATTAAACCAATAAACGCACAACTGAAAACGATTGAGCATATGCCTAACACTAATACTGCTGTTGCATTGGGTAAAGTCTGTTTTTGTTCCATTTTTAAAATTTTAAATTATCTAATATGAATCTAAAATAAGAAAATAATTTTAAGATTCACATGAATAAATAAAATAGAACTATTATAATTCATTGAAATTCATATAATAGAATTATATTATTATATATCATTATATTATATATTATAATTTAAAGTAATATAAATATTGAGTAATATAAAATATAGTAGTAAAATCTAAGCCAAGGCCTCAAACAACACTTCCACAGTGTGCAAAGCATGTACACCGGTTCCATCTTTAATTTGATGCCTGCAACTGGTTCCCGGCGCTGCAATGGTACAGGTGTCTTTATGGGCTCTTACTTTAGGGAATAAAACCAACTCCCCTATATTCATGGAAACTTCATAATGATCTTTTTCATACCCAAAGGAGCCCGCCATGCCACAACAACCCGAAGGAATAGTTTCTACACTATAATGAGCAGGAAAAGAAAGCACTTTAACAGAGTCGGCTAAGGAACCTACCGCCTTTTGTTGACAATGTCCGTGTAATAAAATGGATTTAGATACATTGGTAAATTGTTCCTTGGTAATAAAGCCGCCCTCCATTTCTTTAGCCAGAAACTCGTCTATAAAAAAACTATGGGTCGCTAAGTTGTTGGCAGCAGATAAGTTTTCGTCATTCGCTAAATCGGGATATTCGTCTCTAAAAGTTAAGATCGCAGAAGGCTCTAATCCAATGAGGGGATGTTGGGCACTTATCAAATTACCTAACAAATTCAAGTTTGTATTTACAATTTCTTTTGCTTTTCTAACCAAGCCTTTCGACAACCAGGTTCTGCCACTTTCCAAATGCCTTGGTATAATTACTTCGTAATGAAGCGCTGTTAATAATTGAATGGCTTTGATGCCAATTGCTGCGTCATTATAATTGGTAAACTCATCACAGAATAGATACACCTGCTTGATTGGATTTTTTGGCGCGCTATAGGATTTATTATACCAAGCCTGTAATGTTTGCTTTGACAAAATAGGCATGGAACGTTGAATGGCAAAACCACTTATCTTTTTGATCATTCCACCAGTGACTGCATTGCCCATTACTAAATTATAAAGCGAAGGGAAAAGAGATCCTAGTTTAGCAGCCTTGGTGAAGTTAGCAATAAGCTTGGCTCTGAAAGGCACTCCATTTGCATCATAATAATGTTGTAAAAATTCGGCTTTTAATTTTGCCATATCCACATTGGAAGGACATTCACTTTTACAGGCCTTACAACTTAAACATAAACTCATCACATCATAAATTTCTTTATGATCATACCTATTTTGCTTATCGGAATGGGTTAAAAACTCTCTTAAAATATTGGCACGAGCCCTCGTACTGTCTTTTTCATCTCTTGTGGCCATAAAGGAAGGGCACATGGTCCCTCCAGATAAATGCGTTTTCCTACAATCACCAGAGCCATTGCATTGTTCTGCATGTTGCAGTATATCCTGCTTATGAAAACGAAAGATGGTTTTAAATTCAGGGGTTAGTTGCCCTGGCTCATAACGCAGCATCGTATTCATAGACGGCGTATCTACAATCTTATTGGGATTGAAAATATGATTGGGATCCCAGATGGTTTTAATTTGTTTTAACAAGGCATAGTTTTTCTCACCCACCATTTGCTTGATAAATTCTCCTCTTAGTCTTCCATCTCCATGCTCTCCACTTAAAGAGCCATTGTATTTTTTCACCAAAGTGGCTACTTCTTCGGCAATGGTTCTAAACAACCTATTCCCTTCCACTGTCTTTAAATTAATAATGGGTCTTAAATGAATTTCCCCCGATCCCGCATGCGCATAATGTACCGAGTACAATCCATGCTTTTTTAAAATCTCATTAAAGTCGCGAATATAATTTGGTAAATCATTTACATCTACTGCCGTATCTTCAATTACCGGCACTGCTTTTTCATCTCCAGGTAAATTACTAAGCAAGCCTAAACCTGCTTTTCGTAGTGTCCATATTTTTTTGGTGTCTTCTCCAAATAAAACAGGAAAATGATATCCTAATCCTGCAGCCCGCATATCGGCTTCTACTGCATTGGTTAATGCTAAAATTTCTTCTTTGGTTTCTTTAACAAATTCAATAACAAGTATCGCACCCGGATCCCCTTGAACAAAAAAGCGATTTTTACTTTGCTCTTTATTTTCCTTGGTACATTCTAAAATATAATGATCAATAAGCTCACTCGCACTTGGCTTATATTTTAACCCAATTAAATTAGCATGTAAACTTTCATCAATGGAATTAAAATGCACGCATAATAACCCTGTTTCCCTTGGAGGAGCGGGCACTACATTTAATTTTATCTCGGTGATAAAGGCAAGGGTACCCTCCGAACCTGCAATTAAACTACAAAAATTAAAGTCATCCCCACCTGCTGTAAATGGATCGGTCTCTACCAATATATCAATTGCATATCCAGTGTTTCTTCTTTCCACCGATTTCTTTGGAAACTCTTTTCTAATTTCAACTTGATTATCGTAATTACTTAAAATGGATCTAACAGATTTATAAATACTTCCCTCCAAAGTATTCAACGCACATTTTGCATGAAAATCATCGGTGCTTACACTATTAAAAACGACTTCGGAACCATCACTTAAAAAAGCAGTTACTTCTAATAAATGTTCCCTTGTACTTCGATACACCACCGAATTGGACCCACAGGAATTATTACCCACCATTCCTCCCATCATGGCCCTATTGGCTGTTGAGGTTTCTGGACCAAAAAAAAATCCATGTGGTTTTAAAAATAAGTTTAGCTCATCTCTTATTACTCCAGGCATAACACGCACCCATGATTCAGATGTATTTAACTCTAAAATTTGATTAAAATGCTTGGATACATCTACAATAATCCCATTTCCCACAACCTGTCCTGCCAAAGAAGTTCCTGCAGTTCGAGGAATTAAGGAAGTTTTATGAGTAGAAGCAAATTGGATTAAAAGGGAAATATCTTGTTTGGTTTTGGGGATCGCAACTGCCAAAGGCATCTCTCTATAACTAGAAGCATCTGTAGCATATAAGGTTTTCATCATTTTATCAAAAAAAAGATCCCCTTCCAATGCATTTGATAGCGCTTTTAGCTGCTGCTTCATATATAAAAATTCAGGTGACAAAAATACCTAAAAAATATGATTATAAACAGCCCATTTCAACGAATCATGCGTGTATTTTTATAGTACCTTTGCAAAAAGATATAATAGTGAATACACTCGTAAAATACATAGCCATTTTTGTATTGTCCATTACTACGATAACTGTAGTAGCTCAGAAAAAGGAAAGAAAAGGAGAATTTTACTTTTCTTGGGGATATAATAAGGCATATTATACAAAATCAAACGTCAGTATTAATCAACCAAGTCTTGGCAATAATTTTACATTTAAAAATGTAACCTTAGTTGATCATCCTGGTTGGGACGAAGCGCTGTTTACCTTGGCATTGAGTATCCCACAATATAATTATCGTATTGGATATTTTATTGACAAAGAAAAGGATTTGGCTATTGAAATAAATTTTGATCATACTAAAGCACTCTTTAAAAATGGTCAAACAGTGAATATGGTGGGCACTTTTAATGGACGTCCAGTGGATTCAAGCTTTGTTTTTTCAAAGACAGGCACTGGCACCTCAAAAAATTATTACTATCTAAATAATGGTGCAAACTTTTTATTATTCAATATTGTAAAAAGACAAAAATTTAAAAATTTATCTACACAATCCTTTGATTTTGATGGTTTGGCAAAAGTGGGAGTAGGTCCATTAATTCCCCATGTTGAAAACAGTTTATTCGGTGAAAAAAATGAACAAAAATTTCAGTTTGGAGGATGGAATACCGGGGTAGAATATGCGTTAAGGAGTACTTTTAAAAAGCATCTTTATTTAGAATTTGCTGGCAAGTTGGATTACGCTTATTACTATGGCCTTGATGTATATCAAGGTAAAGCCAGGCAAGGATTTGGGACCCTAGAATTTATTTTAAATTTAGGGTATACACTACCCATGGGGCCCAAGAAATAATAATTAATTATTGTCTTTAAAATATTATAGAATTATGAAAAAACATGTTGCTAAATTTTTAGTGCTAGTTGTTATGTTCACTTTTGTCAAGTCTTCCTTTGCTCAAAGCAGATTAATCAAAAGGCTTGAAAAAGGACAAATAGAAAAGGTTGAAAAACAAACCTTAAAAATTTTAAATGAGGAACCAGATAATGTAGATGCCCTTTACGCTTATTCATTCTTACTTTCAAACAATAACTACTCAAAATATAATTTAGAAGACGCATATAAGAATACACAAAAATTAAGATTGGTATATAAAAATTTGAAAGAAGAAAAAGAAATAAAAAAACTAAAAGAAAATGAGATAGATGAATTTAGTATTGAAGTCGTTTTAAAAAATATAATTGATAGTGCATATAGTATAACAAAATTAAAGAATGAAATTGATGGATATACCCATTTTTTAGAATTCTACACAGAAGCGGATCAGTTTTTAAGGACAGAATCCCTTAAAGCTATTCATTCAATTGCATTTGAAGAAGCAAGCAGGTTAAATACAATTGAGGATTACCAGCAATTTATAAAAAAATACCCATCTGCAAAACAGGTTCCCCAAGCAAAACTAAATAGAAACCAACTGGGATTTGATAAAGCAAATACAGAAAATACAGTTGCCTCGTATCAATTATTTATAAAAAATTATCCAGACGCCAGCCAAGTTAAAAAAGCAGTAGAATTAAGAGACGAAAAAGGCTTTGAAAAAGCAAAATTAGAAAATACCGTTAGTTCCTATCAAAACTTTATTGAAAACTTCCCCGATGCCACCCAGTTTAAAAAAGCGGTTGAATTAAGAGATAATAAGGCTTTTGAAGAAGCAACCTCCCTAAATACTATTGAGGCTTTTAATGACTTTCTATATAAATATCCAAGCTCCTATTTAAAAAATAAAGCAAAAGAGAAAATTGAAACATTCGAATATAATGATGCTAAAACAACAAACACTTCGGAAGCATTTTTGTCCTTTATCAATAAATGGCCTAAATCAAAATTTTATGATTCCGCATTTTCTGCTTTTGAAGAAATGCAATACAAGGAACAAACTGCCGATAAAAGCACAGATAATTATAAATACTTCATTACCAATTTCCCATCCAATCGCTTTGTTGAGATAGCAGAAGACTCCTTATATCACATAGCAATTAAGAATAAGGATTTAAAAAGTTTAGAATTTTGCATAGATCTTATAGATGGAAATTACAAAGACAGTGCACTAATTAGCTATTACAAAATATTTACAAACGATGGAGAAAAAAGAACCATCAATAAATTTAAAGAAGATTTCAGGAAGAAAGAAAATATAAACGAAACATTATTAGATAGTTTAAGTGAAGCAGACCTCTCCATTGCAATTTTAGGCGATGGATTATATTTAAATAGGTCATTTGATAAAAGCATGCTACCGAAATATGATGAATATATAAAAATAGCAGCCCCCAATGAAAAAGCTTTTAATGCTTTACAAAAAATAATTAGCGAAGACATTGAAAAAAAGAATTGGCTTAATGCATCAAAGACTGTTTTAAAGTATTTACCCTACTTTAAAAGTGATAGAAAAAAAATAAATAATTTACTTTCTATTTTAAACAAACCAACAGACCCAAATATTAAAGTATTTAATATGGGGCCCAATGTTAATACTTTAGTTGGGGGAGAATATTCTACTGTTATTTCAGCAGACGACAAGTATATATATTTTTGTGGAAGAGGCAGAAATGAAGCAAACAGAAATGAAGACATATTTGTTTCTAAAAAAGGACCCAATGGCTATGGCCCAGCTACTGCAATTAATGAACTTAACAATAATGGGACGAATCAAGCTCCCGAATCAATTTCGGCGGATGGCACTGTAATGGTCTTATTTATTGATGGTAAATTATCTAGGGCAGAGAAAAACATATATAATAAGTGGGAGATACAAAACGCTTTCCCAGAAAATATTAATAGTGGCAGATGGCAGGCGGATGCTAGAATAACAAGTGACAAAAAAGCACTGATATTTAGTTCCATCCGATCTACCAATTTTGATTACTATACTAAAAATAAACTTGAGGATTATCATTATAACCTTAACTACCCAAGTGATATTTATGTATCTGTACTTGACGAAGATGACAATTGGGGAGCACCAATTAATTTAGGACCCACCATTAATACCATCTATTCGGACAGGTCCCCGTTTTTACACCCAGACATGAAAACACTTTATTTTGCTTCCGACGGGCATGGAGGATTAGGAAACTATGACTTATTTAAAGCTACCAGACTATATGACTCTTGTTGGGATTGTTGGAGTGAACCCATCAATTTAGGAAAAGAATTTAATACCATTAATGGTGACTGGGGTTTAGATATTTCAACGGACGGAGAAAAGGCATTTTTAAGTAAAGAGTTTGTACTGATCTCAAAAAATACAATGATAAAAAAGGATAACGACATTTTTTGGTCTAAAGTTCCTGTGTATTTAAGACCTGATTATGTAGCTACCATCAATGGAAAATTATTAGATAATAAAAACCAGCCTGTAGTTGCCAATATAAGATGGGAGGACTTGGAAGCTAAAAAAACAATTGGTATAGCTAAATCCGATCCTGAGGATGGAAGTTATTTTATAGTACTACCACTTGGAAAACTATATGGTTATTATATTGACGATGATAATTTATTCCCCATTGCAAGTAGTTTAGATCTGAGGAACTTTAAAAAACAATTGAACATAAATAACGATATCAAAATTATTACCTACCAAGATATGCTGGATAATAAAGTGAGCGCTTCCATGAATAATATCTTCTTTAAAACCGGATCCTCCTCACTTGAATCTACCTCCCTCCCAGAACTTAAAAGGATAGCTGCTATTATAAAAGAAAAAGATATAAAAGTGAATATCATTGGTCATACAGACAATATTGGTACCGATGCAAATAATTTAACCCTTTCACTTGAACGAGCAAATACCATCAAGCAAATTTTAATGAAAGAAGGCTGTAATGAAGCAGATGTAATAACAAAAGGTATGGGTAAGAGCATGCCAATTGCTAGTAATGATGCAGAAGCGGGAAGATCAAAAAACAGAAGAGTCGAAATTATATTCGAAAAGAAATAAATAACAACGAACCTCTACTTAGCAGCCAACTTAAATGTAATTGCTTTTGTATTGGTAGCAGTTGCTTTAGAAGTAACCACTACAGTTGCCGTACATAAAGCACCTGGGCTTAACCCTGAAATGGTAATGGTATTATCGGCAGTGGTACTTGAAATTGAATTATTAAACACCGTTGAATTATCTGAATCCTTTAAAACAGTTACACCCACTGTTACCCCGGCAGAAGGCAAGGTAGAACTTACTTTAACAATGATAGGCTGTGAAGTTCCTACCACTCCCAAAATATTTCCAGCACCTGGATCTACATTAACCGAAAAAGCAACTGCCGACTCAGTTGGAGTTACTGGTGTTGGAGGTGTTGGCGGTGTTGGCGTAGGCGAATCCCCTCCTTTGCTACAAGACAATAGGAAAAATGAGATGGCTATTAATAGGGTTTTTGCGCTTTTCATAATTGATAATAAAGATAGGAATTTTTTGAAAAAATCTAAAAACATATTAAAAATAAGTAAAAAGTCTATTTCATAGGCCTTTGTCCCTTAAATATCGCCATTTACCAGTCCCCAACAACAAAACTACCTTCCCACAGACGGA
Organism: Bacteroidota bacterium; assembly: GCA_947476145.1. Lineage (GTDB taxonomy): Bacteria > Bacteroidota > Bacteroidia > Chitinophagales > Chitinophagaceae > Sediminibacterium. Next base: position 23,805 of record CANJPH010000021.1, on the reverse strand, counting down.
ATCACTGGCAAGCTTTCATTCCCAAATTCATTCACACTCTGCACTGCGAAAAAATAGTTGTCCTTGCTATACGGCAATCTAATTTCTAATGCCTCGGTATACATTTTCTTTTGCCAAACGGGGCTGGTCGTTTCCCTCATTAAAATATAATACCCTTTTACATTTCCAGTTTTCGGTGCTTTCCAATATAAAAACGTAGTATTACTCAGTTTTTTTACATCAATTTTTACTTCCTCGGGTATCGGTGGCGCTTTTGCCAAATTTGAAAGGTTGGCCAAATTAATTCCACTATTTTTTCTTAAATATTCAAAATCAATATGCTCTGGTACATCCCCATAATTAATCCCGTTTTCATTTCTAACATCCTGGTGTTGACGCGTATAATTTTCATTCATCTCTGTAAATCTTACAGCAGCGTATCCGTTTTCTACAAATGAAGTATGATCACCCCCTCTTAAGAAACGATCATTTCGATAGATCATGACAATTTGCATATTATCAATATATCTTTCCCCAATTTCTTTAATGTATCGAGCCAGCTGTCTTGAGCGACCATCATTTTCTAATCCTAAACTTCTAATTTGCATAGCCGCTTTACCTGTATCTGTAACAGATAACCCCTCACTAAATACACGCAACCTTGTATTGTCAATAATATTGGTTTCATTGCTATTATTACTTCCCATGATATCATTATTCAATACTGCTTCTATGGCCCAATTTTCTTTCTTTGCTTTCTTGGCCATAAAATAAGCCCCCAACAACCCTTGCTCTTCACCAGCGACCGTTACAAAAATAATGGTGGCAGGAAATTTATGTTTACTCATCACTCTTGCACACTCCATTACCGCAACGGTTCCACTTCCATCATCGTTTGCACCAGGTGCATCACCAACACTGTCCATTACATTTGTGCGCATATTATCCATATGTCCACTCATAATAAATATTCGATGATCATTGGGATCTGTTCCTTTTAAAGTAGCTACTACATTCCCTAAATTAATAGGCCTGTTCACTCTTTTCCCGTCAGATATATAAGTAACGGTGTCTATGAATGCAGTCATTCTCCCTTCTGATTGTTTTGCATATTCATTAAATCTGCTTAAAATCCATTGTCTTGCAGCGCCAATACCTCGGGTCGCATTGCCTTGAGTACTTAAGGTATTTCTTGTTCCAAAAGAAACCAATTTATACATATTTGCCTTTAAAGAATCGGCATTAATTTCTTTGATCATGGATTCAATTTCAGGATCCTTTTTAACAATCACTTGAGCACTTGAAATATTATAAAGCAACACAAACAAAAAAACCCATAAACAATTTTTCATATCAGTTAGATTTAATACATAAATATACGATTTTATAATATTGAGTACTACATAAAAAATTGGGCCCCATAGAAATGGGGCCCGCTGTTTGATTGCTTGCTTAAAACCAAATTTCGAAAAGTTTAATAATTTATAGTAGAAAATTAAAATTTATAGACTGCCGCAATTAAGAAATTACCAGCCCCCGTTTTAGCCAAATTGTTTCCATTCATAAACACTTTATCTGTTGCATTTTCCAATCTACATTCAGGAATAATGGTGAGTTTATTAAAATGAATATTTGCAGACATTGTATTTTGAAAAATAGAAGCCCCTACACCGACTGCACTTTTAGCATCATTAAAATATTCCGACCTTAACGTAAATCCAACTTTAGTAGAAGGATCGTAATTAAAATACACTGCATTACTTGTCCAAGCATTACCCGCTAAGCTGCAAATAGTTCCATCATAATTAATTGCAAATTGACTATTTACAACACCATTTAACACTAAATCAAATTGTGTTTTATCTTTTCCCCCTTGGTAATTTAAGAATGCCTTTAATTTATCATCCTTTGTTGCCGTGCTTAATTGAGCAATAACCATTTTAACTTCCGCTTTTGCATTGGTGATATCGGTTGGCTCCGCTAGGCCAATCATAAATGCCCACTTGCCTCCTAAGGCAATGTCTGCTCTTACACCCGTATGAAAAAATGGACCATAAGAAAAACCATAACTCATACTATAGTTTCTATTGGAATAGGCATCTAATAATTCATACCCAATATGTGTTGCCCATTTACCAACAGTAAATTTAACCGCACTAATTGGTGCATAACTTATGTAAGCTTGTTTTACGGATGTTGCCAAATCCTTATCATTATAAGAGAACTCATCTGCTCTTTTTCCAAATCCCAAATCAAGGGTACCAGTAAATTTGTCAAAGGTTTGATCCACTTTAAAGGACACCATTCCTAATTGCAATGCATTATTTGAGTTGGTAAAACTTGTTTTATTATTTGTTTTCAAACCTGAAAAATCGGATCTATAATAACCATCTACATAAGATGTAAATGTGGTGGATCTGCTTGTAACTGGCTTTGTGGTATCTGATTGTGCTTTTAGGCCAGTAAAGTAGCTTAAAAAAAGACCGAGGATTAGGGTTGATTTTTTCATAAGGGGGTTTGAATTGTAATTACATTAAATTATTTTATATATTTAAATAAATGAACTATTTATAGAAAAATGAGCAATTTTAAACGTTTTATATGAAATCTACTGTTTTGTGTAAACATAAATTATATTGATTTACAATACTTTACATGTATTTTATACTTTTCAATTCATATTATATTTTATTACATATTTATATTTCATGCTAAATTATATATTTTTTTTTAATATTTAATACTTTATTTTATATTAATATTTTTATAATATATTTTTTGGTATTTTGTTTAATAAAAAATGGTCGTACCTTGTTTAAGATTAATCAAGTTGTTCGCAAAAATACCATTCAAAACAAAATCCAGTTACTTAAATAGTTCAAAATCAGTAAGTAATAAATTTTTCGATGTTTTTAAGAAATAAACGACAAAGTCCTATAATCTAGTTGTAAATGCAAGAAAACAATAGCTCCATAAATAAGGATATTAGATTTGAAGCACTTTTTAACTCTGCTTCCATGGGCATTATTGTAGTAGATAAGGAAGGCATGATTGTATTGGCTAATCACTTTGCAAATAAATTATTTGCATATCATGATAGCTCTATGGCAGGAGAAGTATTGGAAAAACTAATTCCTCAAAGATATCATCACAAGCATGTAGGTTATAGAGAAGGATATGCTCAAGACCCTAAAGCAAGAGGCATGGGAATAGGCATGACCTTGTCTGCTATTAAGAAAGATGGAACAGAGTTCCCTGTTGAAGTTAGTCTTGGACATTTTGAAACGAATCAAGAAAAATTTGCAATTGCATACATAGCCGATATCACTAAAAGAAAGCAGAGTGAAGAAAAGATAATTCTACAACAAGCCGACTTAGAAGCAGTGAACGAGGAAATGAAAAAATTAAACGCTTCCCTAGAAGCTAAGGTGAATAAAAGAACACTTGAATTGCAAAACACTTTAACTGAATTGGAAGCATCCAAGGAAGAACTTACCGTTTCATTGGAAAAGGAAAAAGAAGTGAACGACCTAAAGTCAAGGTTTGTATCTATGGCTTCTCATGAATTTAGAACCCCATTAAGCACCATACTATCTTCTATTTCCCTACTCGCAAAATACAGCACCACCGAAGAACAGTCCAAAAGAGATAAACATATTGACCGGATAAAATCCTCTGTAAAAACCCTCACCGATATCTTGAATGAATTCCTTTCTCTCGGAAAAATTGAAGAAGGTAAAGTGGACGTTAAGCCAGATAGTTTTGACCTCACAGAGTTTGTAAATGATATTATTAACGAAATGAATGTCCTTTTGAAGCAGGAGCAAACAATCCAATATACTCATAACGGGACTCCTACTACCTATTCCGATAGTAATTTATTAAAGCATGTGCTTATCAATCTTATCTCCAATGCCATAAAATTCTCGCCAGAAAAATCCATTATCAATATTGAAAGTAAAATCGAAAACGATACTACGATGGTTCAAATTAGTGATCAGGGAATTGGAATACCTATTACAGATCAAGTTCATTTATTTGAACGATTCTTTAGGGCAACCAACGTAACCAATATCCAAGGAACTGGGCTTGGCTTGCATATTGTAGGCAGATATGTTGATTTATTAAATGGCAGCATACAATATAGCAGTGAATTAGAAAAAGGGAGCACTTTTACAATAACCTACTCTAGCAAAATAATTAACGAGTTCGATTAAATAACACTACTATGGAAAAAATATTAATTATAGAAGATAATGAAGCTTTAAGAGAAAACACTGCCGAAATTCTCGCATTAGCCAATTACGAAATTATGACTGCTGAAAATGGGAAAATTGGAGTGGAAAAAGCGCTTGCTAATCCTCCCGATTTAATTGTTTGTGATATTATGATGCCTGTGTTAGATGGTTATGGTGTATTTCAAATTATAAGCAAACACCCCAACTTGCAACATATCCCATTTATATTTTTAAGCGCCAAGAGTGAACGTACCGATTTAAGAAAAGGTATGGAAATGGGTGCAGACGACTATATCACTAAACCCTTTTCTGACGCCGAACTCATTAATGCCATACGTGCAAGATTAGAAAAAGTAAAAATTCATCAACAACAGGGTGGAAAAGCTATTGAAGCATGGTACCAAATAATTTCTGATTTAGGGAATAAGGATGAAATGCACAAAGCGCTCGAAAATCATGACGTGATTGATTATAAAAAGAAACAAACTATTTATTCCGAAGGTCAGCACCCAAATAAGCTATACTACATACAAGCTGGAAAGGTAAAAATTTATAAAACAAGCGATGGTGGTAAAGAATTAATCATTGGTTTGCTATCGGCAGGCGATTTTTTTGGCCATATCCCATTAATTGAAAATGCTGTTTATGAAGAATTTGCAGAAACACTAGAAGAATCTTCCATAAGAGTCATCCCTAGAAAAGAATTTGAAAAATTAATTACTACCAATCAAGAGATTGCATTAAAAGTTATAAAATTACTCGCTAATAATATTTCCGAGAAAGAACAACAATTGGTTGCACTTGCTTATCATAGTTTAAGGAAGAGAGTTGCCGATGCATTGCTCACCCTTAAAAAGAAATACGCTAAAGAGGGAGAGGAGTTGTTTTCTATGTCCATTTCTAGAGAAGATTTAGCCAATATTGCTGGCACAGCCACGGAAAGTTTAATTAGAACATTAAGTGATTTTAAAAATGAAAAATTAATTGAAATCAAAGACGGCAAAATCACTTTAATCGAGGAAAAGAAGTTACTTAATTTGTTTAATTAACAAATTAAGTAACTTCGATGTGTGCAACAGTAATACTGTTTAATTAACAAATTTAATATAACGCACTTTCAAATCGCTCATTGGCTTTATTCTTCCATATATAGAACTCTGATTCGATATACCCTACTTGTTGTTTATATTTTCTAAATAAAGCAACCGCACCTAAATCCATTATATTATTTATAGATCGTTTCGATTTATTATTATTCCTAAATACAATAATGTCATTATTTAATAAATGAATAGCCGTTTCTCTGTTTAATATTTGCTGATGCAATTCTTCCGCCCATGCAAGTACATCACTCATTACCATATTTTCCAATAAGCTACTTAACTTTCGTTTGATAAAAGCTTGTTCTTCCTGAATAAAGTCCAAGGTTCGAATCATTGATTCTATTTCTTGTGACATGATCTCTTTGTTCATACTATATTAGTTATGACATGATATTACCTCGGCTCCAATTCCAGCAACCGGACTAATAAATGGAATACCCAAATTAAGTCCCCTTAATATTAATAATACGCCCATGCTAAAAATGAAAACGGGTAACAATGTCTGTATTTTTCTTCTAAACGTAAAACCCATAAACTGTCCTCCTATCGCTACCATCATTAATGCTGGCACCGTACCCATTCCAAAAAACACCATTAACAAACCACCCTGTAACAAATTTTGTGTTGCCATTGCCGAACTTAACGCTAGGTAGACCATCCCACAAGGCAATAACCCATTTAACATACCAATGAAAAAAAATGAAACCATATACTTGCTTTTAAACAGCTTACTTAAACACTTAACAATAAAATTATAAACAGTGTTGAAAGACCCAAGTTGTAAATATTTGGGTTTTAAAACAAATACATAAATACCATATAACAACATAGTAATACCAATTATAACTGAAATATTACGTTGCACCCCAAATACAGGTAACTGACTCCCAAATAAACCAAACAGTAAACCTAATATGGCATAACTCATTATTTTACCGGCATGATATAAAAACAACGTAACTATTTTTTGAAAATTACTTCTATGGGAAATAGGAAGCGCCATAACAAGAGGCCCACACATACCTATGCAATGGACACTTCCTAGTAGACCCATGAAAAATCCAATCTCAAAAACAGTAGACAAATGCATTGTTAAAAAATTACTTTTTGTTCATAATAATATAATTCGCTATTCATTTCCACATTCAACTTTAACGTATACGCACCATTCATGGTCCTGAATAACTCCATATTAAGCACTCCATTATCTGTAGTAAAGGACTTTGAAATGTCACGTTTTTCATCCGCAGCATAATATAAATGTGCCTTACCCTTCACAGACGCATTTTTAAACCCATTAGGCAATGTCACAATTAAATACCCGCCTTTTATAACCGTTACCAATTCCCCGCCTAAATCCTTTGCTTTTTGAGAAGCATCAATTACATTCTGATATTTAAGTTCGTCAGCATAATAATCTTTTTGTACCAACTCAAATTTTTGCTGAGTAGACATATATACGAGGAACATCATTCCCACCACAAATAAGCCGTAAACAATAAGTATTTTATACCCCCAATTAAATTTCATATGCTATTTTTGAATGACAGGTCCTAAGAAACTAGCTGTTGCAGTTTGAATGCGTTTGCCGTTTTCATAAATTCCTACTTTTATTTTAGTTTTTCTATGATGTAGTTGCTCTTTTTTAAATATTACAAAAAAACTGGTCTGAAAATAGGACTCCTTAGGAACATCAATGGTATTAATCATTGTTATCTCCCCTTCCATTTCTTCCAATTTTAAATCTACATGAATTAACCTTCTTGTTTTATTCGCTAACTTAATATTATAGAGGTTACTAATTTTATCCCCCTCTTTTATTTGATACGTTTGACCAGGAGTTTTAATAATACGTGCCGAAACATCTGCCCTAGTAATAAGCAATATCGCCAAGAAAGAAATTAAGGCAGTTAATACAATGGTGTACAATTTTAAACGCCAGGTGTAGGTAGTTTTTTCTTTTTTAGCAATATTATGCTCAGACGCATATCTAATTAACCCTTGCGGCTTACCGATATGATCCATAATTTCATTACAAGCATCAATGCAAGCAGTACAGTTCACACACTCTAATTGAGTGCCGTTTCGGATATCAATACCAGTAGGACAAACTCTAACACAAGCATGACAATTCACACAATCTCCATTGCCTTGCTCAGTTACCTTGCCTCTTGGTTCTCCACGCACATAATCATAAGCCACCAAAATTGAATTCTTATCCAACAACACTCCTTGTAAACGACCATAAGGACAAACAATGATACATGCTTGCTCTCTGAACCAGCTATATATAAAAAAGAATACGAGCGTAAATACAACCAACGCACTAAAGGTTCCAAAATTTATAAATATCCCCTCTTCCACCAACTTGCCTACTTCGTCAATCCCAATAATATATCCTAAAAAGAAATTGGCAATCAAAAAAGAGAGCATAAAAAAAACAATGAGCTTCCCTCCCTTTTTAAGGATCTTTTCGCCATTCCAAGACATCGCTTTCAATTTTTTTTGTTGTGCAATGTCCCCTTCTATGAAAAATTCGATTTTTCGAAACACCATTTCCATAAATATGGTCTGTGGGCAAGCCCAACCACACCATAACCGCCCAAAGGCGACTGTAAATAAAATTACAAAAACTAAGAAAGTAAGTAGTCCAATAGCGAAAATGAAAAAATCCTGTGGCCAAAATATTTTACCAAAAAAAATAAACTTTCGTTCCAGCACATTCATTAAAAATACCGGCTCCCCGCTAATTTTTAAAAATGGTAATGTAAAAAATAAAATAAGATACCCATAACTAAAGTAGGACCTTAGATTATATAATTTACCCTTTGGTTTTTGTGGATGTATATAATTTCGATTACCCTCCTTGCTTATAGTAGACACTGAATCTCTAAAGGATTGATCTAACATCTCCCTCTTATAATTCGCCAAGGTTTCTGAATCCTGAACACTCATTTCATAAATTTTTATTACTTACTCTTTAACCAAATCGCCTTGTGGTGCCTTTCCATTTGGAGGATTGGTCCCTTTTAAGGTTTTAATATAGCTTGCTAATTCTTGTATTTGAATTGGCGAGTATGTCGACTGCCATGATTGCATGCCCTTATCTGGGTATCCATACTTAATGGTTTTAAACATATCGGCAATACTTCCACCATGTAGCCAGTAGTCATCGGTTAAATTTGGTCCAACACCTCCCTCCGCTTTCATGCCATGACAGGGAACGCAGGTTTTGGAAAATGTAACCTGCCCAGCATTGATTCCAGCTGCATCGGACATCGTTACCGACTTTTCGTCTACATTATTTTTCATGGATGCTAAGTAAGTATCAACTTGTTGCTTAGCAGTTGTCATTTCTGTATTGTATTCCTCTGTCGGGTTAGGCCCATTGTGCCAAATTTCATATTTAAGCAAATATAAAACCGCAATAAAAATGGTAATATAAAAACCATATTTCCACCATGGAGGCAAGGCATTGTCTAGTTCTTTAATGCCGTCATAATCATGATCCAATAACATATCCGCTTCTCTTTCCAATGGCACTGCCCTTGTAAAAAATTTCTTATCTAGGGTATTCCAAGTGCGAACAATCCATAATTGTCTCCTATGATTACCTTCTACTACTAAAACTGCTGCAGGATGTATAGCCTTCCATAGCCCTTTAATAAATAATACCAACAGGAACACAATAAATAATTCCAATGTAAGGACTGTGGAAAGTGTCCAAAAAGTATATGAAGACAAGCCTCCGTAATAATTTACGGATGGAGTTTTGACTGTCGTATCCACCACTGCAGATTGCGCACTTGCAGCATTTGCAAAGAGCGATCCCATTACGATAAACCCAATCATCATTACTTTTTTGTCTGCTTTAGCTACTTCGACCGCTTTTTTGGCAATCATGAAAAGGACATTGGATAGCACCCAGATTACCACTACTAATAAGCCTGCAATCACAAGCATTAATACCTCCAAGTAATTATTTGGCGCTGCGGAAGGAGTTCCTGCCATTACTTTAGCGGGGGCCGTACCTTGCGCAAATCCAGCCATAGCAATCATTAATGCGCCTGCCGTCAATATTGTATTTTTATATGTAAACATAGTGTCTATTTAAAAGATTTATATTATTGTTCGAGTGGTAGATTTTTTATTTTATCAACCTCTTTTTTATCCATCACTTTTACATACCATAATACGCCAATAAAGAAGGCAACAAATACCAGCAAAGAAAAAATAGGATAGAAATTTATATCCTGCATTGTTTCTGTATATTTTTTTATAAAACTAAACATGGTCGTAAAATTTATTTTTTATTGATATCCGTTCCTAATCTTTGCAAGTAAGCAATCATGGCTATAATTTCTTTATTCGCTGGCACTTCAATACCATCTTTCTTTAAACTAGCAGCAATTTCTTTTGCTTGTAACATTAAAGCTGCATTTGCTTTTGGAGCAAAGTCGGCATCATAAGGAACGCCTAATGTGCGCATCGCATTAATTTTTGCAGCCGTATTGGTCGTATCTAAATTGTGTTCAATTAAGAAAGCATAAGAAGGCATAACAGATCCTGTAGAGATTGCACTTGGCTCTTCTAAGTGATTGTACTGCCAAGTATTTGATTTTTTCAAATTGCCCGATCCCTCTCTTGCCAAATCTGGTCCGGTTCTTTTACTACCCCATTGAAATGGATGGTCATAAACAAATTCACCGGCCTTACTATACTCACCATATCGTTCAGTTTCACTTCGAAATGGTCTAATCATTTGTGAATGACAGTTATAGCAGCCTTCCCTTACATATATATCACGCCCTTGAAGTTCTAATGGAGTGTATGGTTTTACACTTACAATGGTTGGGATATTTGATTTAACTAAGAAGGTGGGTATCATTTCCACCAAACCTCCTATTAAGATTACAATCAATGACAATATCAATAGCGGGGTTGGCTTTCTTTCAATCCAACGATGCCAATGTTCTCCTGCATGTTTTGTATACGTTTTTTCTAAAGCAGGCGCTTCTGCATCTTCATTGGCAATCAATGTGCCCTTGCCAATGGTTTTAAAAATATTGACCACCGCAACAATTGCTCCAGTTAAATAAAGTAGCCCGCCTAATGCTCTCAATGCATAAAATGGAGCCATATAAGTGACGGTCTCTAAAAATTGATATTTTAATTGTCCGCTTTCAGTGAATTGCTTCCACATACTTGCTTGTTGCCATCCTGCCCAATACATAGGGATGGCATAAAATAAAATACCTAAAGTCGCTAACCAAAAATGGACATTCGCTAATTTTTTTGAATACAATTCGGTTTTATACATTCTTGGAATTAACCAATACAAAATACCAAAGGTTAACATTCCATTCCAACCTAAGCCGCCAACATGAACGTGTGCAATTATCCAGTCGGTAAAGTGTGCCACTGCATTAATACTTTTTAAAGACAACAAAGGTCCTTCAAACGTAGACATACCGTATGCGGTAACTGCCACCACCATAAATTTTAAAATCACGTCCTCTCTTACTTTATCCCATGCACCCCTTAAGGTTAATAAACCATTAATCATTCCACCCCAGCTTGGAAAAATTAACATAAAGCTAAAAACGACACCAATATTTTGCGCCCAATTAGGCAATGCCGTATATAATAAGTGATGCGGACCTGCCCATATGTACAAGAATATTAATGCCCAAAAGTGGATGATTGATAATCTATAGGAGAACACCGGACGGTTCGCCGCCTTTGGCAAAAAGTAATACATTAAACCTAAATAAGGTGTAGTTAAGAAAAATGCAACTGCATTGTGTCCATACCACCACTGCACTAAAGCATCTTGCACTCCAGCATACCAACTATAACTTTTAAATAAGGAAATGGGTAATTCAAAAGAGTTTACTAAGTGTAATACTGCTACTGTTACAAATGTGGCAATGTAAAACCATACGGCTACATATAAATGTCGCTCTCTTCTCTTTATAATCGTAGCAAACATATTGAAACCAAAAACAACCCAAATTAAAGTAATGGCAATATCAATGGGCCATTCTAATTCGGCATATTCTTTACCCGTTGTCATCCCTAATGGTAAAGTAATGGCAGCTGCTACTATAATTAATTGCCAACCCCAAAAATGTATTTTACTTAAAGTGTCGTTAAACATTCGGGCTTTTAATAAGCGTTGCAAGGAATAATACACCCCCATAAAAATTCCATTGCCCACAAAGGCAAAAATAACTGCATTGGTATGCAAGGGTCTAAGCCGACCAAAATTGAAATATGGCTGAAGGTTTAGTTCAGCTGGAAAAACCAATTGCAGTGCAATGATTAATCCAACAAGCATTCCTACCACACCCCAAATCATCGTGGCAATGGCGAAATTCCTTACCGTCTTATTATCATACTGAAAACTTTCTAATTGCATATGCATTATTTAAGTGGTTAGAGATGTGTTTTTATTTTTTAATAGATTTTTTTAACTCGTCGTCAAATAACATTCGTACCGAGGGGGTATAGTCATCATCCATTTGCCCGGTTTGCACAGACCACAAAAATGCAATGAGGAATCCGCCAGCAACAAGCACACTAATAATGATTAAAATTATGAAGACACTCATAGGGAAGTATTTCCAACAAATATAGAAGGACACAAAATTCTAGTTTGTGACATTCGTCAATCTAAATATGATATTCGTCAGTTTTTTAGCCCTACTCGATTGGAAAAAATATAACTAAGCAAGGCAGATAAAGAAACAATGCTGATAGAGCTAATGGGCATTAGAATGGCAGCAACCATTGGAGACAATTGTGCCCTAGTGGCAAAATACATGCCCACTAAATTATAGAGGATAGATAGGATAAATAGAATGATAATAATGGTCTTTCCTTTTTTGGCATATTTCAAAAGATGATCCAAGGATGGTATCATCCCCCCTTCTAAAATAGCATCACTGGCGGGGGTAAAAAGGTGCGTTTGATCGGTTACCGCAATCCCCACATCGCATTTTTTTAAAGCACCCGCATCGTTGAGTCCGTCTCCTACCATCATTACTTTATGCCCTTTGGATTGTAAATATTGAATATAATGAAGCTTGTCATTGGGGTTTTGTTCAAATAACATGGGCGTATCTGCACCCATAATGTGAACTAAATTATTTTTTTCAGTGGGATGATCCCCGCTTAATAAATGAATTTGGTATCCATTTATTTTTAAACGCTTTATCATTTCGTGAATTCCAGTTCTGTATACATGGTTTATCTTAAACATACCCATATAAACTTTATCAATGGCTATGAAAACACCAGCACTAGGATCTATCACTTTTATTCCATGGTCCATTAATAAACTAGCCGACCCTATTACAATAGACTTTCCTTCACAATTGGCAAGCGTTCCCTTTCCTGTAATATTTTGTATGTTTTCCACTTTAATCATATCCAACCCTTGAGTACTATAATAATTGGTGATTAATTGACTCAATGGATGTAAAGACGCCCGAGTCACAGAATAAATAATACTGGCAATAAGTTTAGGTAATAAGTTGCCTTCGTAAACTAAATGCGTATCCTCATGATTGGTCAATGTCCCTGTTTTATCAAATACAATGGTATCTATTTTCTCGATCGCCTCTAAGACCGAACTATTTTTACAATACATTTTATACTTACCCAAATGTCTTAATACATTCCCATATGTAAAAGTAACGGTTAGCAACAATGAACAAGGGCAAGCAACGATCAAGACAGATGTAATCGCTGTCATAATATTACTAGGATTCACCCACCACCAATACAAGCCGCTCCCAATGGCAATGCTAAATAGTACATAAGTAAAGTATTGACTCCAAGGATGTACAAATGATTTGTCAACATTTTTTTCAGCATTTAATAATGGGCTATTCCAAAGTTCAGTAATGTAACTTTGGCCAACGGGCTTAAGTACTTCCACTTCTATAGCAGGCCCCTTTTGTATACCGCCCGCAAATACCTTGGCACCTTTTACTACTTCAATAGGTGCATTTTCCCCTGTCACAAAACTATAATCAATTAAAGCGCCATCTGTTAATAAAATCGCATCCGCAGTAATCATCTCATTGTTGCGAATTAAAAGAATGGCCCCCTTTTCAATTTCAGATAAGGGTTTATTGATTTCTTTACCCTCCTTTAATACCGTTACCCCTAATGGAAAAAAAGAAGTATAATCACGGTCAAAGGAAAAAGAATCGTATGATTTATCCTGAAACCATCTTCCTACCAACATAAAAAAAACAATCCCACTCATACTATCCAAATAACCACTACCCGTATGGGTAAAAATTTCATATACACTGCGCCCAAAAGTTACTAGGATAGCCAATGCAATAGGTGCATCAATATTCAACCACTTTTGTCTTAAACCAGTATATGCCGAAATAAAAAAGCCACTCGCACTAAATAACAAAACAGGAATGGATAATAACAAATTTAAATACACAAAAAATGGCCTGAGGCTTCCCAGGTCCCCCACACTGGTCGATAAATAATCTGGGAAGCTCAACATCATTATATTGCTAAAACAAAAACCAGCAACGCCAATTTTAAACAACTGTTTTTTATTGACCTTCTTTTTCTTTAACCAGTCATTACCCCACAAATGTATCATGGGTTCATAGCCAACAAAAGCCAACAACTGCACCAATTCTTTTAAGGAAATTTTAGAGGGGTTATACACTATCTTTATTTCCTTTCTTTCAAAATGTGTTTGAGCGTGTATAATACCTGGATTTATTTTGTGTAAATTTTCCAACAACCAAACACAACTTACACAGTGAATTTGAGGAAGGTAAAAAACGACATGTGCTTGATCGGCTAATTTAAATTGTATGAGTTGCTCCTGTACGGCTATACTGTCTAAATAATTGTATTTTTCGGAAGTAAAAATGCCTTTTGAGCTCATACCTGGCATTTCAGACAAATCATAATAATTGCACATCCCATTGTCATCCAATAACTGAAATACCATCTTACATCCGGCACAGCAAAAGAATTTATCTTCTACTTGAATGGAATTGTCGCAGCTTGTTCCGCAGTGATAACAATTTTGTTGCATATGAATTAGCACAAAATTGCCCTTTTTTAATAAATGGCTATATGAGTAGGGTCAATCAATTAAATGACAATAATCATGATTATGGAAGCAGCGTTAGATATTTACCATCTAAACTATTGAGTGCCTCATAATATCCCTGTTTATACCAATGCATTCTTGCCATTAAAGCAAGTAAACGATTTTGGATGTAGATTTTATTTTTTTCTAGGGATTTTAAATTATTTTTTTGAGATGGACTAGCAAATTGAAATAAGGCATTCCAGGTATCTACTTTTTGATATGACTTTATAAACTCAGTCGCATTTTTAAACGCTTTCAAATTATTTTGCTCCTTTACATACCATTGTAAAACAAAATCATTCATCAAATTTTCATCTAATAATGTAGAATAGGCAGAATCTAAAATAATATCGGACCCGGTAACCCATTGGTCCGGGAAAATCCCGCCCCCACCGTAAACGGTTTTACCATTCGGTGTTTTGTATGCTTTTCCTTTTACAACTGTATCCATTTTTCCAGCTGCATGTTCCTCAATTCTATTTACATAATCATGCTCATAAGCCAACTTCCCTTTTTCAAAAGAGCGTTGAATATTTCTACCCAATGGCGTATAATATTTAGAAATAGTTAATCTTAGTGCGCCTCCATTAGATAAATTAAATTGTTGTTGTACCAACCCTTTCCCAAAAGAAGGCCTACCAATAACAGTTGCTCTATCCCAATCCTGCAAGGCCCCCGCCAACACTTCACTTGCCGATGCCGAAGATTCATCCATCCAAACCGTTATGGATCCTTTTTCAAATAATCCTTCTCGCTTACTATAATAATCGGTTCTTGGTGAATGCGCTCCCTGTGTGTACACTAATAATTTGTTGCCAGGAATTAATTCATCCGCAATGGCCACTGCTTCTGATAATAAACCACCCCCATTGCCTCTTAAATCTAAAACCAAGGATTTGATACTATCTTTTATTAAAGGTTCCAAAGCTTGCATAAATGCTTCATAGGTTCGATCTGCGAATTTGTTTATTCTAATATAACCCACTCCTGGTTTAATTTGATAAGCCGCATCAATAGATGAAGAAGACACATTGTCTCTTTCAATAGTAATTACTTTATTAGTCTTATTGGAAAGCACCAACAATTTAAGCTTTGAATTAGCGGGACCATTTAATTTGGAGCGAATTGCTTCCCCTTCCCATTTTTTACCGGATAATTGCAGTGTGTCATTTGCTTTTAATAATATATCCCCCACTTTTAAACCTGCTTTATCCGCAGGACCACCCTTTAAAACATACGCAATAAAAATACTATCTCTTATCTGTTGAAATTCTACACCAATCCCTTTAAAATTGGAAGCAAGTTGCTCGTTCACTTCTGCTAATTCCGAAGGAGGAATATATACGGAATGAGGATCTAGTTGGGACAAATAATTGTTTATGAAATTGATGTCTGCACTATCATTTATAATTTTGTCAACATACTTTGATTTTACTAAATCAATGATTTCTTGCACCGGAACGGAATTATCTGATTGAAGCCCTTTAAATGAAAGATTCCCTTTTAAAAAAACACCTAATAGCACTCCTATCAATAAGATGATTGCGTATTTAAGTGGACTCGCCCAATTTGTTTTATTATTTTCTTGCATGTTCATATTCTAAGCGCTAAAATTACACTAAAAAGGTTATTTTCACACACAAGTCTTAACCTATGCGCAAGAATTACATTATAGCCGATAGCGGCGCTACAAAATGTCAGTGGACCCTGGTGTTAGGGAACCAGAAAAAAACGATTACCACCATTGGTATTAGCCCCTATTTTTTAACCACTGACCAAATTGTAGAAACCATTGCCAAAGGATTTAATAAGAAGGTAGATACCGACATTATTAATGCTGTTTATTTTTATGGAACGGGATTAAGCAATCCATTAAATGTTGCCTCTATTAAAAAAGCCTTAAAAAAAGTATTCCCAAAAGCTGATTTAGATATTCAAACCGATTTAGTAGCTGTTGCGCGCGCAACCTGTCAACATAGTAAAGGGGTTGCTTGTATTTTGGGAACCGGATCCAATACAGGATATTATAATGGTAAGAAAATTGTAAAAAATAGCCCTGGCCTGGGTTATGTTTTAGGAGATGAGGGAAGTGGCGCTTACCTAGGTAAAAAAGTATTGCAATATTATTTATACAAAACCTTTGACGAGGAATTGATGCATGCTTTTGAAAGCAAGTATCCAATAAATAAGGATCAAATATTAGATGCTATCTATAAGCAACCTTTGCCCAATAGATACATGGCCTCCTTCTCAGAATTTTTATCCGAAAATAGAGGACATTATATGATTGAGAATATCATTGAAGACGGTATTAACGATTTTTTCTTTGCGCATTTAAATAAGTTAAATGAGTCCTGGTTATACCCAATCCATTTTGCTGGTTCTGTTGCATACATTTTTAGGGATGTCATTAAACAATTGGCAACCGCCTATGAATTAGAAATTGGGACCATTGTAAAATCTCCCATGGAGGGCTTAATTGCATTTCATAAGAAAGGAAAATAATTGGGTATGCACGAAATTGAACCTTATTATCATTGGAGACATTTGTACATGGCGGAAGAAGACGCGAAGTCCCCTTTTTTTGGTCAAACCTATAGCGAATTTGAATTTTCACAAACTGTTTACAACTATTACATTCATCCTCAGTGGGATGAAATGGGCAGTAAAACCCTGTACCTAAAACTGATTTATGCCGACTATGAATTGGCGTTTGCTTTTATTGAATTGATTGGTGAATGGAATGATGCCATTGAAAACGACATCATGACTTTTAAGCGAGAAATCCTGGAAAAATTAATGGATGAAGGCATTTACAAATTCATCATCATTGCCGAAAATGTTTTTAATTTTCACAATGGGGACAGAGATTATTATGAAGAATTGTATGAAGAACTGTCCGATGAAAATGGATGGGCTGTTTTAGTAAACATGCACCAAGCAGCACAACATGATTTTTTACAAAAGAAATTAAACAGATATATTGAATTGATGGAATTTGAAAAATGGAGAACATATAAACCCGAGGACTTTTTTCAGCTGATTGATAAAAAGTTAAATGATCGATTGGGAATCTAATACACTAATTCCTCATAAGCCCCTTGCAATTCTCTATAAGCATGATCGTCCTTAGCTAATTTTGCGGCAGCCATCCCTTTTTCATACCAATCAATGGCATCTTGTCGCATGGCTAGTTTTTCTAAGATTTTCGCTAAATGGTAGTAGGATCCTATATAATCTGGTGAAGCAGTAAGTATTTCAATAAATAAATCACGTGCTTTTTGATCCTCCCCAATTTTGATATATTCCAATGCCAACGCGTGTCTCAAGAAATTATCTTGGGGTTGTTGACTTAAAAATTCTAGTATTTTTTCAATTCTATTCATCCTGTTTAAAATTCAATCTTTTGGGTAAAAAAACTATCTTATATTTGCATTAGTTGCATAAACAACTAATAAATTAATTACAAAATTTGTGAACATGAAGATTTTAGTTTGTATCAGCAAAACACCAGACACAACGGCTAAAATTGCCTTTACCGAAGGTAATACAAAGTTTGATGAAAACGGAGTACAATGGATTATTAACCCCTATGATGAATGGTATTCTTTAGTGAAGGCCATAGTGTTAAAAGAAAAAGACCCAGGCGTAATCATTCATTTAATAACGGTGGGTGGATCCGATACGGAACCTATTATAAGAAAAGCATTAGCACTAGGTGGCGATGAAGCGATTCGTGTAAACAACACAAATACTGACTCCATGGTCGTCGCACAAGAAATTGCTGCCATCGCAAAAGAAGGTGCTTATGATTTAATATTAACCGGAAAAGAAACCATTGACTATAATAGTGCAAGTATTGGTTCCATGTTATGTGCTTTATTGGATACTACTTTTATTCCTAATGCAATCGCATTGGATATAAATGGAACCACTGCCCTTGTGAAAAGAGAAATAGACGGAGGCGAAGAATCTTGTGAAACGAGCCTACCTATTATTTTAAGTTGTCAAAAAGGAATGGCAGAACAAAGAATCCCAAATATGCGTGGCATTATGGCAGCCAGAACCAAACCATTAAAAGTGGTGGAAGCCAGCATTCACAATGCAACAACTGCTATTAAGAAATTTGATATGCCTCCTCCTAAATCGGGGGTGAAACTTGTGGATGCAGGCAATATGGACGAATTGGTAAGACTATTAAAAGAAGAAGCAAAAGTTATTTAAAAAATATTTTTATGGTATTAATATATATAGATCAGGATGATCAAGAAATAAAAAAAGCAAGTTTTGAAGCCATCTCTTATGGAGCTGCTTTAGCAAAACAATTAGGCACAAGTGCCGAAGCATTATTGTTAGGAACCGTTAAAGATAATGTGTCTGATCTTGGAAAATATGGTGCTAGCAAAGTGCATCAGTTAAATAATATTGCATTGAATAATTTTGATGCAAGTGTTCATGCAAACGTTGTAGCAGCTGCCGCTAAATTATTAGGTGCTACTGTACTTATTTTTGCGCATAATATAAATGGCAGAGCCATTGCTCCAGCTGTGGCGGTTAAGTTAAGCGCTGGTATTGTTACAGGTGCCTGCGCATTGCCAAATACAGACACTGGATTTGTGGTTACAAAAACAGTATTTTCAGGAAAAGCATTTGCTTCCATTCAAATTGATACGCCTGTAAAAGTAATTTCAATCAATCAAAATAGTTTTGGCGTCGTAGTAGGCGATGGAACTGCTACTATTCAACATATAGATACCCCCGTCCCTGCAAGTAAAATAAAAATTACCGCTACCGATAAAATAAAAGGAGAAGTGCCTTTAACTGAAGCCAATTTAGTGGTAAGTGGTGGACGAGGTTTAAAAGGGCCTGAACATTGGGGAATCTTATTGGATTTAGCCAAATCATTGGGCGCTTCTACTGCATGTAGCCGACCTGTATCAGATGCCGATTGGAGACCCCATCATGAACACGTAGGTCAAACGGGGATACAAATTGCGCCAAACTTATACATTGCTATTGGCATATCTGGAGCCATTCAGCATTTAGCAGGGGTGAATCGTAGTAAAACCATCGTAGTTATTAACAAAGACCCTGAAGCCCCTTTCTTCAAAGCAGCAGATTATGGCGTAGTGGGTGACGCTTTTGAGATTGTTCCAGCTTTAACAGCAGCAATTTTAAAATCTAAGGCCGGCGCATAGATTTTATATTTAAATTTGTGTTATTACGAAATCAATGCAAAAGATAGAACTAGAAATTGTAGCCCTTTCTCATAGCATTACCCAGTCCAACTCCTATGCAGTTATACTTGGTGAAGTGGGCGGCTTGCGCAGACTCCCCATTGTGATTGGGGGGTTTGAAGCACAGGCCATAGCGGTTGCTTTGGAAAACATGCACCCTTCTAGACCACTTACACATGACTTAATGAAAAACTTCATGATTGCTTTTGATATACAATTGCAGGAAGTATATATATGTGATTTACAAGAAGGCATTTTTTATGCAAAGTTGGTTTGCTTTACTGCGAATGACACCATTGAAATTGATAGTCGAACCAGTGATGCATTGGCATTGGCAGTTCGCTTTGGCTGTCCTATTTATGTGAATGCAAATATATTAGACCAAGCTGGTCTTGAAAAGGAAGGGGGTGAAAAAGAACGCACTAATGTAACTGCTGAAAGTATTCAACCACAATCCGACAATAATCTGTCTACCCTTTCGATGATCGAGTTAAATGATTTATTAAAAGAAGTATTGGAACAAGAGGATTATATACGTGCTATTGATATCCGAGATGAAATTGCAAAAAGAAATGAGCAAAAGAAATCCTAACTCATTTACCTATGATTGCTTTTCCCAACTGTAAAATTAATTTAGGCTTATCCATTATTGCAAAAAGAGCCGATGGTTATCATGCATTAGAAACTGTGTTTTATCCAGTCGCATTGCAAGATATGCTGGAAATTATACACAGCGATAATACTGCTAAGGATATTATATTCTCCAATACAGGCATTGACATACCAGGTGATGAAACACAAAACCTTTGTGTAAAAGCATACCATTTACTTAAAAAAGATTTTCCTACTATACCCGCCGTTAAAATGCATTTGCATAAAAAAATACCCATGGGGGCTGGATTGGGTGGTGGTTCCAGTGATGGAACAGCGGTACTCAAATTATTAAACCAACAATTTAATGTAGGATTAAATTTAAACCAACTAGTTGACTATGCTGCTCAATTAGGAAGCGACTGTCCTTTTTTTGTGCATGATCATGCATGTCATGCTACAGGCAGAGGCGAAATTTTAAATGCATCCACTTGTGATTTATCAAATTATAAAATTGCATTGGTACATCCTGGAATTCATGTTTCCACTACATGGGCATTTAGTCAATTGCAACCTCATGCAAAAGAAAAATCAATTGCTGAAATAGTAGCACAACCTATTGAGACTTGGAAAACCACACTCATCAATGATTTTGAAGCACCCTTATTTAAAGCACACCCAATACTTGAAACCATTAAAAATGAATTGTACGCTCAAGGTGCACTCTATGCAAGTATGAGTGGCTCGGGTAGTTCACTCTTTGGTATTTTTCCTGCAACCTTTTCTTGGCCCAAAGCATTTATGGACAACCAATTCAGCACAGACTTTATTTAGAAATTTTCATTCATTACTCCATTGCGAACGTTCGTTATTTAATTTTATCTAATGAAAACGTTACCAATTTAAATGTTTTCGAACTGTTAGTATTTTTATTGGATATCTACTAGTAAAACTCTCTTTTTATTCGTAATTTTCCACGAATCGCTTACGCTAAGCACCTCTCCTTCATTAATTGTAGAAGTATAATGGAAAATCAACAATTAGGATTGTATGATCCTGCATTTGAACATGACGCCTGTGGTATTGGATTTGTTGCCCATATTAAAGGGATCAAGTCACATCAAAATGTAGGTGATGCCTTAACTATTTTAGAAAACATGGAACACCGAGGAGCGAGCGGTAGCGAAGTGAATACGGGAGACGGTGCAGGTATTATGATTCAAATTCCACACGAATTTTTCTTCGACGAATTATTATATAAAGGTTTGCATTTACCGAATGCAGGCGAATATGGTGTAGGATTTATTTTTTTTCCTACTGAAAAAGGGATTGCTGCAGAGTGTAAAGAAATTTTTGAGCGCGCAGCAGAAAAATTAAATATTGAAATAATTGGCTATAGACAAGTGCCTGTTAATAGAACCAATATTGGTCCTACTGCATTGTCTGTAGAACCTATCATGGAACAAGTATTTGTAAAAAAACCTGAACATGAAAAAGATGCGGAAGATTTTGAACGAAAATTATTTGTTTTAAAAAATTACGCAACGCATACCATTAACAATAGTATAAAAAAAGAAGCCATCGGATTTTACATGACTTCTTTTTCTCAAAACATAATTGTTTACAAAGGACAATTAACCAGTCATCAGGTACGTGAATATTTCCATGACTTAAGCGATAAAAGAGTCGTATCTGCATTTGGTTTGGTGCACTCACGTTTTGCCACCAATACTTTTCCTTCTTGGAAATTAGCACAGCCCTTCCGCTACATTGCACACAACGGAGAAATTAACACCTTACAAGGAAATTTAAACTGGTTACGTTCTAATGAATCCAGCTTCTTCTCACCCTACTTTAGCAAGGAAGAATTGGATATGATTTTACCAGTCGTTAATGGAGGGCAATCAGACAGTGCATGTTTAGACAATGTGATTGAACTATTAACCTTAAGCGGCCGTAGTTTACCACATGTAATGATGATGCTCATCCCAGAAGCATGGGATGGCAATGACTTAATGGACCCCGTTAAAAAAGCATTTTACGAATATCATGCAGCCATCATGGAGCCATGGGATGGACCCGCTTCTATCTCTTTTACCAACGGAAAAATGATTGGAGCTACTTTGGATAGAAACGGCTTAAGGCCTTCTAGGTATTGTGTCACCAAGGACGACCGTGTGATTATGGCTTCTGAAACCGGCGCTTTACCAGTAGACCAAGCAACCATTATTGAAAAAGGACGTTTGCAGCCAGGTAAAATGTTTGTGGTAGATATGGAAGCGGGTCGTATTATTAGCGACACCGAATTAAAAGAAAATATTTGTAGCCAACAGCCTTATGGTGATTGGTTAAATAAATATAAAATTAGATTAGAAGAATTACCTGAACCAAGAATTCAGTTTACGCATTTAGAACATGATCAAATCTTTAAATATCAAAAAGCATTTGGATATAGCAAGGAAGATTTAGAACAAATCATTATTCCCATGGCCTTGGATGGCAAAGAACCAATCGGTTCCATGGGTACCGATACACCATTGGCTGTTTTAAGTGATCAACCACAACATATTACCAGTTACTTTAAGCAATTGTTTGCGCAGGTAACCAACCCTCCTATCGATCCCATTAGAGAAAGAATGGTCATGTCACTAGCTACCTTTGTAGGCAGTCAGGGAAGTTTATTAATTGAGGATCCTATGGCAAGTCACTGTGTGGCATTAAAACATCCCATATTAAGCAACCATGAATTAGAAAAAATTAGAAGTATTGATACCGGCATTTTCCAAGCAAAAACATTACAATGTTATTTCAGGGCCGACGCTAAAGAGGGTTCTTTAAAAAAAGGATTAGATCGTTTATGCCGTTACGCAGTAGATGCAGTGGAAGATGGTTTTGAAGTATTGGTTTTAACCGATCGTTCCATAGATTCTGAACACGCTGCCATTCCCTCTCTATTAGCATGTTCAACAGTACACCATCACTTAATCAAAAAAGGATTAAGAGGAAAAGTAGGAATCATTGTGGAAGCTGGCGATGTTTGGGAAGTACACCACTATGCCTGTTTGATTGGATTTGGCGCGACAGCAATTAATCCATACTTGGCTATGTCCAGTATTCGCGATATGAAATTAACAGACCATATCAAAACAGATTTAGACCATCTTTATTTAAAGAAAAATTATATTAAAGCGGTGAATGAAGGATTGTATAAAGTGTTCTCTAAAATGGGCATCTCTACCTTACAATCTTATCAAGGAGCGCAAATTTTTGAAATCATTGGAATTAATAAAGAGGTGGTGAATAAACATTTCACAGGCGCCACATCTCGCATTGAAGGAATGGGATTAGATGAAATTGCAAAAGAAATTTTAGCGAAACATAATATTGCCTTCCCTAAAAAGTTGGCAACTATTGACCGTTTACCTGAAGGGGGTGTTTATCAATGGAAGCGAAGAGGGGAAGCGCATTTATTTAATCCGCAAACCATTCATGCATTACAACATGCAACCAGT
>CANJPH010000020.1 GCA_947476145.1 Bacteroidota bacterium | reverse complement strand
TACTGCACAACAACCTAAAGAATTCAAATTTTAATTAATTCCAAATATAAATAAATGGAAAAGCAAACAACTGCAGTAGGTCGTCGTAAGGAAGCCGTAACACGTGTCTTCGTTAGCAAGGGTACTGGAAAAATTACCGTTAACGATAAAGATTACAAAGCGTACTTTCCTTTAGTATACTTACAAAATCAAGTAGAAGCTCCTTTAAAAGCTACTGGCACCGAAGGTAAATACGATATCGTAATTAACGCAACAGGTGGTGGTATGAAAGGTCAAGCAGAAGCAGCCAAATTAGGTATTGCTCGTGTATTAGTTGAATTGAATCCTGAAGTTCGTCCAACACTAAAAGCGGCTGGACAATTGAAGCGTGATCCAAGAAGTGTTGAACGTAAGAAGTTCGGACACAAGAAGGCACGTAGAAGCTTCCAATTTAGCAAACGTTAATCGAAAGATAAATTACCAATTAATTCATTATTACAACTTATACAAATGGAAAATAATACTTCACTTCAACAGCAACTTTTGGAAGCTGGCGTACACTTTGGTCACCTTAAAAAGAAGTGGAATCCAAAGATGTTACCTTATATCTTCGCTGAGAAGAAAGGGATTCACATCATTGACTTAAATAAAACTGTAGATCATTTACAAGAGACTGCTGCTGCTTTAAAGCAAATTGCAAAGAGCGGTAAGAAAATTATGTTTGTTGCTACTAAGAAGCAAGCAAAAGAAATTGTAAGTGAGTGTGCAAAGAAAGTAAACATGCCTTATGCAACTGAGCGTTGGTTAGGTGGTATGTTGACTAACTTTAATACGGTGCGTAAGAGCGTTAAGAAAATGCAAAGCATTGAAAAAATGTTGAACGACGGTAGTGCTGACAGCTTAACTAAAAAAGAGCGTTTGACATTAGGTCGCGATAAAGACAAAATGGAAAAAGTTTTAGGTGGTATCGCTCAATTGGGCCGTTTACCAGCAGCTTTATTCTTAGTAGACATCGGACATGAGCATATTGCATTAGCAGAAGCTAAGCGTTTAGGTATCCAAACTTTTGGTATGGTTGACACCAACTGTGATCCTAACAAAGTAGATTTCTCTATTCCTGCAAATGACGATGCTACAAAATCAATTGCGATCATTACTAACTATATCACTGCAGCAATCGCTGAAGGTTTGGCTGAGCGTCAAGCTTCAAAAGAAGATGAAAGTGAAGTAGAAGAAGGTGCAAACGAATTGGAAGCAAAAGCAAAGCGTATGGAAGCCGAAGCAAATGCGGAAGGCGGAAGAGCTAAGCGTGGTGCGGGTGCAGCTCCTTCTGCTCCAGGTGCTCCTAAGCGTCGTACTACTACTGGTGCTCGTGGTCCAGTAAGAAAATAATATATTATCCCAATTGGGTTATTGATTGCTATACAAGTAGACATCAATGACCCAATTGTATTTTTTTGATAGTATCTAGTAAGTTTAATTTAAGAACATTTTAAAAATATTTTATGAGCGCTATAACAGCACAAGATATTAATAAGTTACGTCAAGCTACCGGTGCCGGTATGATGGATTGTCGTAAAGCATTGACAGAAACAAATGGTGATTTTGAAGCAGCGATTGATTGGTTACGTAAGCAAGGACAAAAAGTGGCTGCTAAGCGTAGCGATCGTGAAGCAAAAGAAGGCGTGATTATTGCAAAAACATCTGCTGACCATACAACTGGTTTTGTAGTATGTATTGCATGTGAAACTGATTTCGTTTCTAAGAATGCAGAGTTCGTTGCATTTGCGCAAAGCATTGCTGACGCTGCAGTTGCAAACAATGTAAAATCTGCTGAGGAATTAAATGCGATTAGCATTAACGGTACAACTGTTGCAGATATGATCAACGATAAATTAGCTGCAATTGGAGAAAAAATTTCTGTAGCTAAATTTGAAAGATTAGATGCTCCATTTGTTGCCTCTTATATTCACGGTGCAAACCGTATGGGTGTATTGGTTGCCTTAACTGCTGAAGCTGCTGAATTGGGTAAAGACTTAGCAATGCAAATTGCTGCAATGAACCCAGTAGCGGTGGATGCTGATTCAGTTCCTGCCGAAACAGTTGCGCGCGAAAGAGCTATTATTATCGAGACCATGAAGGAAGATCCTAAAATGGCAGGTAAGCCAGAAGAAATGATTGCTAAAATTGCCGAAGGTAAAATTGCAGCTTTCTTTAAAGAGCAAACTTTATTAGCACAGTCTTTTGTTAAAGACGGTTCTAAAACAGTGGGTGAACACGTAAAGAGTGTGGGTGACATTAAAGTAACTGAATTCAAGCGTGTTGCACTTGGGTAAGACTCGCTTGTTTTTAAAAAATACCGAAAAGGGGGCCCAAAAGGCCCCTTTTTATTTATAATAATGAAGCCGGCGCCGTCTATATAAATCCAACAAATCCTTATTCAAAATTTGTATCTTGCAAGTATAAATATTACCGATTATGCAGCCTAAATACAAGCGCGTTTTATTGAAACTTTCAGGTGAAGCCTTAATAGGAACCGAAAGAACGGGGGATCCATTTAATCCCAAAATTATTGAGCAGTATGCCAATGAAATTAAAGAAGTGGTGGCATTGGGGGTGGAAGTAGCCATTGTTATTGGAGGCGGGAATATTTATAGAGGAATGAACGAAGCGGACAGTGGAATAGAAAGAGCACACGGAGACTATATGGGTATGTTGGCTACGGTAATAAATGCCATGGCCATTCAAGCCATGTTAGAAAAAATTGGAGTGTATACAAGATTACAATCTGCAATTAATATGGATCAAATTGCAGAACCCTATATCAGAAGAAAAGCATTAAGACATTTAGAAAAAGGGCGTGTAGTTATTTTTGGAGCAGGCACGGGTAATCCTTATTTCACAACCGATACGGCCGGTTCTTTAAGAGCTATTGAAATGAAAGCAGATGTGATTTTAAAAGGTACAAGAGTAGACGGCGTATATGATTCCGATCCGGAAAAAAATCCAAATGCAGTTAAGTTTGATAAAATAAGTTTTCAGGATTGCATCACTAAAAATTTGAAAGTAATGGATATGACTGCCTTTACTTTGTGCATGGAAAATAAATTACCTATTATCGTATTTGATATGAACCAACCAGGTAATTTAATGAAATTGGTGAAAGGCGATGCAGTAGGCACATTGGTTGGATAACAAATTTTATATTATGCAAAAAA
The DNA here is from genome assembly GCA_947476145.1 of Bacteroidota bacterium. GTDB lineage: Bacteria > Bacteroidota > Bacteroidia > Chitinophagales > Chitinophagaceae > Sediminibacterium. The sequence goes on along the minus strand of CANJPH010000020.1, from coordinate 36,018 downwards.
TATTTTCATCTTTAGCAATCCTTATCATTTTAGTGCAGTGCACGAGTGCATCGGCGCAAGAAAGGATCAGTTTAAAAGATGCCATTCAAACTGCTTTAAAAAACAGTTATGATATTAAGTTAGTAGAAAACACGGTGGAGATTGCTAAGAATAACAATGACTATGGCGTAGCGGGGGCCTTGCCTACGATTACGGCTACAGCGAATGAAAATAAAACGTCTAGCACGATACAACAAAAATTTGCCGATGCGGCAAGAAACACAACCAAGCCGGGCGTTTCGGGGACAACCGTAAATGGCGGAGTAACCGCATCCTTTGTTATATTTAATGGATACAGAATACAAACCACCAAGGAAAGATTAGCAGCATTAGAAAACCAAACTAATTCATTGCTACAAAATCAAATTCAAACGACCACCGCAACGGTGATGCAACAATACTATAATATTGTACGTCAACAAGCTTATTTAACGACGATTGAAAAATCAATTGACGCTAGTCAACAAAGATTAGATATAGTAAAAGCTAAACAAAAAGTAGGTGTTGCAAATGAGGCCGATTTATTACAATCTAATTTAGATTTAAATGCATTGATACAAGCCAAACAAAATCAATTATTGGTGATTGATCAAGCCAAAGATGATTTATTAAATACCATGGTGATGCCAGCAGGATCTATGATTACCATATCGGATAGTATTTTTGTAGATAGAAATTTAAACTTTAAAGATATTGAAGCGAAAAGTTTGCTCAATCCTAGTTTACAAAGTGTATCGCAACAAATAAAAATAAATCAGCTCATAGAAAAAGAAACCCGTGCTTTAATGTATCCTACTTTAAGAGCAACTACTGGATATAATTATAATAGCAATCAGTCGGCAGCGGGCTTTAGTTTATTAAATGAAACCTATGGTACTTTCTTAGGGGTTAATTTATCTATACCCTTATATACAGGGGGCGCTTCAAAGAAAAACTATAAAAACGCAAAAATAAATACGACTTCTGCCAATATGCAATATGAAAATGCAATGGCAAGAATGTCTACGAATGTTACTAAGACATTTCAGTCTTATCAAACCAGCATTAAACAATTAAATACAGAAACTGACAATTATCAAATGTCTCAGGCTTTGTTAAATTTAATCATGCAAAAATTTCAGCTAGGGCAAGCTACCATTGTAGATGTTAAGCAAGCGCAACAAAGTTTTGAAGCTGCTGGATTTAGATTGGTAAGCTTGGTGTATACTGCAAAAGTGGCCGAATTAGAATTAAAGCGTTTGTCTAATCAGCTGGCATTTTAATTTACTTTTTTTAATTTCTATTCATGGAATCAAAGCTTCCCCATATTGGCACCAGCATCTTTACGGTGATGAGTCAATTGGCGGCAAAGCATGGTGCCATTAATTTAGGACAGGGCTTCCCCGATTTTCCCATGAGTGCCGAACTCATTGAATGCGTGAACCAGGCCATGAAGGATGGTGGCAATCAATATGCACATAGTTATGGAGTGCCCGCATTGAGAACGGCGCTGGCCGAAAAAATCCAATTTTTATACGGGACAAATATTCATCCCGAAACAGATATTACCATTACCCCTGGTGGTACCTATGCTTTGTATACTGCATTTACCACAATTATACAACCGGGTGATGAAGTGATTATTTTTGAACCTGCTTATGATAGTTATATACCCAATATTACCATTAATGGAGGGGTTGTTGTGCCCATTGCATTATCATTTCCAACTTATACTATTCCTTGGGATAAAGTAAAAGCAGCGATCACGCCAAAGACCAAAGCTATTTTAGTGAATTCGCCGCATAATCCAACAGGGACCGTAATGACGCATGCCGATATTTTGCAATTGCAAGAAATAATAGTTACGAATAACTTATACTTAATTAGTGATGAAGTATATGAACATTTGATTTACGATAATAAGCCACATGCTTCTATTTTAAAATATCCTGAACTATACAAGCGTAGTTTTATTATTTATTCTTTTGGTAAAACTTATCACTGTACAGGATGGAAATTAGGATATTGTATTGCGCCCGAACATTTGAGCAAGGAGTTTAGAAAAGTACATCAGTTTAATGTGTTTAGTTGTGATACACCTAAGCAATTGGGGATCGCAAAGTATATGAGTAATAAGGAAGCTTATTTAACATTGGGTAATTTTTATCAAGAAAAAAGGGACTACCTACGCGCACTGTTAAAGGACACGCCACTGCAGGCCATACCCTCTTCTGGTTCTTATTTTGAGTCCTACTCTTATGCATCTATCTCTAACGAAGCAGATACCCTTTTTGCAGAAAAATTAGTAACGGAATATGGCATTGCGACCATACCTATGAGTGCTTTTTATCATGATGGCACCGATCATAAAGTAATACGTTTATGTTTTGCTAAGCAAAAAGAAACCTTAGACGCTGCGGCGGCCTGTTTACAAAAGCTTAAAAATTAATAATGCAATCCATAACGGTAAAAGCACCCGGCAGAATTAATTTAATTGGAGAACATACCGATTATAACAACGGATTCGTATTGCCTGCAGCTATACAATTTGGCGCAACAGCTACTATTACAAAACGTGCCGACGATGAAATACATTTAACGGCCGTAGATTTAGAAGATACACTTATCATAGATTCCTTGGCTAATTTAAGAGTCAGTGAAAAACAATGGGCCAATTATTTAATTGGTGTAATTGTCCAATTTGTAAAAAAGCGAAAATTTCCCACTGGTTTTGATATTAGTCTTACCAGTAATGTGCCGATAGGAGCGGGCTTATCAAGTTCGGCTGCCATTGAGTGTAGTATTGCATTTGGGCTAAATGAATTGTTTGAATTTGGGATAGATAAAATGGAATTAACATTCATGGCACAGAAAGCAGAGCATGATTTTGCAGGGGTACAGTGTGGTATCATGGATCAGTTTGCGAGCATGTTTGGGAAAAAAGATCATGTAATATTATTGGATTGTCAAAACATGGAGCACCAATATTTTCCACTTAACATGAAAGGATATCAAATTATTTTATTTGATACGGGTGTAAAACATGCGCTGGCAAGCAGTGAATACAATACCCGAAGAAAAGAATGTGAAGAAGGTATTCAGCTTATCCAAGAAAAATATCCGAAAATTATTTCTTTACGAGAAGCTACTATGCAAATGTTAAATGAATGCGTTTCTCCAACCAATCATGCAGTAGTATATAATAGATGTAAATATGTGATTGAAGAAATTGAAAGAACCCAGGCTGCTGCCCAAGATTTAAAATTGAATAATATAAAAGCCTTTGGCGAAAAAATGTTCAGTACCCATGAAGGCTTATCCAAATTGTACGAAGTAAGTTGTCCTGAATTAGATATATTGATTGACGCAGTTGAGGGAAATGAAAATGTAATAGGCGCAAGAATGATGGGTGGCGGATTTGGGGGTTGCACCATTAATATCGTAAATCAAATCCATAGTCAAGATATAATTGAAGAGGTAGAAAAAGTGTATCAGTTAGCAACAGGCAAGTCCCTAACTCATTATATTGTAAGCATAGAGGATGGCGCAGATTTTGTGTAATTATATACAACGCGTATTTATCTAACTTATCTAGCCAACATAAAGGTTAATGGAATATGTATTCTTCCACTCCAGGCCACCTCGCTATGTTCCTGCCCTTTAAAAAATTGAGACATCCAGCTTTTTTCGGTATATCCTTTTTTACGCATGATCTGATCTACTTTGTTTTGTAAGGGAGGATAAAGGGCATCCAAGGTTTGGTCCCCATAATCAAAATAGAGTTTATGATTTTTTGGATTGGGTAAATTTGCTTCAAGATAACTTCTAAAAGCTTGTGGTATAGGATTGTTTTCCATTTCAAATATACCAGGCCAATGGGTGGACATGCAAATAGCGCCACCAAAAACATTGGGATACTCGCAGATAGCGTACATAGATATAAGCCCACCCATACTACTTCCAGCTATAAAAGTATTGTTCGAGTTTGTATTGGTAGAAAACTTTTTATCTATGAAAGGTTTTAATTCTTCCACCATAAATTTTAAATAATTGTCTGCATTCAATTCATAATTATTAAAAACCGATGCATTGTTTTGTCTAACGGCTACTTTGATGCTATTTTTTTGTTCAGTAGTTAGCATTTCAAAAGGCTTTTGTGGAAAGTATTCGGAATGCCTTCTTTCTCCTCCATTCCAAATTCCAACAACAATCACTTCTTTAATTATATTTTCTTTAATCAATTTGGTGATGGACGTCTGCATCATCCAGCTTTTTTTATTCCAGGTGGTATTAGAATCAAATAACATTTGTCCATCCTGCATGTATAAAACTGCATATTTTTTATTTATATCATATCCCTGTGGCAACCAAACATCAATATTTCTATTAGTAATATACTTAGAACTAAAATTTTCGACGCGAACAATACTCCCAGTTTCTACCTTAGGGATAGACTGTGCATATGTAAAATGCGCAACCAAAAAAAATACAATACTAGCTATATATTTTTTCATGAAATTATTTTTAGACTTTGTTATGACCTGCCAAAGCTAAATAAATAGTAACTTTAAAAACAAATTATAATCATGAAATTAAAAACCAGACTCTTCCCATATATACTTTGCGTATCCACCATACTCTTTTTAGCATGTAAACCCAGTGTGGAAGGACCTATTGTAGATCCTGTACCACCAGTCATATCAACGGTTTCAGATACTACCTTTATAAAAGGAGCGGATATTAGTTGGGTAACCGAAATGGAATCCAAGGGCATTAAGTTTTATAATAAAAATGGGGTACAAACAGAATGCTTTGCACTTATGAAAGAAATAGGAATGAATGCAATTCGTATTCGTGTCTGGGTAAATCCTGCTAATAAATGGAATGGGTTAGAAGATGTGATTTCAAAATGTATACGTGCAAAAAATTTAGGATTAAAATTATTAATTGATTTTCATTATAGTGATAACTGGGCAGATCCAGGAAAGCAAATAAAGCCTGCAGCATGGTCCAATGCGGCATTCCCTGTTTTAAAAGATTCTTTAAAAAATCATACGCTTTTTGTTTTAACACAATTAAAGAATGCTGGGATTAATCCAGCCTGGGTGCAAATAGGCAATGAAGTAGATGATGGAATATTGTGGCCTGATGGTAAGGCAAGTTTGAATATGCAAAATTTTGCACAACTCATTGGGGCAGGTGCAGAAGCTTCCAAAACTGTTTTTCCTAATGCAAAAGTAATGGTGCATGTTTCCAATGGTTACAATAATACTTTGTTTAGATGGATTTTTGATGGCTTAAAAACCAATGGTGTTAAATGGGATATGATCGGCATGTCGCTATATCCAACGTATACAAGTGGTGGTTGGCAAACTGCCAATAATTTATGTTTACAAAATATGAATGATATGGTCGCTAGATATAATACACCTGTAATGGTTGTTGAAATTGGAATGCCATGGGACAACGCAAGTGAAGCAAAACTTTTTATACAGGACTTAATGAATAAAGTCAAAGCAGTAAATGGTAATAATGGATTGGGTGTTTTTTATTGGGAACCCGAAGCGTATAATAACTGGCAGGCCTATACACTAGGTGCCTTTGACAATACTGGCAAACCCACTGTGGCTTTAGACCCATTTTTAAAATAGATTGATGCTTAATTTATTGATTTGCAAATACATATGATTATTTTTTAATAATATGTATATAATATGTAAATAATACGCAATTAATAGAAAAATTTTCGTTAATTTAGAAGTGTGTAAAATTTACACATTATTTAGATTGCTTGCTAAATGAAGAAGGTATTTTTATATATACTTGTTCTACTATCCTTAGATGCTAATGCACAATTGTTAGTTAGCACGCCTAGTTTTATTACTGAATCAAATACTTCCACTACGATTACAGCAGATGCCACTAAGGGCAATAAAAATTTATTGGGTAATACCAGTGACATCTTTGTACATATTGGTGTATTAACTACACTAAGTTCAAGCGGTTCGGATTGGAAATATGTTGCATCTACCTGGGGCAATTCAGATGCAAAATTTAAATGCACTGCATTAGGAAATAATAAATGGTCCTATACCATTAATGGTAATCTTCGTACATTTTTTGGTATTACCAATGCCAATGAAAAAATTGTAAAAATTGCCATCTTGTTTAGAGATGCTGCAGGCACCAATGTTTTAAGAAATACAGATGGTTCGGATATGTATGTAAATGTATATGACAATAATTTACATGTCAGAATTGATACCCCACAATTTCAACCTACCTACGCTAAGAATTTAGAACCTCTTGCTAAAAAAATAGGTGATACGATACGCATTAATGGCAAATCAAATCAAGCTTCTAATTTGTCCATTTATTTTAATGATACACTTTTATCTTCTGTAAATAATTCTACTACAATTAGCGCTTACAAAGTGATTAATAAAGTAGGCAGTCAAAAAATATATGTAAATGGAACGCTCAATTCCTTTATAGATATTGATACTGCTGAGTTTTACGTGAATGGGAGCCAAGTGTTAGAGGACCTTCCCGCTGGTGCAGTAGACGGCATTAATTATTTAGCTGGAGATACTTCGGCTATTTTGGTTTTATATGCACCCTATAAAAAAAGTATTAATGTAGTGGGCGATTTTAATAATTGGTCAGTTGGATTAAGCAATGCAATGAAAATGACAAAGGACAGCAGTCGTTTTTGGATTCAATTAAATGGCTTAACGCCTGGTGCTGAATATGCATATCAATATCTTATTGATGGTAGTTTAAAAGTAGCCGATTACAATGCTGAAAAAATATTGGATCCTAATAATGATGGGTACATTCCAACCACAACCTATCCAAATTTAAAAGCTTACCCTACAGGTAAAACTTCGGGTATAGTGAGTGTATTACAAACTGCTAAACCAAAATACAATTGGAAAACTAATAATTTTGTTCGTCCTAATAAAAGCAATTTAATTATTTACGAATTGTTGATTCGTGACTTTTCAAAAAAACAAAACTTTAATGAGCTAAGAGATAGCTTGAGTTACTTTAAAAGATTAGGCATTAACACCATTGAACTTATGCCGGTTGCAGAATTTGAAGGCAATAATAGTTGGGGGTATAATTCCAATTTTAATTTTGCATTGGATAAATATTATGGAACAGAAATGGCGTTTAAAGAATTTATAGATTCTGCGCATGCGAAAGGAATTGCAGTAGTGGTTGACATCGTAATGAACCATGTATTTGGTTCTTCTCCATTGGCACAAATGTACTGGGACGGAACCACAAGTGCACCTGCGGCAAACAACCCATGGCTAAACCAGGTAGCAACGCATCCATTTAATGTAGGCAATGACTTCAATCATGAATCCCCCGCTACTAAATTATTAGTTTCGAGGTTGGTAAAACACTGGTTAGCCAATTATAAAATTGATGGATTTAGATGGGATTTATCCAAAGGGTTTACTCAAAAAAACAATCCAACCAATGTGACTGCCTGGGGCAATTATGATGCATCTCGTATTGCTATTTGGAAAAATATTTATGACACCATGCAAAAAGCATCACCAAATAGTTATTGTATACTAGAGCATTTTGCTGATAATAGCGAGGAAATGGAATTAGCTAATTATGGTATGTTGCTTTGGGGCAATGCCAATTATAATTTTAATCAATCTACGATGGGTTTTGCGGCAGATGCTTCTTTGAACTATGCTTTTTCCAATGGAAGAGGCTGGGCTAAGCAAAACCTGGTAACGTATATGGAAAGTCATGATGAAGAAAGAATCATGTTTAAAAATCTTAATTACGGTAACGCGAATGGCGCCTATAATGTAAGGGATACCGCAACAGCATTAAAGCGCACCGAGGCTGCTGCTGCATTTTGGGCATTGGTACCGGGTCCTAAAACCATGTGGCAGTTTGGCGAATTGGGTTACAACTACTCTATCAATACTTGTACCGATTTAACCATCAATAATAATTGTAGATTATCGGATAAGCCAATACGTTGGGATTATTATACCAATACAAATAGAAAAGGTTTGTTTGATGCCTATGCTAAGTTTTTAAAACTCAGAAACACACCTAATTATACGAACGATTTTATTTCTAATAAATACACATTAAATACCACTGGATTATTTAAATCGATGCAATTAAATGGGGACTCCATTAAATTAGTAGTCATTGGAAATTTTGATTTAAGCGCACAAACTAGTTCGGTGAGCTTCCCAAGCGACGGTCTTTGGTATAGTGTGTTTACCAATAAATATCAGGGCGTCTTAAATGGTACAGCCTCTGTTACTTTACAGCCAGGTGAATACATTGTGTATGCGAATAAAAATATTTCTACACAGGTGATCACTGACATCTTGGATGTAAATATGCCCGTATTGGATATGCAAACCAATTTCTATCCTAATCCATTGAAAAACAATTCGGTATTAGAGTATAGCCTGCCAGAAAGTGGTCAAGTAACCATTCATGCATATACTATGCAAGGGCAGGACGCAGGTGTTTTATATACGGGATACCAGCAAAAAGGCTTTCAAAAAATTTCCATTCTCAAAAATAATCTAATGAACACACCAGGTGTTTATTTGTTATCTATACAACAAAATCAAAAACAAAAAATCCAGAAAATTTTAATTACAAACTAACAATTATTAAACTTGAAATTGTAAATCTATGAACATGAAAAAAACACTTGTGGTTTTACTGTTTGCCTTTATCGGTATTTCGGTATCTGCCCAAGATCGTACAGTTACTGGGAAAGTGACTGACGCAAAAGACGGAGCTCCTTTAGTAGCCGCATCGGTTACGGTAAAAGGAAGCACCAAGGGAACAGCCACTGCACAGGATGGTACTTTTACATTAAAAGTAGCTTCTAATGCAACTACTTTAGTGATTTCGTATTTAAACTATACGACTAAGGAAGTAGTGCTGGATTCAAAAAATACCGTGAACGTTGCTTTATCACAAACTTCAGATCAATTAAATGATGTGGTTGTGATTGGTTATGGTTCTGTAAGAAAAAAGGACTTAACAGGTTCAGTAGCCACTGTATCTGCAAAGGACTTTAACACGGGTGCCATTTCAACCCCAGAGCAATTGATTGCTGGTAAGGTTGCGGGTGTATCTATTATTAGTAACAGTGGTGCGCCTGGTTCAGGAAGTACCATTCGTATTAGAGGCGGTGCTTCTTTAAATGCAAGCAACGATCCTTTAATTGTTATTGATGGTATGCCTATTGATGGTGGTGGTATTTCGGGTCAAGCAAATGCTTTGGCATTGATTAACCCAAATGACATTGAATCTTTCTCTGTATTAAAAGATGCCTCTGCTGCAGCCATTTATGGTGCAAGAGCCTCTAACGGTGTAATTTTAATTACAACTAAGAAAGGTAAACAAGGTGCGATGAAAGTAGATTTTAGTACTCAATTAAGTATTGCAAATGTTTCTAAAAAAGCAGATGTATTAAGTGCGAATGAAATTAGAACCATTGTGAATGCAAACGGAACTTCTGCTTTAAAAGCATTATTAGGTTCAGCAAATACGGACTGGCAGGAACAAATTTATCAAACTGCCATTAGCAATGATAACAATGTTAGTATTTCTGGTGCAACCAAAAATATGCCATACCGCTTGTCTTTAGGTAGCTTAGATCAAAAAGGAGTATTAAAAACAGATCAATTAAAAAGAACAACAGTGGGTGTAAACTTAAATCCAACTTTGTTTGATAATCATTTGACTATTAATTTAAACTATAAGTTATCAAGTAGCAAAAGCAACTTTGCAAATCAAGGTGCGATTGGTGCAGCAACTTTCTTTGACCCTACTCAGGCTGTTAAAAGCAGTAGTTCGAGATTTGGTGGCTATTGGGAGTGGTTGGATCCAAATTCAACTTCGGGCTTAAAGTCTTTATCTCCTAAGAATCCAGTGGGATTATTAATGCAAAATAATGATAACAGTAATGTTACTAGACAAATTGCAAGTGCATTATTTGACTATAAAGTACATTTCTTACCTGACTTACATGTTGTATTAAACACGGGTATGGATGTTGCAGAAGGTAAAGGAACTAGCGTAATTAACGATAGTGCCGCTTCTTCTTACAACCGCTTTAAAGATGCTGCCAATAAATTTCATGGTGGTGTGAACAATCAATATCGTCAAACAAGAAGCAATAGCTATTTAAATGCTTATTTAAACTATGCTAAAGACATTAAGGCGATAGGTTCAAGATTAGAATTGGTTGCAGGATATGAATACCAAAATTATAAGACTACGAATTATAATTTTAGCGATTTAACTTATGACAAAACAGTTGTAAGTTCTCCAAACTTTGCATCGAATGTACCTGAATATCGTTTAGTATCTTATTTAGGGAGAGCAAATTTAAACATCCTTAATAAATATGTATTAACTGCTTCTGTACGTCAGGACGGATCTTCTAAATTTAATCCAGACAACAGATATGCGTTATTCCCTTCAGCAGCAATTGCTTGGAAATTAAAAGAAGAAGATTTCTTGAAAACTTCAAGTACCATTTCTGATTTAAAATTAAGAGCGAGTTATGGTGTAACTGGTCAACAAGATGGTATTGGCTACTATGATTATATCTCTTATTATAATTTAGGTTCTAATTCGGCACAATATCAATTTGGAAATAGCTACTATTCTATTTATCGTCCAAATGGTTATTACTTCAATAGAAAGTGGGAGCAAACAGCTACTGCGAACATAGCTTTAGATTTCGGTTTATTTGATAATCGCGTAACGGGTACCATTGAGGCTTACAACAGAACCACTACCGATTTATTAAATGAAATTAACCAACCAGCAGGTACTAACTTTAGTAACAAAATTGTTGCGAACGTAGGTAGCATGGAAAACAAGGGTGTGGAAGTTACTTTAAATTTCCAACCTATAAAGAACAAAACAACTACTTGGGATGTTTCTTTAAACGCTACGTATAATAAAAATGAGATTACTAAATTAACTATTTCTGATGATCCAACTTATGCGGGTGCAAGATATGGTGGCATTAGTGGTGGTACAGGTAATACAATTTTAATACAATCAGTAGGATACCAAAGAGGTTCCTACTTTGTATATAAACAAGTATACAATGCTGCTGGAAAGCCAATTGATGGTTTATTTTCTGATTTAAACAGAGATGGTATCATTAATGAAAAGGATTTGTATCAATACAAAGGCAACAATCCTGAATTCTTCTTTGGTGCAAGTTCAAATATAACTTACAAAAAATGGAATGCGGGATTTGTGTTAAGAGCAAATATTGGAAACTATATGTATAACAACGTAGCTTCTAGTAGCGGTACTTTAAGAAACTTCTTAAATCCAATTGGATATATCAATAATGGATCAAGAGATTACCTAAGCTCTGGATTTAGTGGTAATGGTTCTAACTATTATTTATCTGATTATTATGTACAAAACGCATCTTTCTTGCGTATGGACAATATTAATTTTGGATATAATGTTGGAAGTGTATTTAATAAAAAAGCAAGCTTGAAAATTAACGCAAATATTCAAAATGCATTTATTATTACTAATTACAAAGGTTTAGATCCAGAAGTTAATGGAGGTATTGATAATAATTTTTATCCTCGTCCTAGAACAATTGTTTTGGGTTTAAATCTAAACTTCTAATTCATTCATTCGTATAAATAAAAGAAAATGAAAAACAATAAATTTAAAATAGTAATAGCCACAGTGTTCTCGGTATTCATATTGGCTTCTTGCGCTAAGCAATTAGACTTGTTGCCAACAAATGATGTTACCTCCACCATGGTTTATAAAGATGCAACTGGCTACAAACAAGCCTTTGCAAAAGTGTATGCAAGTTTTGCATTAACTGGGAATAATGGCCCTGCCGGCAACGGGGATATTCAAGGAATTGATGAAGGTACTTCCGACTTCCTAAGATTGTACTGGAAGGCGCAGGAATTAAGTACGGACGAAGCAGTTGTGTCTTGGGGCGATCCAGGTATTCAGGATTTCCACAATATGAACTGGTCTGCTAGCAATCCAATGTTAACAGGTTTATATTACCGTTCTTATTATCAAATTACTTTAGCAAACGATTTTATCAGACAAGCTTCTGATGCCAATTTATCTGCTAGAGGCATTACAGGTGCAGATGCGGATAATATTAAAAAATACCGCGCAGAAGCAAGATTTTTAAGAGCGTATCAGTATTCCATTTTAATGGATTTATTTGGAAGCGTTCCATTTGTTTCTGAAGCCGATTTATTAGGCGCATCATTGCCAGCGCAAAAAACTAGAACTGAGCTATTTGCTTATATTGAATCTGAATTAAAAGCCATTGAACCAGATTTAGCGGATGCTAGAAAAAACGAATATGGTAGAGCAGATAAAGCGGCAGCTTGGGCATTATTGGCTAGAATTTACTTAAATGCAAGTGTATATACGGGTACTGCAAAAAATACCGAAGCCATCACTTATTCTAAGAAAGTAATTGACGCTGGTTACTCTTTAATTAGTGATTACACTAAATTAATGAGAGCGGACAATAACTTAAATACTTCAGAATTTATTTTAACCATCAACTTTGATGGCGTTAAAACACAAAACTGGGGCGGAACAACCTTCTTAACGCACGCTCCAATTGGTGGCTCTATGAATGCTACTCAGTTTGGTGTGGACGGAGGATGGGGTGGTTTAAGAACCACTAAGGCTTTCGCTGATAAGTTCACCGATATTACAGGTGCTACAGATAAGCGTGCTCAAATTTATACCAATGGTCAAGCTGCTGACATTAGTGACTTAACTAAGTTCACAGATGGTTATGCAGTTACGAAGTTTAAAAATATTAAAGCGGATGGTTCTGCAGGATCAAGTTTAACTTGGACGGATATTGATTTCCCTATTTTTAGATTAAGTGAAATGTATTTAACTTATGCCGAGGCTGTTTCAAGAGGCGGTACTGGTGGTGATGCAACTACTGCATTAGGATATATCAATACCATGCGTCAAAGAGCATATGGCAATAGTTCTGGAAACATCACTGCTGCGCAGTTAACTACTGATTTCATTTTAGATGAGCGTAGCAGAGAATTATATTGGGAAGGCTTTAGAAGAACGGACTTAATCAGATATAACAAATTTGTTGAGTCAACTTATTTATGGCCTTGGAAAGGCGGGGTTAAAGGTGGAACAGGTGTGGATGCCTACAGAAAATTGTATCCAATCCCTTCTGCTGATATCTCTTCCAATACAAATCTTAAACAAAATACAGGGTATTAATACCATTGTTAAAAGACAAAAAACAATAACATGAAAAAAATTCTTCAATCATTAATCTACTTGAGCATAGCGATAGTATTTTTTGCTTCCTGCGAAAAGGATGAAGCTAGAGATACTTATCTTGGCGGCACTGCTCCAGTATTTACTGCTTCCGTTAAGGATAGCATCGGTTTAAATTTTAATACCGAAAACGACAAAGCGTTAACGCTAAGTTGGTCTAATCCAAATTTTCAATTTGCTTCGGGTGTAAGTTCTCAAAACGTATCTTATACTTTAGAAATTGATACCGTGGGTGCTAATTTTGCTGGTCCTAATAAAAGAGCAGTTTCAATTAGCCAAGACCTATCTGTAACGTATACTCAAAAGGCGTTTAATATCTTAATTGCTGATTTAAAAGTAAAAACAGGTAAAGTAGCTCAATTAGAAATGCGAGTAATTGCTTCTTTAGGAAGTACCGCTACTAATTTAGTTTCTAATAAATTAACGTTTAAGGTATTGCCTTATGCACCTCCACCAAAAGTACCCGTGCCAGACGCTGGAACACTTTGGGTTACAGGTAACGCATTTGCTTCAGGATGGTCCAATCCATTACCAGCTCCATTTGTAACTAGCCAAAAATTCACCAAGGTTTCTGATACACAATATGAATTGGTAGTAGACATGTTGTCTTCTGGTAATTATAAATTGATTCAAGAGAATGGTGTTTGGGGAACGCAGTACAAAAAATTATCGGGCGATGCTTATGCTGGAACCTTTGAGAAAAAAGATGCGGATCCAGGATTTGACGCACCAGCAGTTGCAGGTAAATATAAAATTGTAGTGGACTTCCAAGCTGGCACCTATACTGTCACTAAACAATAAGTTGTAAAAAAGTAAAATTTTAAATAATGAAACAAATACTAAAAACGTTCCTATTTACAACTTCACTTGCAATTGTATTATTTGCATGTGAGAAAGTAGGACCCTTAGCGGTTTATAAAAATGGAGTAAGTGCTACTTTACAAGCATCTGCTACTACCATTGCACCAAAAGTGGCCGATTCCTTGACTACAGCGGTTACCTTCACTTGGTCAGATCCACAATATGCTACAAATGCTAGTACAGTAAAATATGTATTACAAGTAGATTCAAGCGGTCGTAATTTTTCAAACGCTGCCTCTATTGTATTGACAAATAAAGCAAGCTACGCATTCGTTGCTAAAGATTTAAATGCCATTTTATTATCATTGGGTTTTAAATACAATACTGCTTACAAGGTTGATGTTCGTATTGTTAGTTCTTATGCTAATAACAATGATCAAATTGCGTCTAATGTATTGACATTGACTATGACTCCATATGTGATTCCTCCAAAAGTAACTCCTCCTTCTTCTAAGACTTTGTTCTTGGTTGGATCAGCAACTGCGGGTGGTTGGAATAATCCAGTGCCGGTGCCTACTCAACAATTTACAAGAGTTGATTCGGTTACTTACCAAGGTAAATTCTATTTAATTGGTGGTCAACAATACTTAGCCTTACCAGTAAATGGTGATTGGAGTAATAAATATTCTGTTGCCAATAACAATGCATTTGGTTTAGCAAAAGGCGGAGATTTTGGATATAATTTATCTGACAACTTCCCTGGCCCTGCAGTAACAGGTATCTATATTATTAAGTTTGACTTCCAATCAGGTAAGTTCACAGTTACTTTAGATAAAGAATATGCAAGTTTATATGTGCCAGGTGGATACCAAAACTGGACACCAGCGAACGCGCCAATGTTGGCTTCAACAGCAAAAGACGGTAACTACTCGGGTTATGTATACTTTAGCGCTGCATCGGAGTTTAAATTAACCAACCAACCAGATTGGGCAGGTATAGGTTATGGTGCAGGTGCTGCAGGAAAAATTAGTACAAGTGGCGGTAACTTAAGTGTTGCTTCAGCTGGTTACTACTTAATCAATGCTAACACCGTTACCAATGACTATTCTGCTACCAAAACAACTTGGGGTGTAGTAGGTGCATTTAGTGGATGGGGTGGTAACCCAGATACACAGTTAACTTACAGCAATGGAAAGTGGACTGGAACTTTAGTACTAGGTGCTGAAAGTGAATTAAAATTCAGAGCCAATAGTGACTGGGGTATTAACCTTGGTGACGATGGCGGAGATGGTGTACTAGAAGGTGGCGGTGCCAATTTAAAATATGGCGCTGGTACTTATAATGTAGTATTAAATTTAAGCAATGCTGGATACTACACGTATTCAGTTACTAAGCAATAAGATTGGTTTGAGGGTAATATAATCGTTTAGTAAAGAGGCGCCACATACGTGGCGCCTCTTGTTTTTATGTAAAGCAATTGCTTATTGAAATACTAATACCAAGCACCGTTTACGGTAGCATCTCCATTCGCATTGCGCATTGCAATTCTACGTTTTACATTTCGCTTATGTAAATACATGGTTACAAATACCAACGGAATAAATACAATGGTTAAAGGAGGAATACCTAACATGCTAATCCATTTGCCACCAAAATGACGACGCATTGGACGTTTTAAACGTTCTGCAATTAAATACATACCTGGTACAATAAACAAGGTCATAAAGAAAGCAAAGATCAAACCAAAGATTAATGTCCAGCTTAATGGCTTCCAGAACGCAACGTTGTCACCACCAAAGTAGATATGTGGGTTTAGTTCACTAAACAAAGTCACAAAATTAATATTAAAACCTATTGCAATAGGAATGAAGCCCAGTATCGCAGCCAATGCCGTTAACATTACAGGAATAATTCTAGTCTTACCTGCTTGCACCACGGCCTCTTTGGTTTTCATGCCTCTTGATCTTAATTCGTCGGCAAACTCAATCACCAGGATACCATTTTTAACCACAATACCCGCCAGGCCTACAATACCCAATCCTGTCATTACACCAGAAATTTTCATTCCAAAAATAGAGAAGCCTAAGAATACACCAATAATACTAAACAGAATCTCTGTTAAAATAATAACCGATTTAGAAATAGAATTGAATTGTAATACCAATGTAAACAAGATTAACATCAACGCAATAATTAAGGCTTTCCCTAAAAACGCAACGGTTTCTAATTGTTGTTGATTTTCTCCTGTTTGTTTTACCGTTATACCTTCTGCAATTCCTTTAAAGTTGGAAATATATTGCGCTATGGCAGCGTTCACACTAGTGGGGCTATAACCCTTGTCTACTAAAACATTAGAACTTAATTGAATTAATCTTTTTTGATCCTTTCTTTTGATACTTCCAAAAGTGTTGGTAGGCTCTACTTTAACCAAACTGCTAATAGGAATATTTTTTACCATACCGCCAGCAGCCATGTCTCTAAAAGATAAACGCATGTTCAATAAATCTACCAAATTGTTTCTTTGTAATTCTTGGCTTCTTAATTGAATTTTATATTCATCTTTTCCTTCTTTTATTTTAGAAACTTCTTTACCAAATAAAGCGGTTCTAATTTGCATACCTACTTGTGCACTACTTACCCCTTCCATTAATGCACGATCTCGGTCAATGGTTAATGTCAATTCAGGATTTTGTAAATCCACATCTATTTTTAAAGTATTGATACCAGGTATTTGAGCCGCGTCTAAATAATTTTTTAAACCTACTGCTGTTTTAACCAACTTGTCAAAATCTTCGCCCTGAATTTCAATATTCACTGGAGGTTCTGTTGGAGGGCCACTTGACTCTTGGTCTATAGATATCTCCGCACCTGGGACGCCTGTTAATTCAGCCCTTAAACTTTCTAAATAAGGGGCGGTAGATTTTCCCTCACGCTTTTCAAATTCTACAAAATTTACTTGTATACGTCCTAGCTCGGCGCGATTACTTCTATCCCCGCGCATGGGGTCGCCTGCACCAACGGCAACATTGCTAATAATACTTTCTACCAAAGGATTTTTTACATTATCCTTTTGTAATACCTTATTAACTTTCGCTTCTAATACTTTTGTAATAGAATCGGTATAGCCTACATTGGTACCAGAGGGTAATTTTAAATATACAAATACTTGGTTAGGATCTCCTTTAGGGAAAAACTCAATACCTACCCGTCCAGTTTTAACACTTACCCCTAATAAAACAAAAGAGAAAATCAATAATACAAAAGTGCCTATCAATAATCTAACAGGTCTCCATCCAGTTAATGCCCTTCTTAAAGCACGTTCGTACCAATCCATTAATCTTGGAAGAGTAGACGTTTGGAACTTAACAATCATATCACTGATAAAGAACTTATGCGCTACCACCGTGATCATGATAAATATAAGCAGGTTGCCTAAGAAAGTAAAACCTGCAAAATCTAATAAAATGCCTACTGCTAATGGAATCCAAAAAGCTTTCTTTTTAAAGATAGCAGCTTTTGATTCTTCCGCAATTTCATCGTCACTATGATTCATAAAGTCCACTGCAAATACTGGGTTCATTATAAAGGCAACTACCAAGGAAGCGGCTAATGTAAAAATTAACATCGCAGGTAAGTATATCATGAATTTACCAATGATGCCTGGCCAAAATAATAAGGGGAAGAAAGGGGCAAGGGTAGTGATGGTACCCGCTAATACAGGAATGAAAACCTCACCTGCAGCCATTTTTGCGGAAGTAGTTGCTGTTAATTTCCCTTTGCCTTGTACAAATATACGGTGTGTATTTTCAATGACCACAATGGCATCATCCACAATGATACCCAAGCCAAACAATAAGGCAAACAAAACCATAAAGTTGAGGGTAATATGCGTGCCTACTACTAAGTCACCTGCTGGTAAAAATACAAAAGCAACAAACATACTTAAAGGCACAGACAAGGCTACGAAGAAGGCGTTGGTAACACCCATAAAGAACATTAATACAATCAATACCAAAATGAAGCCTATGACAATTGAATTAACCAACTCCGTAAAAGAACTTTTTGTACGAATACTTTGATCTCCCGAAATAACCACTTTTAAATCCTTAGGAAAAGCAGTGATTTTTGCATCTTCCACCATGGCTTTTATAGCATCTGAAGTGGCAATTAAATTTTCGCCATTTCGCTTAATAATATTTAAGGTTAAAACATTTTTACCATTTAAGCGCGCAAAACTTTCGGTATTCTTAATGGTATCTTTAATAGTGGCTACGTCTTTTAAATAGATAGCTGCACCCGTATTGTTACGAACAATAATATTGGCAATATCATTCGCAGTTTTTAATTGCCCTTTTAATTGCAGATTACGTTGCATATTACCTACTTCTAATAATCCTCCTGACAAATCAAGATTTTCTCTTTGAATGGCAGCGCTAATATCATCAAAAGTAATGCCCGCAGTTTGCATGCGGTAATTGTCAACATTAATTTGAAATTCTCTTTCAGGAGCACCTGCTAAATCAATTCTATTAATTTGAGGAATGCCTTCTAGTTTATCTTTTAAGTCGTCGGCATATTTTTTAAGTTGAACCGTGCTATAGTTGCCACTAATATTCACAAACATAATAGGCTGGTCACTAATGTTCAACTCCATTACACGAGGCTCCTGTGTAAGGTCGTTAGGCAGATCGCCTTTTGCCTTATCTACTGCATCTTTTACTTTTTGTAAAGCCACATCCGTTTTCACGTCGGTACTAAACTCTACTGTAATTAAGGAAAAGTCTTGTTGTGAAGAGGAGGTAAACTTATTAATTTTTACCCCGCTAATACTCTTAATTTGTTTTTCAAGAGGACGTGTAACTAAGTTTTCTATATCTTTTGGTGAGTTTCCTACATATACGGTTTGAACAAACATGGTAGGTATAATCACTTCCGGAAAATTCTCTTTCGGTAAAGTTAGAAATTGGTAAATACCTCCCAAGCTAATAAACAACATTAATAAGTAAATAGATGTTTTATTAGTGATACTCCATGAAGTAGGTCCAAACTCTTTAAATTTCTCTTTTATCTTCTGTATTGTGGACATATTGTTAAATTGTACTTTTATTAATAATGAAAGGGCCCTACTATTTTGTTGTCAAATTTTGTCCATCAAATAGTGACTGATAACCTTCGGTTACCATTTGCTCACCAGCTGCTAAACCAGAAAGAATTTCAATATTATTTGCATAAAATTCACCAATGGTCACGGCTCTTTTACGTGCAATTAATTTACCATTTTCACTAGCAGCAACATAAATGAATTTTCCTTTCTCATCGTTTTGAATAAGGTTAATAGGAATAATAATAGCGTTGGTCTTTGTATAATCTTTAATTTTTACTTGCACCAATTGATTTGGACGGAAGTCTTTGTCAATAGGCAACTTAGATTCAACGTAAAAACTTCTGCTTAAAGGATCTATCACAGCACCTACTACCCCTAGTTTTGTGTCAATTGTTTTATTAATATCAGGGAATACCAAAGTGGCTTCTGTACCCACTTTAATCTTGCCAGCATAATTTTCTGGAATCTGTGACGTTAATTTTAATTTATCGGTATTGACAATTTTAATTTGTCCAGGTCCTCCAAATAAATCACCCACTTTAACATTCACTTCTTCGGCAACGCCGTCCACATCACTATACACGCTCGTATAAGACAATTGCTGATTCACCATTCCCAATTGCTCGGTAGCTGCTTTTAATTGGCTTGCACTTGCATCGGCATTTGTTTTAGCCGTCATTAATTGAATTTCACTTCCAATATTTTGCTCCCATAAATTCTTTTGTTTTTCATATACCGATTTTGCTAAAGCTGCTTGTGCTTTAATCGTCTCTATATTTTGTGCAGCGGCAGCAGCACTTTGCTTTGCCATGCTGTTGTCCAATTGCAAAATCAATTGACCTTTTCTTACTCTGTCTCCTCTTTTTACATACAAAGCTCGTACTTGGCCTCCACCTGCACGTGGCGTTATATAGGAAACGCTTTCTGACTCTACCTTTCCTTGTAATTCAATAAAATGATTGAAGTCTTGGTTAACAATGGGTGCTATCGAAACGAGTACTGCTTTGGCTTGATCTTTTGCACCCGCTTGTTCTAATTCTTTTTCTAAGGATGCAATTTTACCATTCAGTTCTAAAGCTTGTTTTTTTAATTTTTCTAAGCTTGCCTTTTTTGCCTCTATAGGATTGCTTCCTCCGCCACACGCTAAGGACATGATCACTAAGCTAATTGTAAATAATTTTAAACTATTTTTCATTTGTATATATTTATTGTATTGTATTTTTAATTTATAATTTACCGCTTGCTTTTAATAAATCTACTTTAGCAATTAAGGCTGCATAAAGTGCATTCATATAATTATTTTGCGCACTTACTAAGTCGGTTTGTGCGGCAGATATTTCGGTATTAGATCCTGTACCAGCTTCATACTTCTTTTTTGTTTGTTGATATACCTTTTCCGCTAATTCCATATTCTTCTTTTGAAACTGAACAGTAGCCACCGAGGACATATAGTTTAGCTTTGATTGATTCAATTCATTGTCAATGTTATTTTTAAGCGATTCTATTTGATTTTCGGTCTGCTTCAATTCAATTTTGGTTCTTTTAATACGTGCATCGGTAGCAAACCCATTAAATATAGGTAAGCTAATATTTAAGCTTACTAAAGAAGTAGAGAACCAGTTGCCTCCTTCAAAAAAGTCAAACTTGCTTCTTTGTGCATTTTTTGAATAAGAACCTGTCATGGAAACGGTGGGAAGATTGCTAAGTTGATATCGCTTAACATTAAACTCGTTCATTTTTTTCACCGTGCTCAAATACTGAAAATCCTTGCGCACATTGTATTGGAAGTCGGCATCAGACAACACATCATTGGTTAAACTGCTTTCATTAATTACATCCGTTAAAACCAAGCTGTCCTTAACAGGCATACCCATCAACATTTTCAATCCCATATAACCAATAGCAACACTATTGTTGGCCTTTAGTTTTTCGGTTTCAAGGTTATTGAGTTGAACACTAATTTTATCTATATCTAATTTTTCAGCAAAACCATTTTTATACATAATTTCAGCATCATGCGCTAATGCTTTAATTCTATTGATGTTGGCGTCTAAAATATTAAGCTGTGTTTTACTAGCAGACAATTGGTAATAAATTTTATAAATATTAGCTTTTATCGCCTCCTGTGTTAAAGCTGCATTTTTTCTTTGTAAGTCCATGGAAGTGGCTCTTGCTTGTAAGGCAATAAACACCTGGCCATCAAACAATAATTGTTGAATACTGGCTCCGTAGTTAGCATTGAATTTTGTACCAAACTGAACAGGGATAAAGGTTCCCGGCGTACCTCCAAAAATTTGCCCAGGCAACAAGGAAGTCGGTATTTTTAAATAGTCGGTTCCTCCCATATTGGTATTAATAGTAGGTAAAGCTGCGCCCGCGATTTCTCTATTGGTTTGAGCTTGTACTTCAATGGCTAATAATGAATTTTTAACTTGAACGTTATTCTTTTGTGCAAAATCAACACATTGTTCAAGTGAAAATGCATGTGTAGCATTATTTGCTTCCTGTGCTTGTAATAAGCCAGTAATTGCAAAACTCATGATGACGAAAATTATTTTTTTCATTTTGTTTTATTGCTTGTTTATATTATTTAGTATTTATTTCCGTATCGTCAACAAATGCATTCGCAATGGTTGCCTCCTGGAGTTTGTATTTTTCCATTAACTCAATTCCTTTCAATGACATGACTCCATAAATAAAATTCTCTATGATTTGTAAGGTCACTTTACCAATATCAAATTTGCTAAAAGGATATAACTGCGGATTAAAAGGAACAAAACTTGTTTCTAGTCGGTAGATAGATAAAATTTCGGGATCAATTTCCTTGCGATACACACCTTGTTCAATACCCTTTATTAAATTGGTTTTAATAATCCGATGCATGAACTCATCCTTATGATTTTGAATACGCAAAAAAGCCTCAGGGTAATACTTGGCCAACTCGTTCATGGTCATGGGATTCATGTTTTTAAACATCTGTTGGATGTCCTCTAAAAGCATGAACATTTCATGTACGGCATTGTCGGCAGTATCTTGGGTTCTTTGGCATTTCAAGGACTGCTCTTCTAATTCAAAATTAACCACGGCCATTACTAAGGCGTCCTTATCCTTATAAAATTGGTAAATGGTCTTTTTGCTCATGCCCAATTGGGTGGCAATGTCGTCCATGGTAACATGTTTTACCCCATTTCTGAGCATTAAGTCCCTGGCTTTGAATAATATACGATTTTCCATAGTTCAAATTGAGCCGCAAAACTACGGAAACTATTTACGTTTTCAAAGTTTCCGTGCTATTTATTTTATTATTTATGCTGAATGGCAAAAAAGGGTGAAATTTGACCCTTAAAGCATCTATTTATGCAGTCCTTTCTGGAAAAATTTAAAAACAAGAAGATTTTAAGCGTTTTAGCTCAATTCTTTTTTCAAGGGGTTGTTTTATTGGCGCCCATTGGCGTAACCATTTGGGTAATTGTGAGCTTGTTTAATTGGGTGGATAATTTTTTACCTAATTTATTAAATGCATTGTTCCCTGTGAAGTTTGCCATAGTGGATGGAAAAATTCCTAAAGTAACGGGACTTGGTTTTGTAGTGGCCATTGGTTTGGTTTTAGTAATTGGATGGTTGTCCTCTTTATTTTTTGTAGAAAGATTGGTTTCTGTTTTTGACAAGGTCTTGGATAAAACGCCAGGCATTAAGATTATTTATTCTTCGGTAAAAGATTTTTTAGAAGCCTTTGCTGGTAATAAGAAAAAGTTTGATCAACCCGTTTTAGTGAATGTAGATGCTGCTGATGTTTGGAGGGTTGGGTTTATTACCCAAGAGTCCACCGATCATTTTGGATTAAATGAACATGTCACCGTATATGTCCCACATTCCTATGCAATTTCTGGTATTACTTATATGGTGCCACTTAGTAGAATTAAAAGGCTACCTCCTGGTGTAAGTGCATCCGAAGCCATGAAGTATACGGTATCAGGGGGTGTTACGGATGTGGACGATGATCCTGAAACATAATACTATAAAGGATTACAGCCTGTTCAAAATAATTTATTAAATTATATGAACTTATACATACAATGAATTTTAAAAATAATTTTCTATAATGCAATTGCACAATTTTAATTCTGGCCCTGCTATTTTACCACAAGAAGTATTGGAACAAGCTGCCGCTGCGATACATAATTTTAACAATACCGGTTTATCAATTTTAGAAATAGGACACCGTACAAGTTTTTTTATAGAAGTAGTGGAAGAAGCAAAAGCAACCGTAAAAAGATTAATGGATTTGGATGATGCGTATGAAGTTTTATTTTTACAAGGAGGGGCTACGATGCAGTTTATGCAAGTGCCTATGAATTTATTAGATGAAAATGGGATGGCTGCTATTTGTGATAATGGCGTATGGGGAAACAAAGCTGTTTCAGCAGCAAAACTATTTGGGCCAGTAACGGTAGTTGCCGATAGTGCCGATAAAAAACATACTTATTTAAAAAAGGATTTACAATTGCCAGAAGGTACCACCTATTTGCATATTACCACCAACAATACAGTAGAGGGAACCCAATGGCATCAATATCCTCAGACCAATGTGCCTTTAATTGGGGACATGAGTTCCGATATATTTTGTAGACCAACGGATTTCAAAAAATTTGATTTAATATATGCTGGCGCGCAAAAAAATATGGGTGCAGCGGGTGTGACCATGGTGGTGATTAAAAAATCTTTACTCGGGAAAGTCAACCGAAAAATTCCTGTCATATTAGATTATCAAAAACATATTGAAGCAGGCTCTTTATTAAACACGCCTCCCGTGTTTTCAATTTATGTTAGCTTATTAACCTTAAGATGGATTGAAAAAGAAGGTGGATTAATAGCCATGGAAAAACGCAATAAAGCCAAAGCAGATTTATTGTATAAAACCATTGACGAACATCCTGCATTTTATTGTCCAATTGAAAAAGCAGATCGCAGTATCATGAATGCTGTTTTCTTTTTAACCGATCCAACAAAAGAAGAAGCCTTTTTAGCGCAATGTAAAAAACAAGGAATGATTGGGGTGAAAGGATACCGAACTGTTGGAGGCATTAGAGTTAGTATGTATAATGCCTTGCCAATGAGCAGTGTACAAGCATTTTGCGATTTAATGCAACAATTTATTTAAGATAATTTTTACACAAAGAGCTTCAACAAAAAATCTTTTCCTCAAAAAAAAGACCGATATTTGCGGCCATGGCAAATATCAAACCCTTTGAAGCACTTCGCCCACAGCCTCAATTAGCGAAGCAGGTAGCAAGTAAACCATACGATGTTTTAAATAGTGCAGAAGCAAAAAAAGAAGCGGTAGGCAATGCATATTCTTTTTTACACATTACAAAAAGTGAAATTGATTTACCGGAATCCACTGACATACATAGTCAACAGGTTTATGATTTAGCGTTAGAAAATTTAAATGCGTTTGTACAAAGAGACGTGTTGTTTAAGGAATCTAAACCTTGTTATTATATTTATCAATTAATTATGGAGGGTCGCGCACAAACAGGATTGGTTTGTGTAAGTAGTCTTGAAGACTATAATAATGATATTATAAAAAAGCACGAGTTTACAAGACCCGAAAAAGAGCAGGACAGAATTAATCATATAAAAACATCGGGTGCACAAACAGGCAATGTGTTTTTAGCGTATCGCAATCAAACTTCTATTGACGCTATTATTGACAAATGGAAGACGGCAAAAACGCCGGTTTACGATTTTATTACCGAGGATGGCATTCAGCATTCCGTTTGGGCAGTCACCGATTCGGATACCATTGAGCAAATCACTCATTTATTTGAAACGGAGGTTCCTTTTACTTATATAGCGGATGGCCATCACCGCGCAGCTTCTGCCGCAAAAGTGAAATTGGCTTTGGGTGAGCGCGCAACCCCAGCTGCTGATTATTTCTTGACCACTTTATTCCCTTCTAATCAATTACATATCATGGATTACAACCGTGTGGTAAAAGATTTAAATGGACATAGTGTCGAAGCTTTTTTAGCCGCCTTGGGCAATGAATTTGAAGTTGTTGAACATGAAAGTGCTTATAAGCCAACAGTATTACACAGTTTTGGTCTGTACTTGGCTGGCAAATGGTACACTTTAACTGCGAAGCCAGGAACCTATAACGACAATGACCCTATTGGCGTATTAGATGTTACTATCTTGTCTAACAATATATTATCAAAACTATTAGGCATTGTAGATCAAAGAACCGACAAGCGTATTGATTTTGTGGGTGGTATCAGAGGTTTGAATGAATTGGAAAAAAGAGTAGATAGCGGGGAAATGCAATTGGCTATAAGTTTATATCCAGTAACCATTGATCAATTGTTTAATATTGCCGATGCGGGTAAAGTAATGCCTCCAAAAAGTACTTGGTTTGAACCCAAATTAAGGGATGGCTTGCTTACGCATCTGATTTATGATTCTAATAATGCGCACTAATTTTTTATAAAAAGAGTATCTCTATATTTCGATCTAAAACCAGTCAAAAGACTGGTTTTTTTTGTAATTTGTAGAACAAATTGTTTGCTATATGGAATCCAAAAGACTCTTTGATTGTATTGAACATCAGTTAAATAATTTTCCTCAGGAAGTGATGTTTGCCGCTAAAGAAAATGGCGGATGGAGAACCTACTCCAGTGCCGAAGTTGCGACAACGGTCAACTCTTTAAGTGCTGGACTTTTGAGTCTGGGTTTAACGGGGAATGATTTTACGCCGGAGGGTTCTGATAAAATTGCGATTATTAGTAGCAACAGACCAGAGTGGTTAATGGCGGATATGGCCACTCAACAAATTGGTGTGATTTGGGTACCTGTATATCCTACAACGAATCCATTAGAGCTAACTTTTATTTTAAATGATGCGTCCGTAAAATATATGTTTGCGAGCAATCAAGAATTATACAATAAGGTTATGTCCATCAAAGACAAAGTGCCTTGTTTAAAAGAAGTGTACACTTTTGATAAAATAGATGGTGCAAAACATTGGACTGAATTATGTTTAAAAGATGCCGATTTATTGCATCAGGTGGATGTGATTAAAAAAACAATCCCCGTAGAACAAGTAGCTACTTTTATTTATACCTCCGGAACAACGGGCACCCCAAAAGGAGTAATGTTAACACATCATAATATTTATTTTAATTTACAATCTGGTAAAAAAAGTTTTCCTTTTCCAGATGCGCCCACACAAAAAGTATTAAGCTTTTTGCCATTGAATCATATTTTTGAAAAAGTGGCATCTTATATTTATATGTATAGTGGGATGAGCATATATTATGCAGAATCTATGGAGACCATTGGTGACAACCTAAAAGAAATATCGCCAGACGGATTTTCTACCGTGCCAAGATTATTAGAAAAAGTATTTGAAAAAATAATGATGAAGGGCGAGGAGCTAACGGGCCTTAAAAGAAAATTATTTTTTTGGGCAGTGGCATTGGGGGAGCAGTTTGATAATTTAAAACCAGGTTCGGTATGGTACCAACTCCAATTGAAACTTGCAAATAAATTAATTTTTACTAAATGGAGAGAAGCACTTGGAGGCAATGTAAAATTTATTGTTACGGGTGGCGCTGCTTGTCAGGTAAAGTTATTGCGCATTTTTAATGCAGCTCAGATACCGGTTTATGAAGGATATGGTCCAACCGAAAACAGTCCTATCATTAGTATTAATTTTAGAACCCCTGGGGATACCAAATTTGGAACCGTGGGTTTGCCGATTGATGGCGTTCAATTAAAGTTAGAAGCCGATGGTGAAATTTGTGTAGCCGGACCAAGTGTGATGAAAGGATATTACAAACGCCCCGACCTAACCGCTGAAACTATTATTAATGGCTGGTTGCACACCGGTGATATTGGTGAGATAGTGGACGGTAAATATTTAAAAATTACAGATCGTAAAAAAGAATTGTTCAAGACCAGTGGCGGAAAGTATGTTGCACCGCAACCCATAGAAAACAAGATGAAAGAAAGTCCTTTCGTTGAACAAATTGTACTCATCGGGGATAATAAAAAGTTTGTAAGCGCATTAATCGTACCTGGATTTTCAAAGTTAAGAGAGTGGGCAAAACAACATGGGATTGAGTATACGAGCAATGAGGAAATTATAAAAAATACCATGGTGCTGGCTATGGTGCAAGATATTGTAGACGAGTACAATCAATTGTTTAATCAGGTAGAACAAGTAAAAAAGTTTACCTTAATACCAAGAGAGTTTACCATTGACAATGGAGAGATGACGCCTAAGTTAAGTATTCGTAGAAAACAGGTACTAGCGAATTTTGAAAAAGAAATAGACACTATGTATTTATAAAAATATTTATGAATAAAAGATCGGTCATTAAAATTAGTTTGCTTCTAAGTTTCTTATGCTTTGTGTCAATATTAAAAGCGCAAGACAATCCTTTTTTTAATTATAAGGGAAAATTAATCATCGTGGGCGGTGGATCGATGCCAGATTCTTTATTTACATTTTTTGCAAATTATTGTGGGGGAAAAGACCAACCCATCGTGTATATACCCACTGCGACAACCGATGAGGAGTATATAAAAACTGGGGGACACCTAGTAAAATTTACTTCCAAAGGCTTTACGAATCTAAGCACTATACATACCAGAGACAAAGCAATAGCGGATGATCCAAAAAATATTGCATTAATTAGAAACGCAAAAGGCATTTTTTTTGGCGGGGGCGATCAAGATTTAATCGCAGCTGCTTATGGCGGCACACAATTATATAAAGAGTTCATTGCTTTATTAGAAAGAGGGGGTGTTATTATGGGTACCTCCGCTGGAGCAACCATTATGGGGTCTTTACTAGTTGGCGGTGATGCAAGAAAAGATTTAACCAAGCCTTTTCCATTTCAACCCGCCTTTTCATTTGTAAAAAACATGGCCATTGATCAACATGTGCTAGTGCGCAATAGACAATTTGATTTAATCCCAGTGATTGAGCGCTATCCTCCAAATATTGGCGTTGCGATAGATGAGTCTACTGCGATTATTGTAGAAGCTGGTAAATTTAAAGTATGGGGTTTATCCTATGCTTTATTATTTGATCCACTAGATTGGGCGCAGCAACAAAAAGAATGGGGTAAAGTAATGAAGCCTTTTAAAATGTTAGGTTCGGGACAGGGCTATGATTTTAACACTAGAAAGATCTTGAAATAAATTTCTCTTTAATAATGGTTTGCACGTCTTTGTTTTGAATTTTACTTTCTAACCAAGAAATAATATCTAAGTACATAAACGCACGACTCTCTAATTTATTTTTCTCTAAAGGTTGTAGCGTGCCCAATAAATTTTCAAAAGAAGCTTGTTTACCAGTTTGAATGGTACTTCTTAAGAAATTAAACAACACTTCTTCCACCGCACCTAAGTTTTTCATTTTTGCCATAAAACGATATACCGATTTAGACAAATAGGCAACTACGTCCATATTTCCTAATTCATAATGTGCAATTAAATGAAGTAAGCGCGCATAGCATTGTAAGTCGTCCCGAAGGTTAACTTTCCAATTTATGATATTGTTTAAATAGTCAATTGATTTAGCTGCATTCCCCGCTCCAAAATACAAGCAAGCAATTTTATAATAGAACACCAAAACGCGGTGACTATCCATATACATTTCAATTTCTTTGAGATTATCTTCCATCCTTGGAATCATCACCAAACCCTCACTAAACGTGCCTTCTAGGAAGTGCTGGTTAATTTTAGCAATGTATAAATAAACAAAAGACTGAATTAAGTTATTCTTGTTGTTGAGTACAATTGGGGTTTCACTAAACTGTTCTAATAAGCAAATAGTTTCTTTAAACTTATCAATATTTTTTAAATCAAAATGTGCACTAATTAAATTGTGCAAGCCTTTAATATATTGTGCCGATTCAATTTGTTTCATGCCTTCTTCTTTCTCATAGAGGTCCACCCATTTTTGTGCGTATCTATAATGCATTAAAAAATCCTGTGTAATAAAACCATACCAACAATAACATTGATAACGGTATAGTCTTTCATAAAATCCTTTTACCAATTTAACGCGTTCAATAATTGGATCCTGAATGAACGCATCCAATGTTTTTCGATCTTCTTGGTTGCGTGCATGTCCGTGTTGTATATACCAACTGTATAATTGTAAACTTAGGTTCGAAGTTTTTGCAATTAACTCTAATCGTTCATTTACATCGTCAATTTCAGTACTTAATTGTTGTGCCCTGTCTTGCATACTTCGTGTAATATGCAAGGATTCAATTTTCTTTTCTAAAAATAATACCTGTAATAAAAACGTAACCTGATTGTTTTGTTTGGTCAGTGTTTTTATTTTATCCAATAAACGTAGACTTTGTAAATACAATCCCTTGTTGTACAAAATTTTGGCGTGGTCTAATTGCTCATGAATTTGCAGGTCAATATTTTCACTTTGCTTTAGGATCCTCAGACTTGACAAAATCTGATCATACAAGTGTGCCTTTAAATTGGACAATTGTTGTTTTTGAATGGACTCGTTTTTACGAAGCAGCTCTTCCTCGTCATAGTCCTTCATTTTGTCGAGGGCATCAAATAACTGGACAATTTTTAAATCAGCCGACGCAGAGTTGCGGGCAGCATACAACTTAAAGTTGCGCTTTTCCCCCTTCTCCAGGGATTTTACCAAAATAAATAAGGCGTCGGTGCTGAGGTTGGGCATCGTAGCTGAGTTTAGTTCAAGTTATTGAATATCAATGAATTAATCAAAAAATATAAGGCTTATACATTGTAAAATAGGTATAATTTTGATGTGAATTACTTGTGAATATGGGGTATTTTTAAACAGTAAACGGGCTTTTTGCCCGTTTGTCATCCATAAACGATTGTAAATCAATAATATGAGCCAAAAAGTATTCATTTTTGATACCACATTAAGAGACGGCGAACAAGTGCCAGGTTGTAAACTCAATACCAAGGAAAAATTAGAGATTGCCGTAAGGTTGGAGGAGTTAGGTGTGGACATTTTGGAAGCGGGTTTCCCTGTTTCCAGCCCTGGCGATTTTGAGTCGGTGAACCAAATTGCCAAGACCTTAAAAAATACCGTGGTGTGTGGATTAACCAGAGCAGTACAAAATGATATCGAAGTGGCAGCGGCTGCATTAAAACCAGCAAAGCGTTTTAGAATTCATACGGGCATTGGTACTTCGGATTTACACATCAAACATAAATTCAATAGTACAAGAGAAGAAATAATTGAGCGTGCTATTAAAGCCGTGACCATTGCAAGAAACTTTACCGACGATGTAGAATTTTATGCCGAAGATGCAGGTAGAACAGATAATGAATATTTAGCGCGCGTGATTGAAGCGGTTGTAAAAGCAGGGGCCACTACTTTGAATATTCCTGACACTACTGGCTATTGTTTGCCACAACAGTATCAAGAGAAAATGAATTATTTGTACAACAATGTACCCAATATTGATAAAGCCATTTTATCCTGTCACTGTCATAACGATTTAGGATTAGCTACTGCGAATTCTATTGCTGGTGTGATTGGTGGTGCCAGACAAATTGAGTGCACCATTAATGGATTGGGAGAACGTGCAGGCAACACGGCACTAGAAGAAGTAGTGATGATTTTAAATCAACATAAGGATTTAGGATTCTATACCAGCATTAATCCAAAGCTCTTAAACGCAGTAAGCCGTGAAGTTTCAGAGGTTATGCGCATGATGGTGCAACCCAATAAAGCCATTGTAGGTTCAAATGCATTTTCGCATTCATCAGGGATACATCAGGATGGTTTCTTAAAAGAAGCACAAACTTATGAGATTATGAATCCTGCAGAAGTGGGTGCCGAGGATAGTAAAATTGTTTTAACAGCGCGAAGCGGACGCAGTGCCTTAGCACATCGCTTGCATAAATTAGGACATCAGTTTACTAGAAATGATATTGATGAATTGTATCCAAAGTTTTTAGAGATTGCAGATAAAAAGAAAGAAGTGTTAGAAGCAGATTTACAAGCGATGGCGGAGGAACATAAAAAATAGAACAATGGGAAAAACATTATTTGAAAAAATTTGGGACAAGCATGTTGTAAAACAAATTGAAGACGGACCTTCGGTTGTATACATAGACAAGCATTTTATCCATGAGGTAACCAGCCCACAAGCATTTAGTGGTATTGAAAAAAGAGGCGCTCAAATATTTAGACCCAAACAAATTGTAGCTACTGCGGATCATAATGTACCCACGATGCAACAGGAGTTGCCCATTAAAGATGCCTTGTCTAAATTTCAGGTAGATACTTTAATTGAGAATTGTAAAAAGCATGGTGTAGAATTATATGGACTAGGTCACAAGTACCAAGGAATTGTGCATGTGATTGGACCAGAGTTGGGTATTACCCAACCAGGCATGACCATTGTTTGCGGAGACAGCCATACATCTACACATGGCGCCTTTGGAAGCATTGCATTTGGTATTGGGACCAGTGAAGTAGAAATGGTATTTGCTTCCCAATGTATTATGCAAACCAAACCAAAAGTAATGCGCATTAATATTGACGGTGCATTAAAGAACGGGGTGGTTTCAAAAGATATTATCCTATATATTATTGCACAAATATCTGCAAGTGGTGCCACCGGTTATTTTGTTGAATATGCAGGTTCTGCCATTCGTGCATTAAGTATGGAAGCAAGAATGACCATTTGTAATATGAGTATAGAAATGGGTGCAAGAGGAGGAATGATTGCACCAGATCAAACCACATTTGATTATATCAAGGGACGTTTATTTGCACCACAAGCTGCTGACTGGGATCATAAATTAGAGGAGTGGTCACAATTGTATACCGATGCCGATGCAAAATTTGATGTTGAAATAAATATTAAAGCGGAGGACATTGATCCAATGATTACTTACGGAACCAATCCAGGAATGGGCTTGTCGGTAAGAGGAACTTTACCAACCATTGAAAGTTTTACCGATGCTACCGAAAAACAAAATTATGAGAAAGCCTTAGCCTATATGGGTTTAACGGCTGGACAAAGTTTATTGGGCATGCCGGTACAAAATGTATTTATAGGTTCTTGTACCAATTCAAGAATTGAAGATTTTAGATTAGTTGCAAGTATTATTAAAGGCAAGCAAAAAGATCCGAACATTAAAACTTTAGTCGTACCCGGTTCTCAAGAAGTAGCCAAACAAATTAAAGCAGAAGGGTTAGATAAAATATTTGCAGCTGCAGGTGTTGAAATAAGACAAGCAGGGTGTAGTGCATGCTTAGGAATGAATGAAGATAAAATACCAGCAGGCGAATATTGTATTAGTACCAGCAACAGAAACTTTGAAGGACGTCAGGGTGCAGGTGCAAGAACTTTATTAGCCAGCCCCTTAACCGCGGCAGCTGCATTGTTAACAGGAAAAATCACAGATATCAGAGATATTTTAAATTAAAAATATAACGCGCCACAAAGCGCGCATAGAAAATATAGATTATGCAATCATTACAAAAAATAACTAGCCGGTTTATTCCACTACGCATCGAAAACGTAGATACGGATCAAATTATACCTGCTCGTTTTTTAAAGGCGACCACCAAAGATGGTTTTGGAAAAAATTTATTCAGAGATTGGAGATACGAAAACGATGATGAAACAATCCCAAAGGCCGATTTCGTATTGAATCAACAACAATATAGTGGTGCAATACTCGTAGCCGCTAAAAACTTTGGTTGTGGATCTTCACGTGAACATGCTGCTTGGAGTATTCAGGATTATGGGTTTAAAGTAGTGGTGTCCAGCTTTTTTGCGGACATCTTTAAAAATAATGCATTGAATAATGGCGTATTGCCTGTAACGGTATCAGATGCTTTTTTGCAACAAATATTTGCACAGGGTGCAAATGATACTTTATCCGTGGACTTGGAAGCACAAACGATTACCATTGATGCAACGGGTGCAGAAGAAAGATTTGATATCAATGCTTATAAGAAGACATGTATGTTAAATGGGTATGATGATATTGATTACTTGTTAAATATGAAACCGGAAATTGAGGCTTTCGAAAAAAAATAAATCGCTGAAAGCGAAAAAAAAATAGTTATGCAAAAGAAAATAGCAGTCATATTAGGAGACGGAATTGGTCCCGAAGTAACGCAGCAATCTATTAAAGTATTAGATACGATTGCAAAGTATTATAATCATTCATTTACTTATGAAAATGCAATGATGGGCGCTTGTGCCATTGACGCCACAGGCAATCCATTACCCGATGAGACTATTAAAATTTGTAAAGAAAGTGATGCTATTTTATTTGGTGCCATTGGGGATCCAAAATATGACAACGACCCAAGCGCTAAAGTAAGACCAGAGCAAGGTTTGTTAAAACTAAGAAAGGAATTACAATTGTTTGCGAATATCCGCCCCGTAACTACTTATGCTGCATTACAACACTTATCACCGTTGAAACCAAAGTTCTTAGAAAATGTAGACTTTGTAATTTATAGAGAGTTAACGGGTGGTATTTATTTTGGTGCTAAAAGTATAAGCGAGGATGGTACCATTGCAAGAGATGATTGTTCTTATTCGGTTATGGAGATCGAGCGCATTGCACACCTTGCATTTAAGCATGCACAAATCAGAAGAAAAAAATTAACACTGGTAGATAAAGCAAACGTATTGGAAACTTCCAGACTATGGAGAAAAGTTGTACAAGCCATTGCAAAAGAGTACGCGGATGTAACCGTTGATTATTTATTTGTAGACAATGCAGCCATGCAAATTATTTTAAACCCTGCACAATTTGATGTGGTGTTAACAGAGAATTTGTTTGGGGACATTATTAGTGACGAAGCATCGGTATTAGCAGGATCCTTAGGATTATTACCTTCTGCTTCTGTTGGAAACACCGTTGCCTTGTTTGAACCCATCCATGGTTCTTATCCGCAAGCAAAAGGAAAAGACATTGCCAATCCGTTGGGATCTATTTTATCCTCCGCCATGCTATTAGACCATTTTGGATTAACAGCAGAAGCAACTATTGTAAGAGAAGCAGCTGCATGGTGTTTGAATAGTGGTTTTGTCACTAAGGATATTGATCCAATGAATAGTTATACGACTACTGCAGTAGGTGATTTGATTTGTGAATTCATAGAGCGACATGCAAAAGGAGAAACACACCCAATTCATGAGCGTTTGCATAAATCAACCATCATTTAAAATAATTATTATGGAACTAAATAAATATTCAAAAACAATTACCCTAGATCCTACGCAGCCTGCTGCGCAAGCCATGTTTTATGGTATAGGATTAACGGACGAAGATTTGCATAAAGCACAGGTAGGCATTGTGAGTATGGGTTATGATGGCAACACTTGTAATATGCATTTGAATGCATTGGCAGCCGATGTTAAAAAGAGTGTATGGGCTCAGAATTTAGTGGGACTTACTTTCCATACCATTGGCGTAAGTGATGGCATGAGTAATGGTACGGATGGGATGCGTTATTCATTAGTGAGTAGAGATGTAATTGCAGATAGTATTGAAACGGTTTGTGGCGCACAATATTATGATGCATTAATAACAGTTCCAGGTTGTGATAAAAATATGCCTGGTTCATTAATTGCAATGGGAAGATTAAACCGTCCTTCATTAATGTTGTATGGTGGTACGATCGCGCCAGGTCATTATAAAGGACAGGATTTAAATATTGTTTCTGCTTTTGAAGCATTGGGACAAAAAATGGCGGGCCAATTGGACGAAGCAGATTTTAAAGGCATTGTTCAACATGCTTGTCCAGGTGCAGGTGCATGTGGTGGTATGTATACCGCCAACACCATGGCATCAGCGATTGAAGCATTGGGAATGAGTTTACCTTATTCATCTAGCAATCCCGCATTGAGTGCAGAGAAACAACAAGAATGTGTGGATGCGGGTGCAGCAATTCGTTTATTATTAGAGCGCGACATCAAACCAAAAGATATCATGACACGCAAAGCATTTGAAAATGCAGTGGCGGTGATTATGGTACTGGGTGGAAGTACCAATGCGGTACTACATATGATTGCCATGGCGAAGAGCGTGGGTGTTAGTTTTACACAAGATGATTTTCAAACCATCAGTGATAAAATTCCTGTATTAGCGGACTTTAAACCATCCGGTAAATATTTAATGCAGGA
Source organism: Bacteroidota bacterium (assembly GCA_947476145.1). GTDB lineage: Bacteria > Bacteroidota > Bacteroidia > Chitinophagales > Chitinophagaceae > Sediminibacterium. Next base: position 549 of record CANJPH010000020.1, on the reverse strand, counting down.
CCTGCATCAGTACGGTGGCGTACCTGCCGTAATGAAATATATGTTGGCGCAAGGATGGTTGCATGGTGAGTGTTTAACCGTCACCGGAAAAACCATTGCAGAAAATTTAGCTGGGGCACCGGATTTGGATTTTGATCAGCAAAAAATTATACTTCCTAAAGAAAATCCAATTAAAGCAACAGGGCACTTACAAATCATGTACGGCAATTTAGCCACTGGTGGAAGTGTTGCAAAAATTTCAGGAAAAGAGGGCGAACTATTTGAAGGTCCAGCGCGCGTGTTTGACGGAGAGCATGCCTTAATAGAAGGAATCAATTCAAAAAAAATTAAAGAAGGTGATGTGGTGGTGATAAAAAATGTAGGACCCGTTGGTGCGCCAGGTATGCCGGAGATGTTAAAACCTACCTCGGCTATTATTGGGGCAGGGTTAGGGAAGTCCGTGGCCTTAATTACGGACGGAAGATTTAGTGGCGGCACGCATGGATTTGTGGTTGGGCATATTACACCAGAAGCCTACAAAGGAGGATTGATTGGTGTGGTAGAAGATGG
>CANJPH010000019.1 GCA_947476145.1 Bacteroidota bacterium | reverse complement strand
CTTGTACCCACCACTACTCTGTCTGGTTTCATAAAATCATCCACAGCAACACCCTCTCTTAAAAACTCGGGGTTACTTACTACATCATACTCGCCTTTGTAGTTTTTAGCAATTGCAGCACTCACTTTATCCGCAGTACCCACTGGAACTGTACTTTTATTTACAATTACTTTATAGCCCTTTAATATTTTTCCTAAATGATCCGCAACACCCAACACATATTTTAAATCCGCACTACCATCTGCACCTGGAGGGGTTGGCAATGCTAAAAAAATAATCTCTGCATCTTCAATAGCTTCTTCCAATTGTGTAGTAAATTTTAATCTACTCTCTTTGATATTTCTTAAGAAAATCTTTTCTAGTCCTGGCTCATAAATAGTGATTTGTCCACTGCTTAATTTTTCTACCTTACTCTTATCAATATCAACGCAAGTAACTCTATTGCCTGTCTCAGCAAAACAAGTGCCTGTTACTAAGCCCACATAGCCCGTGCCTACTACTGTAACTTTCAACTTTTATATTATAGTTTAAAATTTGAAGCATTCATGTTTTGAAAGTCATTCCTATCCCACTCAAATATTTCCATAGATTCATCCAAAATCAAATGCAAAAATATTTGATGAATACATTCAACCATTCCATATGTTTTCATAGGGACATAAATAGAATAATCTGCAAGTGTAATTGATTTGTTATCATTTTTCAAGCCAGACAATGCTAAAGATTTAATATTGTTTTCTTTACAATACTCCAATACACTAACTACATTTGGACTATTGCCACTTGAACTTATAGTTATTACTAAATCATCTTTTGAGACTCCTTCTATTTTTAAATATTCTAGCATTGCCTTCTCATATGTGTAATCATTGGATAAAGCTGTTAATAAAGCACTATCACTTAGTGATCTAGATAAAATTTTACCATTTTTCGAGAAATCTAATGCCATATGGTTTGCAAAAGCAGCACTAGCTCCATTGCCAAAAAAATAAATTTTATTTCTAGTTTCTCTAAGTTTTGTTAGAATACCTTTTATTGTTTGAAAAAACAACTCAGGTTCAGAGACTTGCTGATTTGCATAGAATAGAGAATTTTCTAATCCCTGACCAATTGATTTAAAATAATTTGAGTAGTATTTATTTTCCATATATTTTTTCTATGTTATTTTCCGATATAACACGCACAAAACTGCGCACATTTAACCTATTTTTCAACCTTTTCTGGTAACCTATAAACAAAAAATCAAACATATAAAATAATTGATTTTCAATTTATTAGTGATTTATGAATATCTGTGAATAATCCAAATTAGTGTGGACCACACTAATCCAAATTCCTACCCCATCAACTTCATAAACACCCCTACATCCTGCAACTTTTTCTCGGTAAACTCCAGGGGTTGATATAAGGCTACACGTATTTTTTTATCGATAAGTGTTTCCGCCTTTTCAATTAACTGGTACAAATAAGCTTTATCAATATCACCTACAATCACCAAATCAACAAATGGATTGTTTTTTCCTAGGGCAAGGTCACCTGTTAAGTATACCTCATCCACATTTCCTAACTTATCCAATACGTTTTCAATAATCTGATCCAATCCCACATATTGCATAATCACCCCTCTTAAGGACTTAAACATGGGGTGTTTTGTATTTACAGAATAATGTTTTGTTTTAGTGTTTTCATCGTCGGCCTGCTCCTGTATGAGTTGCATGTCCGATAGCTTATTTAATTCCAAACGCACAGTATTACTGCTTACGCCTAAATCTCGTTCCAAACCGCGCAAATACACGGTGCTAGAGGGGTTGAGTAGCAGTTTTGTGAGTAACTGCACTCGAATTTTACCAGTAAAAATTTTATCTAAGATCATTGGGGTAGATGAGAAACTAAAAGATTAATTGATAAATAAACCGATGATACTATTACGGCTTCGCCGTCCTGAGTCACATATTAATAATGAAAACTCGATATCGATAAGCAAATATAGCTCAATATTGAGTAGTAAAAATATGTATAATTGAGTATAAAATATAAATTATCTAGTTTTAAAAATTTCTACCCCCCCCCCCCAATCCCGACAACCTTAGCATTACCATCCAAACTCTCAAACACACTATTGTTGCTAATAAACTCTGGCACTAGGGCCTTCATTAAAGCCACCATTTCGTTCTCGTTTTCAGAACTATTTACCAACCTTCTAAACTCAGTAAACTTCGCTTCTATATCATGTAAAGCAACTTCTCGCACTTTGGCAATCATGATTTTTTCATGATAGGTTTTTAGTGTGTTTTCGGCATCACTTAATAACTCCTCATATAATTTTTCACCTGGTCTTAATCCGCTATAAGTTATATCAATATCAATATTAGGAATATAGCCATATAACCTAATCATTTTCTTAGCTAGGTCGGCAATGGTTACCGGCTCACCCATATCAAACACAAATATCTCTCCACCATTCCCCATACTGCCCGCTTCGAGAACCAATTGACAAGCTTCCGGTATGGTCATAAAGTAACGCGTAATATTAGGATGGGTTACAGTAACAGGCCCCCCTTTTAATATTTGATCTTTAAACCTATTAATTACCGAACCATTACTTCCTAATACATTTCCAAAGCGGGTAGTGATAAACTTAGTGCTATTTGCAATTTCTTTTGAAAGTCCTTGCACATAAATTTCTGCCAAGCGTTTACTCGCACCCATTACATTGGTAGGGTTAACTGCTTTATCGGTACTTACCATTACAAAACGTTCTACATAATGCTTTACCGATAAATCTGAAATAAGTTTTGTTCCTAGTACATTATTTTTAACTGCTTCACTTGGATTTAATTCCATCATTGGAACATGTTTATAAGCAGCTGCGTGGTATACATATTGTGGCTTAAACTGCGTAAACATATCCTCCATCCTTTGCTCACTAGTAATATCGGCAAGGAATGGTATACAGTTTACATTCGTTTTCCTTTCGTTTAGTTCTAATTCTAAACTATGTAATGGTGTTTCTGCTTGATCACATAATATAATTAATTCAGGATGATAAGCTAATAACTGTCTTACAATTTCACTTCCTATAGATCCTGCAGCGCCTGTAACCAATACACGCTTCCCTTTAATTTGATTGCGGATTTGGTTATTATTTATAACAATAGCATCACGCTCTAATAAGTCCTCAATTTTTATAGTTTGTAATTGCTTACTATTAAACCTACCCTCATTCCATTTATTATAAGGGGGCACGTTTAATACTTGTATGTCGTGATTCAAACAAAAATCTACAATATCATTTTTCCTTTTGGTAGTAATGGTAAAGCTGGAGATAACTAACTCATCTACCTCGTTTATTTTCACCATTTCTGAAAAATCGGCAAAGCTTACAATAGGCACACCGTCCAAAGCCTTATTAGTTTTCTTACGGTCGTCGTCTATGAAAGCTAGTAAATTAATATTGTTATGGGTGTCATGTTCTAATACACGCTTGGTAGCTACCCCCGCTTCACCCGCTCCAAATATCACTACTGTTTTTTTCTTCATCTTATAGTTCTTCGCATACGAGAATAAAAACTTCACAGCAATGCGATAACTAATTAAACATAGGAAGCTAAAGCTTGAGTATAGTATGATCACTACATTGTCTAAAACAAAGGTATTCGCCGAACCTTCCGTTGCTTTGGATACCAATAAAAGCAAAGCAGATGATAAAAATACGGCTACTATTATACGCACTGCATCCTGCATGCCCGTGTATCTAACAATTCCAGAATAGGTTTTTACACTAGCAAATACCAACAGGTTGGAAATGGTTAGTAAGATAAAAGTGTTTAATACCGGCTCCCATTGTAATGAACTTAATACTAAATTCTTTTGAAGTATTAAGGCCAATAAAAAGGAAAAGCAGGTGACCCCAATGTCAAGCAAAAATATGATCCAACGGGGGACGATATTTATTTTCTTTAACATGTTTGCATTATTTGATGGTGACATTCAAATGGGGGTTTGAAATGAAAGGATTTATTTACCGAAATATAATTTCAAGTTATTCAACTAATTTTTTATACAATCGCCCAAATACCAAATACAATACCGTTAAAAAGCCAGCTAAAAAGCCGCCTAATATTAAGGACTTTAATTTGCCTACTTTTTCTTTCTCCAAAGGCAGTATAGGTTTATCAATTACTTGTATTAATGGTGTTTCTTTTCTTAAAGTAACTTTTGAAAGTTCTAACTGTGCTACTAACTGTGTAAGTATTGCTGTGTTCGCTTGTACGTCCACCTGTCTTCTTTTACTAGGCGTGCTTCTTACATTAAAGGCTGGATTTAAATTATATACATTATCCATCTCAGCGGCTACACCCGTGATCGCACCATTCAATTCACCTCTAATGCTATCTGCTTGCTTTTGTAAAATTTCTACATTTAAGCGAGATTTTTTACTCTTGGTTTCGATATAAAATTCAGAAGTTTCTTTCGCTAGGTTTTCACAAAATGTTTTAGCAAACGCCTCATTTTCATTTGTAACCTCAATGCTCGTAATAGATACTTTCTTGTCTTTTTGTAAAATACCCAAGGCTTTAGGATCTGTTAGGGCTTTAAATAAGCTTTGTAAAACCGAATCCTGCTGTAAAGTAAATTTAGATCTATCCGCATTAGGTAAGAACTGAATATTTTTAAGTTCCGGTTTTTCTAACCACTTTTCTCTTAATTTATTATTGCGAATATAATACTCTGCAATAGTTATGGTTTCATTTCCCACCACAACTGGGTTTAATAAAGTTTTTTCAACCAATAGTCTACTCTTCATTAATTCCATTAAGTTACTTCCGGCAAATGCACCACCACCAGAACCACCTACATCAATACCAAAACTGCTTGCAAGTCCCAAAGCACCACCTAATCCGCCACCACCCCCTTTATCTTCCTCTAATGCAAAAGTTAATACCGCTTTATAAGTTGGTTTTTGAAAATAAGCATAGGTATAACCCAAAATTCCTCCTATTAAACCCATTAATACAATGAGCAAAAATTTGGTTTTTAAATAAGCTACCCATTCCTTTATTTTAAGGACTAATTCCTTTAAAGAAATTTCGTCGTTATCTGTAGCTGGATTATTTAGTTGTTCAGACATTACGATTATTTATTTAAAATACTAATGGTAGCTAAGGTTCCACCAATTTGTGCTAGGATAGATATTAACTGAACAATGGTATTTAATGGTTTATCCTTCTTCTCATTGGTCTCTGGCAATACTACTTCACTACCCGGCTTAATAGTTGGATTTATTCTAAAAAAACCAAAGCGTTTTGTTCTATTTGATTTTCCATTTGCATAAATAACATACGCTCGGCCACGTTTTGCATATTCACTAATACCGCCCGCTGCCGAAATACATTCTCCAATAGATAATCCATCTCTATAAACAATATTGGTAGGTCTTAAAACGCCACCACTAATTTTTACACGGTTATCCATTTTAGGAATCACCACTTCATCCTTATCTCTTAATACTAAGTCTAGTTCAGAGCCTGGATTTTTCATAATTTGATTAATGTCAATCGCAATTTGATAATAATCCTGTTCTAACTCTTTATACAAAACATCTAATGTGTCTTTTAATTTTTTCTTTTGGCTATTTGGATCCACGACTCCTGCATTGGTGGTTGCGCCTGCTACCTTTACTAAGTTTTCTTTTTCTGCTTCCTGCTGTGCTTTAAATTTACGATTATAGGCTTGCTCAATACTTGTTTTTGATTCATCGGATTTTAAAGAATCAATATTATACCTGCTTCTTTTAATAAAAGCGCCTTCGCTATACGCATCGTCAATTAAACCGCCCGAACGTCTTACAATATCACTTACTCTGTCCACCCTGCTACTTAAAGTATATTTACCCGTGCTTTGCACTTGTCCCGAAATACTTACTACTTCCGGTTTTACAAAACCTACTTTTTTAGTAATGGTTACAACGTCCATAGGTTGCAATACAAAATTTTCTTGACCAGGATTAAAACTTAAGTCTCCATTAATTTCGGTTCTTAAAATAGTAGCTACTTTGTTTGAATTTACTTTATCCTCAAACTGTACCTGTCTTGCTACTTCCACTTGCTTGTTGGCAGCATAGGTAAAACCACCGGCCATTAAAATTAAATCCTTCACCGTCATACTATCCACATAGTTAAACTTTCCTTGTGATCTTACTTCACCTAATAAATCAATGGTTAAAGAATCTCTTAAATCCACCACCGAATTAATATACAATTCATCCTCTCTTTGTAGTTCAATATTGTCTGAAGGACTTTTTTGTAAGGCCTTATTTAAATTTATGGTGATTAACTCTTTTAATAAATTGGGCTTTAAGCGAATTAATTGTGCCCTGCCTAAAAACGCGTCCTCCTTCACACCGTCTGCTCTTTGTACTAAATCGCTTATGCGCATACCCGGTGTTAATTGATAAACATCTGGTCTAAACACTGCACCCGATAACTTCACTCTATTTTGAAAACGATCCAACACTTTGGAAACACTAATCACATCCCCACCCTGTGGTTGGTAGGTTGCATAGTCCGCAGCCGATAAATCCTTTACTGCTTTTTCTTTATCATTCTTTTGAATAATTTTTACCCAAGCGGTATACGCGGTATCATCAAATCCACCTGCGTATTGAACAAAACTATTAAAAGGCTCCGCTTCACCTACTTCAAAAATACCAGGGCGTTTTACCTGTCCTTTAATTTCAAAACGGCTAGCATAAGAAGGAATACGAATAACATCATTGTCTTTTACCGCCACCATATTAGACTGATCGCCATTTTTCATAAAGGCATACAAATCTATTTTCTTAAATACTTTATTGTCACGGATTAATTCAATATTACGATAAGAACCAATTTCGTTTGGTCCACCTGCTTCGGCAATCACACTTAATACATTGGATAAAGAAGAAACATTGTACTTGCCCGATTTCAAAGCACCAATTACGGTTACTTGCACCGTTCTAATATCACCTACCGTTAAAGCAATTTTTGTTTCACCACTTCTAATACTTGGATAAGCTGTCCTAGCCAATTGATTTTTAATTAAATCGGTAGCTGCTTCTATGGTTAAACCCGCCACTTTTACCTGGCCCACATTATCAATTTGTACACGACCTTCTTTTGAGACGTTTAAATCACTGCTAAATTCTTGTACACCATAAATTACCAATTTCAAAACATCATTCGGTCCCACTATATAGTTAATGGGAGTAGCCATATTTTGATTCGCTGAATAGCCGGCATTATTTTGGCTAAATAATTCAGATCCATAAATCAAGGGGTTAATTTTTGGTAGATTGTTGGTTTCTGGTTGTAAAGAATCCGTGTCTAGCATTAAATCCAACCCTTTGCTTGTTTTCTTAGATAATGGTGACTTGGAATTTTTTGCATCACTCGCTTTTACCGAACTTAATCTAGTTTTTAATTTAGCAAACTCTGCTGGGCTCATGCCCTTTGCAATAGCCTGAGATTCCACCATATCAATGGTGACCCCTGCTTGTTTAAGCTGCGCTTGTATTTGAGCCACTTCGGCATCCGTAAGCGCATCTACCTTAACGGTACTTAAGTCCTTGGAAGCCAATAGATTGCCTCCAGATTGGGCTTGTAGAGCACCCGTTAAGCATACCAAAAAAAGACCCAGAAATAGCATTTTTACTAATTTCATATCATTCGTTTTTATAAAAAATCTGTGTTAAAATTGGGGAATTAAGCCTTTTTTCGCATGGCTTCGCCTTTCTCAGTCCCATTTTTGTGCAAAACAGGCTAATTCACAAGGGTTTATGCGAATAAATTCCTTTACAAAGATAGTAAATTATAGTCTATAAGTACATCTTTGAATGTTAAAAAATGGGGGGGGGATTTTCGCAACAAAAGTACATTATAATAACGTATAGGCAAAGTAAAATATTGTGAAATTGTTATAAATTAATTATTGGTTATCAGCATGTTACCAATATATCTTGAAATTGCTTGTTTTTAAGATTTAAGCTATCTTTGGTTTCCCCCTGTCTACTTTAAGCAAACCACTTATGAAGAAACAGCAACAGTTTCTAAAAAATATAAAATACACCGCCGACGCCATCAATATATTCCTGGCTTACGGAGTGTCTGCGCTTATTTTTAATAAGTTACAAATTGCTCATTTTAGTATCCTGTTTTACATTGCTTCCTGTGCCACCTGGTACACCATGAGTATTTTTTCCAATTTGTATGCCGAAAAAAGATCCAACAAGTTTTCGGAAGAGATTGTATTAATTATATACCAGGTTATTTTATTTACGGTGAGCTTAGGTGCTATTCTGTTTTTCTTAAACCTGAATTACAAATACTCTTCCTTTTTCATTTTAACTTATGTGGTATTGCTTGCGCTTTTAGCCATCCCTACTAAATATCTTATTCGTAAAAAAATTCACGCCGCTTTACACAAGGGAAATTATTATGACAATGTATTACTGGTAGGTGCTTCTTCGGCAGCTGCTAATTTTTACGAAACTGTTAAAAAATATTATTACTACGGTTATAAATGTATTGGTTATATAAACACTACAAATAGTTTTCAAAACGACTGTAATTATTTTGGAAATTTTGACAACGTGGAAGAAATTATAATAGGCAATCCTATTGACGAAGTGTTTATAGCCCTGCCATCCAGCGAAAATAATAACATTCAAAAAATAATTCGTATTTGTGAAATAAACAATATTAGAGTAAGAATGTTACCCGACTTAACGGAATACACTTCCTCCTCTATTTATATTAATAATATTGGACTGGTTCCAGTAGTCAATGTGGGGCACCTTCCATTAGATAAAAAAGAAAATAGAATCTTAAAGCGTGGATTTGACATTGTGTTTTCTGTTTTATTTTTCTTAACCATTGGAATTTTTATTTTCCCCATCATTGCTTTCATTATTAAAATAACCAGTAGAGGTCCCATATTTTTTAAACAAGAAAGGTGGGGGCATGGTAATAAAAAAATTACTTGCTATAAGTTTAGATCCATGGTTAAAAATAGTTCGGACATTGACCATGATGGAAAATACAACCAAGCTTTTAAGGACGACCCACGCATTACTTTAATAGGCCGCATTTTACGTAAAACAAATTTAGATGAGTTGCCCCAGTTTTGGAATGTACTCATTGGCAACATGTCCGTAGTTGGGCCTAGACCACATCCTACTCCTTTGAATTTAGAATCCATGCATACCATTGACAATTACATGTTAAGACACTTAGTTTTACCTGGTATCTCTGGATTAGCGCAGGTAAACGGTTGCCGTGGGGAAACCAAGACCACCGAAGAAATGCAAAGAAGGGTGGATTTTGATTTATACTATATTCACCGTTGGAGTTTTTGGTTGGATATTCAAATTATTATCCAAACTGTGGTGAATATTGTGAGAGGGGACCAAAATGCTTACTAGAATTTTTTATTATGATATTGTTTAAGAGATATAAGCGGATTTTTCTTTTTTTGACCATTGTTTTATTGAGTAATGATTTATCTGCACAAACAGTTTGGGAAAATCCCAATGCAGGTGTTTATAGTTACTTAAGTAGAATGGCGCAAAAAGGATTAGTGGTATTTGATGATGCTATCCAACCTGCTACCCGCGAACAAATTACCATAGCACTCAATTCACTTTCCAGTATTCATAATAAATTATCTGATATTGAACGCAAGGAATTGTTATTTTATGCGCAGGAATACAATTCCATCGCAACAGATACCACCACTATTAGTATATTGGTAAAAGATAATTACAAACGTCCTCGATTTTTTGATATTAGCTCTAAGGACTTTAATGTAAAGATAGATCCCATTATTGGAGATAAATTTATTTTAGGCAATGAGAAAATTATTAACCAGGTTAGTAATGGCGTTCAGTTATGGGGAACCGCTGGCAAACATTGGGGCTATCAACTATACTATCGCGATTACACCGAAAAAGGAGCAGTAAGGGATTATTACAACGCAAAAGGGTTGAGTTTTAAAAGAGAAGAACCTACTACGGGTATTATTATTGTAGGACTTAACGACGATAAAAAAATTAACTACTCCGAAATTCGTGCCAATATCACTTATCGTTTTAAAAAAGGCATGATTAGTTTTGGTAAAGACCGAATGCTATGGGGCTATGGTGAAACAGGCCGTATTGTATTAGATCAAAAAGCGCCTTCCTATCCTTATATAAGATTCGATTATGAGCCCATCAAAAATCTACGATTTAATTATATGCATGCTTGGTTAAATAGCAATATCATTGACTCAGCTAGCAGCTATTTAACACATACAGGTGGCGTAAGTGGTGATATAAGAGTGGTGTATAAACCTAAATTCTTAGCAACACATAGTGTGTCTTATAATTTTAAAAATGGATTAATGGCTTCCTTGGGAGAGTCGGTAATTTATAGTGACAAAATGGACCCAGGCTTTTTAATCCCCATTAACTTATTTAAAATTTACGATAACAATAAAAGCAATTACTTAATTAATGCAGGCGCCAATGGGCAATACTTTTTTCAATTAAGTTCTCGAAATCAATTTAAGAACACACATTTATTTGCGACTGTATTTATTGACGAGTTAAGAATCGCTACCATGTTGAATGCAAAAAAATCCAGAAACCAATTAGGCTACACGATTGGTGGATCCAAAACCGATATGTTCATCCCCTATTTAACATTGGGTGGTGAGTACACCAAGGTTAACCCATTTGTATATAGTAATTTATTACCTGCTCAGTTTTATACACAATACGATTATAGTTTAGGCGACTGGATGGGTAATAACTTTGATCGTTTCGTATTGTTTGGAAAATACAATCCTAAACCAAGGCTAAGCCTATACGCACATATACAAAGAATTAGAAAAGGAGGCGCCGGAACCATAAAGCAACAATACGAAGCGGAGCCACAACCTAGGTTTTTATTTGAGTTGCAAAAAAAGAGATATGATGTATTGTTAAAAGCTAATTACGAGTACTATAATAATTTATATGTATTCTCAAGCTTTCAATTCATACACAATATTAGTTTTGATAAAAAAATTAAAGACGAAACAGTTTTTCAATTAGGGTTTAGTTATGGACTTCCTTAGTATTTATTGGAGTAACTAAGTTTGCGCGTCGGTTATAAACAGCAGTCCAACCCAGGTCCAGAAAGGAAAGGCACCCATAGGGCCTTCTAAAAATACATCAAAGCTTGCATTGAGTAAAAACGCCATGATAATACAGGAAATGGCCAAGGACAAGGTCCCCAATTGTTTTTTAAATATGGGCTTCATCATCAGGTATATCCAATACATCCAAACAAAAAAGAGAATTACACCAAACCTTGCCATAATATTTAAATGAAAATTATGGGGGGAGCGTAGTTCTTCATCAGAAGTAATCACTTCATCGGTCTGCGCTAAACTCATACCTAACCCTTTTCCAGTTGCAAAATATTCTTTGCTAAAACTATAATCTAAAATATTGCCCCACCATAAAAGTCGCCACAAAACATTTTTTTCCAAAGTGGCATCCTCTGGAGTTCCGGCTAAGGAAGTAATATTTTCTTTTAATTGCCCAAAACCCACTGCCCTACCTTGAAAGTTTTCTTGTACCTGAACAGTTAAGTAAATAGGTATTATGATGAGCAACGCTAGTGGAATATGTTTAGTTAACGATTTAAGTGCCAATGTAATTGTTTCATCCTTATTAAAATACAGAAAGCAAAAAATGCCAATTATATAAGACAACATACCCGACCTGCTATAAGCTGCTAAGGTTAAAAAGTTAAATATGATTAAAATAACCAAAGTGGCTTTCCATTTAGGAGAAAGCTTTGAAATATTAAATAAAACTAGAATGGTGCATATTAGTAAGTGTACTCCCATATCACCATACTTGTAAAGTACGATGGGAAGTTTACCAAAGACGGTAAAGGTTTCAAAAAATGGAATAAAATATAATAAGAAAAAATTAAATAATGCGAAAATGGGGAACCATTTATAGATATGGAATAATCTATCCCAGATATATTCTTTATCTTCTTGAAATAAAAATATAATAAATACAAACCAACCATATTGAAATATAAAGGAATCTCTTATCACATCCATTAAAGGATAGGAAATGGCTCCTTTAATCATATAAATAATACTTACAATGAGAAATAGGAGTAAAAGTTTAATGCGCTTATCCCAATAAAAAGTATAGCGCCTTCTATTAAGAAAAAGTAAAATAATACCCATTAACCATAATGCTTCTACCAAAAAACTATAAGCGACGCCCTTGTTTAAATAAACATAAAGCGCCATGACTATAAAATAAAAACGGAGATATAAGTTCTTAATGGCTTCCATTAAAGCTGTATTTTACAGAAACATTGAACTGAAAATTATTCTTATCGGAATTGATTCCAGGTGTGGCAAATTTATCAACACTAATATCGTTTACCACTTTCGTCCATCGATAGTTCATGGCATTGGTAGCCATATAAGAACCTGCAATTAATATATTCTTGATAGGAGAAAATTGAATTTCAGCACCCGTATTCATATCTACCCAATACGCATCAGCCCTCGAGTATCCTAACATTCCGGTTAAATAAGCATAATGATAGAAATCACTATTATGAACCAAACGTTCAACAAAAATGCCAATTTTATTTTGTCCTTTATGCCAACTTAAACTTATGGATTGACTGTTTGAACCAGAACCAATGGCTGCTCCCAAATTCTGACCATCATGGGTATATCCCTGTCTAATAGTTGGACTAGCATACCAACTATGAACAGCTGGCACTCCAAAAGGAGCACCTGGAACAAAAATTTGTTTGGGATCCATTAGTTGCAATTGGGTTACTTCTACATCTAATTTTATAAAGGCATCACCTTTTTTCATTAAGAAAATTTTTGAAGCACCAAATACAAATCCAGTTTTAACGGTGTCATTAAAAAAGCTTCCTGGTGTTGCTGCCCTATCAGGCTGTCCAATTTCCGCGTAAAATTCTGCATGGTCTCTAGGCATCACGTACCTAAACATCACAGCACCTAATGTCATCTTATTTTTCTCCGAAGGAATTTTTTTAGTAAAAAATAAACTATCCTCTTTATAGCTTTGTTTAGAAAATGAATAACCAATATAGAAATTACTCATCCATTTTGGATTCCAGTTAATGGTAAAAGCTTGTATATTTCTAGTATTCATAAATTTCTCCTGTATTGCACCTGACCATATCGTACGCATAATACTATCATCTGGATGAGTATAATCTACATTACCCAATTCACCATAAATCGCATTAAATTCAAAATTTCCAATTTTGGTTTTAATGGGTTTTTTTGTTTGTACAAAAGCATGTAAAAATCCGGGTGCATTATTGGTAAATAATAAAGCATTCCTTTTGCCAGGTCCCCACCAAATATTTTCATTAGATACACCCAATGCAAACTTATCAATGTTGATTGCAAATTTAGATTGACCTAAATAAAATTTATTAATAGGTTCATTACCAAAGCGTCTATAATCGTCTACATTGTTTTGAACCATAAAAAAATAGCGCGTCCACCAGTTGCCATCTAATTGATTGCCTGCAAATACTTCCTGCCTTAAATTTTCGGCTCTTATAAATTCAGGTTGAATATTTAATTCAAATATTTTCCACTTAATATTTGCACCCACACTATATCTTTCTTGAAAGCCTTTTGCAGGGATGATATTTCCATCATTATAACTTACAGGCAAATCCGAATTATTTTGAAAGTTATTGCTAAACTGAAAATTACTAATGTATAAACCTTTTTTCTTTTCTGCATTAGGGTAGGCCAGGTACTGATAATAACTTGTACTTCTTACTAAAAAAGAATAATTTTTAACCAATTCGGTATCCTGTACTTTCCCAATTAATTGTTTATTTCTATAATAGTCCGTTAGCTTAATATCATCTAACAAAGCATTTTGAGCACTTCCCTCTATAGTCATTAAGAGTATAAAAAAAGTTAGTATTTTTTTTACCATAAAAAGACAGTGTTTATATAAGCATAAAAATTACCAGCCATATTGCCATCCTTCCATAAATAGTTTCTTGAATTTACCCACTCCATATTAGCACTAAAAAGAATATTCTTATACCTGTACCTGCTTTGTAGCCCATAGGCATAATCGTCCCACTTAATAGCTCTTAACCCTAAGTCATTTACTCCACTAACCAATGCCATGGGGTTATTGGCAATATGTTTAAACATAAATCCATATTTAGCCCAGCCCTTATTATAACTTAATGCAATGGATTGTGTATTATTTCCAAAGCCTACACCACTACCAATGATTTGATTTTGATGGGTATAGCCTTCATAAATTTGGCTATGCTCATAAAAGTTTCCTGCATTACGGTGTAAATAACTAGGTGTTTGGGAGACTTTTAAAGCTTCTATATTTAAATCTAAATAGGATTGCTTGGGCAAGGTGAATAATTTTTTAAACCCGAGGATATAAGCAGTAGAGTGTGACATATCCAAAGCTAGGTCTCTGAAATTTTCTTTCGCATCATTATATGCAAATTGGTAATATAACTCGGCATGATCCTTTGGAAAAAACCATCTTGTATAAATAGATACCAACTGGTCTCTTGGAAAAGTATCACTTTTAGCAGCCGTTGCACCAAAGAATGCCCCTAAGGCTGGAAGCTTACTTAATATCAAACCATTTACATTGGAGGCAGCGTAGGTTTGAATGGATCTATTCACCCCAAATGATACATTCTTTAAAAATGAAGGGGTATAATCAATGGCAAGTGAATTCAAATAACGATCTCCTCGTTTATAATTGATGGCCCTTAGGCCTTTGTTTTCAAATCCTTGCACAGAATCCATATCTAAAGTAGCACCTATTATATGAAATTGAAAAGTCCCTAAGAAATTTTTAATAGGGCGATTGGTTTGAAAACTATAATGAAAAAAACCAGGCGCATTATTACTCATTAACAATGAGTTTTGAATACCAGGCCCCCACCATAAATTCTCAGTTCCTGCACTCACCGTTAATTTTCCAATATCATATCTAATACTAGACTGCCCTAATGTGAATTTTTTAGTGGCAGGTGTTATGGCGCCCCAAGCAGGATCCGTTTTATATGCACCACTTGCAGTACTAATATATTCAGGTCTAAATTGTATTTTCAAATGTCCTAGCTTAACAAAAACGCCTGTACTCGCCTGGAATTGATAACCCTTGGACATAGTCATTGATCCATCATTGCCTCCATAGGGATGATCGGTATTTATTTTTTGAGTGAAGCTAAAGGGCAGTAAACTTATATTTATTTTGTGTTTTGAATACAATTCACCCTCATAATTCATATTACTATCAATTAAGGAAACTATTTTATTCAGTGATTGCTTATTCGTGGTAAAATAAGGTCTAGTAGTTAAAGCATTGTCTACTGGAAGTTTGCCTAATAAAATTAAGTTTCTTATTTGTTCATCCATATCGGCAAATCCAACAGGTATGGTAAATAATGGCTCCTCTTTGGTATTGGCATCTATGATATCAAATTTTAAAATACTCTTTAATGAGTCCTGTACTTTTAATGCAGCTAGATCTAGTAATAACTCATTTTTTGATTCAAGAATATCTATTTTCTTTTCTTCTAGTTTTTGTAAGCTTATATCTAATGTCTCAATCTCATCCATTAATTGTGTTTCCTTATTCTTCTTTAAGACATTTAATTTGTGTTTTGAAATAGCAAGTAAATTTGGTTTTTTATTCCAAAGCTTTATTTTGCTAAAATCAAGTGTAGGTAAAATCACTTTAATTTTCGAGGTTTGTGAAGGTCTAATTTTTTCAACTTTCACTGGCTTAACCTTAATTACTGTATCAACTACTTTTTTTTCTTTTTTTGGAAACTTTATGGATGGAAGTGTAGGAATTTTTATCGATGAGCCTACCTTTTTAAAAAATGTACCAATTTTTTTAATATCACTATTTGTATTCACAATTTGTGAAGAAGCATTGATTTGAAATAAAAAGCACGCAATAATTACAATAACTGCTTTTCTAATAATAATGGAAATGGAAGTATGTTTAATAATACTATTATTCATATTACAAATATAGATAATAATTTATCAAGAATTTAACTGCTTGCTAGTTAATTTTAAAAACTGTGTTTTTAAAACGCTATTTGGCAGAATAAAATAGTGTAATACGAAATACCAAAGCAAAGTAATTAAACTTATATAAATTATTCTTATGTATATATTGATTACGAAATATTTGATGGTAAATACAAATAATATTAAGGGTAGGATTGCTACCAATTGGTGAATTAAAATCACGGTGAACTTACTAATATTAAAATGTTTCCTTGAAAAATAGATAAAGCTCGCACATACCGTAATTTCTGTTAAGAAAATAGTAAAGGCTTCCCCATTTTCCTTGTATTGCTTAATAAGTAATATTGAAAATAAAATACTTACTAATGTTCCTAACATAGCAGATATTAAAATATTTTTATCTTTTGAAAGGGCACTTAATATTTGGAATCCAAAAATAGTTGATAAACTCACAACCACAATAATAGGGGCTGTAATTTGCAAGGGCAAAATGGCTCTCTCAAAATTAGATCCAAATAAAATTTGTACAATTTCTGGAGCACATAAATAAACCAATAGCGCTGTTGGTAAACTTAGGCTTATAATAATGTAGAAGCAATTCTGAATCATATTATTGAATTGCACAACTTTCCCTTCCTGTAATAAATTCATCATTCTAGGAAACATGGCTGCAGAAATAGCAGCAAAGACAGCTATTAATAATTTATTTAGTTTTAAGGCAGATGAATAATACCCTACACTTTCACTATCCGTTATAAAACCTAAAATTACTGTATCTAATTGTAAGTAAATACTTATAAAAAATATAGTTAAAAACAAAACCATCAAAGGCTTTAGATGTTGTTTTAAATTGAGTGATTGTAAACTTAAATTTTTAAAATTAATGAACTTAGTAATATAATAAATATTTACAATGGCTAATAACAAGTTTAGTAAGACTTGCATTCTCATATAAATTAAATAGTCATTACTAGTTTTAATAAATATGAAAACACAGGCAATAAATATTAATCTTATAAAAAAGAACCGAACTGCTATAAATTTAAATTGCTTTATTCCAATAAAAAACCACTCAAGTACAAAAACCTGTAAAAAGAAAAATAATAATGCCCAATAAAATAAAATTCCAGCGCTATTTAACCGATCAACATAAATTATTGTAATCAAAAAAACTATAGATAAAATAATAGTGGTAATAAAATTGATTGTAAAAATTTCTACAAATAATTTTGAAAGCTTTTCTTTGTCATTATAAATCTTTGCAATTTCACGTACTCCATAAATTGGAATTCCAAAAGCAGCAACTAATACAAAGTACCTGGCATAACTTTCGGCAAAGTTTAAAACGCCAACATGCTCAGGTCCAAGCACTCTAGCCAAATAAGGAAAAGTTAACATAGGAAACAAAACCTGTGAAATGGCTAATAATACATTGTAAAAGACGTTTTTTTGCGTTTCCATACTTTCTTATCTATAACTAGCGTCCACCACTAATTTGTATAGGTTTTTAATCATAGGTATGACCCTGGCAAGCTTATAACGTAAAGGAATGCCATTTGAATAATTACGATTTAGCACCTTTTTTATAAATAAACGATTGGTTTGACTTTTATGTGTTGCATAAAATTCAAAGAATAAGGTTTTGCAAAAACCTTGCATTTCATGAATTTCTTGTAAACAAGATTTTTGGTTACTAAAAATTCTATTGCCAGTTCTTATTGGTCTGCAATGTTTCATTTGTACTGCATGTATTACCGCTGTTTTAGTTTTACCTAATATTTGCTGAATAGTAGGAATTAAATATACATCGTTGCCCGTGCCAGAAATGCTTTTATTTAAATAGGGACCCGCCGATGCAAAAATCTCATTGGAATAAAAGGGAGCCATTATTTCAACCCATGGAGTTTCTTGTACAATACAACCAGGTTTATGAATAAATTGCCTATGATGGAAATAACTATCATGTGTTAAACTTGATTGAAATGCATCTAAGTTTTCTAATGTTGCAATAAAAAGTAATTTATTTAAATCACTTATAGAAATAAAAATATCATCATCTAAAAAACCTATATATTTAAAATCAATAATTGAATGTTGAATTAAATATTGGGACACATTGTTAATTAAATCCCCCTTACATTCCGATTTTTTAGAAAGATAATAGGTGGGTTTGAAATTGATAACCTTACTCAAATTATCTTTCCCACTATAATCGATCAAGAAAATATCAAAACTGGATACGGTATCTAATAAAATATGAGATAATGGTTCGGTTTCTCCGTCCCAACTAATTACAACAATTGATTTTGATTGATAAGTCATACTTAGCTAAAATAGGCTTTAACTTGATTTCGAAGATAAAAGATGTTTATAATTATGAAATGTTTTATTCTTGACCATGTATTTACCGCCCTAATAGTACTTTGAGTGGTTTGCCAAGTTGAAATCACTTCAGGTTTTATGGCTCCAATACTAAAGCTATTAATATTATAGTAATGTTTGAACAAATCTAATGGATAATTAATTTTATTGGTTGCATCTAGCATCTTTTGAGCTGCTTTTGCATTAATGGAATAACCATACGCACAATAAACGGATTTAATGAGTGGCGTTCCAATGATATAATTTTGGAAGGTTGCTGTAATACTTGATTTTTTGATACTTACATTATTATGCCAAGCACCCCAAAAAAATAATTCATACTTGTTTTGTACCATTCCTATATACTCATATAAGGTTTCAAGATCTATGATTTTACTATCAGATTCAAAGATTAGATAATGGGTGTTTGCGGGATTTATGTTCAACCTGGATAATGCAACTAT
Organism: Bacteroidota bacterium; assembly: GCA_947476145.1. Classification (GTDB taxonomy): domain Bacteria; phylum Bacteroidota; class Bacteroidia; order Chitinophagales; family Chitinophagaceae; genus Sediminibacterium. Next base: position 22,540 of record CANJPH010000019.1, on the reverse strand, counting down.
CTTTTGCCAAATTTTTCGGTGAGACATTAAAACCCCAATCTCTGTAGTCAATAATTTAGTTCCAGTCCTTTCTTTTGATTTCTGAACTAGTCTTTGAAGAAAAGGTACGCTTTGGTATTTTGGAAAAACCGGTTCAATTATTTCTACCTGAGGCAAATGTTTTATGATTTCATTTACCTGAATTTGTCTTTCTGGTTCATGACTTGAAAATAAAATATATGCAGGAATATTAGGGTTCATAAAAATAAAGCGCTTTTCTAATTTAGTATTGCAAAACTTTCTCGACTATACTTATTGAAATTAGTAAAAAAATTGTTTTGAATAGAAAATAAGGTACAAAAAGCGTTGGGTTGATTATGAGGATAGAGGATATAGTGAGGTTTGTTAAATAAGTTACACAAATGAATTGGCAAACTATCTGCACCTATCACTAAATCGTGTTTATTTATTAACTCAATTAATTGCTCAAAATTATGATATATCAAACGAGATTGGCTACTACTTATCTTATTGTCAAACTTTGCAATATTTACATTTATGGATGCTCCTTTAAATTGTTCAGATATATCTTTTACAATAAAATCTGGTACGGTTTTGATTTTTGTTCTTGCGTCTGGTAAAATTAATACGTTTTTTATTTTTACTTTTTCAAATTTTAATTCATGATGAATGGAATTAAAAAATGTTTCATAAGTCTTATAAATATTTTCTTTTTTTACAATACCCTTAAATTTATGATTAACAAGAAAATTAAAAATAGATAAACGTTTTTCTTGTTCTAGATAGTCGCTATATTTTTTGTCAGCATTACTTTTTAAATATCTTTTTATTTTTACTATTTGTCGAATGGTTTGAAAAGTCAACAACTGCTTGTCAGTGAAAAAATTTAACAAGGATTGATTGATCCCAAAGTCCTGAAAATCAATATCCAATGGGCTTAGATCGAATACCTCGTTTATAGCTTCGAATAAAGGAATGAAATGATTGGATGCAATAATCTTTGTGTCGCTAGGTTGAGGGCTATTTAAAATGGCCCTAATTGCAATTACAAAATCGCCATATGCTCTTAGTAAAAAAAGGCGACGCATGTATGTTTAATTTATTTTGTCTGTATACAGATATACTGCAATTAAAATAGACAATACAAGACCTACCGCGAGTCCCATGAATACAATTAAATAAATGGGAGTGGACTGGTTTACCAAAGGTAATTTAGGCATATCCAATACTTGTATAACCGGCGTTTGATTTATTTGAGAAAGTTTTAAGGCTTCTAAGTTTTTAACTACCTCTCCATACAATGTATACGTTACTGTTTTATCTCTTTGGGTAGTTTCTTCGGGTACTGAATTAATTTTTACTGCCGTATTGGTGTTAATTAATTGTTGTTGTGCTACCGCAAAAGTTTTTCCGTATAAACCTCCTAAAATGGCTTGTAAAGAATCGGCTTTGTTTTGCAGCTTTGAGATATTATTGGTAAGATTACTTGTCTTAATATCAATGTATAAATCACTGGTTTGCTTTAATAATCTTTCAGAAAATAATTTAGAGAATTTTTGATCTTTAGAAACAACTTGAATAGCAATAATAGATCCTTTTTTATTTTGTCGGCTTACTACTAAATTGTCTTTCACAATTTTTTGAAGCAATGTAAATACAATTGAATCTTGTAATGGACTTGATAAATTTGCATCAAATTTGAAGTTCGCTAAATTGGGTTCACTACTCCATTTTTTATTAATCTTATAGGCTTGTACATATAAATCGGCCAAAGTTGCATTGCTGGTTTTAGAACTACTATCTACTTTCGTTAACAATACTTTTTCTACAATCAATCTTGATTGCATGATATCTAAAATATTATCTCCTTCAAACATGCCTGCATTTCCTCCAGATAAACTTCCAATATCAAATCCAATTTGAGAGGCCAATGCACCCAATCCACTTTTGCTGCCCGATTTATCTTCTAAAATAAAAGTGGCCACCGCCTTATAACTTGGTGGTTGTAATAATGCATATCCCAATGCTATTAAGGTAGTCACCAAAGTCACCTTAAGCATCATTCTATATTGTGCCAATACATTATTGACTGCCCTTTTGAAGGTATCTATAACATCCACAAATTGAATTTTTTCAGGCATATCAGGTCTAATACATTAAATTATTGAATATCAATAGGTTATAAACTTATTGTATCCTTTCTGCTTTGTAAAAATACGGTTTTTGCGTTTAAATAGATATATTAAATCTATTTATTATATTTTAAGCAATTTGTATTAAAAAGATCCCCCCTTACCTCGTCAACCTATATATCGTCAAGGCTGCGCGCTTGATTAAAACCGGAAATTCTTTTAAGTTAATGGTCTCCCCTGGCGCATGTGCCCCTCTTCCCGATGCACCCAATCCGTCAATACAATCCATATACTGTGCCACATAGGAAATATCACCCGCGCCTCTGGAACCTGGATCACCCGCAGTGGTGGCACCCATTCCCATACTAGTAGTTACGCCACTTATTACTTCCATTACTTTTTCATTGCCTTCCGTAGGTGCCATACTTGGTATACCGTCTACAAAACGAATGGTTGCTTTAGTACCATTTAAATTTTGGTCCACAATTTTTTGCATAGTGGCGCGCGCGTCTATTTTTTGTTGCTCTGTTAAAAAACGCAGGTCACCTGTTACCACTGCATTCGGTGAAATAATATTTGTTTTACCTATAGCGGTTCCTGATGATTTTGCTTCCTCATATTGCATATCGGATCCACCAATAAACACACCCGGGTTAAAAGTTAAATATTTTTCTGTACTTAATGTTTCTCTAAATGTATTTACAATTCTTGCTGCTTCATAGATCGCACCATAGCCTGCATTTTCTGTAAACACGCCACTACTATGTCCTGTTTTTGCAGTTACATTTAATTGCCATCCACTTGCACCTCTTCTTGCAGTGGCTACTTTATTTAATCCATTGGCTCCTTCAAAAGCCAAGGCAATTTCAGATTGCTTTGCCGTTTCAATAAAATCACCACGGCTCACTTCACGCGGATATCCTGCATGCTCCTCGTCTCCCGTTAAATAAGCAGTGATGGCTGCGTCCTTTAATAAGCCCTGTGCATTCAATGCTTGCAATGCCATAATGATTACCACATCTCCACCCTTCATATCATTCGCACCCTGTCCTGTTGCTGTGCTATCGTTTAACATCGTAAAAGGATTCTCCGGCATATCTGGTTCAAACACCGTATCCAAATGTCCTATTAAAAATAATTTTTTGCCTTTTGGTTTTTTAATTCCTTGCGCGTTTTTTGCCATCGGCGTCATGGCTACTAAATGTCCCGCGCGCTTTATAGAGTCTGGCATACTTACCCAATGTGTTTGCAATCCCGCCGCTTCAAATTCCTTTGCAAACAAGGCCCCCACTTTTTTTACGCCCTCTATATTTAAAGTACCGCTGTTGATATTCACCGACTCCTTTAACATTTCAATGGCCCTTGGCAGGTTCGCATCTATATAAGACAATAACTTTTGCTCCTCTTTGTTTAAAGTGGTTTCAGCTTCCTTGTTTGGGGATTGCTTACTATTTTTTTGTGCATGCAATGACATTACTATTATTATTGCAAAAGCAAATAAGATGATTTTTTTCATAGGATAAATGTAAGAAAATCTACTTAATCAAACACCAACGGTACATTCAGTTTTAAACTAAAGTTGCGGCCCATATTAAGTACACCCATGCGGCCAGTGGCCATATTCTCGGCAGTGTACTTTAATCTACTTAAATGATTTTGATAGGCAACATCCGTAAGGTTTTGTGCAGTGAAGGCAATACTAAATAACTGCTTTCCTTTTTTGGTATACTGTGTTCCCAAACCAACATTTAATAAATGATATCCAGGTGTTTTGGTTTCTGTATTATACCCCGTAAATGGATCGTTCTGTGTGGCTACATTATCCAACTGTAAGGATAAATAAGAATTTTGTAATGAACTTTTACTGTTTTTAAATTCATACCTTAATTCAGAAATCCACCTTAGGGATGGGATATTTGGTAAATACTTGCTGCCATCAATAGCTTCTGCAAACCTTCCTTTCACATAGGAAAATGTATTTTCAATATGCAACCCGTCAATAGGGTGCGGATGAATGTCTAAATTAAATTCAGCACCCATGAGGTTGGCATTTTGCTGTTTGTATGCAAATGCAAAAAACTCCTCCCCATCTTCATTTACAATAATAGAATCCGACCCATTACCACCTAATAGTTTTTGATAAAAAATATAATCTGTTATCTGATTGTAAAATAAGCTACCTGCAAAAGATACATGCTCATCACTCCACTCGGCACCCAAATCCAATTGCAAACTTTTTTCAGATTTTAAATTGGTATTGCCATATTCATAACGGTTAGTGCCTTCATGTGCCCCATTACTGCCTAATTCAGATAAATTGGGTGCGCGATAGCCACGTGCAATATTTAATTTAAAAATTAAATCATCTCCCGCTTCATAAGTCATACCAAAAGAACCCGCCATAGCGCCGTAGTCCTTTTTAATAGATTCATTATTAACTAGGTCATTAAATTCTATCCCTTTTTTGTCGATACGTGCACCTCCACTCATGGTTAACTTACCGGCTCTTTTCTGTGTATAAAAAAACAATCCCAGCTCAACCGATTTGTAAGCAGGTATTAATACTTCTACTCCCTTGTTTTTATTTTCTTGTTGCATTCCATTTACACCAATGGTATGTTTCCAATTATTTTTTTCAGGCAATAAATATTGGAATGAATAATTTAAAGTACCTAAGTCAAAGTATAAACTTTTCTCAGCAGGATCATCTATATTTCCAAACTCTTGTCTTTGATTGCGCTGATACGCGATATTGGCTTTTAATCTGCCTTCGCCCCATTTAATATTATTATCCAAAGTATACTTAGTATGAATAACATGTTGATATGGAATAGATGGAGTACTTGCATTAAAATCGGCACGAGTAGCAACTGGATCAATATTAATATTATAAAAGGTTGGTTTTATAAAACTTCCCTGGTCATTTCTTTCCCCTTCTATCATCCCTAATTTTTGATTAAACTGACTTACAAAAAAATGAGTGTAGCCCCAATCTTTTTCAACGCCAACATAACCCCCTCCATTTAACTCATTGAACTTGGAGTTGTATACATAGCCATCATATTTATTTTGATAATCCGACGCACGTTTTGAAGATCCATTAATGCCCCACACAAATCCTTTTTTATTACCTGCTAAATCAAAATGGTATCCCTGTAATTTATTATTAGTTTGATAATTACTAAATACATTTCCTCTTATGGCGCCCTCTGCTACTGGCACATTGGAAACTACATTAATCACACCACTCAAAGCCTCGCTACCATAAATAATAGAAGCAGGTACTTTTAATACTTCGGTCCGGGTTACATTGTACTCGTCAATTTCAATACCATGTTCGTCGCCCCATTGTTGGCCTTCCTGTCTTACGCCATCATTTAAAACCATCACTCTGTTATATCCTAGTCCACGAATAATAGGTTTGGAAACTGCCGGGCCCGTACTTAATTGTGAAACCCCTGGTGTTTTAGACAAGGCGTCTATAAAATTGGTACTGGCCGATCTAAATAAATCTTCCTTCTTTATAATATTAATTGGTGTGGGTGTTTTACGCGAACTAGTTGCACGTAAAAAACTAGTTACTGTTACATTAGAACTTTCAACAGCACTATGTCCAAGTTTAAAATTTTCTTGTTGATTGGATTTTATAAATACCGTTTTGGTATAAATAGAAAATCCTATAAAACTTACTTCTACAATATGTTCCCCCACGGGTAGGGTAATTTCATAAGCACCGTTCGCTCCTGCAATAACTCCTTTTTTAAATTCAGGAAAATAGATGCTTGCTCCTTGCAATGCCTGTCCAGTTGACTCATCGGTTACACTACCAGATAAAATAAAGTTTTGTTTCTTAGTTTGTGCGATATTGGAACTATTTATACAAAAAAGTACAAATAGCAAAAGAGATATATGTTTGAACATAATTATATAAATTGAAATTGATAAAATGAAAACAATGCACTCAAGGCGCATTTCAAAATTCAATTATATAATTGGCGGACCGCGAGAATCAAATTGAGAGATCCTACTACTAGCAAAAAATGAAACAATGGCTTCGTTTTTTACACTTTGCGTAGTTGGCGTAATTAAGTATAATTCAAAACAATATTGAATAAAAGGAGAAGTAGCAACTAATTGATCATAAGAACAATGTACTGTCGCATGCTCTACCTGTTCAATTGGCAAATTCACATGTACACTACAAGCAGTAGGATCAACGTGCTTCGCAACAAAATCATGTATATTTTTCTGAGGCGTAATACTAAAAGCAAAAACCACTAGCATGGCTAGCGCAATAACTTGTCTTATGGTTTTTTTAAATAACATGCTCTCTTCTTAGTATCCTACAAAGTTAATGTAAAATTTTAATCAATTAATAGATAGCACTGCCAATAGGATGGCTAGCCACAAAGGGCTTACCCATGAGTTTAGTCATAGTAGCGGCTAATTGCTTTTGATAAAATTGCCCTTTTTGCGTTTGTTCTCCCAGTGGGCCAATTTTTTGTAATCCAGGCCCCATTAAAGCAAACCAAATACTGGAAGCGCCGTTTACATCAGCGCCATGATCGGTCCAGGCTTCGTTAAACCCTCGGCCATGATCCGTAGTTACTAATATATAAGTATTGTCTTTGTATCCTGGTGTTGCTTGTACCCATTTCCAAATTTGTGCAATCCATGCATCCACCTGATGTGCTGCATCCAAATAATCTCTGTACTGTGCATGATGTGCCCACTCGTCGGTCTCACCATAACTAATATACAATGCCTTTGGTTTTTTTGTTTGTAAATAATGCATTGCTTGTTGATGCGTATACACATCCAAGCATTCCACTTCTTTAAATGGTTTATAAGAATCCTTTAATCCTTGACCAATACTTACTGCAACAGGATCTTGTAGTAATTGAGTAATAGATTCAAAGCCATTGATCACTGGGAACCCTGAAACTTTTTCATTTAAGATTCTATCAAATGCATCCCATGCACCAAAAGCGGCCACTTTATTTTTATACGCAGGTTGCGCATTTAAAAAAGCGAAAATATTGGTATGCGGGTTAGGCATATAATCATTTGAATTAATTGCTGTATCCGGATACCCTGTAAATATTTCATTGTAGCCCGGATAAGAAAACCAATGCGGATTAGCAACATCTACTTTATTGTCTACATATCTATTGCCAAATAACATGCCCTCTTTTACAACTTGATTCCAGAAAAATGGCATTAGTTTTTTTTGACGCGTTGCCAAATCATTTGCCCCATACTTATTATATATATAAGTGCTATCTCCTTGGTTGAATTTGGATTGATTTGCAATGGCGGTATCCATACCTCCAAAAACCTCCTGCCACCTAAACCCGTCGGTGGTAATGATAATAAGGTTGGGCGTTACATTATTTGCTGGTTTATTTGCTGCTTTGTTTGCTTGCGAAATAGCTGTATGTGCCGTGGTTACAGCCAATAGAAGCGCTAAATATGTGATTTTCAATAGCTTATTTTTAATCAGTCTCATGTAATGAACATTTAAGCTTAAAAATAATAAACATTATGTAGCTGAAAGTAAAAATGTCAAATTACTTTATACTCTTTTTTGCATTTTGTTTGTACAGTAAGAAAAGCAAAATCATACTAACAATAAAATAGCTAATTAAACCGAGATCGGTTTGTATGATTTTTTTAAAAAAGATGAACGAAATCATAACGTGTATGAAAAGGACTAGGTTAAATATTTTTTTCACTTTAGAGATTTAAGGTAATATACTTGAAATATAATGTATTGTAATACCAGTTTACTTTTTAATGCCTAGGCCTCATTTTTTAGGAATATTCTATTGAGGGAAAAAGAATTTGTATATAGAAATTATAAAGTAGTATAAACCGAAATTTATGGTTTCATAATTGAACTTAGATTGACCATCTAAATATATAATTATGAAAAACAAATTTCTTACCGCATTTATTGTAATTGTCTTAATGGCGTGCATTTCAACTGGATTTTTGGCTTGTAGAAAAAGCGCTTCTGTATCTAACCAATCACAAGCTATTGGAAGTGTTCAGCAAGCAGCGGAATCTATTTTAGAAGACAGTTTATTTACCAATCTCATTCTGGATTTTATGAATGAGTCCATCATATTAAATGAAAATAAAAATGATACTAGCTTAATTCGAATCTCCAATGAACGCATTGCTGCTAGTTTAATAAACTTTGTGATCAATCAAAAAGATTATAGTAAACTGAATCAATTAGAAAGAAATAAAGTTTTGAAATTTATCATTGACTCTACTAAATCAAAAACTTATTTGTTAAACAATCCAGCCATCCAGACCAATATCAATAATATCATTATAATTAGCAACCGAAGTCTTATTCAATCAAATAACTTAAATGGAAGCCCGGTAAGTTTAAAATTAACTAACGATGAAATAATAAATTGTTTTTTAGATACTGCCATTAATGCGCTTGGTTTTTATGGGGAAGCCTTAGCAGAAATAACCGGAATGGTTAAAGGTGGGGCAAGTAATAGCGCCATTATCAGATTAGGATTGGATATATTAAAAAATGCTTCTCCTTGGTGGAAAGTGGGCGCCATCGTATTTCAGTTTTCAAATTGTATTTATCAAGGAATATAATAGTATGATTTTGAACCTTTTATGAATTATTGGGTTATTGTCTAGAGCAAGGGATGCAATATGATTTGGCCATTCAGCCTTAAGATTGTATTTTTGATGTTCAAACATTAATTAATAAAACAAACAATAAACATGAAATTATTAGATGCTTTAAAATGGCGTTATGCTGTTAAAAAGATGAACGGAACTAAAATTCCAGCAGAAAAATTAGACAACATTTTGGAAGCAACGCGTTTGGCACCAAGTGCTTTTGGTTTAACTCCCTACTCTATCATTGTAGTAGAAGACGAAGAAACAAGAAAAAAATTACAACCTGCATTCTATAATCAATCACAGGTGGTGGATGGTAGTGCAGTAATTGTTTTTGCTACATGGACAAGTGTTACTGAAAAAGAAGTTGGCGAATACATGGCAGACATCGCAGAACAAAGAGGTGTTGCAGTTGAAACTTTAAATGATTTTGCTGGTTATATAAATGGATCACTTAAAAATTTAACACCAGAACAAGCATCAATATGGGCTGCTAAACAAGCATACCTTGCTTTAGGTTTTGGTTTAGTAGCTGCTGCTGCCGAAGAAGTGGATGCTACACCAATGGAAGGTTTTATGCCAGATGCAGTAGATGAGGTTTTAGGATTAAAAGCATTAGGCTTGCACGCTGCAGTTGCGATGACATTGGGTTACAGAGATGCAGCGAATGATTATTTAGTGAATGCTAAAAAAGTAAGAAGGGTTAATGAGAAATTAATTATCAAAAAATAATTATAAACAATAAGGGCGACTCAATGAGTCGCCCTTATTGTTTTGTATAACTTGTTTCTAGCTACTAATCCGCCTTTCGAATCTCTGTTCTCGGTCCTATCCCGTTTTCGTTAAAGGCTTCTATCTGAAAATAATAAGGTTGGTCTTTTTCTAAAGCGGTTACATAATATTCACTTACACCATATACCAATACACTATTATATAATTTATAAGGATCACTTCCAAAGTATATATGATAGCCCGTTGCATTGGGATTTACTGCCCACTTTAACCAAGCATTTCTTCTTTCACTGTCTCCTCTTAGTGGCACAAAGTTTTGTACCGCACCAGGCTGTTCTCCTTTTCCTTTTCCAAAAACACGTATCCCGCTAATGGCAAATTTTGCGCTAGGCATGTGCATGTTAACCATTTTAATATAGCGTGCTTCAATTGCTTTAGGCAAGACCACATAATCATGTGGTACATCCGTTTTGTTTTTTGATTTATCTATAATTAAGGTCCATGTTTTTGCATCATTAGAAGCATACACTTCATATTGATGGTAAATATCCGTGTACTTTCCCATTAAGTCCGAACCCTCGTCTGCATAATTTATTTGTACCGCTTCTATGGTACTTATATTTCCTAAATCTGTTTGTATCCACTCTCCTTTATTACCGGAGGTTGCAGACCAATAGGTTTTTAAATTTTCATCCACTGCATTGTTGGCAGTAAATGCACTTAAGGTACTGGAAACTTGTACTGGCTTGTTGTAATTTAATAACATCCATCCAGTAAATTGCGATTGATCGTGATTTGCATTTTGTGTTGGCAGATAATGCGGATAATCTCCGTAAGAAGTGTTGGTATACATCACACCTTCTTGATCAATTTGTGCTGGCCAAATACCCAGGCGTCTTTCAAAATTATTCTTTACACTAATCGCTATCGTTGAAATATGCCACCAGTTTTTGAATACATCCTGATAGGTTGCGCCATGTCCTGCTCCGCGCGCAAAGCCGCCTGGCTTATACGAAAAAGGATTGTGCTTTTGATATGTGAAAGGCCCCAAAGGTTTATCACTGGTATACACGCCGTCCCCATAGCCACTAAACTCGGTACCTGGCGCGCCATATTGTAAATAATATTTGCCATTGTGCTTATTCATCCAAGCACCTTCCATAAATGGTTTTAAAAAAGTATTGTCCTGATGTTCACCAAAACGCTCCCATCCATGAATGCTATCCACCAAATGGATCATTGGTTTTTTCTCGGTAAGAGGTTCAAATGTTTTACGATTTAACTCTTGTCCATAAATAGGATAAAAATTACTAGACCCATGATAAATATATAAGCGGTTGTCATCGTCTAAAAATAATCCTGGATCCCAAGCCCCAACTTTAAAACTATCTACTGCAATTTTCCATTCATTCTTAGTGGGGTTGGTGCTATACCAAAGGGTAAAGTTTTTTTCATACGTACTTCCAATTACAAACAAGCTGTCGCCCATTACTAGTGTGGCTGGTGCGCACAATTCATCATACACTTTATTCCAAGGTCTTAAAAATTGATGTGGTAAAAATTTCCAATCCTTCATGTCCTCACTCCACCAGTAACCCCACTGGTTGGTACTAAACATAAAATATTTATTGTCATATACTGCCATCACTGGATCCGCGGTGGCACGATGCTTTCCATTTTGTACAAAATTGGGGATGGGACAAAATCCATAGTCAATATTAATTGGGTTGCAATAAGTGGCTTGACGCGTTTGCGCTGTGGTTGTTTTTAATGTGGTTTGTGCATCTAGTCCCTGCAACCCAAAGACCATTATTAATAATAAGACGAATCCTTTCATGGTTTCCATATTTGAGAAATAAATATACCTAATTTTTGTAATTGAAGGACTGTTCTAAATACACATGAAAATGGGGTATAAATACTTGATTTTGAATTCAATAAAGGGGATAGATTCACCAAACAGAGCAAAAAAAATTAAATTCATTTATGCGCATAAATTTAATTAATACGTATCTTTATAGAATACTTAATATAGATACGATGAAAGCAAGACTAAACATAACCATTGAGCAACCCTTACTCGATCAAGTAAAAAAGTATGCAGCGCAAAAAAACACGAGTGTATCTGAATTGGTGGAAGATTATTTTAAAGTAATCACAAAGCCTAAGAAACAATCTTTAGTAGATTTATTAAATACCTTGCCAAAACCAGCGATGGATGAAAATTTTAATTGGAAAGAAGAATACTATAAAGGCAAAAAGAAAAAATATGGCTTATAAAATATATTTTGACGTCAATGTGTTATTAGATCTTACGCTTCTAAGAAAGAATCATGCGGATATCGAAACAGTTATTAAAGAAGTGGAAAGAGGATCGATAAAGGGTTTTGTATGTGGAGCTACAATACATACCTTATCCTATTTTTTAATAAAGCAATATGATATCAAAAACACAAAACAAATCTTATTAAATTTACTTTCTTTTATTTCTGTAGTTGATATTACCAAAGAAGACATTCAAAAAGCATTGTTCACTGATTTTAAAGATATTGAAGACGCGATTCAAGTTCAAACGGCATTGACTTTTAAAATGGACTATTTTTTAACAAGTGACATGCAGTTGATGAAAGCTTCGAGTGAAACATTGCCCATTATAAATGCTTCAGCATTTTTAAAAAACATAGCAGTAAATTAACTCCCTGCCTTGCTTAACATCCAGTCTTTAAATCCTGCGAAGCTTGCTCCTATTGGGATAGCTACTTTTTCTTTGCCCAATAAATATTTTACAGAATCGGGGATTTCAATAGTTTGACCAATGGCTTCTTCCACCACTTCTGGAAATTTTACAGGATGTGCAGTTTCTAAAATAATAGCGCGCGCGCCTTCTTGTTCTTTTATAAACTGCTCAGCTGCTAAAAATGCAATCGCTCCATGCGGATCTAAAATATAATGACTGGTTTTATATACACGATATATGGCAGATGCAGTAGCAGCGTCATCATAACTATAACTACTTAATCCTTTTTGTAAACTTTCAAAATTGTTTTGCATTATTTCCATGATGCGTATAAAATTACTGGGATTACCCACGTCCATTGCATTGGAAACGGTAGCAACTGCTTTATGAATTTCATAATTACCCGTTTGCAAATATCTAGTGACAACATTATTAACATTACAGGCCGCAACAAAATGCCCTAAAGGCAATCCACTTGCTTTCGCCATCATGCCCGCACAAATATTTCCAAAGTTGCCACTAGGAACAACAATATACATCGGCGTTTGATCGCCATATTTAGCCACCCATTGCTGCCATGCAAAAAAGTAATACAACTGTTGTGGTAACCATCTTGCAACGTTAATAGAATTTGCCGATGTTAATTTATAGGCAGCGTTTAATTCCGCGTCCATGAATGCATCTTTCACAATTGCTTGACAATCGTCGAAAGTTCCATCTACTTCTAATGCCGTAATGTTTTGACCACAAGTGGTTAATTGTAACTCCTGAATAGGACTCACTTTCCCTTTAGGATATAAAATAATTACATTCACTCCCTCCACGCCCAAAAATCCATTCGCCACCGCGCCGCCTGTGTCGCCACTTGTGGCTACTAATACCGTATTTGGTTTTGATTGAAGTATTGCTGCACTTTCCTGTTTTGCAAAATAACCCAAACACCTGCTCATGAATCTTGCACCAACATCCTTGAAAGCCAAAGTGGGTCCGTGGAATAATTCTAAAGCAGCAATATTTTCAGTTATAGGAACTAATGGGAATTCAAAATTGATGGTCTCTGCACAAATTTGCTGTAAGGAAGTGTCGTCAATTGTGCCGCCCACATAGGGCTTCATAACTTCAAAAGCCAAAGTAGCTTTGTCTAAGGTTTTGAACCTTTCAATTTGTTCAGGGGTAAATTGAGGAATAGTAGTTGGAAAATACAATCCCTTATCCGGCGCCTGACCAGTGATGGCAGCCGTCTTAAAATCTACATTCGGTGATTGTTTCCCTAAACTATAATAATGCATCTCTAATTATTTTGATTTCAATTCGTACGCTATTAACTTTTAACTTATCCTCTATTTTCATATAAACCTTTAATTTTTTAATTTTAACTTGTTTCTTCTATTTTAAATTAACATTTGTTAATTTTTAAGCTAGTATTATTTCTTTTTTCTGATTTGATTTATAGATCAAATCTTAGAAAATATGATGCTTGCTATCATTGAGTTTCAGCGTTTATCATTTGACTTAAAAATCAAACCCAAATTTTTGTTTTTTACATACTTAAAAAGACAAATCCAACGCTACACTTATGAAAATTTAGATATATTTATTTTGCACTAAATTTCCCCTGCCCCTCTATCTCCACCCCTTTTTGATTAATCGTAGTCACATAAGTATGATGCGCCAAAGCCAAGCCTTCATATAATTTCTTCATCTCCTGTTCTACTGCCAATGCTGTATCTCTTTCCTTACTTAAAAAAAAGATGGATGGTCCTGAGCCTGAAATACCACCACCCAAAGCACCCGCAGCCTTACATGCCTTTTTCAATTCATCAAAACCAGGTATTAAAATAGAACGAACAGGCTCAATAATCACATCCTCTAAACTACGTCCTATTAAATCATAATCCCCTTTCATAAGTCCGGCAACCAGTCCCGCAATATTACCCCATTGTTTAATGGCATCTTTCAATTGTACATTTTGTTTTAAAATACTTCTTGCATCTGCCGTGCGCACTTCAATTTGTGGATGCACAATGGTTACAAATAAAGTGGGAGAAGGAAGGGCAACAATTTCTAAAGGAAAAATAGAACGAACCAAGGTTACGCCTCCATGAATACAGGGTGCAATATTATCGGCATGCTTTACACCAGAAGCTACTTTCTCTCCATTCATCGCAAAACGCACTAAGTCGTCTTTTGAAAAGGGATTGCCTATTAAATAATTAGCGCCTACCACCGCACCTGCACTACTAGCAGCACTGGAACCTACACCACTACCGGGTTTTATTAGTTTATTTATTTTTACCTCAAAGCCGATTTTCGAGAAATCAATAAGTTTACTTTCAGTTCCTAAAGACTTTTCAATAATACTATTTGCTGTATACTCCTCTATGAATGCAATGAGTGCAGCACCCGCTACATTCTTTTCCGGATCGGTCGGTAAATTAAAATCATCCGTATTAATAATAGTAATGGCCGCTTGATGCGCAGCACGCGTAACCAAACGCATTTCCATTTCATCATATGGATTGTTCACCGCAAAGCCTAAAATATCAAACCCGCATACCATATTGGCTACGGTAGCAGGGGCTTTTATTTTTATCCATTGATTGATAGGAACCATAATTATTTATTTAAACTCTGGCTGCTCTTATTATATCTGCAAACACCCCCGATGCGGTTACATCGGCTCCTGCGCCCGCTCCCTTAATCACCAAAGGCAATTCAGGGTAACGCATACTATAAAATAACACTAAATTATCTTTTCCATATAAATGATAAAAGTCCGAGCTAGGTTGAATATGTTGCAATCCTACTTTTGCACCGGATGCATCATTACTTTCAAACTTGGCTACAAACTTTAATTTACAACCTTCTGCTGCTGCTGCGTCATATAATTTCTTAAAGTGTGCTTCTTGTTTTTCCATTTCTGCATAAAAATCTTCTACGCTTCCTTTAAAACAACTTGCTGGCAAGAAGGTTTCATTCACTATATCGGTCATCTCTAATTTGGTGCCTGCTTCGCGCGCGAGTATCATTATTTTGCGCATTACATCCGTACCCCCTAAATCCAATCTTGGATCTGGCTCCGTATAACCTTCTAACTGTGCTTGTCTTACCACAGCAGAAAAAGTTTTTCCATCGGTACCACCCGCATAATTATTAAATACAAAATTTAAGGTACCCGATAATACCGCTTCTATTTTATGGATATTATCTCCACTGCGGATTAAATCGTTCAATGTGCCTATAATGGGTAAACTCGCTCCTACATTGGTTTCAAATAAAAAAGATGCATTAAACTCACGGGCCAAACTTTTTAACTTTGCATAATTTTCATAAGGTGAAGAACATGCAATTTTATTACACGCTACCACCGATACCGCTTTCTCTAATAATTGCGTATATACATTCGCAACCGTTTCATGCGCAGTAACGTCTACAAAAATAGAATTGCGCAAATTATTGTCGGTGATGGCTGCAACATACTCAGCCGTTGTGCCTGTTGGAGCCGCCGCTAATTGTTCTTTCCAATTGGTTAAATCAAGGCCTTCTATATTAATTAATTGTCTTTTACTATTGGCAATACCTACTATATTAATTTGCAAGCGCAAGGATTTTTTCAAATAAGCGACCTGCTTATTAATTTGATCAATTAATTTTCCTCCCACGTTACCCGCACCTGCTACATAAACGTTTACTTGCTTATAAGAAGTTTCAAAAAACTCTTCGTGTAATACGTTAATTGCTTTTTTCACATCCGTAGTAGCAATCACCGCAGTAATATTTTTTTCGGAAGACCCTTGTGCAATGGCTCTTACATTAATACCATTACGCCCTAACACGCCAAACATTTTACCACTTACACCAGGATGATTTTTCATTTGCTCACCCACCAATGCTATAATCGCAACTTCTTTTTCTACTATGAGTGGCTCTACTTTTTGAGTGTTTATTTCTTGTTCAAACTCCGCATCCACAGCCATCTTGGCCTGGTATGCATCATTGGCATTGATGCCCACACATATAGAGTGTTCCGAAGAACTTTGTGTAATTAATATAATATTAATTTTCTTTTTGGCTAATGCCTCAAATAGTCTTTTAGAAAATCCTGGGATACCCACCATTCCGCTTCCTTCCAAGCTTAACAAGCAAATATCATTTATCGAAGAAATTCCTCTGATAAAATTGGTATCTGCTGGTGATTCATTTTTAATAATGGTACCCGGATGATTGGGCTCAAAAGTATTCTTAATCCAAACAGGAATATTTTGATGCATCACCGGTTGAATAGTAGGCGGATAAATTACCTTGGCGCCAAAATGCGATAACTCCATCGCTTCCTGATAGGAAATTTGTGGAATTTCTTTGGCATTATGAACAATTCTTGGATCCGCTGTCATCATACCACTCACGTCCGTCCATATTTCTAAAGCAGAAGCTTTTACCGCTGCTGCAAAAATAGCACCAGTATAATCCGAGCCGCCTCTTCCTATTGTAGTGGTATTGCCTTCGGCATCGGATGCGATAAAGCCCGGTGCCATGTATAAATCAAACTTGTTATTTGCAGGATCTGCAAAATAGCTTTGAATGGTTTTAGTCGTTAGGTCCTTATCAACAACCGCATTTAGATAATTAGCATTGGTCTTTATTAACAATCTTGCATCCACCCATTGTTGGTGGATGCCTTTAGAAGAGAAAGTCGCCGCTATTATTTTTGAAGATAATATTTCACCAAAACTTACAATTCGATCCTGCATTCTGTTAGACAATTCTTTTAACATGAAAAGTCCTTCACAATTGGATTCTAATTCGTTGATGCTTTGCTTTACCAAACTTAAGGTTGCCGACTGCGCTTGTATGGGTAACAAAGCGCGTACTGCATCCAAATGTTTTTGCTCAATATTTTGAATAATGGTTTTATAGGCTTCGTTTCCTTGTGATGCACTTTGTGCCAACATTAATAATTGATCGGTCACTCCACTCATCGCAGATACCACTACAATCGTAGGTTCTTTTTTAATAGATTCACTTACAATTGCCACAACTTGTAATATAGCTTCCGCACTTCCTACCGAACTTCCTCCAAATTTTAAAACTTGCATAACCTTTTATTTTAGCGGGGCTTAATTAAGGAGCTCCACAATTTTTACCCGACGACTATACTAAATAGCCGTATATATTATCGTTTTTATTTATTTCGTTGTAATTAATATGATAGCACTTCATGTTTTCAATAAGTACTTCATAATCTTTATTTGATTTTAATTCTAATCCCACCAACGCTGGACCCGCTTCCTTATTATGCTTTTGTATATATTCAAATCGAGTAATGTCATCCTCTGGACCCAATACTTTATTTACAAAATCTTTAAGTGCGCCTGGTCTTTGTGCGAATCTAATTAAAAAATAGTGTTTTAATCCTTCATATATCAGAGATCTTTCTTTAATCTCTTGCATACGAGCAATATCATTATTGCTGCCACTCACAATACATACAATGGTCTTTCCTTTTATCTGATCCACATAATCATCTAACACTGCAATACTCATTGCGCCAGCTGGCTCTACCACAATGGCTTCCTCGTTATACATTTGTAAAATAGTGGAACAAATTTTCCCTTCTGGTACTAAATGCATATCATCTATGACATCCTTGCAAATGGCAAAAGTGTGGTCTCCAACACGTTTAACTGCCGCACCATCTACAAAATTATCTATCTGTTCTAATTCTACCGGATGCCCTTCCTTTAGTGCAGTGAGCATACTAGGCGCCCCCTCAGGTTCCAAGCCCACCACTTTTGTAGTAGGTGAATGTTGTTTAAAATAATACCCAACACCAGCACTTAATCCTCCACCACCAACTGGAACGAAAATATAATCAATAGGGGTGTCTCTTAAATCACTTCCTAATTCACTTCTCAATTCATTATAATCGTTTAAAATTTCTACGCCTACTGTTCCTTGACCCGCCATAATAAAGGGATGATCAAAAGGAGGAATAAAAGTCATCCCATTTGCGATGGTATATTCTTTAGCTGCTTTTGCAGTATCATCAAAAGTATCTCCTACTAGTTTTTCTTCCACAAAATGCTCACCAAACATTTTTGTTTGACTTACTTTTTGTTGTGGCGAAGGAATAGGCATAAACACCACCCCTTTCACATTTAATTTTTTACAACTATACGCAAAACCTTGTGCATGATTGCCTGCACTTGCACATACCACGCCCTTTGCCAATTGATCGGGCGTCAACTGACTCATCATATTGTATGCACCTCTTAATTTATAAGAACGTACAATTTGCAAATCCTCTCTTTTTAAATAAACCCTGCACTGATACTTTCGGGATAAATTGGCATTATACTGAAGCGGGGTATGGGTAACCACCGGCTTTAATCTAATGGCCGCTCCTTCAATATCAAGTGCAGGCTTACTAACTAATTGATCATCACTCATGTCTTAATTATTTACCAGGCTGGTTCTCTGGACGCAAGCTTCTTACTGTTTTACCTGCTTGCCACATTTCACTATTGTGTAACTCCGCTAATTCTACTTCTAATTTTTCACGGTAGTCGTCCTTGCTATTTAAATCAATGGATCTTGCCGACTCAACTCCGGTTGCTACACTATTATATAAATCAGAAAATACTGGTAAAGTGGCGTCACGGAATTTTTTCCACCAATCCAACGCACCACGTTGTGCAGTAGTTGAACAGTTGGCATACATCCAGTCCATACCGTTCTCAGCTACTAATGGCATTAAAGATTGTGTTAACTCTTCCACTGTTTCATTGAATGATTCAGAAGGAGAATGACCATTTTTACGCAACACTTCATATTGTGCAGCAAAAATACCTTGAATGGCCCCCATTAAAGTACCACGCTCTCCTGTTAAGTCCGAGTATACTTCTTTTTTGAAATTGGTTTCAAATAAGTAACCAGAACCCACTGCAATACCTAATGCAATGACTCTGTCATGTGCTTTTCCTGTTGCGTCTTGGAAGATAGCAAAGCTACTGTTCAAGCCACGTCCTTGTAAGAACATTCTTCTTAAAGAGGTACCTGAACCTTTTGGTGCTACTAAAATTACATCCACATCGGCTGGAGGAATGATTCCTGTTTGCTCTTTATAAGTAATACCAAATCCATGAGAGAAGTACAATGCCTTACCTGGTGTTAAATGTTTTTTAACGGTTGGCCACATTGCAATTTGCGCTGCGTCACTTAATAAATAACATATAATAGTTCCTTTTTCTAATGCTTCTTCTATTTCAAATAAAGTAGTACCTGGTACAAATCCATCGGCTACCGCTTTATCCCAAGATTTTGAATTTTTTCTTTGCCCTACAATTACATTAATGCCATTTTCTTTTTGGTTCAATGCTTGACCCGGTCCTTGTACACCATAACCAATAACGGCTACCACTTCATTTTTTAATACTTCCTGTGCTTTTGCCAATGGGAACTCCTCACGTGTTACTACATTTTCTTCGGTACCTCCGAAATTTAACTTTGCCATTTTACTTTTTTTTAATTAAGATTTAAAAATTTTGTTTTCTTAGTTTCTAATACTATTTATAAAGATTCGTCTTTTAATGTTGTGCCGCTTTAACGACCAGTTTTTACATGGTAAACACTGCTTCTCTTTTCCCCAGATATTCATTCTCTATTACTTCCTCTCCGGGCTCACGTTTTTCAAAGTCTTTTAACTTTTCATGAAAACCGGCGCTTTCCTTAATAATCGCTACCCTTGCGCTTCTTACAAACTCTACCAATCCAAATGGCGCTAAAGCTTCCATTAATTTATTGGTTTCTTCTCTATGTCCTGTGGTTTCAAATACAATAAAGTCTTTTCTAATGGCAACTGCTCTTGCACCAAATTCTCTTAATAGCCTTTCCACTTTTACTTTCTCGGTAATCTCGTCGCTCAATACTTTATACAAAGCCAACTCCTGCCACACAATTTCGTCGTTGGTATTAAAGTAAGCTTTCAAAACCTCTACTTGTTTTTCAATTTGACGTACCACTTTTAACACCACATCACGCGACTCCATTACTACGATGGTAAAGCGGTGTATGCCCTGTACTTCGGAAGGAGAAGTGTTTAAACTTTCCACATTTATTTTTCTACGTGAAAAAATAATGGCAATACGATTTAACAAACCCACTTGGTTTTCGGTATACACCGTAATTGTGTATTCTTGTTTTTCGTTTTTAATTTCCATAATTCAATTTTTTAATCATCTTATTTTATTTGAGACGAATCTCACTCACGCTACAACCCTGTGGTACCATAGGAAATACATTGTTTTCTTTTCCTACCATTACTTCCAATAAATAAGATCCTTTGTGGGCGAGCATAGTTTTCACTGCGTCCACTAAATCTTTTCTGTGTTCTACTTTCGCGCCTTCAATACCATATGATTTTGCAAGCATTACATAATTAGGACTTTCAATGTCCACAAAAGAGTATCGCTTGTCATTAAATAATTCCTGCCACTGACGCACCATGCCTAAAAACTGATTATTTAATATGATAATTTTTACAGCCACACCCGTTTGCATGATGGTACCTAACTCTTGTAAAGTCATTTGAAAACCACCATCCCCAATCACCGCAATTACTTCTCTATCCTGCGCGCCAAACTTTGCACCTATCGCTGCAGGCAATGCAAAGCCCATGGTACCTAGGCCTCCAGAAGTTACATTGCTTCTGGATTGATTAAATTTTGCATAACGGCAAGTAACCATTTGATGTTGTCCTACATCGGTTACCATAACAGCATTGCCTTTTGTAATTTCATTTACATTGCGGATTACTTCTGCCATGGTCATCTCCTCTTTGCTTGGGAACATTTCAGGTTCAATACATTGTTCGTATTCTTGTTTAGTATAATCTGCAAATACCGCCAACCACTCGCTACGGTCTTTTTGTTCTATACCTAATGTAAGCAATGGTAAGGTTTCTTTACAATCTCCCCATACACCCACATCTGCTTTCACATTTTTATCTATCTCCGATGGATCAATATCCAAATGAATAATCTTTGCTTGCTTTGCGTATTTATCTAAACGTCCCGTTACGCGATCATCAAATCGCATACCCACTGCAATTAATACATCGCAATCATTGGTCAATACATTGGGGCCATAGTTGCCGTGCATTCCCAACATACCCACGTTTTGAGGATGATCGGTTGGCAAAGCGCTTAAACCTAAAATGGTCCAAGCTGCTGGCATACCAGACTTTTCAATAAACTTTTTAAATTCATTTTCCGCTTTTCCTAATAGTACACCCTGACCAAAAATGACCAATGGTTTTTTTGCATTGTTAATTAAAGCAACCGCTTCGTCGATATATTCTTTTCTGATCACTGGCTTTGGTCTGTATGATCTAATGTGATTGCATGGCGTATATCCAGGATAATTAAAATTTTGTAGTTGTGCGTTCTTAGTGATATCAATTAACACAGGGCCTGGTCTTCCGCTTCTTGCTAAATAAAATGCTTTAGCCAATACTGCAGGAATTTCTTCGGCATCAGTTATTTGATAATTCCATTTGGTAACCGGCATGGTAATATTAATGACATCCGTTTCCTGAAATGCATCCGTTCCTAATAAATGTGCAAACACTTGACCGGTGATACAAACTAGTGGTGTACTATCAATCATCGCATCCGCAAGTCCTGTCACTAAATTTGTGGCACCTGGTCCACTGGTTGCAAATACGACACCGACTAAACCAGAAGTACGCGCATAGCCTTGACCAGCGTGTATTCCACCCTGCTCATGACGCACCAAAACATGATTTAATTTTTCTTTATAATCATACAATGCATCATAAATGGGCATGATGGCGCCACCTGGATATCCAAATATCGTATCCACGCCTTCCGCAATACATGCTTCTAGTACTGCTTGTGATCCTGTTAATTGTTTTTGCTCCATAATATCATTTTTAATCAGCGTCCGTTACGCATCCTTCACTTGCATCCTTTACTTGTCTTGCATATTTGAACAACACCCCATTGGTTACTTTTAAAACGTGTGCTGGTTGTGCTGCTCTTCGTTTGGCAATGGTTGCATCGTCTACTTTTAGGGTCATGGTTCTTTTAGGAACATTCAATTCAATAATGTCACCATCTTCTACCACACCAATCAATCCTCCTTTGTAGGCTTCTGGTGTAATATGCCCAACCACAAATCCATGCGTGCCGCCACTAAATCTTCCGTCCGTAATTAAGGCCACGGACTTCCCTAACCCTGCCCCAATAATAGCCGAGGTAGG
>CANJPH010000018.1 GCA_947476145.1 Bacteroidota bacterium | reverse complement strand
CATACTTGCGCATGGCGCCATAAGTAGACAACTCTCCTCGCTCAACTTCCTGGACTACCTCGATTTTTAATGCCGTACGGTAGTCATTTTGCGTACGCCTAACATACTGATTTTCTGTACTCTTTTCCATAACGATTGTTTTGTGTATCGCTATTTCAGGACGGGACACATAAATTTTATAAAAAAGCCCACCCCAATTGGGGTAGGCTTTTTCTGGGGAGAACGATGGGTCTCGAACCCACGACCTACAGATCCACAAACTGTCGCTCTAACCTACTGAGCTACGCCCTCCATTTAGGGTTGCAAAAATACACTAATTCGGTAATCAATAAAACTTGTTTTCCATCTTTTTATAAATTTATGGTAAAATAAAGCAGATTATTCCAAATTGGAACCTAGAATAGGCTTTTTACGCTATTTTTGAAATACTTCATGCACACGATTATGACATATGTAAAACAAAATAAGTGGAAATTCTTTGCCACTTTAATATTAGCTGGTAGTTTAATATTTGCATTTAAGAGCAATTCGCCAGAGACCCCAGATTTAAGACATCGAAAATTGCTAAGTGCAGTAGGAAGTTTATTGGAGCGAGAGCATTATAATCCAAGAAAAATTGATGATGCATTTTCTAAAGAAGTTTTTGAAAATTATTTGAAAATGCTAGATCCAGAAAAAAACTTGTTTATGCAAGAGGATATTAATGCATTGAAAAAATTTCAAACCACCATTGATGATGAAATTCATGGAGCCGAAATAAAATTTGAACCTGCTGCAAGTAAATTGTATAATGTTAGATACAAAGAGGCCAAATTAATAGCCGATTCAATTTTTAAACAAGCGTTTGATTTTAATATAGACGATTCAGTATACTTAGATGCCGATAGTTTAAATTATCCTAAAAATAATTCGGAACGCTATGATAGATGGTATAAATTAATTAAGTATAAGACATTAGAAAAATATATTTCTTTAATAGACGACAGGGATGCGCAAAGCAAAAAAAAGACGCCAGACACTGCGAAAAGTTCAGCCAATAAATTTGTATACAAATCAGATTCGGAGTTAGAAGTAGATGCGCGTAATGCGATTGCAAAATCATACCACAAAAGATTTGAATCATTAGACAAAACATACAACGAAGAGAAAAAGTTTGATGCATTTTTAAATGCTATTACAGGTTTAATGGATCCTCATACCGATTATTTTGCACCTATTGAAAAACGTTCCTTCACGGAGCAAATGAGCGGCGTGATTTATGGCATTGGTGCACAGTTAGGCCCCGATGACAACGGTGTCAAAATTGCAAGTGTTTCACCGGGTGGGCCCGCATGGAAGTCCGGTCAATTGGTAATGAATGATGTGATTACTAAAATTGCACAAGGCGACCAAGAGCCCGTTGATATTGCAGGTTATGAGGTTACAGATGCTGTTAAATTAATTAGGGGGGACTTGGGTACGGAAGTTAGATTAACAGTAAAAAAGCTAGACGGCACCATTAAAGTAATTGCATTAAAAAGAGAAAAAGTTGTTTTAGATGAAGGGTATGCAAGAAGCGCAGTGATTACAAAAGGCGCAGATAAAATTGGATACATATGGTTGCCAGATTTTTATGCCGATTTTGATAGAGAGGATGGTCCTAGATGTTCAAAAGATGTTGCCATTGAGGTTGAAAAATTGAAAGCAGAAAAAGTGAAGAGCATTATTATTGATGTAAGATTCAATGGAGGTGGCTCATTGTATGAAGTGGTACAAATGGTTGGTTTATTTATTAATAAAGGGCCTGTCGTACAAATTAGAGATAAGGAAGGACGTTCACAGGTTTTGGCTGACGAAACCCCTGGTACCATTTATGATGGACCCTTGGTGGTGATGGTGAATGAATTTAGTGCTTCGGCAAGTGAAATTTTTGCAGCGGCCATACAGGATTATAAAAGAGGTATCATTATAGGTAGCACGACTACATATGGAAAGGGGACCGTTCAACGCAACGTGGCTTTTGGGAAACCATTGGATTCATTGGGTATTCAAACTGAGTATGGTGCGGTGAAGTTAACTTTCCAAAAATTCTATCGTATTAATGGAAGTTCTACTCAACGTAAAGGGGTTGCCTCTGACATTGTTTTGCCGGATGAATATGAGCTTTTCAAATACCGTGAAAAAGACAATGCATCTGCCCTGGCTTGGGATCAAATTCAAAGTTCAAAATATCAACCTTGGGTGGGTGGTTATAATATGGATATGATTAAACAATCCATGCAATTGCAACAACAAAAGGAATTGGATAGCAGTACAGTAAAGTTTAATAATAATTTACAATTTATTGCTACAAAAATGTATGCACCTGTATACTTGAAAATGGAAAAGTACCTTGCTTATAAAAAACAAATGCAAGGGATTTTGAAAGAAAATGAAACCATCCTTAAATTAAAAGATTCCATGCAGGTAGCTGCGCTGAAAGCTGATTACAATAAATTCTACAACAATCCTGATAAGCCAAAGCAAGAAAGATATCAGGCTTGGTTAAAAATGGTTGCCAAGGATAAGCAAATTTACGAATCAACTAAGTTATTAGGATTTTTTAATACAACAAAAGTGGCGGTAAAGTAATTGAATAATGGAAGTAAAGAAAGTGAAGCCAACAATAAAACAATGGCATGTAATTTATACGAAGTCAAAATGGGAGAAGAAGGTTGACGATAAGCTCTTGCAACAGGGATTTGACAGTTGGTGCCCAGTTGAAAAGAAAGAACGTTACTGGACGGATCGCAAAAAAATTATTTACGTTCCGCTGTTCAGATCCTATGTTTTTGTGAAAGCTTCCAAGGAGGACTACACCAAAATACTTTCTACCATTGGGGTCGTTAACTTTTTGTATTTTGAAAAAAAACCAGCTATTATTCGCGATGTTGAAATAAATGAAATCAAAAAATATTTAGGCTTAGCTACACCAAACACTTCTATTGAAATCGTTGACTTAACCAATTTGCCGCCACAAACTAAAGTGGCTATTAATCAGGGGTTGTTTATGAATAGAAGAGGAGAGGTGATTAAAGCAAGTAAGCAAAATGTTTTTGTTCGCTTAGAAAGCCTCAATTTAGTAATGATTGTGGAGTTTAAGCCACACGAGGTTTCTCCTATTTAATTTCCCAGTCAACAATTTGATTGCTCCATTCAGGTCTGTAGGGAGTGACAATTCTAATGTAATTATCGCTATAGCCTTCTAACATGGCAATGTCATTTGGATCTTTTTGCTTGATCGATTCAAAAAGTACCGGTCGAGTAGCGCCTACATGTTGTGCATTAAAATATTGTTGTTTCTGGTAAGACAAGTTGCGCAGTAATTTATTTCTTTCGTTCCTTACGGATATTGGCACCACAGGCTTTATTTCTAATGCCTTGGTCATGGCACGTTCCGAGTAAGTAAATACATGCAGATAAGATATATCTAATGAATGAATAAAATCAAAACTTTCTTTAAAATAAGCTTCTGTTTCGCCAGGGGAACCTACAATAACATCCACTCCAATACAGGCATGCGGCATAATGGATTTAATGGCCGTAATCCTTTCGGCATACAAGCTACTATTGTATCTTCTTTGCATTAATTTAAGTACTGTATCTGATCCACTTTGTAATGGGATATGAAAATGGGGCATAAAGCTTTTACTTTTTGCAACCCACTCTATAATTTCATTGGTTAGTAAGTTGGGTTCAATGGAAGAAATGCGATATCGAGGAATATTGGTTCCCTGATCCAGCGCTTTTACCAATTCAAAAAAATCTTCATTGTGTTTTTTCCCACCATCACCGCCTTTTCCAAAATCACCTAAATTAATCCCCGTCAATACTATTTCTTTTACCCCATTCTCTGCCAGGGTTTTTGCTTGTTTCACTACATTCTCTATCCGATCGCTTCTGCTCTTGCCTCTTGCCATTGGGATGGTGCAAAACGTGCAACTATAATCACATCCATCCTGCACTTTTAAAAAAGTACGAGTGCGATCATTTACAGAAAAAGATGCATTAAATCCCGAAACTTCTTCAATATCGCAACTACAAATTTTTGCATCCTGTCCCTTGGTTAAAGTAGATAAATGCTGTACAAGGTTAAATTTTTCGGCAGCACCCAATACTAAATCTACACCTGGTATGCTTGCAATTTCAGTGGGCTTTAACTGCGCATAGCAACCTGTAATCACCACAAAACTTTCTGGGGCAAGTCTTTGAATCCTCCTTACCAATTGTTTACATTCTTTGTCCGCGTTTTCGGTAACAGAGCAGGTATTTATCACATAAACGTCCGCTATGTCCGTAAATGCTTTTTTTTCAAAGCCTTCCTGTTCCAATTGTCTAGAAAGGGTAGAAGTCTCTGAAAAGTTAAGCTTACAGCCTAAGGTATGAAATGCAACGGAACGTGGTTTGCTCATGGGTTGCAAAGATAAAAAACCTAAGGGGAACCCGGAAATCTTAAAATAATCTTAATATAGGCCTTAATTTCCCTTTTTGACAAGATTAAGTTAAGTTTGCAACTACTAAAATTGTCAAAATGGACTTTAAAAAAGTGAATAATTGGACAGGGTGGATGGTTACCCTCATTGCTTGCACCGTATACGTTATGACCACAGAAGCTACTGGAAGTTTTTGGGATTGTGGTGAGTTTATTAGCAGTGCTTATAAGTTACAAATTCCACATCCGCCAGGAGCGCCTATGTTTGTGCTTTTGGGTCGTATATTCATTATATTATTTGGAGACAATCCACTTACAGCTGCAAAGGCCGTAAATATTATGAGTGCTTTAGCAAGTGGGTTCACCATTATGTTTTTGTTTTGGACCATTACCCATTTTGCAAAAAGATTGGTACAAAAAGGAACAGAGGATTTAAGCAATGCGCAAATTATTTCTATCATGGGCGCAGGGATTGTTGGTGCATTGGCCTATACTTTTTCTGATTCATTTTGGTACAGTGCAGTGGAAGGAGAAGTATATGCGTTAAGTTCATTCTTTACTGCTTTGGTGTTTTGGGCTATTTTAAAATGGGAACATAAGGCCAACCAGCCTGGTGCAGATAAGTGGATTATTTTTATTTTTTATTTAATGGGAATTTCAATTGGAGTTCACTTATTAAACATATTAACCATTCCAGCAATTGTGATGGTGTATTACTTCCGTAATTACAAGGCAAATTTTTGGGGTGCATTTATTGCTTTTATGATTGGTGTAGTGATCACCGGATTTATTCAAGTGTTCTTAATTCAATATACTATAAAGTGGGCTGGTGCTTTTGATGTTTTGTTTGTAAATGAGTTTAAACTTCCTTTCTTTAGTGGTTTCATTGCTTTCTTTGTATTAGTAGCAGCTGTATTAGCTTTTGCTATTCATTATGCGAATAAAAAAGGACTTTACTTTCTAAAATTAGGTGCTTGGTCTACCATATTTTTCTTACTAGGCTATACTAGTTATGTAACCACCATGATTCGTTCCAATGCTGATCCTTCTGTGGATATGTACAATGTAGATAATCCGGTTACCCTGGTTGGCTATTTAGGTAGAGAGCAATACGGCGATTGGCCTATTGTTTATGGACCCGATTTTGTGGATCAAGTGGAAACGATAGATGGATCTGATCAATATGTAAAAACACCTAATAATTATGAGTTTACTGGTAAGAATTTAAAAAGAGATTGGTCTTCTGCACCTTCTTCACATTTATTTCCTAGAATGTGGGATGGAGAAAATGACAGAGGTCAATTGCAAACATTTAAGGAATTCGGTGGCGTTGTAGAAGGGGAGGATGTGACTTTTGGAAATAATCTTCGCTATTTCGCCAATTATCAATTTACTTTTATGTATATGCGATACTTCCTTTGGAATTTCGCGGGCAAACAAAATGATTTGCAAGGATTTGGTAATGCAAGAGACGGTAATTTTATAACCGGTATACCATTTATTGACAATTATATATTCGGGGATCAGTCCAAAATGCCGGATACTATTCAAAAAAATAATAAGGCCAACAATAAATTATTTATGCTGCCTTTGATTTTGGGTATGATGGGCTTTATCTATCAATTAACAAAAACTAAAAAAGATTTTTTAGTAACAGCACTCCTATTTTTCTTTACGGGATTTGCTATTGTGTTATATTTAAATCAACAAAGTTTACAGCCTCGTGAACGTGATTATGCTTATGTAGGTTCCTTTTATGCATTTGCTATTTGGATTGGGTTGGGTGTGTTGCAAATCATTGCTTGGTTTAAACACTTTATGAATCCCCGTGTGGCTGCTATAACAGTTTCTATATTGTGTTTGGGTGTACCTGCTTTAATGGCGCAACAAGAATGGGATGATCATGATCGTAGCAATAAAACATTGCCTTTAGATATGGCGCGTGACTACTTAGAAAGTTGTCCCCCTAATGCCATCTTATTTTCTTTTGGAGACAATGACACTTATCCATTATGGTATGCGCAGGAAGTGGAAGGCATTCGTCCCGATGTACGCGTAGTGGTTAATAGCTTATTGGGTTCCGATTGGTATATGCGAGAACTTAGATACAAAGTAAACAATAGTGAAAAGTTTGATGTCATTTTTAATGAAGAGCAGGTTGCAGGGAATAAATTAAACTATGTGTTGTACGCTCCTTTAAATAACGATGCAGAAAAAAATTATCAAAATTTAGATTCTGTTTTAAGATATGTGGTAGGTGATCAAACAGGAAAATACACCACCCCAACAGAGGGCGGACCTATGAATATATTTAACACGCATAAATTCAAACTGCCTGTAAATAAAGCCAATGCCATTGCTGCTGGAATTGCTAAGTCAACAGATAGTATTGCAGATGAGTTGCTGATTGACCTAAATCCTCAAAGAAGATACATGGTTAAGAATGAATTAGCGATGTATGCAATTATTGCCACTTCTCAATTTAAAAGACCTATCTGCTTTACTTCGCCTCAGGAATTAACAGAATTAGGCTTAGACAAATATGTTCGTTTACGTGGACTTGCCTATGAGCTAGTGCCATTTAAAGTTGAAAATCCCGTAAACACAGAGGCTGCCTATAATACCATCATGACCAAGTTTGCATTTGGTAATGCAAAGAACCCAAATGTATATTTTGACGAGGAGAACCGACGTCATTTAAATTCATTAAGAATGGCTATTACACAGGTTGCCTTTTCTTTAATTGTGGAAGGCAAGCAAGACAAAGCAAAAAATCTATTAAGAAAATTGGATAGTGAAACGAATGAGAAGAGCTTTCCTTATGGTATGACTTCCAATAGAGGAGGCAATCAGGATAATAGAATTGCATCCGAAGTATTAAGAGCATGCTATGCTGCAGGCGATTTTGAGTTAGCAAAAAAGATTGCTAAGTCAATTTTATCGGATGTTAATCAACAATTAAGTTATTATAATTCGCTAGGTCAAAAAATGAGTGACAAAAAGTTCATTGAAAATGTAGAAGCTGCTATTAACCAAAAACCAACCATTTTTGCTCAAGAAGATTACGAGAAAGATTATCCTAAGCAAGTAGCTTTGTTGCAAGATGCTGCTTCTGCAATAGATGTTAAAAATAGAATCCAGAGAATGGCTGCTGATGCGGGTGTTAAATAATTATAATAATTCTTTTAAGGTAGCAATGACCTGATCAATTTCAGCTTTGGTATTGTGTTTGCAAAAAGAGAAACGAATGGTAGCAATATCTACTCCTTTGTTTAACGCATTTATTACATGAGATCCTTGTTGTGCTCCACTTGAACAAGCGCTTCCACCACTTGCGCAAATATGATGTATGTCTAAATTAAACAACATCATTTCTGACTTTTCATTTTTAGGGAAATTCACGCTCAATAAAGTGTATAAGCTATCGCCAAATGTATCTCCATTAAAACTTACTTCAGGAATATGAGCAATTAGCTGTTCATGCATGTAGCTTCGTAGGCCATTGATATAGGTGCTGTCTTTTTCGTGTTGTTCAGTAGCCATCTCTAAAGCTTTGGCAAACCCTACTATACCATATAGGTTTTCGGTACCTGCGCGCATATTACGCTCCTGTGCGCCACCATGTAAAAAGGGGTTAATCTTTATATTCTCATTAATATATAAGATACCAATGCCTTTAGGTCCATGAAATTTATGACCCGCCCCTGTTATAAAATCTACAGGCGTATCTTTTAAATTGAAAGAAAAATGTCCTACTGTTTGTACTGTGTCACTATGAAAATAGGCATTATATTTTTTACAAATTTCACCCACTTTTTGTAGGTCTATCATATTTCCAATTTCATTATTGGCGTGCATGATACTTACAATGGTTTTGTCTGAATTGCTTTCAAGTAGGTTTTGTAAATGCGCTAAGTCGATATGTCCATTAGGTAATATATTAACATAACTAAGGGTAATGCCCTCTGTTTTTGCCAAATACGAGACGGTGTGTAAAGTGGCATGATGTTCGATTGGGGAACTAATAATATGTTTGCAGCCTAAATCAAATATTGCAGCATGTAAAGCAGTATTACTACTTTCAGTTCCACCGCTGGTAAAAAATATTTCTGATGGCTTAGCGCCTAAGATTTTTGCAATGGATTTACGTGCTTGCTCAATAGCCATTCTGGATTCTCTACCATAGCTATAAATGGAAGAGGGGTTGCCAAATTTCTCTGTAAAATAAGGCATCATCGCTTCTAGCACTTCCGGATCCAGGGAAGTAGTTGCTGCATTGTCAAAGTAGATTCTTTCCATAATCGCTAAATTAATGAATTGTGCCTATAATGGCAATGATCTCATCTGCAATTTTATCTGCCTCTATTTGTAACGGTGCTTCGGTATAAATGCGAATAATGGGCTCGGTATTGCTAGATCTTAAATGAACCCATGCATTTTCGAAATCAATTTTAAAACCATCTACTTTATTAATAGGATATTGTCCAAATTTCGCTTCTAAGGTTGTGAATATTTTTTCCAAGGATATGTTACCATCTACATCTATTTTTTTCTTGCTCATAAAATATGCAGGGTAACTTGCTCTTAAAGCGGAACTGCTCATTTTGGTTTTTGCCAAATGGGTTAAGAATAAGGCAATTCCAATTAATGCGTCTCTTCCATAATGTAAGTCGGGAACAATAATACCTCCATTTCCTTCCCCGCCAATAACGGCTTTTTCATTTTTCATCATCGTCACCACATTCACTTCACCAACGGCGCTTGCAAAATAAGTACAGCCATGTTTTTCGGTGATATCTCTTAAAGCTCTAGTGGAAGAAAGGTTGCTTATGGTAGCTCCTTTTTTATGCTGTAAGACATAATCAGCCACGGCCACCAATGTATATTCTTCACCAAACAAGGCTCCATCCTCACTTACAAAACATAATCGGTCCACATCCGGATCAACGGCAATACCTAAATGCGCTTTTTCTTTGATCACCGTATTACATAATTCTGTAAGATTTTCTTTTAAGGGCTCAGGGTTGTGTGCGAAATTTCCAGTCATCTCCGCGTTTAATACTTTTATATTAGATACTCCAATTGCATTTAATAAAGCAGGTACCGAAAAAGCACCGCTACTATTTATTGCGTCTACTACGATAGAGAAATTTGCCGCTTTAATTGCTTGTATGTCTACCAAAGGATAGGATACAATGGCTTCAATATGTTTTGCAAGGCTATCTTTATTTGCAATCATTTTACCCATCGCGTCTACAGCAGCGTAATTAAAATCTTCATTCGTCGCTAGGGTTAAAATGGTTTTACCTTCCTCGCCACTTACAAATTCACCTTTTTCATTTAACAATTTCAAAGCATTCCATTCCTTTGGATTATGACTGGCAGTTAAAATAATACCCCCGTCTGCTTTTTCAAAAACCACGGCCATTTCAACGGTGGGCGTGGTACTTAAACCTAAATGTATTACATCAATTCCCAGTGCTAATAAGCATTGTTCTACTAAAGCTTCTACCATTTCACCACTCATTCGGCCGTCTCTACCCACTACCACCTTTTTAGGCCCAGGCGCTTTATTTATTAACCAGGTTCCATAAGCCGAAGCAAATTTTACAATATCAATAGGGGTTAGGTTATCATTGGGTTTGCCGCCAATGGTTCCTCTAAATCCTGAGATGCTTTTTATAAGAGACATGCTACTTGTTTTTACTTTGTTTAAAAGGATTTACAAATTTACTTTAAATTTTTGCACTTCTTGGTATCTTTATAATATGATGAAAGATTTTTGGGAAGGTTTATTGGCAAAAGACAGGGCTTTATTTTCTATGATCAATGGGAAATGGACAGCTGCCTCATTGGACGCCATCATGCCTTGGGTGAGAACCTCCAACAATTGGGTTCCACTGTATATTGGGTTATTGGGTTTTATCATTTATAAATGGAAGCGAAATGCTTGGAGATGGATTGTGCTGGTTGCATTGAATGTGGGATTAACCGATCAAATAAGTAGTAGTATTTTTAAGCCTTTTTTTCAAAGATTAAGACCTTGTGCCGATCCTGAATTAATGTATCAATCTAGATTATTATTAGATCATTGCTCGGGCGGATTTAGCTTTACTTCCTCACATGCGGCCAATCATTTTGGTGTTGCTGTTTTCATTGTTATGACCCTGCAGTCACTTTTTAAAAACTATCGTTTTCTATTTTTAGCATGGGCGGCTATCATTGCTTATGCGCAGGTATATGTGGGGGTGCATTATCCTTTAGATATATTTGGAGGGGCATGTATTGGTATTTTAGTAGGCTATTTTAATGGTAAATTATTTTTGTATTGGCAACAAAAGTCATTCTCTAATTTGTAATCAACACTTTACACTTAATTCAAAATAATGAGTAAAAACACTTTTGTCCTTCTGTTACTTGCATGTATAGGTGTTTACGTTGCGGGCGTTTTTATGATTCCGTTAATGGATATAGATGCTGCCCAGTATGCGTCCATTAGCAGAGAAATGTTAGCACGCAACAGTTTTTTACAAGTGTTTGATTTGGGAAAAGACTATTTGGATAAGCCACCTATGTTATTTTGGTTATCGGCTCTTTCCATGAAAATATTTGGAGTCCATGATTGGGCGTATCGCATTCCTTCCTTATTGTTTTTAGGCGTTGCATTATATTCGACCTTTAAATTTGCGCAGTTATTTTATAGTACGCAAATTGCTAGGCTGGCAACCATTATTTTAGCCAGTTCGCAAGCCTTTTTCTTAATGGCACATGACGTAAGAACGGACACGATGCTTGTGGGGTGGGTTATGTTAAGCGTCTATTTATTAGCCAAATGGTCCGAGACGCTTAGGCATCAACAAAAGGGCGCTAGTCCTTATTTTTTTATGGCTATTGTAGCGATTGCAGGAGGTATGATGACCAAGGGTCCCATTGCATTGGTAGTTCCAGTTTTGGCTTTGGCGCCACATTGGATAAGTCATAAACAATGGAAATTATTTTTTCATCCAATATATATACCAGGCATTTTTTTATTGGCCATTTTATTGTTTCCAATGAGTTGGGGCTTGTATCAACAGTATGATTTACATCCTGGTAAATTAATAAATGAAAGACCGATCAAATCTGGATTGGAATTTTATTATTGGACCCAAAGTTTTGGAAGGTATACTGGTGAGAATTTTTACAAGGAGATGGGGTATTTCACTTTTTTATTAGAGAATATGTTTTGGAGTTTTCTACCTTGGATTTTTGTTTTTTTTTGGGCTTTGTTTGCAAAAGCCTATTCAATATTTACACAAGGTTTTTTTAAACCCAATACAGAACGAATTAGTTTTTTTGGATTTATTTTTACCTACCTGGTTTTATCCCGCAGTCAAGCCCAGTTGCCACATTATATATTTGTGGTATTCCCTTTAGCCGCAATTTTAACAGCAAGTCATTGGGAGCAATCCATTTGGTTTAATAAAACAAGGGGTAAGTTTATAAAGGGGTTGTTTGGCTTCCATTTATTTTTATTTACATTACTTATTATTGCAGCGACCCTTATTGCTTTTGTTCCTTTTGGCAGCATACATTGGTTGGGGTTCATCATAGGCATTTTTGCATTCGCCTTTATCATTTATATAATGCGAACCAAACAAACCATGGGTCAAAAATGGTTTTATATGTCGGTGGTTTTAATCTTAGGGGTGAATACATTTATGAACAATCATTTTTATCCGAATTTATTAAAGTTCCAATGGGGTAATGAGTTGGCGCGCGTAGCAGATGAGAAAGGTTGGAATAAGGACAAGATGGTGTTGTATAAAATCCCCAATAGTAATGCATTTCATTTTTATGGACAACATGTATTCACTCAAATTGCAGATAGTTTACAATTAACAGCAGGGAGTTGGGTGATCACCGATTTAAAAAATGACAGCGCGTTAAGAGTACAGTTTCCTCATAGCATAGAACAATACGTGTCTAGTCGATTTCATGTTACCATGTTAAGTTTGCCGTTTTTAAATCCTAAAACCAGACCCAACGAAACCACTTTCTATGAAGTGATAGAACTTAAAAAGTAAAGCTGGTTTTATTTTTCGGAGCCGGTAATTCGTAACTTTTGGTTTGCCCGTTTGTTTTTACATGCAGTATGTTAATTTGTGAAGCGTCAATCCCAAATAAAATTTCACAAAAAACATCCAGCTGTTTTAGTTGACTAACGTTTTTGATTTCAAAATAGCTCCAGGTACTTTCTTTTTGAATTTCAAATCCAATATATTCCATTTTAACTTTTCTGCCATTGGCTGTTAAGGCTAGTCTTTTTTGCACGTATAAATTAATGTATTGTTCTGCTTTTGCTTTTTGTTTGGGGTCTGCTAAGTCCAGTTTTACATTATATTCTTTTTCCAATCTATTCTCAAGGTCGGCCGTAAAAGTGCGCACACTAATTTCTATTGTAGCGTCCTTGCTATTATGATTCATATCAATGACAGATACATAGAAAGGATGTAATAGGGCAATTAAAAAAGTGGCCAATGGTTTGTATCCGATCCAAGTCATATTGTTTATATTTGTCTTGTACAAATGTCCTAAATAATTTTAAGAATAAATTTTCATTTATGAATGACTTAGGTATTTATCTTCATTTAGGGTTTAAACATATTATGAGTTGGGGTGCTTGGGACCATATCCTATTTGTATGGGTGCTAGCCCTCAGATACCAATGGAGTGATTGGAAAAAGCTATTGGTTTTGATTACCGCCTTTACCATTGGTCATTCTGTTACTTTAGCTTTAAGTACCCTTAATTGGATCGATTTTCCATCAGCAGTAATTGAGCTGCTCATCCCCATCACCATCTTATTGACTGCGATTTCCAATTTTTGGGTTAAAAGCTTCGATTTTAAGTCAAAATATCCCCTCATTTACTTCCTTGCCTTGTTTTTTGGGCTAATTCATGGTTTAGGCTTTAGTTCCTATCTAAAAAGCATACTTGGATTGGAGGCGGCTATACTCGGACCGCTCTTCACATTTAATCTAGGTTTAGAGCTTGGCCAGCTCCTGATAGTAGGTGGAATGCTAATTATTTCATTTATATTCGTATCCCTTATTAAAGTCAAAAGAGTGCTTTATTTACAGATAGGATCTGGTTTAGCCATCGCTTTTGCTTTAAAAATGGTTTTGGTTAGCATATTACCGATTATTAAATAGAAAAAAATCACAAATGAAGAAACTATTTACACTTTCTTTTATTTTATTGAGTACTTACTCAATAATTATTGCACAGGACATTCGCAATAACCCAAGTTCCAATCATGGAAATAAGTTTGAGCAATTGGGAACTATTTTACCTACGCCCAACGAATATCGTACGGCAAGTGGAGCGCCAGGTCCTAAGTATTGGCAACAACGTGCCGATTATGATATCAAAGCAACTTTGGATGAAAAGAATTTATTGTTAACAGGTGCGGAGACCGTTACTTACTTTAATAATTCGCCCGATGTGTTAACCTATTTATGGTTACAGTTGGATGAGAATGAACATAGTTCTACTAAGAATGCAGGATATCAAGATGCAAGTGGACTTGGAAGAGGAATGTCACCTGCTACGATCGATAAATTAGCAGAAGAATCAAAAGACAATGGCTTAGGAGATAACATCACAAAAGTAACCGATGCTTTAGGTGCTAACTTAAAATATACGGTGAACAAAACAATGATGCGTATTGAATTACCAACAGCATTAAAGCCAGGTCAAAAATTTGCTTTTAAAATTGAATGGAATTATAAAATCACGGATCGTATGACAGTAGCTGGTCGTGGTGGTTATGAGTTTTTCCCAGAAGACGGGAACTATTTATTTACCATGGCACAGTGGTATCCTCGTTTATGCGTATACTCTGATTTCCAAGGATGGCAACATCATCAGTTTACAGGAAGAGGAGAGTTTGCTTTAACCTTTGGTAATTACAAAGTTGCCATCACTGTTCCTGGTGATCACGTTGTAATGGCAACAGGTCAATGTCAAAACTACCCAGCTGTATTGAGCGCTGCTCAATTGGCAAGATGGAATAAAGCACAAACTTCATTCACAGAGCCAGTTGAAGTGGTAACCTTAGAAGAAGCAAAAAATGCTGAAAAAAATCCTGTTAAGACTTCTAAAACTTGGTTATTTAACGCAGAAAATGTGCGTGACTTTGCATTTGGTAGCAGCCGTAAATTTGTATGGGATGCATTAGCAACTAATGTAGAAGGTAAGAAAGTAATGAGCATGAGTGCTTACGGAAAAGAGGCTTATGGTTTATACCGTAAGTTTTCTTCTAAAGCAGTAGCACATACAATTAAATCTTATTCTAAATTTTCTATTCCTTATCCATACCCTGTAGC
Organism: Bacteroidota bacterium; assembly: GCA_947476145.1. GTDB lineage: Bacteria > Bacteroidota > Bacteroidia > Chitinophagales > Chitinophagaceae > Sediminibacterium. Next base: position 28,324 of record CANJPH010000018.1, on the reverse strand, counting down.
ACAAAGTATTGAAGCTGCTAATGGAATGGAATATCCAATGATTTGTTTTAATTATGGCCGTACCGAAAAAGACGGAACCTACACTGAGGCAACAAAGAATGGTATGTTGGGTGTGGTGATTCACGAAGTGGGTCATAACTTTTTCCCAATGATCGTAAACTCTGACGAGCGTCAATGGTCTTGGATGGACGAAGGATTAAATTCTTACGTACAATATTTAACTCAAGAATTATACGATAATAAATTCCCTTCTCGTGGTGGTCCAGCTTGGTCTATTGTGGATTACATGAAATTACCAAAGGATCAATTGGAGCCTATCATGACAAATAGTGAAAACATTATTGGATTTGGCCCTAATGCATATACTAAACCAGCAACGGGTTTAAATATTTTACGTGAAACCATAATGGGTCGTGATTTATTTGACTACTCATTTAAAGAATATGCTAGACGTTGGGCATTTAAGCATCCTACACCAGCCGATTTATTTAGAACCATGGAAGATGCAAGTGCCGAAGACTTAGATTGGTTCTGGAGAGGTTGGTTCTATAGCATTGATCCTTGTGATATTGCTATTGACACAGTGAAGCACGCCGTTTACGATGCAACTGCCGCAGCACCAGCAGGTGGTGGCGGAATGGGACCTCGTGGTGGTGGAGGCAATGGCGGTGGAAGAGGTTTAGACAAGCCTGCCGTAAATGCTTTTGAGGACATATCTAAAATTAGAAACAAGGAAGATAAGTCTATTGTATTCTTAACCGATTCAGATACTACTTTAAGAGATTTTTATTGGAAATATGATAGAGGTATTGAGCCATACGATTCTGTAACAAAACAACCTGCTCCTAATTTTGGTGCTCCTTCTGTTTTAACAGACGAAGAAAAAGCGAAGTACGCAGATGCGAATTTATATGAAATCACTTTCAGTAATAAAGGTGGTTTAGTAATGCCAATTATTGTTGAGTTCGCTTTTGCTGATGGTACTAAAGAAACAAAACGTATCCCTGCTCAAATTTGGAGAAAGAATGAAAACAAAGTAACAAAGGTTTTCTACACCAGTAAAAAAGCAGTATCTATTAAATTAGATCCAATGCGTGAAACAGCAGATATTGATGAAACAAATAACAGCTGGCCTAATGTATCAGAGCCAAGCAAGTTTACATTGTTTAAATCAAGAAATGTAGGTCGTGGTCAATCTATGGGATTGTCTCCGATGCAGGCTGCCACAAATAAGAAGTAATTGTAAGTACTATATCGATACAAAAAAGCCCCTGAATTTTCAGGGGCTTTTTTGATATTCGTTGGGGTGCTATTTTACTTTTTTCCCTGCATCAGATGCTTAATACTTCTTCCCCCGCATCAGATGCTATCGCATCTTCTTATCGGATGCTATTTTACTTTTTTCCCTGCATCGGATGCTTTCGCATCCTCTTCTTTTTCCAAACTGTGTGCTGCGGATTTATAATGCTTCCATTTGGTAATGGCAGCTTGAATATCGCTTGGCAATTCACTCTCAAAACGCATTAAGGTTTCGGTAGTGGGATGCACAAAGCCAAGGGTTGCTGCATGCAGCGCACATCTTGGGCAAGCCTCAAAACAGTTGTCTACAAACTGTCTGTACTTGGTATAAATAGTACCTTTTAAAATACGGTCACCACCATATTCATTATCATTAAATAAAGTGTGTCCAATATGTTTCATGTGCACACGAATTTGGTGGGTACGTCCCGTTTCTAAAATACAAGAAACCAATGTTGTGTAGTTATATCTTTCTATTACTTTATAATGTGTAATTGCATGCTTACCTACTTCTCCTTCTGGATAAGCGTCAAACATTTTTCTAGAAGTTTTATGTCGTGCAATATGCGCCACTACGGTATCCTCATCTTTTTCCATATCGCCCCATACTAAGGCAACATATTTTCTTTCTACCGTATGGTTAAAAAACTGTTTCGCTAAATGACTAGCTGCTTCGCCAGTTTTAGCCAATACAATTAATCCAGTTGTGTTTTTATCTATTCTATGAACTAATCCAAATCTTGGTAATACTTCTTCGTTTAAATTTGGATTTTGCGAAAGCAAATGATGCGCTACTCCATTTAATAAAGTACCCGTATAATTACCAATACCAGGATGCACCACCATATTAGATGGCTTATTAATCACCATCACTGCATCATCCTCATACACAATATCTAAATCCATTTGTTCTGGCCTTAGCTCTGTATATTCTGGATTTACATAACTCATATAGGTAACCTCATCACCTGGACGCGTTTTGTAATTACTTTTTACCACTTTCCCATTCACGGTTAAAAAACCACCTTCAATCCCGTTTTGTAGTTTGCTACGGGTCATGCCCACAATGCGCATTTGCACCCATTTGTCTATACGCATCGGTTCCTGTCCTTTATCTACGATAAAAGTCAGTTTCTCATATACTTCCTCGTTATTTTCGTCTTGTATTAAATCTTGTTCGGTTGACATGTTGCAAAAGTAGGATATTGCAGCTTAGTTTGTAACTTTGTTCCATGCGTCAAAAAGTATATTTTGAGGATTTAGGACTTAGATCCTATCAGCCAACCTGGGATTATCAAGAGGCGCTATTGGCAAATAATACAAAAATCAAGTCTAAGGCCAGGGAAAATGAGGAAGATGTTCGCCAAACATCAACGGAGCATCGTTTGTTGTTTGTGGAGCATACGCCTGTATTTACTTTAGGGAAAAACGGAAAAAGGGAACATGTGTTGGTGTCAGCCGAGCATTTACAAAAACTAGGTATTGAGTTTTTTCATATAAATAGAGGAGGGGATATTACCTATCACGGACCGCAACAAATTGTGGGCTATCCCATTTTGGATTTAGATAAGTTTAAAACAGACCTGGGCTGGTATTTAAGAAATTTGGAACAGGTAATTATTGATACGATAGCAGAGTATGGATTGATAGGTGAGCGAAGTGCTGGAGAAACAGGGGTCTGGCTGCAGCCCAAGGATCCATTTATGGCGCGCAAAATTTGTGCGATGGGTATTAAATGCAGCAGATGGATAACTATGCACGGATTTGCTTTAAACGTGAATCCGGACCTTTCTCATTTTGAATACATTGTTCCCTGTGGTATTCAAGGGAAAACGGTGACTTCCTTAGAAAAAGAATTAGGGTATAAAGTAAATTACGAGGAAGTCAAAGAAAAGATAAAAAAACATTTTCAACTTATTTTTGAAGCCGACTTAGTTGGTTAAATAAAAAGTATATGCACTTTAATAATGTAGCACCCCTTTTTCTAAAGATCTATTTCCTTGCAATCCTCCGCTATGTATAAGTAATACCTTACTGTTAGGGTTAAAATATTTTTGTTGTAATAGTTTTTCTACTGCATAAAAAACTTTGCCGGTATACACAATATCGGTTGGTACTTTAGCATGGTCCCACAAACGATTCATGAATTCAATTTGTTCCGGTGTTGTTTTTGCATATCCACCTTGATGAAAATCATGAAGTAGTTCAAATTTCGAATCTTTATTTGCTACTAAATTTAAAATTTCATTTTGAATAGAACCCTCGTTTTTCAAAACAGGAATCCCTACAATATTTTGATGCGATGAAGCTGCGTTGATCATGCCAGCTATCATAGTACCCGTGCCCACTGCGCAAATTATATAATCGTATATATGTATTGGATTTTCAATAAGGGTCTTTGTATTATTTGATTGATCCCAATCACGAATGATGGTGCTAGCGCCTTTTGCACCTAGCATTCCATAACCCCCTTCGTCTATAAAAAAGGTTTCATGCGCGCCATTTACAGTTTGGTTTAGTAATTCTGTTTTCTTTTCTTGAAAGTTGCTTCGCCCTAAATGAATAAGTCTCATGCCATAGGAAACAGCTTCCTGTAAACTTGGTGTGATGGGTTCGCCTTCATTGCTTCGAACATAACCAATACTATTTAAGCCATTTATTTGTGCTGCATAGGCAAGGGCCACTAAGTGGTTGGAGTAGGGGCCGCCAAAACTCGCGATGGTTTTAGCATGTAAATCCATTGCTTCCTTTATGTAATATCTTAATTTATACCATTTATTGCCACTTACAACAGGGTGTATTTGATCCAAGCGCAACACTTCTATGGCAATTATGTTATTGCTTAGATATGGAATGGGTTCAATGACTGGATTTGTGTGCAAACTTTTTATTTTTAATGAAAATCAGCTATTTTTGTAAACTGTATTTTTATAATAAGTAAAAGTACAAAATAAAAAACTTGAACAATGAGTGCACCTACTTTAGTGATATTGGCAGCAGGAATGGCAAGCAGATACGGTAGTCAAAAACAAACCGAAGGTTTTGGTCCCAGTGGAGAAACGATTATGGATTACTCCATTTATGATGCCATTAGGGCTGGATTTGGTAAAGTCGTTTTTATTATTAGAGAAGATTTTAGCGAAGCATTTAAAGCAAGTTTTGAGCCTAAATTAAATGGGAAAATCGCTACCGATTATGTTTACCAATCCTTAGATAAATTTACCGAGGGTAAAAACGTAAATCCTGAAAGAACCAAACCCTGGGGTACAGCACACGCGGTATTGTGTACAAAAGGAGCTGTGAATGAGCCTTTTGCTGTTATCAATGCCGATGATTATTATGGTGCTGAAGCTTTTGTTCAAGCCTATGATTTTTTAACGAAAGAATGTAACGATCGTACGTATTGTATTTTAGGATATGAACTATCTAATACTTTAAGCGAAAATGGCACAGTAAGTAGGGGTGTTTGTAGCATGGACGCGCACAATGTGTTAACTCAAATTAATGAGCGGACTAAAATTTATAGAAAGGACGGTATAATTGTATTTGAGGAGGATGGTATTGAAACCCCATTGGCGGAAGATACGAGGGTGAGTATGAATTTTATGTGCTTTGCACCCAATTTTATTGATTTGTGTGCGCAGGAGTTTGATAAGTTTTTAGTAGCGCAAGGGCAAGGGTTAAAGTCAGAGTTTTACATACCCGTTGTTACTGGTCAGTTTGCTAAATTAGGCTTAGGGGATGTGAAAGTAATTCCGACGAATGCAAAATGGTTTGGTGTAACGTATAAAGAGGACGCCCCCATGGTGAAAGCGAATATTGAAGCTTTGGTTGCAAGTGGAACGTATCCTAATCAATTATGGTAAAAAAGGACACACATTTTTTATGAAGTATTTTTTTGTGTATTTTTTTAATTGAAAGATCTAATATTATAAATATAGCCTTCCAAATTGCTTATTTGTTTTTTGCGATCGCTTTTTGAACTTGAATTACTGCGCTGATTTTTTAAATTTTTAAAGTCGCCATTCGTTTTATCACTTGCAGCGATTAAGTCAAAAATCTTAGCGGACTTGATGGCAAATGCAACGCCTTCCAATTGCTTTTGACGTGTATTGATAATACCAATCAATTCTGCATTTTCGTTGAAAACGGGCGCCCCAGAGTAACCTGGGTTGGCACTAATTTGTAATTGATAAGCATTGCTATCACCATCAAATCCTGTTTTTGCACTCAAATATCCTTTGCCATAAACAATATCGTTATCATTTCTAGGATAACCTAAAGTGTATACTTCTTCTCCTAGTTCGGATGTTTTTTTACGAATTGAATAGGGGATAGTCTTAGGAGAAACGAAATCAGCGTCATTAATTTTTAACAGTGCTAAATCGGCTGCTTGGTCGGTGTATATAATATCTGCATTCAACTCCTTACCATCGCTGCTAATTACCATTGCTTTGTTTCCTTTTAATACATGCGCATTGGTAATTATATACCCTTTAGTGTCAATCAAGAACCCCGTACCACCGCTTATTAGTACTGCATTTTCAGGTAATTTCGTTTTCACTTCATTCAGCAAATTACCTTGTGCAAGTTGATTGGTTTTAATAATTTCTATAGCCTTGCTTAATTGTAAAACCTGACTTCCATTTAAACTTGGTGAAAAGTATAAAGTCATGATGGTAGTAATTAAGGCAATGAATCCACCAACGGTTGCAGCAATGGCTGTTACCTTTTTATATCTATGCCAAAGTTGAATTACTTTATATGTAGTTGATTGTTCGTTCACTGGCGTCCATGCACCTGCATCGAATAAAGTATTAAAAGTAATCTCTGATAATTTTGAGAAATTTTTTCTGTTTGCGTAATTCGCCATCTCATTTATAAACATACTATGTTCAACCACCATTTGATCTATATCAGGCGTGGTTTTGCGCATAGATTCAAATTGAGCAGCCTCGGTAGGAGACAATTCCCCCAACAAGTATCTTTCAATTGTTTCTAATAACTGTATGTCGTCCATTGTATTCATTCTCTGTTCTGTTCTTTAATCTCCAATATTGTATTGCGCAAAAAACAATTTTTTCAAGCGCATTAAACATTTATACTTTTGGTTTTTGGCATTGTCTGAATTGGTATATCCAAACTCATCCGCTAACTCCTGCATCCCCTTTTTGTTCAAATAGTAACCTTCTAATAAACCTTTGCAAGGTTCCCCTAAACTATTTAAAGCTCGATCCATAATATCGAAAGCAGCGTCCTTTTGAGCTGCCTCTTCTATATCTGATGTGACCGAAATAGCCTCTTCTTCTGAATTTAATGGGCTGCTATATTTGCCCATTTGCTGTAATCGTTTCAACCATAAATGTTTACAAATTGAAAAGAGGTAGGTTTTTATTTGACAGGTAAGTGAAAATGATTCATGCTGTACCTTCTCGTACAAAGCAATCATTGCTTCCTGAAAAATATCCCTTGCGTCATCAAAAGAGCCGTTATTGTTGGTAACGAAATGCTGAATCATCCCAAAATGACACTTGTACAGAGTTTCCACTGCTTTGGAGTCATTATTTGCCAATCCCTTCAAAAGGGCATGTTCGTTGTATTCAGCTTTCAATGTATTAATACTTAGATAGTTCAAAAGTAACCCAAAATGGCTATTTTTTATTTTTTTTACTTTTTTTGTCAAATAGGGGGTTACTTTTTATTGAATAGAGTATTAAGGGTATAATTAACCAATTAAACCTTTCCAAATGAAAAAAGTATTCGCAATTTTCGCTATCGCTGCATTAACTGCATGTGGTGACGCTGCAACTGAAGCAACTGTAACTCCAGAAGCAACAACTGCAACTCCAACTGAAGCAACTGCTACTCCTGTTGTTGAAACTGCAACTCCAGCTGCAACAACTGCAACTCCAGCTGCAACAACTCCAGCTGCAACAACTGAGAAGAAGAAGTAATTAGAAGTATAAAACTTCTTGCAAGAAGGTCCCTCCGAAATTCGGAGGGATTTTTTATATATACGAATAATTGTTAGTAAAATGTAAAAAACTTTGCTGTTTTAGCCTATAATCGGGCATTTTAGCCTATATTTGTGCCACGATGAAAGCAAATAGCAACTGGTTTTACTTTTTCTTTTATTTCTACTTTAACCAAAGTAGCCGGGTAGTATTTGTAAAAGCATAAACGAAATAACTAAATATACCATCCCGGCCTAAACAGCCGGGATTTTTTATTAATAATTGGACCAAAAGTCCGAACAGAACAAGGATGAACAAAAAAGTAACGATACAAGGATATGAGGGTAGTTTCCACCAAGTGGCAGCGAGGCAGTTTTATGGAAAAACGGTAGAGGTAATCACTTGCGATACTTTTAGAGAAGTAGTAGATATTGGCGGGAATTCAAAACAATCCGATGGGGCCGTAATGGCGATTGAAAATTCAATTGCCGGAAGTATTTTGCCTAATTACAATCTATTGCAGAAGAGCAATTTAAAAGTAATAGGAGAAGTGTATTTATCCATTAGCCAAAATTTATTGGTAAATCCAGGAGTGAAACTTGCGGATATCAAAGAAGTGCATAGTCACCCAATGGCCATTTTACAATGTTTGGATTATTTAGAAGAACATCATTTTAAATTGGTGGAGTCGGAGGATACTGCCTTAAGCGCAAAACTGGTACATCAGCACAAAAGCAAACATATTGCAGCCATTGCAAGTAAGTTCGCGGCTCAAATGTATAATTTAGAAGTGATTGCTCCGGACATTCACACACTAAAAAATAATATTACCCGTTTTTTAATATTGGTGCCCGCTAAAGCAAAAGTAGAAATCGAAAATGCGAACAAAGCATCTATCTACTTTCAAACAGATCACTCAAAGGGTATTCTTTCCAAAATATTAGCGAAAATCGCACAGGGGGGCGTGAATTTAAGCAAGCTGCAAAGTATGCCTATACCAGGGAGTACTTTTAAGTATGGATTTTATTTGGATTTAGAATTTGAACAAAATAAACAAATTGAAAAAGTATTGGAATCAGTGAAAACCATGACCAATAGTTTTAAAGTTTTTGGATTGTATAAAAAAGGTAAAGTTGTAAAAGGCTAATTATGAACCTAACATTATCATATAGATTGGATGGGATTGGGGAATATTATTTCGCTACCAAATTGCGTGAAATTGATGAACTCAATAAAGTGGGCAAGCAAATAATTAATTTGGGAATTGGAAGTCCCGATTTGCCTCCGCATCCATCTGTACTTGCTACGCTTAATGAAGAAGCAGCAAAGGATAATGCACACGGTTATCAATCCTATAAGGGCTCTCCAGTTTTGAGAGAAGCTATTGCCGAGTGGTATAAAAAGTATTATCATGTTGATAATATTAATCCAGCAACAGAAGTGCTTCCATTACTAGGGAGCAAGGAAGGGATCATGCATATTTGTATGACCTATTTAAATGAAGGAGATCAGGTGTTAATTCCAAACCCTGGCTATCCTACCTACACAAGTGCAGTTAAATTAGCAGGGGGCACTCCGCTATACTATGAGTTGACTGCAGAGAACAATTGGGCACCTGACTTTGAAAATTTAGAAAAAACAGATTTATCGAAAGTGAAACTGATGTGGGTGAACTATCCACACATGCCTACAGGTCAAATGCCAACTAAAGCACTCTTTGAAAAATTAGTAGCATTTGGTAAGCAGCATCAAATATTAATTTGTCACGACAATCCTTATGCCTTCACTTTAAATGACCAACCGGAAAGTTTGTTGTCTATACAAGGAGCAAAAGAAGTAGTGATTGAATTAAACTCTTTAAGTAAAAGCCAAAATATGGCCGGTTGGAGAGTAGGTATGTTGATCGCTGCCGAAGAAAGAGTCAACGAAATATTAAGATTTAAATCCAATATGGATAGTGGTATGTTTTTACCCGTGCAATTAGCAGCGGCAAAAGCATTAAGCTTAGATAAATCTTGGTATGATTCAGTAAATCAAGTTTATACCGAACGTCGCGAAAAAGTGTACGAGTTATTAGACACATTAGGTTGTGCGTATTCAAAACAACAAGTAGGGATGTTTGTTTGGGCTAAAATTCCAGCCACATATAAAGATGGATATGCATTAAGCGATAAGGTGTTGTATGATGCGAATGTCTTTATTACACCAGGTGGTATTTTTGGTTCTGCAGGTAATAATTACATCCGTGTGAGCTTATGCGGTTCAATGGAGAAATTTAATGAAGCAATAAAAAGAGTAAAAGCATGCGTTTAGCAGTCATTGGTATTGGTTTAATGGGTGGTTCATTGGCATTGTCATTGAAGAAGAAAGGTTTTGTGTCCCATGTAATTGGAGTAGACAATAACCTTGACCACCAAACCGAAGCATTGCGATTGGGAATTGTAGATGAAATTAGGTCATTGGAAGATGCCGTAAAATCATCAGACATGATCGCTATTGCTACACCAGTGAATACTGCTGAAAAGTTATTGCCTTTGATTTTAGATTTAGTTGACCAACAAATCGTTTTTGATTTAGGATCCACCAAAGAAGCCATGTCGCAGATAGCCAGCGCACATGCAAAAAAAGGAAGATTCGTTCCAACGCATCCAATGTGGGGAACTGAGTTTAGTGGTCCTAGTGCAGCACAAAGCGATGCTTTTGAAAATAAAGCAACAGTAATATGCAATAGAGAACAAGTGGATACAGACGCACTATTAACCGTAGAGCATTTGTATAAAACATTGGGCATGCATATTGTTTCCATGAATGCTACTAATCATGACATTCATGTGGCTTATGTGAGTCATATCTCACATATCTCTTCTTTCGCACTGGCAAATACCGTGTTAGAGAAGGAAAAAGAATCGGATAATATATTCGAGTTAGCGAGTGGTGGTTTTGACAGTACGGTGCGTTTGGCAAAGTCCAATGCAGCCACCTGGGTACCCATCTTTATGCAAAACAAAGAAAATGTATTAGACGTGTTAAATGAGCATATCACTCAGTTGAAAAAATTCAAGTCTTGTTTGGAAAAAGAAAACTTTGAATATTTAGCTGAATTGATTGAAAATGCAAATGGGATCACAAGAATCTTAAAATAAGAGATTCTTATTAAAGAAAAGTAAAAACAACAAAATGAAGAAAACAGAAGAGATGGATACAAAGAATGAATTGATAGAAGCCGTAAAGACAAAAAAGACTTTTGCGGAATTAGGCGTGAATGAGCAATTGGTAAAATCAGTTACCGAATTAGGCTATACACATGCAACAGAAATTCAAGAGCGTTCTATTCCGGTATTAATTAGCGGAACAAAGGATTTTATTGGATTGGCACAAACGGGTACTGGTAAAACAGCAGCTTTTGGGTTGCCTTTAATTCAATTAATTAAATCGGCCGACAAGCATCCTCAAGCATTGGTGGTTTGTCCTACACGTGAATTGTGTATGCAAATTGTAAACGAAATTAACTTGTTTAAAAAACATGTTGCTGGCGTACAAGTATTAGCAGTATACGGTGGTACCTCTATTGGAATGCAAATTAGAGATTTGAAGAGAGGCGTGCAAATTATTGTAGCAACACCAGGTCGTTTAATTGACTTGATTGAGCGTAAGGCAATTAACCTTGAGCAAATTGAATATGTGGTATTAGATGAGGCAGATGAAATGTTGAACATGGGATTCCAAGAAGACATTGAGTTTATCTTAAAAAATACACCTAACAGAGAAAGCATTTGGTTATTTAGTGCAACCATGCCTACTGAAATTAGAAAGGTAAGCAAGCGTTACATGAAAGAGCCAGTGGAAGTGACTATTGGTAAAGTAAATGCAACCAACAAAAGTATCGATCACCAATATTATGTTACCTCGGCACAATATCGTTATGAAACATTAAAACGTATCATCGATTTTAACCCAGGTATATATGGTATTATCTTTACCCGAACGAAAGCGGATGCACAAGATGTTTCTGCACGTTTAACACGAGAGGGATATGATATTGATGCAATCCATGGTGACTTAACACAACAACAACGTGATAGAGTCATGGGTCAGTTTAGAGATAAAACTTTACAATTGTTAATTGCAACAGACGTTGCTGCACGTGGGATTGATGTAAAAGGAATTACACACGTAATTAACTATGAATTACCTGATGATGTGGAAGTGTATACGCACCGTAGTGGTCGTACAGGCCGTGCTGGTAGCCAAGGTATTTGTATATCTATTGTACATGCAAGAGAATCTTACCGATTACGCCAAATTGAAAATATCAATAAAAGCACTTTCCATAAGTTAGATATCCCTAGTGGTAAGGATGTTTGTAGAAAACAATTCTTTCATGTAATGGATAAATTAATGTCAACCGACGTAAGTCATGGTGATTATGAAACTTATGTTCCTATGTTGGCGGAGAAATTTGCCGATATGACTAAAGAAGAAATTTTAAAGCGCGTAGCTGCTTTGGAATTTAATCGTTTCTTGGCCTATTATGAAAATGCTGCTGACTTAAATATCCGTGCTGCTGAAAAAGGCCGTCGTGATGTGGGTGGCATGCAGGATCGCAATAGAGAAAGAGGGCGTAACGAATATTCGGATCGCAGAAGTGGTGGAGATAGATCTAATGACAGATCAAATGATCGTGGAGACCGAGGCGATCGTGGTGATGGTCGTGGCCGCACAGCAAGTCGCGCCAGTACTGGAGCCACTCGTTTATTCGTGAACCTTGGAACAAAGGATGGTTTTTATAAAGCTAGTTTCTTACAGTTTGTTTTAGACATGAGCGATTTGAAAAAAGAAGTCTTGGGTAAAATTGACATGAGAGATATGAATAGCTGGATAGAAATTGAATCAGGTTCTGCAAAGAAAATGATTAGTGCCTTGGATGGTAAAAGTTATAAAGGCCGTCGTATTCGCATGAATGATGCAGATAGTGGTGGTCCAAAAGGGTTTAGTAAAAACGAAGGATAATTTAAAATAATGGATGGGCCTTTGGTATGTAAAAATATTGAAGGCTCATTTATTTAATTTGAATTAAGAAAAAATAAACACATAATACTAAAATTGTTTTTAAAATGGGAACCTCAACCGAACAACAACAAAAAGTAAGCGCATTATTAAAAAAAGCTCCATTGATTATCTCTGGTCCTTGTAGTGCCGAAACCGAAGAACAAGTAATGGCTACTGCTCATGGTTTAGCAGCAACTGGTAAAGTAGATATTATGCGTGCAGGTATCTGGAAACCTAGAACCCGTCCTGGAAGTTTTGAAGGGATTGGAACAAAAGGGTTGCCTTGGTTACAACAAGCAAAAAAAGAAACTGGCATACCTGTTGCGGTGGAAGTGGCTACAGCAAAACAAGTGGAAGACGCTTTACATTTTGATGTAGATGTTTTATGGATAGGTGCCCGTACAACTGTGAATCCTTTTAGTGTACAAGAAATTGCAGACGCTTTAAAAGGAGTTAAAGTGCCTGTTTTAATTAAGAATCCATTAAACCCTGATTTAGAATTATGGGTAGGGGGTATGGAGCGAATTGCCAAAGCAGGTATCGAAGATTTAGGTTTAATACATAGAGGCTTTAGCTCTTATGGTAATACTGAATTTCGCAATGCACCCATGTGGCATTTGGCTATTGAAATGAAACGTCGTTTTCCAGGTATTCCCATGATTAATGATCCTTCTCATATTTGTGGTCGTCGCGATATTTTACAATCTGTGGCACAACAGGCCATTGACTTAGATTTTGATGGTTTAATTATTGAATCACATATAGACCCTGACAATGCTTGGAGTGATGCGAAGCAACAAATCACACCTGAGGTATTGAAATCCATGTTGGATAGTATGCATTGGAGAAAAGAGGCTATTCAAAATCAAGACTTTCAAAGTGCACTGGAAGCCATGCGTCAACAAATTAATCAATTAGATGACGAGTTGTTACAAGTATTATCTACACGTATGAAAGTGGCTCAAAAAATTGGTGAGTACAAGAAAAATAATGACATCACCATTTTGCAAACCAATCGTTGGAACGAAATCTTAGAACGTGCTGTTTCTAAAGGAAATAAATTAGGGCTAAGCGATGATTTTGTTACCAAATATATGGACGCTGTGCATATGGAGAGTATCAATCAACAAAATAAAGTAATGAATAACTAGTATTCATATCAGGATCATTTATAAAAAATAGTAATGAAAAACTGGAAGGTTAAATTTTCAAGTGCCACAGTGACATTTGTATTAGATGGCAAATTTGCAGCGATTGATAAAATGGTTGACAAATCCCAAGCTATCTATATTACAGATGAAAATGTATATGCTTTACACCAAAAGAAATTCAAGGGTAAAAAAACCATTGTAATTCCTGCAGGCGAAGAACATAAGCACCAAGCAACTGTTGATTTTATCATTGAAGCCTTATTAAATTTTGGCGCAACAAGACAAGCAGTATTAATTGGAGTTGGTGGTGGCGTTGTCACCGATATGGTGGGCTATGTTGCCGGCGTTTATATGCGTGGGGTAGCAGTGGGTTTTGTACCTACAACTATTTTAGCGATGGTAGACGCTGCTATTGGTGGAAAAAATGGGATTGATGTTGGGTTGTATAAAAACATGGTGGGTTTAATTAGACAGCCTCAATTTTTATTATATGATTTAGATTTTTTACCAAGTTTGCCAAAGCACCAATGGGAAAATGGCTTTGCTGAAATCATAAAGCATGCTGCTATTAAGGATGCGGCCATGATGAAAGAATTGGCTGCACATGACATTACTTATTATCAAAAAAATAAAAAGGCGTTGTCTGCATTGATTGAAAAAAATGTACAGATTAAGGTGAAAGTGGTACAAAAAGACGAGTTTGAAAAAGGGGATCGTAAATTATTAAATTTTGGACACACATTAGGTCATGCTATTGAAAATGAACATGCTTTACTGCATGGTCATGCCATTAGTATTGGAATGGTATATGCTGCAAAAATATCACAGGTATTACAGGACTTTAATGGGGTAGGGCTTTTGGTAGAAACCTTACAAAAATATGGTTTGCCTACCACTATACATTTTGATATTGATACAACAATGGAAGTGATGCAAAAAGATAAAAAGAATGCCAAAGCCGGAATGCAATATGTGTTGTTAAATAAAATTGGGAAAGCAGTTTACGAAACGGTACCCATGAAAACATTGTATAAACTAATAAAGTTGTATTCATAAGATGATTGTTACGGTATATCCAGGAAAGTTAAACGGAGCACAGACTGCGCCTGCAAGTAAGAGCAGCATGCAAAGAGCATGTGCTGCTGCATTATTGCATGTAGGGGAAACTACTATTTACAATCCAGGTCATTCCAATGATGATTTAGCTGCGCTAGATGTCATCCAGAAATTAGGTGCAAAGGTAGCAATACAAAAAGCCCTTGATGAAAATGGTGAAAAAAATAGCGCTATCATTAAGATTCATTCTAAAGGAGTAAAGCCTATTGGTCCCGAATTGAATTGTGGTGAAAGTGGTTTAGGTATTAGAATGTTTACACCCATTGCAGCTTTAAGTAATGAATCGATTACGATTCATGGAAGCGGTAGCCTAGTGAAAAGACCCATGCATTTTTTTGATGAGATCTTTCCTGCATTAGGTGTAAAAATTCAATCTCAAAATGGATTTTTACCCATTCAAATTCAAGGTCCATTAACAGCTCCTGAAAGTATTAGCGTTGATGGTTCTTTAAGCTCACAATTTTTAACAGGATTATTAATGGCTTATGCAGCCAGTGAAGTGCAAGGTTCAGTCATTAATGTAGTAGACTTAAAAAGTAAGCCTTATATAGATTTAACTTTATCCGTATTAAATGCATTTGGTTGGAAAGTGCAACATGAAAATTATCAAAAATTTTCTTTTCTGCCCCATGAACCTATAAAAGAAGTCATTGAATATACAGTAGAAGGAGATTGGAGTGGTGCTGCTTTTTTATTAGTAGCAGGTGCCATTGCAGGTCCTATTAAAGTAAAAGGATTGCAAATGGATTCTACACAAGCCGATAAAGCAGTGATGCAAGCATTGCAAAGTGCAAATGTATCTGTAGCATTAGAAGCAGATGGAATTTTAATTGGCGCAACCGATGGAGGGACATTAAGGGCATTTGAATTTGATGCAACTGATTGTCCAGATTTATTTCCTCCCTTAGTAGCATTGGCTGCTGATTGCATGGGGGTTTCTGAAATTAAAGGAGTGAGCCGTTTAGCACATAAGGAAAGTGACCGAGGAGTAACCTTACAAACCGAGTTTGCAAAATTGGGTATACAAATTGACTTAGAAGGCGACATCATGAAAATTCATGGAGGCGTTGGAATCAAAACTGCTACAGTGTTTTCGCAACATGACCATAGAATAGCCATGGCATGTGGAGTCGCTGCTTTAAAGGCCAGTGGCCCTGTAACCATTACAGGTGCTGAAGCCATCAGCAAGTCCTATACTAACTTCTTTGAGCATTTGGGTAAATTAGGGGCTAAATGCGATATCGTATAAATTTCTTAACTTGTAATATTAATATCATATGAATAGTTTTGGAACCTTATTTAAAGTACAAATTTTTGGCGAGTCGCATGGCGCCTGTGTTGGTATTGTGATAGACGGATGCCCAGCAGGATTACCATTATTGCAATCCCATTTTGAGGTGGATATGGAACGTCGTAAAGGGGGTAAGCAAAAAGGGACCACACCTAGACAGGAGGATGATATGCCTATTTTTAAGTCAGGTTTATTTAATGATACAACAACCGGTGCACCAATTACCATGTTATTTGAAAATAATAATACACGTAGCAGTGATTATGAAAAGCAAAGAGCTGTGCCTCGTCCAGGTCATTCAGATTTTACAGCGCATCATAAATTTGGAGGCTTTGAAGATTATAGAGGTGGCGGACATTTTAGTGGAAGACTCACTGCAGCATTAGTGGGTGCAGGAGTGATTGCGAAGAAATTATTAAAAGAAGTGGAAGTAGCGGCGCATATTGTAAGTATTGGTGGAGAAAAGGATTTGGAAAAAGGTTTACAAAAAGCAATTGATCAAAAAGATAGTGTGGGTGGAATAGTGGAGTGTGTAGTAAAAGGATTACCTATTGGATTAGGAGAGCATTTCTTTGATTCAGTAGAATCGCTTATAAGTCATGCAGTATTCTCCATTCCAGCCATCAGAGGCATTGAATTTGGTACTGGATTTGCAGCAGCAAATATGTTTGGTGTGGATCATAATGATCCTATTGAAGATGCTTCAGGAAAAACAAAGACCAACCACGCCGGTGGTGTAGTAGGAGGGTATACCAATGGAAATGATTTAGTATTTCGCATTGCTGTAAAACCTACCTCATCTACGCCTAAGGATCAAACTACTTTGAATTGGGAAACCAATGAGCAGGAAGTGTTTTCGGTGAAAGGAAGACACGATTTATGCATCGCATTAAGAGTCCCCGTTGTCTTGGAAGCGGTAACGGCTATAGTGCTTGCAGATTTAATGTTATTAGAACAAAGAATACCAAGAATTCTGAAATAAAAATTTTAAAAAATGGAAAGTGAATACATATATCATGTAACTACTCAGTTAGAGTGGGAGCAAGCAAAAAAAGAGGGTGAATACAAGCCTGCCGGTTATGAAAAAGAAGGTTTTATACATTGTTCTATCGAGAGACAGGTGGACGGCGTACTAGATCGTTTTTATAAAGGTCAAACAGGTTTAGTAAAGTTAAAAATTGAAAAAGCTAAGGTAAGTAGACCCGTTTTATTTGAACTGGCAGCGGACTTAGACGAGTTATTTCCTCATATTTACGGAGCTTTAAATATGGATAGTGTTGTGGAGGTAATTCTATTAAAGTAATAACACACTTTTAGTGGATCATACATAAAAGAAACCTAATTTTACATAATAAGAAATAAATATATTCTATGAAAAAAATAATATACTTCGTATTGGCATTGGCTTTTTCGGCTCAAGTAAATGCACAGGATACGGCAACCGTTAAACCAGCCTCCATTGCATTGAGATTAGGTATGTATGATTTTAAAAAAACCAATCAAACGGATGGTTTAGCAAAAACAGCTGTAAACTATGGTTTTCAGTATATCCAAGGATGGAATAAAAAACTTGACTTTGTGGCTAATGTTGAATTATCTTCTTTTAAGTATCCATATTATACTTCTTTAAAAGTGCCAAAGGCGCTTTTAGCTAAGGATTATGTTTCACTTGATTTTAATTTAAATTATAAGTTTTTAACAGACGAGCATCCAATTGTCCCTTATGTTACTGCAGGAATAGGGGTGGGGATTGACCGTCTTGTTTATTATTCGGCTTATGCACCTGTGGGCGCTGGTCTACAAATAAAAGCAAACTATGGTTCTTATATTTTTATTCAAGCAACACATAACGCAGAAACTTCTTATTTAACTAAAAAGCACAATAGTTATTCAATAAGCTACTCCTTGCCTTTAAAGGGGAAGGACAGAAAACCCGTTTTATTGCCTCCTGCACCTATCATAGTGGATGGAGATAATGATGGTGTTGTAGACAGTATGGATAAATGCCCTACTCAAGTGGGTACTGTTAAATATAATGGATGCCCCATTCCAGACACCGATAATGACGGCGTAAATGATGAGCAAGATAAATGTCCAAATCAAGCAGGTACGGCTAAATATAATGGCTGTCCCATTCCTGATACCGACAAAGATGGTGTGAATGATGAACAAGATAAATGCCCAGCAGTTTCTGGATTAACTAGATATGGTGGCTGTCCCATTCCAGATACCGACAAAGATGGCGTGAATGATGAGGAAGATAGATGTCCAACCGAAGCAGGGATTGCTGCGAATAAAGGTTGTGAAGATATTCAGCCTTTGTTAAACGAAATTGCAAAAGATTTTAAATTTCAAACTGGTAAAGTGTCCTTAACTAGTAAAACCTTGGTGAAATTAGATGCCGTAGTCGCTGCTTTAAATAAATATCCAAATATTAATTTAGAAATTGTGGGTAATACAGACAATACTGGGTCAAAAAGAATCAATCAGCCTTTGTCTGAAAAAAGAGCAAAAGTGGTATACACCTATTTAGTTAAAAAAGGGATCCCAGCGGAAAGGTTATTAAAAACGGGTCTTGCAGATACCAATCCAATTGATACCAATAAGACTTCAAAAGGTAGAGCTAATAACAGAAGAACAGATATGAATGCTAAGTATTAAAATTCAAGCGCAATAAGTGATATTCATAAATAAGGGCCTCATACGAGGCCCTTATTTATTTGAGCTTTAGTAAACGTTCACTTCTCTGTCCAAAGTAATCCCAAATTTATTTTGAACGTCATGAATGATCTCCGCTGAAAAGTCATACACTTCTTTGCCCGATTCTATTCCATAGCTCACAATGACCAAAGCCTGTTTTTCGTAACAGCCTACATTTTCTTTTCTAATTCCTTTCCATCCACAGGATTCAATAAGCCAACCAGCAGCTAATTTAAATTCATTGTCAGAAATAGGATGTGCAATGATATGGGGGAAAGATTTTTCTAACTCAGTATATTTTTCTTTGGTCAGTACTGGATTTTTAAAAAAGCTACCTGCATTTCCAAATATTTTTGGATCTGGAAATTTAAGCGTTCTAATTTGTGTTACGGCGGCTGCTATATTTTCTAAGCTTGGATTTTTTATTCCTTTATCATGTAGTACTTCTCTAATGGCTCCGTAATCTGTTTTTAATATAGGCTGCTTTTGCAGTATATATTCTACATGGGTAATAATATACCTGTTGGGGTGTATTTTAAATACACTGGTTCTATATCCAAAACCACATTCCTTATTGGACAAGTTTATCCATTGTTGCGTTAATGTATCATAAGCCTTAACCTGCTCAATACAATCTTGTATTTCTGCTCCATATGCGCCAATATTTTGAATAGGGCTAGCACCAACAGTACCTGGTATAAGGCTTAGGTTTTCAAGTCCGCCCCAACCTTTCTGAACGCAGTAGCTTACAAAATGGTGCCAATTTTCGCCAGCCCCCACTTCAAGGGTAACTTCGCTTGAGGTTTCATTTATTTTTTTAATACCCATCACTTCCATCTTTGCGACTAAGCCTGTAAAATTTTGAGTAAAGAGTACATTGGAGCCAGCACCTAAAATAAGAAAGGGGTAGTTATTTTCATGACACCAGTGGACAGCTTCCTCCACTTGATTTTCATTTTGTATTCGAGTGAAAAATTTTGACTTTTCTTCGCTCGCGAAAAAATGAAAAGGTTTTAAAGATATATTTAAATCAGGGGTCATATTACAATTTGAATAATAGGAATGCAAGGCTAATTTGGGTCAACATCAATAATAATTTGAACAGTTTTATATCTTGGATGTGCTTGAATTAATTGAAAATAATTTACAAGTTGCTTTTTGGCAATTTGTAGTTGCCCTGCTTGGGTTGCTATTTTTACACAGAGCTCCCAAATATATTTATTTCGAACCCTATTGACAAGTGGTTGGGCTGGACCTAGCACCGTTCTTTGTATTTCGGGTGTGAGGGAGTGTAAGAAATGATTTGCAGCTTCTTCGGCAATCGCATTATCCTTATGTTTAAATAAAATGCTCAGTAATCTGCTAAATGGAGGATAGGCAAATTGCTTTCTATTTTGAATTTCAAATTTATAAAATCCAAGATAATCATGTTGCTGAACCAACTGTACAATTGGGTGCTGCACTTGACTAACTTGAATCAATACTTTCCCATTACTATTTTTTCGGCCTGCGCGTCCACTTACTTGTTCCATCATTTGAAAGGCTCTTTCGTTTACACGGTACTGATTAAAGTTAAGTAAGCTGTCTGCATCCACAATACCCACCAAGTCTACGTTTTCAAAATCCAATCCCTTCACCACCATTTGAGTACCCACCAAAATATCAATTTGTCTTTGTTCAAATTGTTGAATTAATTGATCATGCTCGTTTTTCCCTTTCACGTTATCAAAATCCATTCTTGCTACTATGACCCCGGGTAAGGCTTGGTTTAATTTTTCTTCAATTTGTTCTGTACCAAAACTCTTCTGCCTAAAATGTTGTTTACCACAAGCTTGGCAAGCGGTTAAAATTGGATAACTGGCACCGCAATAATGACAAGAAAGCAAATTCTTTTGTTTATGATAAGTAAGCGTTACATCACAATGTGTGCAATGAGGAATCCATCCACAGGTTTCACATATTAAATAAGCGGCATAGCCACGTCTATTTTGAAATAGGATCACCTGCTTTTGAAGTGCTATCGTATTTTTAATCTCGGCCAATAGGAGGGGTGTTAAAATTGCTGTCCCAGTTGGCTGTTTTTTGGTATCTATAATTTGAATAGTAGGAAGCGCCCCTTGATTAAAACGTTCTGTCAAATGCGTATAGCCATATTTTTCATTTTCTGCATTGTAAAAGCTTTCCACCGAAGGCGTGGCAGAACCAAGTATTACTTTTGCGTTCAATTTATTCGCATAATAGATAGCGGTATCTCTTGCTTGGTAACGAGGTGCAGGATCTTGTTGTTTATAAGAGCCATCATGCTCTTCGTCGATAATAATTAAGGATAAGTTTTGATAAGGAAGGAATAAGGCCGATCTCGCACCTAGTACTATTTTTATTTCTCCAGTTTTTACCTTGTTCCATATTTCTACCCGCTCATTAGGATTGAATTTTGAATGATAAATAGCAATACTATTTCCAAAATATAGTTTTAAGCGTCTAATCATTTGAGCAGTTAATGCAATTTCGGGCAACATATACAATGCTTGCTGTCCTTTTTTAACCAGCTCGTTAATAAGTGCTACATATATTTGTGTTTTACCACTCCCCGTAATGCCGTGTAATAAATGTACAGGGTGTTTTTCCAGTTGCGATTTAATGGAATCTAAAGCTACTTGTTGTTGCTTGGATAATTCATGCAGGGTTTGATTGCCAATACCCCCCTCGTTTTTTAACCGGTCAATTTTTCTTTTTTCGGCAATTAAAATCCCTTTGTCTATCAAAGCCTTTAATTGTGCATGGGAGGCACCCGATTTTTCTAATATTGATTTTTGGCTTACTTCTCCTTCTGTTTTTTGAAAATGTAAAAAAGAGAGTAAAAGTGCAAGTTGCTTGGGCGCTCTTGTCCATTCGTTAAGTAATTGCTCCATTTGAACTTCTGCTTTATACACTGGAGCAAGCTGAATATAGGTTTCCTCTTTTATCTTGTATTTGTCATTCATATTTTCTTGAATGAAGCAAATTCCTTTTTGGATAAGTTTGTTGACAATGGGGTATACCGATTTTTTATCTAATAATTTTTGAACCTCCACGAGGCTCAATTCTTTTTTTATTTGCAATGCCTCACTAATAATATATTCAGGATCACTTAATTGATGACTATCGATAATTTGATCCTCATTATATATAAATACAGATTCACTTGATATTTTAAGATGACTTGGAACCGCTGCTTGCATAACTTCCCCTTCGGTGCACATATAATATTGTGCCATCCATTCCCATAGGGCTAATTGTTCGGGATAAACAATAGGGGCATCGTCTAACACTGATAAAATTGGCTTGGGATGAAAGGCAGCTGGTTTCTCTGAAAATATTTTTTTGATAATGCCTGCATACCGTTTATTATTTCCTAGCATCACTTCAACGCGCATGCCAATCATTATTTGGTCTAATAATGTGCTTGGAATTTCCCAGGTGTAATTTTTGGGAAGGGCTAATGGTATGATTATTTCAGCGTACATAATAATGTTTGCAAAAATACGCTATGCATTTGACACTATTTTGATTAGTTATTTGTTGGTAAAGCCTTACTGGGAGGGGTAATTTCTATATCTTCTTAAGCCTTCATCCATCATTTGATAAACTTCTGTTTTTAATTGCTCAATATCCTCTAAGGTATAAGCTGACACTTCCACGGTCTTTAAATAAACCACCCTATTGGGGCCTGGAGTAAGGGTAAATACACTTTCAAAATGCATTCTATCCACAGCATCAATCATTAAAATAGGCTGTATAGGTATTTGCATTTCAATGGCTAGTTTAAAAGCACCATTATAAAAGGATTTTAGTGGCTGTTGACTGGTCATGCTAAATGTACCTTCTGGGAAAATAAAAATTGAAGTTCGTTTATGTAAAGCAGCTTTTAAATTTCTTAAACTTTTCGCTCTTTTTTCAGGGCTGCTTCTGTCTACCAAAATAACTGCGGCACGGTACACCCATCCAAAAATGGGTATTTTAGAAGACTCAAATTTACCGAGTGGCCTAATAGGTTGATGGTTTAATTGGACAATAGGAGGAATGTCCATATAGGAATTGTGGTTGGCTATAAAAATATGTGGTTTTTTAAAATCGTGCGCAGCCTCGTATATTTCTTTATGCCAAACCCCAATAAATAGGTACCATGTTTGCGCCCAATATCTGCATACTTTATAAACACGCTTGCTTAGTTTGGGTTTCCCAAAGGGGATGATTAGTATTAAGGCAATGGCAGAAAAAATGGTAAGCAATGCAAAAACAAGGAGGGCGTAAATGCAATAAATGAGTTGTAATAGTTTTTTTATGGGCTTCATCTAAGCACTAATATAATAAAAAAGGCCCGAATAGAAATTCGGGCCGTACGATTGCTTGCTTATAATACTAGATCCAAAATCTATATTATGCTTTTTGGGGATTTCTGCCGTATTTTTCGTCATGTTGTGTAGCGTCTAATCCTAATTCTTCTTCTTCTTCAGATACACGCAATGGTAATAATAATGCGATGAATTTAAAGATGAGGAAAGAAACAGAAAAGCTATAACCCACCACAATTAACATGGCTTTTAATTGAGTTAAAAAGAAGGTAGGGTTGCCATAAAACAAACCGTCATTGCCTGCCGGGTTCACCCCTTTAGATGCAAATACGCCAGTTAATAACATACCTACCATACCACCAATACCATGACATGGGAATACGTCTAAGGTATCATCTACTCTCGATAATTTTAAACTATGACTTAAACCGTTTGATATGACGGCGCCAATGACACCAATGAATATACTTTGAGGTATACCAACAAAACCTGCTGCTGGTGTAATCGCAACCAATCCTACTACTGCTCCAATGCAGAATCCTAATACGGATGGTTTTTTCCCGCGCATTACATCAAAAAACATCCAAGCCAAGCCGGCTGCAGCGGCTGCAGTATTCGTTGTTGCAAATGCATTCACGGCTAGCGAATTGGCGCCTAATGCAGAACCTGCATTAAATCCAAACCATCCAAACCAAAGTAATCCTGTGCCAATTAATACATATGGAATATTTGCTGGTGGAATTTCTTGTTGCTCCAATTTTGAACGTCTTGATTTTAGTACGAGCGCACCTGCCAAAGCTGCGCACCCTGCACTAATATGTACAACGGTTCCACCTGCAAAATCTAAGGCACCCATCTTTAGTAAAAATCCATTGGGATGCCAGGACCAGTGTGCTAAGGGTGCATATACGAGTGTAATAAATAATACAATGAATAAAATGTAAGAAGTAAATTTTATTCTTTCTGCAACAGCGCCTACCACAAGGCCTGGAGTAATAATAGCAAACATTAATTGAAACATTGCAAATAACAATAAAGGAATAGTCATTGCAGTGCCACCTTGTAATGCCGGTGCTCCATTCGCAACCCCTTTAAAAAATAAGTGTGTAGAAGGGTTTCCTATAATGCCATGAATGGATTCGCCAAAACTAAGACTATAACCATAAGTGATCCAAATAACGGTTACGATACCAGCTGAAACAATACTCTTGATCATTGTAGAGATAATGTTTTTGCGATGTACCATGCCTCCGTAGAAAAAGGCTAAACCTGGAGTCATTATAAATACCAAGGCAGTTGCCACTAAAATCCAAGCAATATCAGCTGGACTGTAGGTGTCTGCATTTCCCATATAGCTAGGTAATTGTGGAATAAAGAGTGCTGCGATAGATAGCACTAATAATAGAATGAAGGGAGTGTACTTTTGTACGGCTTGATTTTTCATTAGCGGTAATTTGGGGGGTTAATTTATATTATAAATAGTTATATATATAGTCTGTAATACAAATGTATATAAAAAATACATTAATGATAGCAAATACTATAAATTATAAATAAATGTAATAATATATAAAAAAACTATAAATCATTGCTTATCAATAATTTAACATCAATTTAGGATGCTGCGAAATTTTGGAAAAATAATAAAATGTGGAAAAAAATATGATTTTTGAAATAAATTCCTATTTTTTGATCAAAATGCAATGATTTTAAAACATATGATAATTGCTAATATGTATTTTAGTATATCTTTTGCTTAATCATGAATACTTGCTGCTAATAAGCTTGCATCTTTGGATTCTAATAAGGTAGAACCCGTTAAGAATATATCTACTCTACGTGCGCATTCTCTTCCCTCGCTAATTGCCCAAACAACTAGGGATTGACCACGGCGCATATCTCCCGCAGTAAATACTTTATTAATATTAGTAGTGAAAGCGGTTTCAGTCGCTTTTACATTTCCTCTCTCATCTAATTCAACACCTAGTTCATCCAGTATGCCCGTGGGTTCAGGATGTAAGAATCCCATGGCTAGTAAGGCTAACTCACAAGGTATTTCACGAAGGCTTCCTTCTTTCTCAGTGAATTTAGCAGGACGACCGTCGGCTGTACTCGTCCATTCTAAGTCAACAATTTGTAATGCTTTTAAGTTGCCTTTTTCATCACCAATAAATGCTTTGGTTGCCACTTCCCAAACCCTGGATACACCTTCCTCATGAGAAGTAGTTGTTTTCAACAGCATAGGGTAGGTTGGCCATGGCATATAAGCGGCTCTTTCTTCAGGAGGCTTGGGCAACAACTCAAATTGTGTTACCGATTTTGCACTTTGTCGGTTAGAAGTTCCTACACAATCACTACCCGTATCTCCACCACCAATCACGACTATGTTTTTTCCTGTCGCCAATAGCTCGGCTTCTTCAATTGGAAGCTTGCTTACTCTTTTGTTTTGTTGTTTTAAAAAATCCATGGCATAATGCACGCCATTTAAATCACGACCAGGTATTGAAAGATCTCTTGGAATAGTGGATCCACCTGCTAATACTACTGCATGATAGTCGCGCATAATATCATTTACACGTACATTCACGCCCACATTGGCATTGCATTTAAACACAATACCTTCTTCTTCTAATACACTTATTCTACGTTCAACAACTGTTTTTTCTAATTTAAAATCAGGGATACCAAAACGTAATAATCCACCGGGCTTTGAATCTCTTTCAAATACAGTGACTTCATGACCCGCATAATTTAATTGCGCAGCAGCCGCTAATCCCGAAGGACCTGATCCTATTACAGCTATTTTAAAGCCGCTTCGCATAAAAGGTTTACGAGGTTTTACAAATCCTTTTTCAAATGCAATTTCAATAATATGTTTTTCAATTTCTTCAATGGTTACGGCTGGTTGGTTAATACCTAGCACACAAGCACTCTCACAAGGTGCTGGACAAATGCGTCCAGTAAATTCTGGAAAATTATTGGTAGAAATTAAAATTTCATAAGCTTCCTTCCACTCCTTATGATAAACTGCATCATTAAACTCTGGAATGATATTACCCAAAGGACATCCGCTATGACAAAAAGGAACACCGCAGTTCATACAACGCGCCGATTGGTCATTTAGTTTTTGTTCTGGCATTAAAGAAATAAACTCATTATAGTTTTGCTTTCTCTCTTCTACCGGCAATTTACTAGGAAGTTCTCTTGTAAATTCTTTAAATCCTGTTGGCTTTCCCATAGCTTAACTTTATTTTCCTGCGCTTACAGATGCTTTACTGGATTGTAAAACTTTCTTGTAGTCACGCGGGAATACTTTAATAAAATGATTTAATTGATTTTCTAAGTCGCTTAAAATAAATTTAGCAACCGTACTTCCTGTTTTATCGTAATGCGCTTGAATCATTTTTTGTAATTCAGGAATATCTTCGGCACCCACAGGATCCAGATCTACCATTTCCTTATTACATAAAGGGTCGAAATCATTTTG
This sequence comes from Bacteroidota bacterium, assembly GCA_947476145.1. Taxonomy (GTDB): domain Bacteria; phylum Bacteroidota; class Bacteroidia; order Chitinophagales; family Chitinophagaceae; genus Sediminibacterium. The sequence goes on along the minus strand of CANJPH010000018.1, from coordinate 1,943 downwards.
AACATTGTATACATAAGCAATACCGCCACTCATACCAGCCGCAAAATTTCGGCCAGTAGGTCCAAGGATCACAGCTAATCCACCTGTCATGTATTCACAGCCATGGTCTCCAACACCTTCTACCACTAGTAATGCACCTGAATTTCTTACTGCAAAACGTTCTCCAGCTTTGCCTCTAATAAAGGAACTGCCACTGGTTGCTCCATAAAATGCAACGTTACCAATGATGATATTTTCTTCGGGAACGAAGCTTGCTTTTTTATCAGGATATACAATTAATTGTGCTCCACTTAAACCCTTTCCAAAATAGTCGTTGGCGTCACCTTCTAATTCCAAAGTAACACCAGCTGTATTAAAAGCACCAAAACTTTGTCCTGCCGTACCTGTAAATTTAAAGTGGATCGTATCCTCCGGTAAACCAGCTCCTTTATACACTTTGGAAATTTCATTGGACAGGATGGTGCCAACTGTACGATTGGTATTTTTAATCTCAAATGCTGCACTCACTTTTTCTTTTTTCAAAATAGCGGGTTGCGCTGCTGCCAATAATTTCCAATCCAATACTTCGGATAATCCTTGATCCTGTGTTTCCGTTTGATACAATCCAACACTTGCATCTGCCGGTTCTTTATACAACACGGCACTTAAATCTAAATTTTTATATTTCCAATGATTGATATTGTCGCGCATTCTTAATGCATCGGCTTGACCAATCATTTCATTCACTGTTTTAAATCCTAATTCCGCCATAATTTCGCGCAATTCTTCTGTAATAAATTCAAAAAATTTCACTACATGATCCGGATTTCCTTTAAAACGTTTGCGTAATTCAGGATCCTGCGTAGCCACACCCACTGGACAAGTGTTCATATGACATTTGCGCATCAAAATACAACCTTCTACAACCAATGCAGCAGTTGCCACGCCCCATTCTTCCGCACCTAATAATGCCGCAATCGCAATGTCACGGCCTGTTTTCATTTGGCCATCGGCTTGTACCACCACGCGAGATCTTAATTTATTTTTCACCAAGGTTTGATGTGTTTCCGCCAATCCTAATTCCCATGGTAAACCCGTATGTTTTATAGAACTTAATGGAGAAGCGCCGGTTCCGCCATCAAAACCTGCTATTAATACTACGTCTGCTTTTGCTTTGGTGACGCCTGCAGCAATAGTTCCAACACCTGCTTTAGAAACTAACTTTACATTAATTCTTGCAGCACGGTTTGCATTTTTTAAATCAAAAATTAATTGAGATAAATCTTCAATAGAATAAATATCGTGGTGTGGTGGAGGGGAAATTAATCCTACCCCTGGCGTAGCATGCCTTGTTCTTCCAATCCAATCATCTACTTTTTCCCCTGGCAATTGTCCGCCTTCTCCTGGTTTTGCGCCCTGTGCCATTTTTATTTGGATCTCATCCGCCTCCGTTAAATATTCACTGGTCACGCCAAAACGTGCACTTGCCACTTGTTTGATCGCACTACGCATGGAATCCCCATTTTCCATTTTTTCATAACGAATAGGATCTTCACCGCCTTCTCCAGTATTAGATTTTCCACCTAAGCGGTTCATAGCGATGGCTAGGGTAGTGTGTGCTTCCCAGGAGATGGATCCAAAGGACATGGCGCCTGTTGCAAAGCGTTTATAAATTGCCGAAGCGGGTTCTACTTCGTTTATAGAAATGGATGGGCGTGTTGGTTTGAAATCAAATAAACTTCTTAAAGTACATGCTTTATCTCCTTGATCATTTACCAATTTTGAATATTTTTTAAAACTAGCATAGTCGCCTGTACTGGTTGCATGTTGTAATGCATGAATGGTTTGCGGATTAAATAAATGCGCTTCCCCTCTTCGCTTCCATTGATAAACACCCCCTTCAGGTAAACGGTCAATAGTTGCCAACTTTTTAGGGAAGGCAATATTATGTTTCGCTAAAATTT
>CANJPH010000017.1 GCA_947476145.1 Bacteroidota bacterium | reverse complement strand
TGGTCCACACTAAACCCATTATTTCTCAATCATCATAGAACACGCTAAACAGTCACTAAGTTGTTTTTTCTTCTAAAATGCGCCTTAAAATAACAGCCTAATATTTATTTAAAACTATTTAAGTTGTGCGCAATTTAGTACTTCTTAAAACTTTATTACCTTACCCACCCCCCGGTGGGTTTTTTATTTCACCCCCTTCCTCAACTCCCCAACACTCATTAATCTGGTATGATCCATAAGTTCAATGAGTGCCATGGTCTTTTGTGTTTTTAAATCACTCATCCCTTTAATAATGGTGTAAGAGTCTTTTAATAAATAAAATACATTGGTAGTGAGGTTTAGGGTTTTGGTGACGAGGATCACAAAGGGCTTTATCTTAGTCGCATAAAAGTTTTCAATCTCATTAAAGTCTTGTAAGTTTTGTAATTTTTTCAATTGCTGTGCATCGTCCTTCCCCTGCAAACACCATTCATTTAGTTTGCGCCAGGCCCTTGGACTATTTCTAGCAATCATTTCACTACTTAGTTGATACACAAAACCGTCTACCTTCCAACGTAGGGTATTATAAGTTGCGAGGGCGGTATCCTTTTGTGCTGCCGTTAAGGTTTCTGATTTTAATTTGGTTTCTACATACAGTTCGCTACTGTATTTAATTTCTATGAGGCGGGAGAGGAGGCCTTGAGGAGGAAGAGGATTAGAGGGGGTTGGCGGCTGCGCTTGCGCAGACGCCACAACAACAGTTAAAAGAACTACTAATAGGTGTTTTGACAATTGGTTAAATATCGTATTCATATTTTTAGTTTTGGGTTAAAGAAAGAAAGTTTTTTGCTCCAGTAAACCCTCCGTTTGAGGGTTTTGATCGTAGCCGTTTTTGTTAAGGTCTACATTTACATAGCCAACTATTTCCTGCATGCTTTTATCGGCCCCGTATAATTTTAGGTTCTGTATTAAGTAATACGTAAACGCACCATTAAATCGGTTATTAATAATGGCATCCGCACTTAGTTCATGGGAAGCGCAGGCGCTTAGTAAAGCACCGTTTAAGGGTTGTGCAATAGGGGCGAGGCCGGTTGTAATCTGACTATTGTTAGCCCTGCTCATGGCTGGGTTTAACCCATGAAAGTATCGATACCTCATCTCATTAGCCGCATTGCACATCAAAGGCTCCCTGCTCAAGTCCTCGGCATGGCAGCTATCCGATATCCATACAAAGTGCACGTCCTTGGGAATAGTAGCAAACAGCGCTGCAAATTCCTTATCCCTTAAAGTTGTGGCAGGGCTACCATCAAAATCATAGGGACAGATAATTTCATCCAATCCATCTTTTTCTAGTAACCTGTTTTGCGTGGGTACTTGTGCGCCATGACCACTATAATGAAACAGTAAAGAGTCTCCAGCACTGGCCTCGGCTAGTAACCATTTTATTTGTTGTACAATAGCTTGTTTAGTGGCCTGTTGATCGGTGAGCTTCTTGATATTTTCTTTGGCATATACTTTATGCGTCTCCGCTATATAATGCTCCATGTCTAAAACATCATTTACACAACCTCTTAGTTCATTGCTTGGATTGGGGTATTGATTAATACCTACTAGTAGTGCTTTATTTTTCATAATTTTTAATTTTATAATCTGAATGTAGAATTAAAAAGCACAGTATCAAATTATATTTTTATATTTAATAAATCGTATACGATGCTTTACTAGAAAGGATTCTAGGTGTTTGTGCGCAAACATAAATCACCATTAAATACTCTCTATTTTCTAACTAGAAAAGATGCTAAAAAATAATTTTATGAAAAATAATCTTGCACTAGATTTTATGAAGAGTTTGCTGCTTTTTGGCATTGCCTTTGTTTTATTGGTCACTACAGCACCCATTGGTTTTGTATATACTTTAGTGCGTCAAATATTTTCATTAAAATTTAGATGGCTCACTATTTATTTTATCGAAGTGGCCATTGCGTTAGATGCAGCAGGCAATGTGCTCATGCAACATTTATTAAATGATATGCTGCTTATTAAAAAAGAGCCTACTTATTATTTTGGCAACAAGAAAGAAACCATTAGTAGTGTATTGGGTAAAAACGAGCTTACCAATACCTTAAGTGTTTTGGGCAAAGCATTAAATAGTTTTTTAAATGCGATAGACAACGGACATGCTTTAAACTCCATACAGTATGATGTGAAGCGCTGGAGGGAGGACAACTAATCTTATTTAGTATATTTGCTTATGCATTCTAAAGTGAACATATTAGGGGTACCAATAAGCAATATTACCAATGAACATTTATTGGAATCATTCACTGAGCGTATTGGGCAAAAGCAAAAGACGCAGGTTTGTATTACCCCCGTGAATTCTGTGTTGGCTGCTATAAAGGATCCGCAGGTATTGTCTATTTACAATGCTTCGGAATATGTTTTATGTGATGGCACGCCAATAAAATGGGCTGCTGGTTTTTTAAATACACCTATTGTAGAGCGCATTACGGGGCTAGATTTATTACCTAATTTGGTTGCGCATTGCGCGAAGCATGATTTTAGTATTTTCTTATTAGGCGCGTCGCCTGGTGTGGGGGAGCAGTTGAAGCAAACGATCCGTGCACAGTATCCCAATTGCAAAGTGGTGGGTGTGTATGTGCCTCCATTTATGAAAGTGTTTTCGGAGGAAGAGAATATAAAGATGATAGATGCAATAAATGCCGTTTCCCCCGACGTATTACTCGTTAGCCTAACCGCACCCAAGCAGGATATATGGATTGCAGAAAACCTACATCGCGTAAACGCAAGTATTCAGATAGGTATTGGCGGCGCCTTTGAAGTCATGGCCGGCCTAGCTAAGCGAGCCCCTAAGTGGATGCATGCCGCAGGATTAGAATGGTTGTATAGATTTATCCAAGAGCCCAAGCGTTTATTCCGCCGCTACTTCATAGAAGCCCCGCTGTTTATCCCGCTAATACTAAAGCAAAAGTTTAAGGGGAAGTAGGCGTTTGCCTCTCTCATACCTGCATTTATTTAAACCCACTATTCGGGATGCGGAGCGTATTAATACTATCAAATCGCTACCAATTTATTATTTAATTGCATGGTAGAAAATTCTAGAATTAAAAAATGTTACCAATTTGGTAACATTTACTATATTTGTAATAATAATGAGAATTATAGCTATTCGAACCATAAAAAACGGATATAAAGCTTTTCCTGATGCTAAACAATCTTTACTGGCTTGGAATGAGGAAGTGGAATTAGCAAATTGGTTAAGCCCTAATGAACTAAAAGAAAATCACGCAAGTGCATCCATAATAAATACCAAGAGGGTAGTATTTAATATCCATGGAAATAAATTTAGACTTGTTGTTGATATTGAATATCGGTTAGGAATCGTTTTTGTGGTTTGGTTTGGATCTCATAAAACCTATGATCAAATGGATGTTAAAACTATTAAGTATGTTAAAGCCAATTAAAACTAAAAAAGACTGTGAAATTGCATTAGAGCGTGTTTATCAATTAATGCAAAAAGACATTGTTCCAAATTCAAAAAGTTCGGATGAACTTGAAGTTTTATCTATCTTAATTAAAGAGTTTGAATCTAAAGAATATAAATTGCCTAAGCCTAGCCCTATTGAAGCTATTAGATTTAGACTTGAACAAAAGAATATGTCTGAGAAGGATTTAGCAGAAGTGTTAGGTTATCGCTCTAGAAAATCTGAAATTCTTTCAGGAAAAAGAAAGTTGAGTCTTTCCATGATTAGAAGGCTTCATGAAGAATTAAATATCCCTGCTTCGTCCCTAATTCAAGCGTATTAATACGCATTTTGTGTTTTCTATTTTTATCTACTTTCATCTACTATTGCTTGTTCAGAGTAAATACGCTTTGATTTTTCGTGCTTAATAATCCCGGCTGAAATTGCTTTAATGAATGCACAATTAATGTTTTTTCGAATTTGATTTATTAGTCAAATGGCATCCGCTGAAACGCAGTGATACCAGGACTCATATTTTCTAGTAATTGACATAAAAGTCAAATCCTAAAAACAACATTTTACATATTCATCATCGCAGAATTTATTTCATGAACAATTGTTTCATGAACAACTTCAAAAAATGATTTCAGCAACAGTAGCGCTTCAATTAAATACAAACACTTCATGAGATACAAGCCCCCTAAAAAATCTTTCAAATCCTCGCCCCAACAATTAAAACTTTTTAAAACCAGAATGAACAATGCATTGGCTAGAACCATACTGGAATACATAAATGATAATCGGTTAACAAAATTATCTTTCGCCGCCCTAATGAAAAAAGATCCTGCCACAATTTCAAGATGGCTTAGTGGTGATCATAATTTTACAATCGAGACCCTTTGTGAAATATCATTCAAAACCCGAACCCCCATCACCGAGCTCCTGGATTGTAATTATCTATTCAAAGGCTACTGGACCAACCCCGAATTTACCGCCCTCTGTGAACGGGTGTAAATAAAAAAGCCCCAACATGATGTGTTGAGGCTTAGCGTGGTCTCGCCAAGAATCGAACTTGGATCTAGTGTTTAGGAAACACCTATTCTATCCATTGAACTACGGGACCCCCGTTTGAGCCAGCACTAGGCCTGGTCATATTTAGGACGGCAAAAATAGTCACTTCTATTATAAGTGACGCTATATTTTGGTATCTTTGACCCTCAATTACACACATATGGGCTTTTACAATATTATTATCAAATTCCGTTTTTGGTTAAGTTTATTAGCAATAGCGCTAGGCTTAGGCCTTGAATTATCGGGAACGAGCGGTTTTTGGCCTGTTTTCCCTCTATATTTTGCAGGATTAATAGGCATTTTAAGCCATTTTTTTATAGGCCCATTGCGTTTAGTGCAAGCGCCGATGGAAGCAGGGGATATGGACGCAGTAGAAAAAATCTTGTCTACCGTGTGGTGGCCGCAGTTATTATATAAGCCTGTCCGCAGTACTTACTATACCATCAAGGGTAATATTGCCATGGTGAAACAAGACTTTGATGCTGCTGAAAAGCATTTGAAAAAGAGCAACGAACTTGGTTCGGCCATGCCGGAAGCAGAAGGTGCGAATAAATTGCAATTGGGTATGATGTCCATGCAAAAAGGTGACATCAAACAAGGGGAAGCATATATCCGCGCAGCCATTAGAGCGGGTATCCCAGATAAAGAATCGGAAGCCGTTGCTTTTTTAAGCATGTGCCAAATTTTTATGAATAAGCGCGAGTTCCGCGCAGCGAAAGATTATTTCCGTAAAGCCAAAGCTTGTAAGCCTACTACTAAACAAGTAGTGGATCAAATTAAAGAAATTGAGAAATACATTTCTCGCATGCCTGGATAGTATTTCAAATTTGCCATACTAACTATTTCTTATAAACATTATTTTATATTTAAAAAAAATATATGTTTTTGCCTATACTATTTTTGATTTTCCAATAGGGTATTACTTTAGTTTTGCGTCATAATTTTTTTTATGACATGCTCCCCCAAATATTTTCTAGCATTACTTGCTTTTATATTCTCTATTCAAGCCAGCGCGCAAAAAAGCCCTATTAAACAAGGCGCCAACGGGAAGCTTGTGTATAGTTACAATAAAGTTGTATCTACTAATAATTTTGAATTACTCATTACCTACAAGAACGAAACTGTTATCTATAAAGAACAATTAGACTCGGTTGTTTTAAAAAATAAAATAGAACTTGCTGAATTCACCACGGGTTTAGAAAAAACAATTGAAAGTTTATCAGATGCAAAAGCAAGTGTGTACATAGAAAAACCAACCTACAGTTTATTTAAATTTGAAAAAGGAATTTTAGGAACCTTCGTTTCTATCTCCAATCCCAGCGGTAGCATTGTTGCCAACAACACCAAAGAACAAGCATTGATTTTATTAAATTGGCTAAAGGGAATTGAATTCGGTAAAGAATAATATTGTCATCTCTTTTTATAAAGCCTGCCTATTGAGCAGGCTTTATTGTGCGTATAAATACGTGAATTTTGGATTGATAAATTGCTGTTATTTGAAGTTCAAATCTTTTAATGGAGATTTATAAAAATGTACGTAATTTTGTACAAAAATATATTATGACTAAAGTGCTATCTGTAACAGAGTTTAGAAGTAATCTAGCATCTGAACTTGAGCATGTTTGTAAAAATAATCGCAACCAAATTATAGTGAAGCGACCAAAAGGGAAAGGGAATATTGTCGTGTTATCTCAGGAAGCATTTAATTCGATTGAAGAAACATTGTATTTATTGTCAAGCAAGAAGAATAAAGATCACCTTTTAGAAAGTATACAACAAGGTAAAGCAGGAAAAACAACCAAAGTAAAATTAAAAAATCTCTGGAAATAGAGCTTACTGATAATGCTAAAGCTGATTTAATATATTGGAAACTTAACAATCAAGTTAAGATAATCAAAAGAATAAATATTTTATTAGAAAATATACTTAGTAGCCCATACTCGGGAATAGGAAAACCAGAAGCTTTAAAGTATGAACTATCTGGTTTTTGGAGTAGAAGAATAAACCACGAACATAGAATTATCTATGCTGTATCTAATAATATTATTGTAATTTATTCTTTAAAATTTCATTACACACCTGAATAATTACTTCAACAACTTTTCAATCGTTGGTGCAAAGTGTGCATGTTCTAATGCATGAATTTTATTTGCGAGCATCGCAGGCGTATCGCCTGATTCAACTAAGCAGGTAGCTTGAAAAATAATAGCACCTTCATCATACTGTTCATTCACCCAATGTATGGTAATACCAGATTCCTTTTCGCCGGCAGCAATCACTGCTTCATGAACGCGCGCACCGTACATTCCTCTGCCACCATATTTTGGTAACAACGCTGGATGAATATTTATAATGCTCCGCGGGTAAGCATTCACCAAAACCGCTGGCACTTTCCATAAAAATCCTGCCAACACGATAAAATGAATATCAGCATTGCGTAAACTTTCAACATATCCTGTTCGTGCAAATTCTTCCTTATTAATTAGCAAAGTAGGGATGCCTTTTTCTTTGGCAATTTCTAATACACCGGCACCAGGCACATTACATACAATCAATGAAACCTTAATGCGCGTGTTTGAACCAGCGTTTGCCCCGCCACCTTGCGCGTTTAAATCTGCGCCACCAACCTCAAAGTATTCGATGATTTTACGCGCATTAGAACCCGCCCCGGAAGCAAAAATGGCCACATGAATCGGAGCGGCAGGACCTGAACCACTAGCCGCGCCGCCGTCCGCTACCACAGTGCGACCAAACAATTTCGCCCCAACCCTGCTTAAATACCCCTTAAAAAACGTAAACTGCCCAGTGAAAAAACTCACAAAAATCACCGAAAAAGGCCATAAAATGGTCAAAAACAGGGGATAAATGAGCCAAAATGCCCAATTTCGCTCCAAAATGACCAAATCCAATATTTTAGTACAGAGCCTTCCACTTAGGCTTCCACCCAGGGCAAATGTGAGCATCACCAACCAAAATTGGACCGGTCCCAACCCCCATTTCGCTCGTAATTTGTTTATTCCCTTCATTTAGGCCTTTTAGTGCCCCAAAGGTGGCCTTTTTTTTCAAAAAGAAAGCCCCCACAACCAAGATTTTTGGATCTGTTCAACCAAAGCTTACATTTTCATGACATTCGTCAACTTTTTGATACGGAGTTGATTGAACCTCAATATTTCACGCAGAAAAAACTGAGAAAAAAAACACGTAATTAAGCGCTTCGAAAGCGTTTCTTAACTAAATTTGCACCCGTTCAAGGACATTTTTCCACACTAGACACTGTTTGTGTATATGACAATTTTAAGAAGCCTAGCTAAGATCGTTTCGATCTTCCTATTTATCACCCTTAGTTCATCTATCGGTAATCAATTAAATGCGCAAGATGGGAAAGCACTTTTCTCGCAAAACTGTGCATCTTGTCACGCCGTTAACAAAAAATTAACGGGTCCTGCATTAGCAGGTGTTGAAGACCGTTGGTCTGACAAAAAGAATTTATATGCATGGATTAAAAACTCTGCAGCTTTCTTAAAAACTGGCGACCCTTATGCTAACAAATTGTACAACGAGTACAATAAAACAGCAATGAACAATTTCCCTGGTTTAGCAGATAAGGATATTGACGCTATCTTAGCTTATATTAAATCTGTTCCTGCAGCAGGCGCAACACCAGCAGGTGCTCCAGCAACAGCAGGTGCTCCAGCCGAAGCGTCTGATAGCACTTTAGTGTTTGGTTTATTAACTTTAATCTTAGCAGTAGTTGCTTTAATATTATTACAAGTTAACAGCAACTTGAAAAAATTATCTGATGACAAATCAGGTATTCCTTCAACCGAACCCGTTCCTTTTTACAGAAATAAAGCCTATATCGCATTCATCGCTATTATCTTCTTTATAGGAGGTGGTTACATGACTACAGTGGGCGCCATGAACTTAGGACGCTCTAAAGATTATCAACCAGAACAACCTATTTATTATTCTCATAAAGTGCACGCGGGCGTTAACCAAATTAACTGTCAATACTGTCACACCGGTACTTACCAAGGTAAGCAAGCTACTTTACCAAGTGTGAATGTGTGTATGAACTGTCACGCTGCTATTAACGAATACAAAGGCGAACCTTTAGTAAGAGAAAATGGAGACATCGTAGATGGCACTTCAGAAATTAAAAAATTATACAAATACGCTGGCTTCACAGAAGGTCAACCTTGGGATGCTACAAAAGCAAAACCAATTGAGTGGGTGCGTATTCACAACTTACCGGATCACGTTTACTTTAACCATGCACAACACGTGAACGCTGGACAAGTTGCTTGTCAGCAATGTCACGGTGATATTCAAAACATGGGTGAAGTAAAACAATTTGCGGACTTAAGTATGGGATGGTGTGTTAACTGTCACAGAGAAACAAAAGTTCAATTTAAAGACAATGGTTTCTATAGTATCTATGAAAAATTCCATGCCGATTTAAAGTCTGGAAAAATTGATAGCACAAAAGGAATCACCGTTGAAAAAATTGGTGGTACAGAGTGTCAAAAATGTCACTACTAATATTTTAAAAAAGAAGCGTAATATTTTATATACATTATTATGGAGCAAAATAAGAACTGGCAAAGCTTTGGAGAATTAAACAAATCAGCTGCCTATAACCAAGAGGTGAACAACGAGTTCAAAGAAGAACTTCCTTTTGTTGAAGACCATAGCGGTTTTTTACAAACAAAAGCACCTCGTCGTGATTTCTTAAAATATCTAGGTTTTAGTACTGCTGCTGCTGCAGTAGCTGCTAGCTGTGAAATGCCCATTAAAAAAGCAATTCCTTTTGCCAACAAACCAGAAGATATTGTTCCTGGTATTGCAGATTATTATGCAACAACCTATGTGCAAGATGGTGATGTAATAAGTGTGGTTGCGAAAGTGCGTGATGGTCGTCCCATTAAATTAGAAGGAAATACATTAAGTCCTATCACAGGTGGTGGTACCTCGGCAAGAGTGCAAGCTGCGGTGTTAGATTTATATGATACTGCACGTTTACGTTTCCCAACCATCGCTGGTAAAGAAGCAACTTTCGAAGCAGTGGATAAAGCGGTTGCTGCTGAGTTATCTGGTAATATCGTAATTGTTACAAGCACAATCACTTCTCCAACAACCAAAGAAGTTGTTGCAAAATTCTTAGCAAAATATCCTGGAAGCAAACACGTTACTTATGATGCCGTTTCTTTCACAGGCATGTTATTAGCGAACGAAGCAAGCTATGGTAAAAGAGTAATACCATCTTATCATTTTGAAAAAGCAAAAGCAATTGTTTCTTTAAGCGCGGACTTCTTAGGTACTTGGTTAAGTCCAGTTGAATTTGCAAGACAATATGCAATAGGTAAAAGAATAGATGAAAAGAATCCTGCAATGAGCAAGCATATCCACTTTGAAACAGTGGCAAGTATGACAGGTTCAAATGCAGATGAAAAATATTTATGTCGTCCTTCAGAAATGGGTGCGATTGCCAACGCTTTATTAACTGCTGTTAAAGGTGGCGAAGTAATTGGCGTGGATGCAAAATTAAAAGCGGGTGTGGAAGCAGCTGCTAAAGCATTGCTTGCGAACAAAGGCACTGCATTGGTAGTTGCCGGTAGCAATAACAAAGACATTCAAACGGTGGTGAACGCCATTAACGATGCGATTGGTGCCAACGGAACAACCATTGATTTTGCTACAACATTAAATTACCGTCAAGGTATTGATAGTGATTTTGCAAGTTTAGTGGATGATATGAATGCAGGTAAAGTAAACGGAATTTTATTCCACGGTGCGAACCCTGTGTATTCATGGCCTGCTGCGGATAAAGTAAAAGCTGGTTTAGCAAAAGTGAAAACGAAAATTTCATTTAGCAGTAAAGTAGATGAAACAGCGGCGGTATGTAATTATGTAATTCCTGATCATCACTTCTTAGAAAGTTGGGGTGACGCAGAAGCAATTACAGGACATATCTCTTTCATTCAACCTACCATTGCTCCTTTATTTAAAACACGTGCTTTTCAAGACTCCTTATTATTATGGTCTGGTGATGCAACCGTTTATACGAACTACGTAAAAAATTATTGGTCTGCTAAATTAGGTGGTGAAGCGGGTTGGAATAAAACTTTACAAGACGGTGTGTTGAATCCTGCTACTCCTGTTACGGCTGCTGCACCTGCTATCAATGCGAGTGCTGTTACCGCTGCTGTTGCTGCAGTGAGTGCAATGAAAGCTTCTACTAAAATTGAATTGGCATTATACGAAAAAGTGGGTATCGGTGCGGGTCAAGGTGCAAGTAACCCATGGTTACAAGAATTGCCGGATCCAGTGACGCGTGCTACTTGGGATAACTATATTATTATTTCTCCAGCAATGGCGAAGACATTATTGAATATTGATTTAAGCAATGCAGGACAAGCCGATGCTTACGAGGTACACCCTCCAAAGCAAGTGGTGAAGTTAACGGTGGAAGGAAAATCAATTGAACTCCCTGTGTTAATTATTCCTGGTACGCATCCACAAACAGTGGGTATCGCTGTAGGGTATGGTCGTGCAGAATCATTAGGTAAAGCAGTAATTGGTTCAGGTAAAAATGCATTCCCTTTAGCTTGCATGAATAATGGTACCGTTCAATTTAGTTGTGCCGATGTTACTTTAACGCCAACAGGTGCAACGTATCCAGTGGCTTTAACACAAACGCATTTCCGTTATGATACTACTCAAGGTAATCGTACCGAGGTAATGAAGGAACTAACTTTAGCGGAGTACAAGCACGATCCTAAAGAAATTATTAAAGAACGCGCTAGTGAATATCGCGGTCAAATGATGGGTGGAGATAAAATGAGCGACGAGCAAGTTTTAGAAAACTTTGCAAAAGACGCTACTATCTATCCTGTATATGACAGACCAGGAATTAAGTGGGGTATGAGTGTAGACTTAAACGCTTGTAATGGTTGTGGTGCTTGCGTAGTTGCATGTAATGCAGAGAACAACGTTTCTATTGTTGGTAAACCAGAAGTATTACGTGGCCATGAAATGCATTGGTTACGTATTGATAAATATTTTAGTGGTGATATGGAAAATCCAAAAGTGGTATTCCAACCATTAATGTGTCAGCATTGTGACAACGCTCCTTGTGAAAACGTTTGTCCAGTAGCTGCAACAAATCATAGCTCTGAAGGTTTAAACCAAATGACTTATAACAGATGTATTGGTACACGTTATTGCGCGAACAACTGTCCTTTCAAAGTGCGTCGCTTTAACTGGGCCGATTACACAGGTGCAGATAGTTTCCCTGATAACCAAGAAGGCATTGTGAATGATGTAGTAATGAATATGAATGACGACTTAACAAGAATGGTATTAAACCCAGATGTTACGGTGCGTTCTCGTGGTGTGATTGAAAAATGTTCTTTCTGCGTTCAACGTTTACAAGCTGCTAAATTAGATGCGAAAAAAGATGCTCGTCCAATGATAGACAGCGATATTAAAGTGGCTTGTCAACAATCTTGTCCTACCAATGCAATTATGTTTGGTAATGCAAATGACAAACACAGCGCGATCACTAAAGTTCGTGTAGATAATCCAAATCGTTCTTTCTATGTGTTAGAGCAATTACACGTTTTACCGAACGTAACTTATTTAGCTAAAGTAAGAAACGCGGATGAGGCTGAGCACGTTGAAAAAGCAGAAGCAAAAACTGAAAAGAAAGAAGCATAATTAAAATAATTAGAAATCGAATAAGATGCATTTAAAGTACGAATCACAACTGCGCGAACCCTTAGTATACGGTAACAAAACCTATGCTCAAGTAACTGAAGACATTGTGCGACCTATTGAAGCCAAGCCATCTCGTTTATGGTATATTGGTTTTTTCATTGCTGTTACCTTACTTATGTTTGGTGCTTACAGTGTTTATCGCGAGGTTACTTATGGTATTGGTGAGTGGAACTTAAATAAAACTATTGGATGGGGTTGGGATATTACCAACTTCGTATGGTGGGTAGGTATTGGTCACGCAGGTACCTTAATTTCTGCGGTATTATTATTGTTTCGTCAAGGATGGAGAACAGGTGTGAACCGTGCAGCAGAGGCCATGACTATTTTTGCCGTTATGTGCGCGGGTCAGTTTCCTATCTTCCACATGGGTCGTGTTTGGATGGCTTTCTTTGTAATGCCTTATCCTAACTCTCGTGGTCCATTATGGGTGAACTTTAACTCTCCATTATTATGGGACGTATTTGCGATCTCTACTTACTTTACGGTTTCTTTATTATTCTGGTACTCTGGTTTATTACCTGACTTTGCAACCGTTCGTGATAGAGCGTTTACAAAATTGAGAAAGAAATTATATGGTATTGCTTCTTTTGGATGGACAGGTTCTACAAAGCATTGGCAAAGACATGAGAGTTTATCTTTAGTATTAGCAGGTTTATCAACTCCGTTGGTATTATCGGTACACACCATTGTATCTTTTGACTTTGCTACTTCTGTAATTCCTGGTTGGCACACTACTATCTTCCCTCCTTACTTCGTTGCCGGTGCCATCTTCTCCGGATTTGCGATGGTACAAACCTTATTATTAATTGTAAGAAAAGTATTTGGTTTAACAGACTATATCACAATTGGTCACATTGACTTAATGAATAAAGTAATTGTACTTACTGGTAGTATCGTAGGTATCGCATACTTAACAGAATTGTTTATGGGTTGGTATTCTCAAAATAAATATGAGGGATATACTTTCTGGTATTCTCGTGCTTATTTATTTAGCCCTTATGGTTGGAGCTACTGGGGTATGATGGCTTGTAACGTATTGTCTCCTCAAATTTTCTGGTCTAAGAAAATGAGAAGAAACGTGTTTGTTACTTTCTTTATGAGCATCATCGTTAATATTGGTATGTGGTTTGAGCGTTTCGTAATTATTGTTACGTCTTTATATCGTGATTACCTTCCTTCTAGCTGGTCTGTTTACTACAGCCCTAGTATTTGGGAGATTGGTTTTTACGCTGGAACATTTGGTTTATTCTTCACTTGCTTCTTCTTATTCGCTAAATACTTCCCAGTCATTGCGATTGCAGAAATTAAGTATGTATTAAAGAGAAGTGGGGAATCTTATAAACCAGGATTTGACGCAATTGAAACGCAGCCGCTTGATAAATTTGTTCACGATCATGCGCACGCTCATTAATTATTAGTTTAAGAAATATACTATGGCACAAAAGAAATTTGTAGTGGGTTGTTTTGATGATGAAAAAGTATTGTTCCCTGCAGTAAAGCAAGTGCGTACTGCTGGTTACAAAATACAAGACGTGTATACACCGTTCCCGGTGCATGGTTTAGACCACGCTTTGGGTATGCGTGAAACAAGTTTGCATACAGCCGGCTTTATTTATGGTATCACAGGTACCACTACTGCAATTAGTTGTATTAGTTGGATCTTCACTAAGGACTGGCCTTTGAACATTGGTGGTAAACCACACTTTGCGTTGCCAGCTTGGATTCCTATTATATTTGAGTTAACCGTATTATTTGCGGCCGTAGGAATGGTAATGACATTTTTGTGGTTATGTCAAATGGCACCTGGTGTTAAAAAACATCATTTCCATAAAAGAGCAACAGACGATTTATTTGTAATGGTGATTGAGTGTACTGAAAAAACAAATGCCGAAGATTTAAAAGCTTTATTGGCTGCAAATGGTGCTGTGGAAACAGATATTCAAGTAGCAGAAGATGGATGGTGGTTTGGCACTTATGATAATGACAACGAAAAATTGTATAAACAAGTAGCGCACTAATAAAACGGCAACGAAAAACGTAAATGAATTAAGCATAATAAGATGAATAAATTTTTAGCAATAACATTTTTAGCCGTAGTCGTTACATTAACTAGTTGTAGCGATGTGAAGCGCACTCCAGGTTCTGTGTATATGCCAGATATGGCGTATAGCCGTGCATACGAAACCTATGCCGATCATAGTAACCTTGCTGCAAAAGGAATTAACTACACTGCTAAGCCAGTGGAAGGAACCATTGCACGTGGGCACGATATGCCTTTTACTATTCCTATGGATAAAGCAGGCGATACGACGAATTATGTTGCTTCCAAAGCGGTTCCGAATCCTATAGATTCCATGTCAGTTAAAGAAACTGCCGAAGCAGAGCGTTTATATTTAATTAACTGTGGTATTTGTCATGGCACTAAATTAAATGGCAACGGTCCTTTGTATAAAGACGGTAATGGTCCTTATCCTGCAAAGCCTGCTACCTTAGTGGGTGATGTAAAATATGAAAGCATGCCTGCAGGACAAATGTTTTATTCGGTGGCGTATGGTAAAAACTTAATGGGTTCTTATGCTTCTCAATTAAGCAGACACCAACGTTGGATGATTATTAAATACATTAAAGACAAACAAGCAGCTGCAATAGCTTCTAAATAAAAATTTTTAAAAGAGAAACGATGGCATCAATAAAAGAGCAATTTGAAATTCCTGGTAAACTAAAAACATGGGCTTATGCTTTAATGGGCATTGGCGGTGCGGCCTTATTGTATGGTATGGTTACCAAAGGATTTAGCAAAGACGAACACGAGCAAGTGCACTTTTGGGGTACTTTAATGTACAACACTATTTTCTGGACTTTGGTGACCAACGCGGCCATGTTCTTTTTATGTTTTAGTACCATGGCACAAGCTGCTTGGATACAATCTTTCCGTCGTATTGCAGAAGCCATCTCTACTTTAGTACCTGTTTTTGGTGCCATTACTTTTGCTGTATTATTGTATGTAGTATTAGGACATAAACATCATATTTACCATTGGTTGGATGCAGAAGCTGTTGCGAAAGATCCTATTTTAAGAGGGAAGACTGGTTTCTTAAATCCTACTTTCTTTATCATCTGGACCACATTAGCCATTGGCTTATGGTCTTACTTTGGATATAGAATGCGTCAAATTTCTCGCGAAGCAGACGAAAATCCAATGGACCTAGCAACTGCTACTAAATTTAATATTCGTAGCATGACCCGCTCAGGATTTTTCTTAGTGTGGTTTGGTTTAACTGTAGCTTCTACCATTCCTTGGTTATGGTTAATGAGCATTGACGCGCATTGGTATTCTACCATGTATAGCTGGTACACATTTGCAAGTTCATTTGTGGCAGGTATGGCACTGATTGCACTTTGGGTTATTTATGTAAAAAACAAAGGCTATTTAGAATTAACCAATCAAGAACATATACATGATATTGCAAAATTCATGTTTGCGTTTTCTATTTTCTGGACTTATTTATGGTTCTCTCAATACATGTTAATATGGTATGCTAATATTCCTGAAGAAACGGTTTACTTTAAACACCGTGTACAAGGTCCTTACAAGCCTATCTTCTTCTTGAACTTAGTCATTAACTTTTTAGCACCTTTAATTATATTAATGAAACGTTCTGCTAAGAGAAACTTCACTTTGGTGGCTTTCATGGCAGTGCTTATATTATTTGGACACTGGATAGATTTTTACCAAATGGTAATGGGTAGCTTAATGAAAGAGCACGTTACTTTAGGTTGGTTAGACTTTGGAATTTTAGGATTTTTTGTAGGGTTGTTAATTTTAATGGTAGCACGTTCTTTAGCGAGCAAACCATTGATTGCAAAAAACCATCCGTTCTTAAAAGAAAGTATTATTCACCAAGTTTAATAAAACGAACCAGTACAATTATTGATTTAGTAATAACGAATTAACGAATTATGAGTTTATATTTATCTATTGCAATCATCGCGCTAATTTTTGTGGTAATTTTCCAAATTGCCAAGGCGAGTGAATATGTATCTATCCTAAAAGGAGAAGAAAACAGTCGTAAACAAAACAACAAAATAAACGGATTCTTAATGTTTGCGTTTTTGGTGTTGGGCTTTATTGGCGTGTACGTTTGTAATGAATACCTTTTTGATAAAACTTTATTAGCACAGCCAGCTGCGAGTGTTCAAGGCGAGAAGTTAGACCAAATGCTTTGGATTACTTTAGCCATTACAGGTGTTGTATTTATTGCTACTCAATTTTTATTATTTTGGTTCGCGTATAAGTACCAAGAAGATGAAAACAGAAAAGTCTTCTTCTTTGCACACAGCACAAAATTGGAATTAATTTGGACAGCGATTCCTGCCATTACATTAACCGTGTTGGTTGTTTTTGGTTTACGTAACTGGTTCTTTTTTACAGGCGATGCACCTAAAAATGCAATGGTGGTAGAAGTAACCGGAAAACAATTTGGATGGATTTTCCGCTATGCAGGAAAGGATGCAGTATTTGGTAAAAAATATTATAAGAACATTGACCCAGCAACCAACTCGGTAGGTATTATCTGGGATGATAAATACGCACAGGACGATATTTTAACAGAGCAAACCATGTATGTAGTAAAAGGCCAGCCTGTGAAATTAATTATTGGTTCAAGAGACGTTATTCATGACGTTGGTTTATCTCATTTCCGTTTAAAGATGGATGCTGTTCCTGGTATTCCTACCACCATGTGGTTTACACCATTATATACAACTAAAGAAATGCGTGAGAAAACGGGCAACCCTAATTTCGCGTATGAAATTTCTTGTGATCAAATGTGTGGTAATGGTCACTATTCAATGAAAGGGATTGTTGAAGTAGTAGAACAAGACGAATATGATTTATGGATGGCAAAGCAAAAAGCACAGTACTTAGTTGCTTTTCCGGAAAAGGATCCGGAAGCAGCAAAAGCAGCAGCAATAGAATCCGCTAAAACAAATACAACTACTAAAGATAGCACCGCTAAAAAAGCGACAGCTAAAATGTAATTGATCGTATAACAACAGTATAATAAAAGAAAAAACTTTTAAATAAAAGGTATGAGTCACGAAGCAGCATTACACACACACGAATCTCATGGACATGATGATCATGGTCATCACGAACATCATGATACATTCTTAACTAAATATGTATTTAGTCAAGACCATAAAATGATCGCGAAGCAATTCTTGATCACAGGTATGGTTTGGGCAGTACTAGGTGGTTTAATGAGTGTGCTTTTCCGTTTACAATTAGGTTATCCGGATGCAAGTTTTCCTTGGTTAGAATCTATCTTAGGTAAATGGGCGAAAGGTGGTCAAATTACACCAGAAGCTTATTATGCTTTGGTGACTACACACGGAACGGTGTTGGTATTCTTTGTATTGACAGCGGGATTGTCTGGGACTTTTGCCAACTTCTTAATTCCATTACAAATTGGTGCACGTGATATGGCTTCGCCTTTCATGAACATGTTATCTTATTGGTTCTTCTTTACAGCAAGTATTGTAATGTTATCTAGCATGTTTGTAGAGACTGGGCCATTTAGTGGTGGTTGGACTGCGTATCCTCCTTTGTCTGCATTAGGTGATGCTTCACCAGGTTCTAAGTCCGGTATGGACTTATGGATTATTTCGATGGCTTTATTCGTAGTGTCTTCTTTATTAGGAGGTCTTAACTATATTGCTACCATTTTAAACATGCGTACCAAAGGAATGAGCATGACGCGCTTACCTTTAACCATTTGGGCCTTATTCTTTACTGCGGTTTTAGGTGTATTGTCTTTCCCAGTGTTACTTTCTGGTTTAATCTTATTAATTTTTGATAGAAACTTTGGAACAAGTTTTTATCTATCTGATATTTTCGTGAATGGAGTAGGTGCTTTGTCTAACGAAGGCGGTAGTGCCATTTTATTCCAACACTTATTCTGGTTCTTAGGTCACCCTGAGGTATACATTATCTTATTACCTGCCATGGGTATGGTGTCTGAGATTATGTCGGTGAATTCTCGCAAGCCTATTTTTGGTTATATGGCCATGTTAGGTTCTTTATTCTCCATTGCAGTATTGGCCTTCTTAGTTTGGGCGCACCATATGTTTGTAACCGGATTAAATCCATTCTTAGGATCGGTGTTTGTATTATTAACTTTATTAATTGCGGTTCCATCTGCCATTAAAGTATTTAACTGGTTAACTACTTTATGGAGAGGTAATATTCGTTTCACACCAGGTATGTTGTTTGCGATTGGTTTTGTAAGCTTATTTATCTCTGGAGGTTTAACTGGTATTTGGTTAGGTAATGCTGCTTTGGATATTCACTTACACGACACCTATTTTGTAGTTGCGCATTTCCATATTGTAATGGGTGTCGCTTCAATGTTTGGAATGTTTGCGGGTGTGTATCATTGGTTCCCTAAAATGTATGGTCGTTATTTAAATAACTCTTTAGGATATATACACTTTTGGGTAACCATGGCTGGTGCGTATTTAATTTTCTGGCCTATGCACTATGAAGGACTTGCAGGTATGCCTCGTAGATATTTTGATTTTAGTATTTGGGAAAGCTTTAAGCAATTTGCTGAATTAAACCGATTCATCAGCACGGTGGCCATGATTGTGTTTGCTGTACAAATTTTATTCTTGATTAACTTCTTCTATTCTATATTCAAAGGACGTAAAGTACTGGATCCAAATCCATGGCAATCCAATACTTTAGAGTGGACGACACCCATTAATCCTGGTCACGGTAACTGGCCTGGTGAAATTCCGGAAGTACATCGCTGGCCTTATGATTACGGTAAGGATGGCGTTGACTTTATCCCACAAACAACACCTGTGGGCGAAAACGAGTCAAGTCACTAAAATAAAATGTGAAAGCAACAATTAAAGATTACGGACAACTCATGAAGTTTACACTCAGTTTTACTGTAGTGTTTACTTGTGTAATTTGTTTTCAGTTGGCACCTAAAATGGGGTTTGATTGGTTAAATATTTTACTACTTACTTTTGCGGGCTTATGTATTACGGGTAGCGCGAATGCCATTAACCAGGCAGTAGAAAAAGATACCGATGCGCAAATGAAACGTACTAGCAATCGCCCTGTTGCTGCCGGAAGACTTACTCAAAATCAAGCATACACATTTGCAATTATCACGGGCGTGTTAGGAGTGGGCTTAATGCTTTATTTTAATATCGCATCTGCATTACTTTCTGCGTTTAGTTTATTTTTGTATGCATTTATATACACGCCGCTAAAAAAAATAAATTCCATTGCTGTTTTAGTGGGTGCTTTTCCGGGAGCCATTCCTTGTTTAATTGGTTGGGTGGCGGCTACCAATGAATTTAGTGCGGGAGGATGGATTTTATTATTGATACAATTTTTATGGCAGTTCCCACATTTTTGGGCCATTGCTTGGGTATCACATGCCGATTATTCTAGAGTAGGTTTTAAATTATTACCCGCTAAAGATGGGCCTACTCGTTTCACCGCTTTACAAAGTATCATGTATTCGGTCCTGATGATACCTATTGGATTTCTTCCTCACTATTTAGGCATGACAGGTGCTTTTAGTATGTGGGTAGTATTGGTTGCTAATATTTTTATGGTCGTTCAATGTGTGAGACTCTATCAGGATATGGGTGTACCTGCAGCAAGACGTGTTATGTTTAGCAGTTATATTTATTTACCCATTGTTTATTTATCACTATTGGCCGACAAATTATAAATTGAAACATTTTTAAATATTTTTTATGTCAACAGATATGAACATTGAAAAGAAAAAAAGTCATCCCTATCAGTTTTACTTATGGGGCGGACTCGGAAGTATCGTGATGATGTTTGCTGGCTTAACAAGTGCTTATATTGTTAAGAAGAGCCAAGCCAATTGGTTGGATTTTGATCTACCTAATATTTTTATGGTGTCTACGGTGGTGATTTTGTTAAGCAGTTTTACCATTCAAATGGCTGTCAAAAAGGTGAAAGAACAAAACCTGCAACAGTATCGCGGCTTTTTGGCGGTAACAGCCATTTTAGGGGTACTTTTTATTATCCTACAGATACAGGGTTTTATGCAATTAGAAGCCAATAGTATTGCGTTAACTGGCGCAAGAAGCAATTCGGCAGCCTCCTTTTTGTTTGTTATTACTGGATTGCACCTTTTACACGTATTAGCAGGGGTAATTGCCCTTATTGTGGTTAGTTTAAAGGCATTTTCGGCCAAAAACGATCAAATTAACGACCTGCCAGTTAAATTAGTATCTAATTACTGGCACTTTGTAGACATATTGTGGGTGTACCTTTTTGTATTCCTTCATTGGGTGGGCTAAACCCAAAAAAAGTAGGGTATTTTTATGCAAATATCCTTGATAGCCAATATTTTTGCACTGAAATAGAAACAGCACATGTCAAATGTAACAACGGCTTCCACAAAGGAAGCAAAATGGTGGAACGGAGGGAAAAGCCCCTTTGATGTTGAATACGGAAAAGTAATGATGTGGTACTTTTTAATGAGTGACGCCTTTACTTTTGGCGCCTTCTTAATTTCTTATGGTACCGTACGTTTTTCTACAAACGGATGGCCTGACCCTAACGCAGTTTTTAAAAGTTTTCCTTTTGCACCAGAAGGTGTGAATGCACCATTGGTGTTTGTGTCTATCATGACTTTCATTTTGATTGTAAGTTCTGTAACCATGGTGTTAGCCGTGCATGCAGGAAAAATGATGGATAAAAAAGGAGTAGTTAGAAATATGATTTGGACTATTATAGGTGGTATCGCTTTCTTAAGCTGTCAAGCTTGGGAATGGAATCACTTACATCATGAAGGTGCTTGGTGGGGTTTAAATCCATTTATCAATGCAGACGGTTCTGCTTCAACCACTAATTTTACCAATTTCTTCTTTACCATTACTGGTTTCCACGGGTTCCACGTATTTAGTGGAGTGGTGATTAATATTATCATGTTAATTATGACTTTAATGGATAAGTTTGAACAAAGAGGTCATTATTTAATGATTGAAAAAGCAGGATTGTACTGGCACTTTGTAGACCTAGTATGGGTATTTGTATTCACTTGCTTTTATTTATTATAAACAAATTGTAACTCTTATTGGAGTTTAAAATATTGAAAAAAGATATTCTATGTCACAAGATACACACGCTGAACACCATGATGTAATTGCAGAAATTAAGAAAGTAACCATCATTCTTTCTGTTCTTACAATTGTTGAATTAATATTAGGCTTTTGGATGATAGGTATTACCTCACCAGGTTTACGTTTAGGCATTAAGGGCGTTATTATTATTTTAATGATGGCAAAGGCATTTTATATAGTTGCTTACTTTATGCACTTGAAACATGAGTTAAAAAACTTAATTATGACCATTATCGTGCCTTTGGCATTATTTATATGGTTTATTATTGCGTTTTTAGCGGACGGTAATTCTTTCAGAAATTTACGCAACAATTATGATCGTAATTTTAAAGAACAATCTACCATCAAAGTAGAGAAGAAGGAAGCAGGCGCGCATGCGACTGATGAAAAGGGTGGCGCTAAAGAAGGCGAACACAAGTAGTCAAAAATCAAATCATTCAAAATGAGTCTCTTATCGGGGGCTCATTTTTGTTTCTTAACTTTGGGTATTAAATATTTACCATGTCAAAAAAATCGGCTTACGGTTTAATCCTTGCACTTTTAATTCCAGTACTTTGTTACTTGTGGTTAAAGTCGGCAAGTGAAACGGCTGTGGACATGCCGGGTCATCCTTTTGAGCCCGACACCGTAATGCAGTCTGTGGTAAAAGGAAAAGTACAAACCGATACCGTTTGGCATACGACCAAAGACATTCGTTTAGTAAATCATATGGGGGATACGGTAAATCTGTATGATCAAAGAGGTAAAATAATTATTTTGGATTTATTCTTTACCAGTTGTGGTAGTATTTGTCCAAAGCTTACCACCAATATGGCAAAATTGCAACAGTCTTTTTTGAAAGGAGGGGATACGCGTAAAAAACAAGTGGACACCAGTATTGTACAATTTATGTCTATGACCGTGGACCCTGTAAGAGACAGTGTGCCAGTGATTAGAGAGTATGCCAACCGCATGGGGGTTATCTCCGACAATTGGTGGTTGTTAACGGGCAATAGAGACTCTATTTACAATTTTATTTTCCAAGAATTAAGACTAGATAAATTTAGCGATGAGCCTGTGAGCCCAGACTTTGTACATACTAGTCGTTTTGTATTAATTGACAAGAACATGCAAGTGCGTGGTTATTATAATGGCTTGGATTCTGCCTCCTTATTAAAATTAGCTAAGGATGTGGGGTATATTATGCTAGAGAAAGACAAGAAAAAGAAAAGTGCAGTGTTCCAACAAATCATTGACCTTAGTTGGTTATGGCTTATTATAGCAGTATTGGTAGGAGGGTTTGTTTATTATTTTACCAGTACCAGACAAAAAAATTAATTTCATAAAAATAGATTCTATGTTAGCACCTTCTATTCAAAAGAACGACAAAAAAGCAAAATTATTAATTGGTGTTTTTTCTGTGGTCGTATTTGTAGCGGTTACTTTTTTAAGCAAGTTTACTCTAAATGTGGAATTGCCTTTTGACAAGCACATTTTTGCATTAGCCAATGCGGTAATTAACACAGCGGTTTGTATTTTATTAATCGCAGCTTTATTTGCGGTTAAAAATAAAAAATTTCAATTACACAAAAGCTTAATGTTGATAGCTATGATGCTGTCGGTGTTATTTTTGGTTACCTATATTGCGCATCATTTATTTGCCGGGGAAGCACGCTTTGGCGACACTAATTTTGATGGCAATGTAGATGCGGCCGAAGCTGCGTTGTTGGGAAATACAAGAGCCTTTTATTTGATTTTACTAACTACCCATATTATTTTAGCAGCCACTAGTTTACCTTTTATTTTGTTTACAGCGTATCGTGGATTGACAGGGGAGTATGCTGATCATAAAAAATTAGCAAAACGTATGTGGCCTATTTGGTTTTATGTTGCTGCAACAGGACCATTGGTATATTGGATGATTCATCCTTATTATAACTAAAGGAATTATAAAACGAGTTCAATAGCCGGATCCCAAAATAATTTGTCAAAGTCCACTACAGTTTCGTTTTGGACTTTTATTTTTTCTTTCTCCAATAGTGCTTGCATTTTAGTGGGCGTTTCAAAATGTGCCTTGCCCGTGAGCATGCCGTTTCTATTTACCACTCTATGTGCGGGTACTTTGGGTTTTACCCCATGCGAGGCATTCATAGCCCAACCTACCATGCGCGAACTTCCACCCGTTCCAATATATTTTGCAATCGCACCATAGCTGGTAACACGACCCTTAGGTATCAAACGTACGATATCAAAGACGTTTTGAAAAAAGTCCTTAGTCTTTGGGGTGTATTGCATCTGAACTATTTTTAGAAAGTGATTCTCTAATGAATTTCGCGCGCGTTTTGACAGGTTCCGGCACTGCTTTATAATCAAACGGGCAATGCAGGCAAGCATTCCCACAACAGTGGCCTCTTGCCTCATGATAAGCTGCGGTGAATACCCAGTTTCCGTTTGGGTCAATATAATAATCTACATCTTTGGTCATGCTTTTTAATTACTAGTCATTATAACTTTCTATTCCATGGCTTGTTTACCATTGCGCGCCAAGCTATCGTGGGTCTCGGTCACTTCAAATTCCGCAATCATGTCTTTTAATTTTTCATCTAGTTCAATGGGGAGTTCCTTGTCTAATTTAAATTGAAGATAATGAATGCGATTACTGCTTGCAATATTTAATCCTTCGTAATAAGTTTTAATCGTACATCTTTCATCCCATTTTTCGGACTGCATAAATTCGGTACCGTATACATCATCGGTAGCGGTGAGTAAAGTAAGTCCAAATAATTCAATCACGGTTTTAGTAAACAGGTATAAATTAGGGCTATCTGTTTTTAAATGTAGGATGCCACCTGGTTGTAAGAACTGCTGGTATAAACGTAAAAATTTTGGATGTGTTAAACGTTTTTTTGCTTTAGAAACTCTTAATTGAGGATCGGGAAAAGTAATCCATATTTCATTCACTTCATCTTTGGCAAAATATTGCGTTACCTGATCTATTTGTGTTCTCACAAATGCCACATGCTTTAATCCGTCTCGGTTAGCGATACTAGCACCTTTCCAAATTCTGTTTCCTTTTATATCTAACCCCACAAAATTTTGATTTGCAAACATACGGCCCAAACCAACTGCGTATTCGCCACGGCCACAAGCTAGTTCTAATACCAGGGGTTTTGTAGGTTGAGAAATGGCTAAATCGTTTAATGAAATATTATTGGTACCCTTTGCGAGCTCCTGAAAAAACGCATCCCACTTGCCGGGCATTCCCTGCGGGTATTCCAACACATTTTCATATTCTTTTATAGCCGCAAACTTGATTAATTTTTTCTGCCCCATGTTGCAAATATACTTCCTAGAAAGGATTCTATGAGAATAATAGGTCACTTTATTTTTCATTTTTAAATAATTACACGTACATTTATTATACAAAATACACGTGTAATGAAAACTAAATTAACCCTTGTTATGGAAGACGAGGTAATATACAATGCGAAAAAGTATGCCAAGAAAAAAGAGGAAAGTCTTTCTTCTTTGGTTGAAAATTATTTAAAAGCGGTTGCTAATGATGAAAAATATACAAAAAATAAAAAAAGTTCACCCAAAAAATTAAATCCAAAAGTAGCAAAATTGAAAGGTGTATTAAATATTCCTAAGAATTTTAACTATAAAGTGGAGCTTGGAAATATATTATTAGAAAGATACAATAAACTTAAATGAAAAACATATTTATAGACACCAATGTTATTATCGATTTCCTTGGTAATAGAGAATCATTTTCAAATTCTGCAACAGAATTATTTGATTTATACGCAGATAATAAGAAAAAAATATTTGTATCTGCAACATCTTATACCGATGTTTATTATTTATTGTATAAGCAAATTAAATCTCATAAAACGGTCATATCCCTATTGTCTACTTTATTTGAAATAACAGAACTTATAGATACCAATAATAATATTATCAATCAATCCTTACATTCTGAATTTTTAGACTTTGAAGATGCTATTCAATTTTATGCAGCATTATCTAATAAGAAAATTGATATGATTGTGAGTAGAGACAAAAAAGGCTTTAAAAAAAGCTCATTACCTGTAATGGATGTTGAGCAAGCGCTTCGTGTTTGTTTGCAATAATTATTAATGCTTCATTAATGCTACCACTCTCTTTGCCACAATAGGCGCTATGGCTACACCCATCCCACTCATGCGCACTGCGCAGTATACATTGGGTTGTAACTCCTGGATGATTGGTTTTTTTATTGTGCCCATACCCATGGTACCACTCCATCTAAATTCGATTTTTGGTTTCTTGGATCCCTTAGGCAGTATCCGCTTCACCATAAAATCCTCCAAAGTTTTTTGAATGAGTTTAGAGGTTTCTAGAGAAGTGGTTTTTTCGTTTTTAAAATCTTTATTTCTTGCGCCACCTAATAATAATCGGTTCCCAACATTTCTGAAATAATAGAACCCTTCGTCAAAATGAAATGTGCCTTTAAATTTTAAATTAGGAATGGGTTCCGTTACAAATACCTGACCTCTTGCAGGAACTACATCCAATGCCGGCAACAATTGTTTGGCGAAGCCATTGGTACAAATTAATAATTGCTTGGTTTCTAAGTTGGCTTCTAAATTTGTTTTTAGGGTCACTCCATTTTTATGAGACTTAAATTTTTTCACCTCAGTATTAAATAATATCTGCACCCCTTTTGCTTGCACTTCTTTTTGCAATGCCAATACCAATTTCGCTGAATTTAATTGCCCCTCAAATGGACTGTAAGCCAATGCGTTTATTTTTTGAAAACCTAATTTCTTTATTTGATTTGTTTCGTTTGTATAAATAGGAAGATACTTTCCGTTTTTCTTTGGTGTTTTTAAAACAGGCGCTAACACTTTATTTAAATAGGCAATATCGGTATCTAATTTACTTATGTCATATTTGCCATCTTGTTCAAATAATTCATAACCACCAAATTGATCATAATCAATGTCTGACTTGCCAAATACTTTTTGAATTCTTTGTAATCCTTCATAACGCATCTTCACGGTTTCTAACATATTGGCTTCACCCATTAGTTGCACATCGTACATTAGTTCAGATACACTTCCAAAACAACTAAAGCCTGCATTGCGGGTACTGGCTCCGGAGGGGATGACCCCGCGCTCAAGAATGGTGATGTTTAATTTTGGATTTTTATGAATCAGTTCATAAGCAGTCCAAAGGCCTACAAAACCACATCCTATAATTACCACATCCTTTGGGGCATAATACGTGGACTGCTCCCATACCGAAATTGCCATAACCTTTAGTTTAGGCTACAAATATCCTAATTAAGGGCCAATACTCCCAAAATGTTCCGTAACCTATATTCCCGTCTTAAAGTTGTAATTTGAATCAAATTTAAACTACATGAAAAAATTATTTACGTAGGCCTTGCCCTAGCTACTATTGCAATTGGTTGCAAGCAAGAAACTAAAACTACCTCTTTAGTAGGGGTGCACAAAATGGACAAGCAAGTGATTGCTGACGGTAAAACCGAAATTGTTAAAACAACTGCAAACGGAGATGTACAGTATAAAATTTATACGAATGAGGGGTATTTTTATATTGCTATTGGTAAAGATTCTTCAACTGCATTTGGTACAGGTTCTTATGTTCTAAATGGCAATACCGTTACAGAAAGTAATATTTTTAACAGCATTTCATTAGATACTGCTTCTGAAGCGAAATTGGAAATTACGACTGCTGAAAAAGGCTATACACAAGTAATTCCTGAAATTACAGTGAGTGGTACAAAATATAAATTTACAGAAGACTATACTACCGTTGCTTCTACAGGAACATCTGCATTAGATGGTATTTGGCATCAAACAAAAAGTATGGATGTGAACAATGGCAAGGATACAGTAGTTGGCACTTACAATGAATATAAGGTATATAGCGCAGGTCATTTTATGTGGGCTACTAAAGTTACAGATACTACTACTAAAAAGGAAGTTAAGTATGTTGGACACGGTACTTTCACTTTAAATAATGACGCTTTAACAGAGGATTTAGATTTATCTAATATCCCAGGAGCAAACCACAAATATTCGATTAAGTTGAAATTTAATGGAGCTGATGAGTATACGCAAGAAACTGCTGATACCGCTGCTAAAAAAGTTAATTTCAAAACGTACAAGCGTATTAAAAAATAGTTTTTCATTTACATTGATTTAGTTTGGCAAGAGGTCGCTCCATTGGAGCGACCTCTTGGTTTTAAAGCTGGGCATGTATTGAGTGCATGGTATATAAAATGATAGCTATTATTTCAAGCTGCAATATTTGCTTTTTTATCAAATAATAAGGAAATTGTGCGCACATGCGCCACCTGCTCACTTTATTCCTATTTATTTGTTGCTTTTCTGTTGCTACAAGTGCTCAAACGGTACATGCACAAGAATCCTGGTTAGATTATTTATATCAAAATAGGTATTCCGATAAATGGGGTAGTTGGCTGGACCTGCAATTAAAGTTAATTGACCGTTTTGCCAATGCTAAAAATGCAGGTGAGTACACAGCAGGCGCTTCCTATTTTGCCAATACCAATTTTAGGTATACTGCTGCCTTTACCTATGTGGATGGCTATCCCAATGCTGCTCATTTTGAACACACTGCCGAACTTCGACCTTGGGCCATGGTACAATTAAATACAAGCAATCATTATTCCAAATGGATGCAATGGATACGGGTTGAAGAGCGATTTAAGGAAACCATTCAAGATAAATTGCCAACAGGAAATTATGATGCTAGCACAAGACTTAGGTATTCTATTTTAGTGCAACTCCCTCTAAATCAGAAACATAAGTATGAAAAGGGCTCCCTTTCTTTTGTAAGTTCCGATGAGTTGTATGTTAATTTTGGTAAAAACATCGTTTACAATACATTTGATCAAAACCGCTTTTTCCTTGGGTTCTTTTATTACTTAAACAAGTCTAATATTTTACAATTGGGCTATACCAACCTTTATCAAAAGTACAATCTCCCCAATAAATATCTTCAATCTGATATTTTGAGATTGTCGGTTTTTAACAATGTTGACTTTCGAAAAAAGTAGCAAGCTCGGATTTAGGCCTCCTTTTTAATTCATTTCCAGCAGTTTTACCATTGCTTCCCAAATTCCTGTAAATCCTCTACCAATCAGGCTTTTGCCGGTATCGTTTGCGTAAATAAATACATTAATAATATGTATAATTTAAGCTAATATAAATAGACTTGTAGACGATTTATGGGCCATTTTGGCCTTGATTGCTAAATTAATTGCTTATATGAAAAATCTTGTATTGGGTTTTTTGCTAACCCTCTCAACTATTGGGTTATTTGCACAAAACGTGAATGTAACTGGTAAGGTTACCGATGAAACTGGTGCTCCTTTGGCGGGCGTTACTGTTAAAGTAAAAGGAACTAGTAAAGGAACACAAACCAACAACGACGGTAGTTTCCAAATTGCAGCTACTTCTGGTGCAACACTAACATTTAGTTATGTTGGTTATAATAACCTTGATAAAAAATTAAGTGATGGGAGTCCATTGACAATTGCATTAACTAAATCAAGTTCAAGTTTGGACGAGGTTGTCGTTATCGGTTATCAGTCTGTTAGAAGAAAAGATGTATTGGCTTCAGTAGCCTCTATTAGTGCTAAAGATTTAAAAGATATTCCATTGACTTCCGCTGCCGAAGCTTTAAATGGCCGTTTAGCGGGTGTGACTGCTTCTACTGCAGAAGGTTCTCCAGACGCAGCTATTAGAATCAGAGTAAGAGGCGGTATGTCAATTACAGGCGATAACTCCCCATTGTATATTTTAGATGGTGTACAAGTTGAGAACGCATTAAGCTTAATTGCTCCTCAAGACATTCAGTCTGTTGACGTTTTAAAAGACGCTGCAGCCACTGCTATTTATGGCGCTAGAGGTGCGAATGGTGTAATTGTTATTACTACTAAAAAAGGAAGACAAGGTAAAATGCAAGTGACCTATAATGCATTTTATGGTGTTAAAGACTTAGCAAAAAAATTAGAAGTTTTATCTCCTTATGAATATGGTGTTTATCAATATGAAAGAGCTATTGGTAATGCAACAGACAGTGCTACTTTTGTAAAGAACTTCGGTTCATTTTTAGGACTTGAATCCTTAAAATCAGTTACACCGATTAACTGGCAAAGTGAGGTTTTTGGAAAACAAGGAATTAGCAAATCTCATAATTTATCTATCGTAGGAGGTAGCAAAAAGTTAACGTATAATTTTGGAGTAACTACTAACGATGACAAAGCGATTGTAAAAAATTCAAATTTTAAAAGGGGTATTATCACTGGTAAATTAGAGTATACGCCAATCCAAAATTTAAAAATTGGTTTGTCTACAAGATACAATTACCAAGAAGTAATGGGTGCTGGTATTTCAAGTGATCAAGGAACATCTTATAATAGATTAAGAAATACAATAAGATACAAGCCTTATTTATCACCAAGCCAAGGTATTGAAGATGCCGATCCTGCTGCAGAAGCTTCAGTGGGTAAGGTTACTACCAATGTACTTGCTGGTGCACGTATGTCTACCGACAATTTGCACCATGCTTCGGAGCCTTATGTATTTAAGCCTTATGACTATCAATGGACGGCTCCTGATATTTCTAAATTTGCTGGACGCACTTTTAATGGATATCATCGTGCAGATGGAAGAGTGGGTACAGCCAACTATTGGTTATTTATTCCTACCGTATTTTGTGAGAACAGAAACCTGGATGTAATTAAAGAAGCATTGCATAATGAATTGGGCTATTCGGTTTCCAATCAGTATAAAAATTACACCAAGGATTTAATTAATGCTTTTAAAGAAGGTAAAGATATTAGTGAAGCTGTTTCCTTAGCACCTAATAATTTGACTAATAAAAGAGTATTTGAAAATATTGATGGCATTAAGTTTTTAAATCACCAAGGAGGCTGTGGTGGTATTCGTCAGGATGCAGCAGTGTTAAGTAAGCTATTGGCTGCATATGCCGATCATCCAAACGTAGCAGGTATTACGGTGTTAAGTTTGGGATGTCAGAACCTACAGCTTTCTGATTTTGAAAAAGACATTAAAGAGCGCAATCCTAATTTTAATAAACCACTTTATATTTTTGAACAGCAAAAATCATTGAGTGAACCTGAATTAATTGCAAGTGCCATTCAAGCAACATTCAAAGGGTTAATTGAAGCCAATAAACAAAAACGAGCTCCAGCAAGTTTGGATAATTTATGTTTAGGTGTGAAGTGTGGTGGTAGTGATGGTTTTAGTGGTATTTCTGCAAACCCGGCAGTTGGATACTGTGCCGATTTGCTAGTAGGCTTAGGGGGCACGGTTTTGTTAGCGGAGTTCCCAGAACTTTGTGGTGTAGAACAAGAATTAATTAATAGAACCATTCATCCCGATGCAGCGAATAAGTTTATTCATTTAATGAAATCTTATGCTGAATCTGCATTGCAAGTGGGTTCTGGATTTCATATGAATCCTTCTCCTGGAAATATTAAAGACGGTTTAATTACCGATGCCATTAAAAGTGCAGGTGCAGCAAAAAAAGGAGGGAATTCACCCATTGTAGATGTGCTAGATTATACCGAACCAGCAACAAAGAAAGGATTGAACCTAGTTTGTACGCCAGGTAATGACGTGGAAGCAACTACGGGTAAAGCAGCAGCAGGTGCCACTTTAATTTTATTTACCACTGGCTTGGGAACACCCACTGGCAATCCAGTTTGTCCTACCATTAAAGTATCAAGTAATACGGCGCTTGCAAAAAGAATGGCCGATATCATTGACATTGATACAGGCCCAGTGATTGAAGGCGAAAAAACCATTGAACAAATGGGAGAAGCTATTTTAGAATATTGCATTAAAGCTGCAAGTGGTGAAGTAACTCCTAAAGCAGTATTATTAAACCAAGACGATTTTATTCCATGGAAGCGTGGGGTGAGTTTATAAAGTATAAATAGATTATTAGCATGAAACCTTTTTTAGACGAAAATTTCTTATTAAAAACAAAGACGGCACAAACGCTTTACCATGAGTATGCACAAAAGATGCCATTGATTGATTATCACTGTCATCTTTCTCCGCAACAAATTGCAGAAAACATGCAGTTTCGTAATATCACCGACGCATGGTTGTCTGGTGATCATTATAAGTGGCGCGCCATGCGTACCAATGGGGTGGATGAATCCTATTGTACGGGTAATAAGACGGATGAAGAAAAGTTCATGAAGTGGGCAGAGACGGTACCTTATACCATGCGCAATCCTTTATATCACTGGACACATTTAGAGTTGCAAAGACATTTTGGTGTAAAAGAAATTTTAAATCCAACATCAGCGAAAGGTATTTATGATACTACTTCGTCCATGTTACAAGATCCCAATTTTTCTACACAAGGCTTGATTCAAAAAATGAATGTGCGTGTAATTTGTACCACCGATGATCCGATAGATTCTTTAGAGTACCATCAACAAATTAAAGAAAGCAATTTTGGAACAAAAGTATTTCCTGCTTTCCGTCCCGATAAAGCAATGGAAGTGAGTAATGCCTCCAACTTTGTGGCCTATGTTCAAAAATTGGAAAAAGCGGCTAACTTATCTATCTCAACTTTCGAAGATTTCTTATTTGCTTTACAAAACAGACATGACTTTTTTGCAAGCATGGGATGTAATGTGAGTGACCATGGTTTAGAAGAAATTTATGCCGAAGAATTTACAGGTACAGAAATAGAAGCCATTTTTGTAAAAGTACATGGCGGAAAAGAATTGAACTTGGCAGAACAACGCAAGTTTAAATCTTGTATGCTATTACATTTTGCAGAATGGGACTGGGAAAAAGGATGGATTCAACAATACCACTTAGGCGCTTTAAGAAATAATAATACACGTATGTTAGAAAAATTGGGCCCTGATACTGGTTGGGATAGTATTGGCGATTTTTCACAAGCTGTGTCATTGTCTAAGTTTTTAAATAAATTAGATAGTGATGATAAATTAGCGAAGACCATTATTTATAATTTAAATCCTGCCGACAATGAGTTAATGGCTACTATGATTGGTAATTTCAACGACGGGAGCGTTGCCGGAAAAGTGCAGTATGGTAGTGGATGGTGGTTTTTAGATCAAAAGGATGGAATGGAAAGACAAATTAATGCGTTAAGCAATTTGGGACTATTAAGTAGATTTGTAGGGATGCTTACCGATTCAAGAAGCTTCTTATCTTATCCAAGACATGAATACTTTAGAAGAATACTTTGTAATCTTTTTGGAAATGAAATAGAAGAGGGCGAACTTCCCAATGATATTGCTTGGACCGGAAAAATTATTCAAGATATTTGCTTTAACAATGCAAATGAATATTTTGGTTGGGAAGCACCTTTATAAATAAAGATAACGGGTTTATATATTTGCAGACTATGAAGAAAGTATTTTGTTTTGGAGAATTATTATTACGCTTTTCGCCCAATTTGCAAAAGCAATGGATACAGGAACATAATATGCCCGTATTTATTGGTGGTGCCGAATTAAATGTGGGTAAGGCATTGGCCAATTGGGGCATGCCTGTAAAATATTGCACTGCTCTTCCTGACAATTATATTTCAAAAGAAATTATGGAGTCCTTGCAAGAGGAAGGCATAGATACTTCTGCTATTTTATTAAGTGGAGACCGCATTGGTAGTTACACTTTACCCATGGGAGCAGATTTAAAAAATGCAGGGGTGATTTATGACCGTGCATATTCCTCTTTTTCTTTTTTAAAACCAGGGATGATTAACTGGGAGCTGGCATTGGATGGTTATGATTGGTTTCATTTCACTGCCATTAGTCCTGCGTTAAATCCAAGTATAGTTGCTGTTTGCGAAGAAGCTTTACAATTTGCCACTAAAAAAGGAATGACAATTTCTGTAGATTTAAATTACAGAGCCAAGTTGTGGCAATATGGAAAAAAGCCGGTGGAAGTAATGCCTTCGCTTGTTAAATACTGTCACGTAATTATGGGAAATGTGTGGAGCGCACATCAATTATTGGGCACACAATTAGATCCAGCATTGAACGAAACCTGCGAAAAAGATTTTTACATTGCACAAGCTCAAAAAGTTGCTAAAGAAATAATGGAAACCTATCCAGTTTGTACCACTGTAGCAAATACTTACCGTTTTTCTGAAGGAGAAGCGGTTCGTTATTATGCTACACTTACCAATCAATCAATGCATGCTGTGTGCAAGGAGCATTTTACCGATAACGTTACCGATAAGGTGGGAAGCGGGGATTGCTTCATGGGAGGACTCATTTTTGGAACCTTGCAACCCGATTTCACATTTGAACAAGTTATAAATTTTGCTGCAAGTGCTGCTTTTGGTAAATTGCAGGAAGTGGGCGATTACACTAAACAGTCTATACCATTAATAAAGTCTAGATATTAACCAATATGTATGCATAGTATCGAAAAAGTATCTCAACACATTCTTTCATCAAAATTGATTCCTCTTTTTTACGAAAACGATGTAGTCGTGGTTACTGAAGTAGTTAAAGCATTATATGCGGGGGGTATCAGAACCATTGAGTTTACACATAGAGGCGTGAATGCATTGGAAAATTTTAAAGTATTGGTGGCGTTGAAAAATGAAATGCCCGATTTGTTTTTAGGCATTGGTACCATTAAAAACGAAGTAGACGCGAAAAATTATATTGATGCAGGCGCCGATTTTTTAATCAGTCCTGTATTTGATACATCGGTTGCCGACATTGCTTATTTGCATAAAGTTTTATGGATACCAGGTTGCATGACCCCTACCGAAATTCACCATGCACAGGTTGCTGGTTGTAATATTATTAAATTATTTCCGGGCAATGTTTTAGGTCCTGGTTTTATAGAAGCCATTAAGCCATTATTTAACGACATTCATTTTTTAGTAACTGGCGGTGTAGATGCAACTGAGCAAAGTATCTTGTCCTGGTTAAATGCAGGTGCAGCAGGTGTTGGCTTAGGCAGCAAGTTGATCACAAAAAGTTTATTAGCTAATAAACAATACGGGGAACTAACTGAAATTTCTAAACAATTATTATCTATTCAAGGATTAAAATAATATTATGCAAAAAAAGATTGGAAGTTTAAGATGGACTATTTGCGCCCTGGTATTTTTTGCCACTACTATTAACTATTTGGATAGAGCGGTTATTAGTTTATTAAAAAGCACCCTTTCTAAAGAACTAAAGTGGGATGATGCCGACTATGCGAATATTGAAATTGCATTTAAAATAAGTTATGCTATTGGTTTAATGTTGGCCGGAAGGATTATTGATAAAATAGGCACTAAAAAAGGGTATAGTTGGGCAACAGGATTATGGAGTTTAGCAGCAGTAGCACATGCCTTTGCTAAAAGTGTATTTGGTTTTGCAGTAGCAAGAGCAGCATTGGGTATTACAGAAGCTGGTAATTTTCCAGCAGCGATAAAAACCACTGCGGAATGGTTTCCTAAAAAGGAAAGAGCATTGGCTACGGGATTGTTTAATTCAGGTGCAAATATTGGTGCTATTGTTGCTCCTTTAACGGTACCGTTTATTGCAGTGACTTTTGGATGGCAATGGGCTTTTATTCTAACTGGTATATTGGGTTTTGTTTGGTTGCTTCTTTGGCGAAAATATTATCATACACCTGCTACCCATCCAAAAATTACTCCGGAGGAATTGGCATATATCAATAGTGATATTGAACCCCTTGCTGTAAATGAGGCACCTAAGGCAGAGAAAAAATATACCTGGGGCATGTTGTTGGGTTATAAACAAACCTGGGCATTTTCCATTGGTAAATTATTAACCGACCCTATTTGGTGGTTTTATCTTTTCTGGTTACCAGACTTTTTAGAAAGTCAATATGGTTTAAAGGGTACGGCGATTGCCTTGCCTGTTGCAGCAGTATATAGCTTGTCAGTGATAGGGAGTATAGGCGGTGGATGGATTCCTTTAAAATTAATAAGTAAAAATTGGCCAGTATTTCGCGCGCGTAAAACTTCTATGTTAATGTATGCCTTTTTAGTGTTACCAATTTTATTCGCACAATATCTTGGTTCTATTAATATGTGGTTGGCGGTACTCGTTATTGGTATTGCAGCAGCGGCGCATCAGGCTTGGAGTGCCAATATTTTTACAACAGTAAGCGACATGTTCCCTAAACATACCGTAGGTTCTGTAACTGGCATTGGTGGTATGTTTGGTGCCATTGGTGGTATTTTATTGTCCTTACTTGTTCAAAAGAATTTATTTGTGCATTATCGCGCAATCGGGAAAATTGAAGTTGCTTATTATATCATGTTTGCAGTTTGTGCACTTTCCTATTTGCTGGCATGGTTTATTATGCATTTATTGGTTCCAAAAGTGAATGTTATAGAAGATTAGTTTAGAATTTCTTATATTTAGTATACAAAATGTATACTATGAAATCTGCAAAAACTTGTCTGTTATTTACTTTATTCCTGATTGGGTTTACATTTCAGGCAATTGCCCAAAAGCAATTTAAAGCATTACTAGTTACCACTACAAGAGGGTGGCATCATGAATCTATACATGCTGGCGTGTTAGCCATTCAACAACTTGGTGTTAAGCATCAATTTCAAGTAGATTTATTTGAAGATAATTACAGCTTTAATGATAAAACATTGGCTAATTACCAAGTAGTTATTTTTTTAAATACTACGGGTGATATTTTCAATGAGCAGGAGCAAAAAGCAATGGAGCGTTTTATACAATCTGGAAAAGGATTTATGGGCATACATAGTGCTTCCGATACAGAATATGACTGGGAATGGTATACCAAACTAGTGGGTAGAATGTTTGTGATACATCCAGCTATTCAAAGCGCAAGATTAAATGTTTTAGAATCACGCTTCCCAGGTTTAGAGGGATTTGCAAATAATAAACAATGGACCGACGAGTGGTATGAGTTTGGTCCAGATAAAGTACAAGGTTTAAAAACTATTTTAGCGGTAGATGAAAGTACTTATAATCCAGTTGCCAGTTGGGATGCGAATCCAAACAGATCAGCAGTTTCAGGGAAAGGGATGGGTACCTTTCACCCCATCGCCTGGTATCAAAATTTTGATGGGGGTCGTTCTTTTTATACGAATCTCGGACATTTACCTAGCGATTATAGCGATGCAACTTACTTAAGCCATATAGCTGCAGGTATTATTTGGGCTGCAACTGGAAAGAAATAGTACTATTTACTATTTAATTTTCTAATGATACTAACAAAGCATAATTATTCGAATGATGCGGTTAAATAAATATTTTCTTTTCTTTCTTCTATTGCTCTGCTTTAGTAATATTAAGTTGCTTGCTCAAGAAACTGTATATAGTGAGTTAGGAGCAGGTGAGATTAAGAAAGATTGGCTAATTGAGAGTCATCATTATACAGCACAAATCATTATAAAGGACAATCAAATTATCTTGGATAATGGATTATTAAGAAGATCTTTTTTAATCCGTCCTAATTTGGCTTGTATTGATTATACAAATTTAACGAATGGTCAACAATTATTAAGAAGCATTGAGCCTGAGGCCAATATTGTTATTAATAAAACTAATTATGCTATTGGTGGACTTCATGGTCAAAAGGAAAAAGCTTATTTAAATTTAAACTGGGAGCAAAGCTTGCATGCAATGGATGCTGATTTTTATTTTACCAACTACACCATTTCGACCATTGATAGTTTTGTAAAATATAATCCCCAAACATGGATGCCGGCTAATTATGGCCCATCGGTTCAAAAATTTAAAGGGAAGCAATTGGTCTTGCATTTTGCTTCCAAATTGCCTGCATTAAAAGGCTTTATAGTGAATGTACATTATAATATTTATGATGGTTTACCTTTATTATGTAAGTGGGTCACTATCCAAAATGGTGCTGATGCAGTTGTTGTAGACAGAGTGGTAAACGAAGTGCTTGGTTTAGTGGAAGAGGAAAGTGCAGTGGTAGGGAAGCCCGAAGAAATGAAAAAGCAGCACGGTATTTATATTGAAACCAATTATGCTTTTAATAATTCTATGCGTTATGATATTAGTGATCATACCACGCATTGGGAAATGGATTCCACCTATACTTCACAAGTAAATTATAATTATCAAACTCCTTGTTTATTAAAAGTATATCCCGATAAAGCTCCTGGTATTGAATTGGCTCCAAATGAAAAATTCACTTCCGTTAGAACCTTTGAATTATTAATGGATAGTTATGATCGAACCAGAAGAGGCTTGATGATTAAAAAAATGTATCGGACTATTGCACCTTGGGTTACCCAAAACCCCATTTTCATGCACTTGGTGAGTAAGAACGACGCAGAGGTGAAAGCTGCAATTGATCAATGTGTGGCCACTGGATTTGAAGCAGTGATTTTAAGTTTTGGAAGCCACTTAAATATGGAAGACAGTAGTACACAAAATATAAATAGATGGAAGGCTTTAGCAGACTATGCACATCAAAAAAATATTTTACTAGGTGGTTATTCTTTATTTAGCAGTAGAACCATTAGTCCCCAGGATGATGTGATAGATGCCAAAACAGGTAAACCAGGTGGCGCTTTTTTTGGAAATGCGCCCTGCTTTGGAAGTAATTGGGGACTGGGTTATAGAGATAAGATTGTAGATTTTTTCAAACAAACGAAATTTGATATTTGGGAAAACGATGGGCCTTATCCTGGGGATGTATGTGCATCAACCACGCACCCAGGGCATAAAGGGTTGGATGATTCTCAATGGAAGCAAATGAATATCCAAAAGGGGTTGTACCAAACTTTAAATTCAATGGGCGTTTATATCAATGCACCGGATTGGTATTTTTTAGATGGTACCCATAAAATTGCAGTAGGATATAGAGAGGTGAATTTTTCGCTTTCTCGTGAACAGCAAATTATTTTAAACCGTCAAAATATTATAGATGGCACTAAGGAAAAAACACCTTCTATGGGTTGGGGTTTTGTTCCACTTACAAAATATCAGGGTGGCGGGCCGGAAGCGGTATTAGAACCATTACAGGATCATATCAAAGACTATCAACAATTAATGGTGCAATATTTTGGAGCAGGTGTACAGGCTTGTTATCGAGGCCCAAGATTATATGATACAGAAATTACCAGAAATATGGTGCGTAGCACAATTGATTGGTATAAAAAATATCGTACTATTTTAAATGCAGATATTATTCCTTTAAGAAGAGCTGATGGTAGAGATTGGGATGGATGGATGCACGTAGATCCTTCTGGTACTGATAAAGCTTTTATCATGTTCTTTAATCCTACGCTAGCACCGATGACTAAAACACTTACAATCCCATTGTATTATACTGGAATGAAAGGAACGGCTACTTTTATGGACGATTTGGGTGCCACCAAAAAATACACATTGGGTGTAGATCACAATATTCAAATAACGGTAACCATTCCTGCAAGCGGTTATAAGTGGATGGTGATTAATTAGTTGAAAAATACTTCGTCTACAAAAATCCATGCAGGGGTTCCTTTACCAGGATGCCAGTTAGGTATCTGCTTTAAGTTGCGAATGGTAAATTTATAAAAAGGATATGCCGAACCCTTGTCTACTTTTACTTTAAAGGATTGCAATTGATTGATATTGGTTTCCTTGGTATAGGCTTTGGTGATGGAACTAAAATCTACAGACTGCAATGGTTTATATGTTTTGCCGTCCATGCTCGCCTCCACTTGAATAGACTGAATTGGAAATATATAACTGCCCGTATTGATGAGACTATTAAATATCACTTCATTCATTTGGGTAGCCGTTTTAAATTGCATTATAAATTCCATATTGGTTTTATCATACCCCAACCATTTTCCATTTCCAAAATTCATTTCTCCTAGTTCATGATCAATGATTGTATTTCCACCGTTACCAATATATTTAGGATCGGGTTGCGTAAGCAATACAATTGAGTCTGCACTTAAGGAAGACTTATAAAAGGTTTGCTGCACTATATCACTGGATATCCATCCTTTTTTAAACACTTTTGTTTTTACCGTCGTGTTCTTATTTAGTTGTAAAGGGCTAGTATACGTTGGACTGTTTATGCTATCTGGTTCCGAATCGTCAATGGTGTATTTAATGGTGACACCGTTTAAGAAATGCTTAATGGGAACTGTTATATTGTCGGTGATAATGGTGCTATCCTGTTGTATAGTAGGCTTATTGAGCTTCATGATAGAATCCTCTAAATTATCACCAACATTAAATTGAATTGCAGGATACTTGATAATTAAAGGGCTCAGGTCTTTTTTAAACAATCCGTTCGCCCATAATTGCACT
This sequence comes from Bacteroidota bacterium, assembly GCA_947476145.1. GTDB lineage: Bacteria > Bacteroidota > Bacteroidia > Chitinophagales > Chitinophagaceae > Sediminibacterium. Next base: position 5,312 of record CANJPH010000017.1, on the reverse strand, counting down.
TTTTGAATAGCACCAGATTTAATAATGGCCTCCAGCTTATTATTGTCAATGTTCATTCCTGCTAAGGACAATGACTTTAGCTTTTTTAATGCACTCAATCCCTGTATGTCTTCTATTTTTAATTTAGAATAATTTAAATTCAATTTCTCCAAATTGGCAAAGCTGCTTATGATGTCTACATCCTTTTTTTGCAAAGGAATATTTTGCATATTCAAAGTGATGATTTGATCTTTTATCTTGTCTAGTTTTTGCAAATAATCCGTTTTATAAAAACTACCCTGAAAAAAGTTCACATTTATTTTATCTGAACCATGAAAGTCATATCGAACTGTTACATAGTTGCTATTGTACTCGTCTAAACTAGGTTGCTCAATAGATTTGATAAAAACAGGAGCAATATACTGGCTTGCTAAAATGAATAAACTATCTTTTTTATCCAATGCTTTCAAAGACTTATTTAAATCACCCCCTAATTGCATCCATTTGGTAATAATGGCTAATTCTTCTTTGGTGAGTTGTTTATTATCTACCGGAGGCATATGCTTTTCATCCGTCATAGGCAAGTGAATACGCTCCAATAGTTGATTTCCGTGTTTGCCCCCTTTTTTTATGAGTTCAATACTGGTTAATTGCAAGTCTCCTTTTATTTTATCACCCCCGTGGCAAGTAACACATTTATTCAATAAAATAGGTTGAACCGCTTTTTCATATACGGTTAATAAAGAGTCTGGTTTATTGGGAACCAATTGTTGATTTATTTTTTTAGGTAAAGACAAGGCCTCTTTCCCATGGGTAAGTTGTCCTCCTTTATGCGTAAAAATAATAATCACTAAAATATATCCTAATCCAAATAGTTTTCTCAATAAAGGGCGCGCAATAAAATAGGACTTAGGCAGGAGTACAACTAGCCATGCTAAATATGCAATACCCAAGCCGCCCCACTGGTGAATGACTAAAATTGTTTTGTCATAGTTACCACCCTTTGAAATAAATATACCAAGTAATGCAACAACCGAAGCCAATAGCGCATGAATGACAAATAAGTTTTTCTCAATTGCTGCTTCTACACTTGGTTTGTAGTTTACAAAAATATACAAGCCAATCACTAAGCCCAATACGATTGGGAAGTGCAATATCACGGGATGCAATTGACCCAGCCAAGACAACCAAGGGCCGATATTTAATTTACCACTGAATAGGCATAGTAATAGTAAGCAAGGATTTATCACCCAAAGCAAGTTTTCCAATACCAACTGGCTGCTTATTTTTTTCATCCTAGCTTATAATTTCTTTTACAACATTGCCCGCCACATCGGTTAAGCGATATCTTCTTCCTAAATGTTTGAAAGTAAATTTTTCATGATCTACGCCCATTAAGTGCATTACGGTTGCATGAAAATCGTGTACATGAACAGGAAGGGTATTAATATTGTAACCAAAGTCATCGGTTTCTCCATATACACCAGGTTTCACGCCACCTCCAGCCATCCAAATAGTAAAGCATCTTGGATGATGGTCTCTTCCATAATTGTCTTTCGTTAATGCGCCCTGGCAATAATTGGTTCTACCAAATTCACCACCCCATATTACCAGCGTCTCGTCTAATAAACCTCTTTGTTTTAAATCTTTTATTAAAGCGGCAGAGGGTTGGTCCACATCCTTACATTGTCCGATGAGTTCGCTCGGTAAATTATTATGGCCATCCCAACCCTGATGATACAATTGCACAAATCGCACGCCGCTCTCTGATAATTTACGCGCTAGTAAACAATTGGCTGCATAGGTACCCGGTAATAAACAATCGGGTCCATACATTTTTACAATTGATTCTGGTTCGTTTTGCAAAGAAGTGACTTCAGGTACTTCCATTTGCATACGATAAGCTAATTCGTATTGTTGAATTTTAGTAACAATTTCAGGGTCCCCAATTTCTTTATAAGATTCTTCATTTAATGCTGCAAGTTCATCCAACATTTTTCTTTTGTCTGCGCGGTCTATAAATTCTGGATCGCTTAAATACTTTACAGGTTCTTCACCACTGCTAAATTGAACGCCCTGATGTATAGAATCCAAAAATCCATTGTTCCATAATTTTGAATACACCCCTTGTCCATTTCCTCTTCCCTTGCTTAATAATACGGTATAGGCTGGCAAATTTTTATTCTCACTTCCCAAACCATAACTAATCCATGAACCCATACTGGGGCGGTTGCCCACCTGTGCACCGGTTTGAAAAAAGGTAAGTGCAGGGTCGTGATTAATTGCTTCGGTATATAAAGTTCTAATAATGCATAAGTCGTCGCTAACACTGGCGATATGTGGGATGGTCTCACTAAAATAAGCGCCTGTATTTTTATTTTGTGTAAAATTAAATCGAGTTCCGGCTAAAGGAAAAGTAGTTTGATTCGCCGTCATACCGGTTAAGCGTTGCCCAGCTCTAATACTTGCTGGCAAGTCCTGTCCGTGCATTTGTTGTAGCATGGGTTTATAATCAAATAAGTCCAATTGTGAAGGCGCTCCGTTTTGAAATAAATAAATAATTCGTTTTGCCTTGGGTGCAAAATGTGGAAGTACATTATTAAATAATTCGTCTTCATTGCTCGCATCAAATATGCCAGGGATCATTAAGGAACCCAATGCCATACCACCTAAACCCAAACTTAGCTTAGATAAAAACTTTCGTCTATTTTGATTTAACCCGTGTTCAATAAATTCTTTCATGCGCTACGATTTAGTAATGGTCTCTTCCAAATTATATAATAGTAAACAAACTTTCATAAGCGCTGCCGCTTCTAATTCGTTTTTATCTTTTTGTTCCGTCTTATATTCTCCTGTTGATAACGTTTTTTGTATCAGTGCCTTATTGGTTTTAAAATAAGTTTCTTGATTTTGATAATAGCCCACTAGCTTATCTTTTTCAGATGACTTTGGTTTTCTAATTAAGATGAGCTCAAATGCTTTTTGTATTTTATCTTCCACGGTTCCTGTTTCACTACTTAATTTTTGTGCCAAGACCCTAGAAGCTTCTAAGACTGTAGGATCGTTTAGCATATTCAATGCTTGTAAAGGCGTATTGGTGCTGGTTCTTTTTGCCTCACACTGATCTCGATTGCTCGCATCAAACATCATCATACTTGGTGGAGGTGCCGTTAATTTAATAAAAGTATACATGCCTCTGCGATACAATGCCTCCCCATGATCCTGTTTATACGCCGCTAGTTGACCACGACCCGAAGTGGTACTTTCCCATACGCCTTTTGGCTGATAAGGTTTAACACTAGGCCCTCCAATGGTATTATTTAAGAGGCCACTGGTACTTAATACCCAGTCCCGAATAAATTCTGCTTTCAAACGAATACGTGGCGCTCTTGCGTAATAACTATTATCAGGATCTTTCTCTAAATCATCTTTTTCAATAGTACTTGACTGCGTATAGGTAGCGCTAGACATTATTTTTTTAACCAAGTATTTTACATCCCAATTGTGTTCCATAAAATCCACGGCCAACCAATCTAACAATTCAGGGTGGGTAGGGAGTTCGCCCTGTAAACCAAAATCACCGGAGGTTTTCACTAAACCCTTTCCAAAAATATCCTGCCAAATAAAATTCACAAATACTCTTGCAGTCAACGGATTCTTTTTATCTACTGTCCATTTCGCCAATCCCAATCGGTTCCTTTCAAACTTGCTCGTATCAAAAGGCATCACTGAATTTAAGGCCGCAGGTTTTACTTCCTCTGCTGGAACATCATAACGGCCCCTACTTAAAAGATAGGTAGGCCTGATGGTATCACCCATCACAGATACTTCCATTGTATTGGTATCCTTTGTATTGATATAGGTTAATAATTTTTTTCTATCCTCGGCACTAATATAAAGTTTAGGCGTTTTTGCAGGTGTGGAGACACTTACATCTCCCTCATATCCTTTTTCTTTACTGATATTAAAGAAGCCATACAACTGATAATAATCTTTGGCAGAGAAGGGGTCGTATTTATGATCATGACATTGCGCACACTCAATGGTCACGCCTAATATGGCTTTGCCATAGGTTCTTGTTTTATCAATATTATTGGTAACTCTATATTCCTCTTCTATCACACCGCCTTCCTCCGTGTATTTATGGTTCCTCCAAAAAGCCGTTGCTAAAATAGTTTCTTTATTATTATTAGGCATGAGGTCGCCCGCAATTTGTTGCGTTAAAAATTCATCGTAATGCATATTTTTATTAAATGCATTTATCACCCAATCCCTCCATGGCCATTGTGTTCTAATATTGTCATCCTGGTATCCATAGGAATCGGAATACCTTGCTAAGTCCAACCACAACACCGACATCTTTTCTCCATAGGTTGGCTTGTTCATGAGTTGATCAATTAATGAAGCGTACCAATTTTCATTTTTATTATTCATCCAAGTTTGCAGTTCGGTATAAGCTGGTGGCAATCCGTTTAAATCTATATAAGCTCGCTTAATTAAATTTTCTTTTTCTGCTTCATTGTTGGGAGACAATCCTTTTTCTTCTATTTTTTCGGCAACAAAATAATCAATCTCATTTTTCACCCATTTTTTATTGCTAATTTTTGGCAACGCCGATTTTTGAGGAGCCACAAATGACCAATGCTTTTCATATTTGGCACCTTCTTTAATCCATTGCTTAAATAAATTAGTTTCTTCGGGCGTTAACCTCGCCAAATGACTCTCTGGCTTGGGCATGACAATATTGGGATCGGTAGATTCAATTCTTCTTATGAGCTCGCTTTTTTCAATGCTTCCTGGCACAATGGCAAAATGTCCTTTGTTATTAGGTAATTCGGCATAGGCCTTTTCGGCGATGTCTAACCGAAGCCCTGCTTTCATCTTGTTTACATCGGGCCCATGACAAGAAAAACATTTGTCCGATAAAATAGGACGAATATCCTTATTATAAGAGATGGGTTTTTTTGCTTTCGCATTACTCATCCATACAAAACAGGTTACGCCTGCCACAAGTGCCGCAATTACAATGAGTACAAAACTTATCTTATATTTTTTAAAGAAAATCAATATTATACTTTTGAAAATTTATAAGGATATACTTTTCCAGATGCCCATTGTGCAACATAAATATTACCATCATCGTCTACACATACATCATGCGGATGATTTAATATTTTATCGGTCTGTGACATGGGTTGTAATACTCCATTCGCATAAGCAGGTTCACTGCCTCCTAAATTGGAAACTACTTTATTTTGCTTATCTAATATGGTAATGAATCCAGTATGTTCGGTATCTAAATTTGGAGAACGCAATACCGCTGCATATAAATA
>CANJPH010000016.1 GCA_947476145.1 Bacteroidota bacterium | reverse complement strand
TTAGCAGCTTCTGGCTGACGAGCAATACCTTCAACAGCACCTTTACCAATCTGACCGATACCAATTCCGGCACCGATAGCAGCTAATCCAGCGCCGATTGCGGCAACACTTCCTACTACCATTTTTTTACGTTTTAATTGTTATTGAAAAAAAATCTTTAATTATTTAATTAGTGATGTGCTAAATCTTTATGTTCTCCATGCGCCTCGTGATGATGCTCCTCGGTAGCCATGCCAATATACATGGCAGCTAACATGGTAAAGATGAAGGCTTGCAAAAAAGCAACCAACAACTCTATTAATCCAATAAATACCGCAAATGGAACAGCAATCGCAGAAGCGAATACCGTTTTAAATATAAAGATTAAACAAATCAAACTTAATACAAGAATGTGGCCAGCTGTAATGTTCGCAAACAAACGAATCATTAATGAAATAGGCTTTGTGAAAACACCAATTAATTCGATAGGTGCTAAGAACAATTTCATACTCCAGTGCATACCTGGCATCCAGAAAATATGTTCCCAATAACTTTTATTCGCACTTAGGTTCACCACAATAAATACACAAACCGCTAGGGTCATGGTGAAAGCGATATTACCACTCACGTTGGCACCACCTGGGAAAAAAGGAATCAATCCTAAAAAGTTATTCACTAAAATTAAAAAGAATATCGTTAATAAGAAAGGCAAGTATTTGCCTGCTTTTTTTGCTCCTATGTTTGGAATGGCCACTTCATCTCTAACAAACAATATGATGGGCTCCATAAAAGATTGCAAACCTTTTGGCGCAGTAGTAATACCTGTTTTTTTATAAGCACGTGCCGAAGTTAATAACACCACAAGTAAAATAAAAACGGATACAAACAAACTTGCGACGTTCTTAGTGATGGACAAATCCCAAAATTGTTTATTCGCTGCTTTATCTATATTTCCATTGGCATCAACAATCTTTAACTTGCCTTCCATTAATTTGTAATCAAAATTGCCTTTGTAAACAATGGGTTCGTGATCTTCATTTACTAATTTCTCTGAAGAAAAAAATTCAAACCCTTTTTCTGTTTTTACAATCACAGGTAAGTGAACGGAAGTACGTCCCCATAAATGCCAGCTATGATCGTCCTTAATATGTTCTAAAATGGTTTCGGTAACATTAAAGCTGCCTTCTTCTTTAGCAGCATGTTCTTTTACAGGTGCTGCTTCGCTTACTTCCTGCTTTGCACTTTCTGCAACAACCGGTTTTTCATTCGCTAAAAGCGTTGTTGAAAACAACATTGCAAATAGGCCAAAACCCACAACTAGTAATGATTTTATACGACTACAGCTCATAATACGCTCAAAATTTGCGGCAAAGATAGGAATAAAGCTGCTGAAAATGAGCAATTATGAATAGAATCTTAAGCGGATGTGAAAAAAAACTGACAGCCACAAAGTATTGAAAATCAATTAATTAGGGAATTTTCGTTTCTTTATTCTTGGCAAATTGCATTTCAGTGAGGTTTGCATAAAATCCACCCAATTGTAATAACTCCTGATGGGTGCCCATTTCCTTAATTTCCCCCTTGTCCAAAACAATAATTTTATTCGCTTTTCGAATGGTGGAAAGTCGATGTGCAATTACAATAGAAGTGCGTCCTTTGATTAACGCATCAATTGCGCGCTCAATTAATTGCTCGCTTTCCGTGTCAATGGAGGAAGTAGCTTCATCTAAAATTAAAATAGATGGATTGTATAATAAAGCCCTAATAAAACTTAGTAATTGTCGCTGACCCAAGCTTAAGGTGGCGCCTCTTTCCATCACTTCATAGTCATATCCACCTGGTAACTGCATAATAAAATCGTGCATTCCAATCATCTTGGCCGCTTCTTGCACCTGCTCTTTTGTGATGTTGGGGTTACGGAGTGTGATATTATCAAATACCGAACCAGAAAATAAAAACACATCCTGTAATACCACGCCTATCGATCCCCTTAATCGGTCCAAGGTATAAGATTCTATAGGATGCTTATCTAATAAAATAGCGCCCGATTGATAAGGATATAAGCGATTTAAAATACTAATAATGGAAGTTTTACCACTACCAGTATGCCCCACCAAGGCAACGGTTTCTCCAGCTTGCACTTTAAAATCTATTTCTTTTAAAACCCAGTTCGGTTCCTGATAAGCAAACTTTACTTTTTTAAATTCAATTTCCCCCTGGATATGTTCAGGTGCATATTCGCCGTCGTTGATGGTAACATCCTTATTATCTAAAACTTTAAATACACGTTCCGCAGCCACCATACCCATTTGTAACACATTAAATTTATCGGCAATCATTCTTAGGGGTCTAAAAATTTGATTCAGAAATAAAATGAAAGCCACGAGCATGCCGGCGTCTAAGGACTGCCCAGCCACCCACCAAACAATTAAGCCAATACTTAATGCCAGCACTACTTCCACAACAGGGAAGAAAACAGAATAAGCAAAAATGGCTTTGATATTGGCCTGCTTATGCTGTTGGTTAATTTTGCTGAATTTTTCCATTTCCTTTTCCTCCGCTGCAAAAGCTTGAACTACTTGCATCCCGGAAATATGCTCTTGCACAAAAGCATTTAAAGCCGCCACCGCATTTCGAACTTGCATAAAACTTTTATTCACACTTTCTTTAAAAAAGTAAGTGGCAATAATCATGATAGGGAATGGAATTAAACAAATTAAAGTAAGCTTCCAGTTAATCACAAACATAGTAGCAAGCGTTACAATAATTGTTAACAGGTCGGCCAAGATGGGGATGAGTCCGTCCGAAAAAATATCATTAATGCTTTCAATATCGTTAATGGTCCTAGTTGTTAATGTGCCTATGGGCGTTTTATCAAATTGACGCATTTCCCAATGCATGATTTTGTCATATACTTTATTGCGCAAATCTCTGATTACTTGTTGACCTAACCACGCCATTCCAAATGTGAAAAAAAAGCGCAATAGGGTTTCTAAAAATATAAACGCCACCTGAAAAAGCGTGATGGCAATCACTAATTTAACTACATCCCCAAATGCACCTGCAGGAATAAACCATTGCAGCCAAACAGGAAGTGCTACGATTTTCCCAATGGCAATATTTACGGTCGATTGAATTAGATAAGGCCTTACTGGTGTTGAGAAAGCCAATATAATAGACAATACCACATTCGCCCAAAAAATAAAACGATAAGGTTTTACAAAAGAGAAAACTCTTTTTAAAATCGTGATTTTTAATCTGGGATTAGGTGCTTTAGCGGGCATAGTTGGGTAAAGTTACATTATCTGTTTGTTCTTTGTAATAATCCTACCGCTTTTACGTAATTTCGTAAGGCAGATGGATATACAAGAAGAACATATTATACCAAACGTCGTTAGTCAATATAATCTAGACGAAGAACAAGAAAAAAAAGAAATTGTTCGGAAATATCGTGCGCTCTTAAGGGCATTAAGACCTAAAATTAAAAAAGGGGATAAGGAATTATTAAGAACTGCTTTTGAAATGGCAACCAACGCGCATAAAACCATGCGTCGAAAAACGGGAGAGCCTTATATTTTTCACCCCATTTCGGTAGCCATGATTTGTGTGGATGAAATTGGATTGGGAGTACGAAGTACCATTTGTGCATTATTACACGATACCGTGGAGGATACCGATATCACATTAGAGGATGTAAAGGATGAGTTTGGAAATGAGATTGCAAAAATTGTAGATGGCCTTACGAAGATATCTACTGTGATGGACACCAATAGTAGCCAACAAGCCGAAAATTTTAAAAAGATTTTACTAACACTCACAGACGACCCTAGAGTCATTTTAATAAAGTTAGCAGACCGATTGCACAATATGCGCACATTGGATGCTATGAAACAGGAGAAGCAACTTAAAATTTCCTCTGAAACCATTTGGGTATATGCGCCGCTGGCTCATCGTATGGGATTGTACAATATGAAGACAGAGCTAGAGGATTTGTCTATGAAATATTTAGAAGCGGACACATACAAAGAGATCGCCAAAAAATTAGCGGAGACCAAAAGAGAAAGAACTAAATATATTAATGAGTTTGTTCGTCCATTAAAAGATAAATTAACCAGCGAGGGTTTTCAATTTGAAATTTATGGCCGACCAAAAAGTATTCACTCCATTTGGAATAAAATAAAAAAGAAGGGCGTAAGTTTTGAAGAGGTGTATGACTTATTTGCTATAAGAATATTACTAGACTCACCGGTGGAAAAAGAAAAAGAAGAGTGCTGGAAAGTATATTCATTAATCACGGATGAATACCTCCCCTCTCCCGAAAGATTAAGGGATTGGTTGAGTAATCCCAAGAGTAATGGATATGAAGCATTACACACCACGGTAATGGGGCCACAGGGAAAATGGGTAGAAGTACAAATTCGTACCAAGCGGATGAATGAGATTGCGGAAAAGGGATTGGCCGCACATTTTAAATACAAGGAAGGTTCCCAAAATGAAGATCGTTTTGATAAATGGTTTATGCAAATTAGAGAAGCCTTAGGGAGTCAGGACGAAGCAGGTATTGATTTTTTACAAGATTTTAAAACCTCGTTCTTAGCGGAAGAAATTTATGTGTACACGCCAAAGGGTGAAGTAAAAATGTTGCCCACTAATAGCTCGGCATTAGACTTTGCTTTTTATATACATACTGCCATAGGATCCAAATGTATTGGTGCCAAAGTAAATCACAAATTGGTGCCCATTAGCCACAAATTAAGAAGTGGGGACCAAATTGAAATTATTACAAGTAACAAACAAAAACCTTCTGAGGATTGGTTAAATAGTGTGGTTACCGCCAAGGCAAAGAATAGCATTAAAGACTCCTTAAGAGAAGAAAAGAAAACCATTGCAGAAGAAGGAAAGTACACTTTACAAAGAAAATTAGAAGGCATCGGAGCCGTATATAATTCCTATAATATTGACCAGGTGATGAACTATTACAAGTTACATAGTCACCTAGATTTATTATATCGTATCGCCACCAAGAATATTGATTTAAAAGAATTAAAACTATTTCAAGTATTAGGGGATAAAATAGAAGCCCCTAAACCCGAATTGGTTCAAATTGAGCATCCGGATACCCAAACTCTAAAACAAATTCCAAAAAAGGATTCCGAACTCATTATTTTTGGCGAATCCAGTGATCAGATAAAATATACATTGGCAAAATGCTGCAACCCCATTCCGGGCGATGACGTATTTGGATTTGTGAGTACGGGTAAGGGTTTAATCATTCATAGAACCACCTGCCCTAATGCCACTCAACTATTAGCCAACTATGGCCATAGAGTTGTCAAAACCAAATGGGCAAAGAATAAGGAAATTTCATTCCTAACAGGTCTTAGTATTATTGGGATGGATGATGTTGGTGTGGTGAATAAAATTACCAATATCATTAGCGGTGAGTTGAAAATTAATATTGCCGCCTTAACCATTGAATCTCAGGAAGGCCTATTTAAAGGCACGATTAAAGTATTTGTTCACGACAAGGACGAATTGGAGGAATTGGTGGATAGAATTAAATCATTAAACGGAATTCAACAAGTTAACAGGTTTGATACAGCAACTGTGTAAAAGTTCCCCACAGGTATAGGGGTAATTTATATTAGGATAAATAGGTAATACAATTTACAGGACTTATTTTTGTGTCCTCAAACAACTAATCATGGTAGACGTAATTTTAGGACTTCAATGGGGTGATGAAGGAAAGGGTAAAATTGTAGATTATTTTGCTCCAAAGTATGACATCATCGCAAGGTTTCAGGGAGGCCCTAACGCAGGACACACTTTGTATGTAAATGGTACTAAAATGGTATTGCATCAAATACCTTCTGGTATTTTTCATCAGGACAAAATTAATATTATTGGAAATGGTGTGGTGTTGGATCCTGTCACGTTGAAAAAAGAATGTGATGCAGTGGCGAGCATGGGAGTAGATGTAAAAAAGAATTTATTTATTTCGGAGCGTACTAATATTATCATACCAAGTCACCGTGCATTAGACAAGGCTTCCGAGCTTTCTAAAGGGGAAGGAAAGATTGGTTCTACCCTTAAAGGGATTGGACCCGCTTACATGGATAAGACCGGGCGCAATGCTTTAAGAGTGGGCGACTTACTGGATAAGAAGTTCATTAGCAAATACATTGCTTTAAGAATGAAACACCAGAAAATTTTAGATAGCTATAATTTCAATGAAGATATTAGCGAAATGGAATCTGAATTCTTTGAGTGCATTGAATTCTTAAAGACTTTAAACATTATCAACTGCGAATACTTTCTTAACGATCAAATTGCAAAAGGCAAAAAGGTATTGGCAGAAGGCGCACAGGGTTCTATGTTAGACATTGACTTTGGAACTTTTCCGTTTGTAACTTCAAGTAATACGATTTCAGCGGGGGTATGTACCGGCTTAGGTATTTCTCCTAAACAAATTGGCGAGGTATTTGGTATTTCAAAAGCCTATTGTACCAGAGTAGGAAGCGGCCCTTTCCCAACCGAATTGCATGATGCAAAAGGCGAAGACCTAAGAAAAATAGGTAGTGAATTTGGCGCCACCACGGGACGACCTCGTCGTTGCGGTTGGATAGACTTAGTAGCTTTAAAATACGCTTGCATGATTAATGGTGTAACACAAATTATTATGACCAAGGCGGATATTTTGGATAGTTTTGAAACCTTGGACTTAGGAATAGCCTATGAAATGGAAGGAAAACAAATAGACTATGTGCCATTCCAATTAGTGGGCACGCCTGTCACCCCTGTATGGAAAACCATGCAAGGTTGGAATACAGACTCAACTAAAATGAAGTCCGCATCCGAACTACCTGCTACCATGCACTCATATATCGAATTTATAAATACTTACTTGGGCGTTCCTGTCAAATTTGTTTCTAACGGCCCGGGCAGAGATCAGATTGTTCACTTATAATTTATAAAAACAACGGTATTTTTACGCATCATAAAAGTCAAAAAAAACTTGTTATTTTTTTGGTAATTAAAAAAAACGGGTGAAATTTTACAGTGTAATTTCAAATCTACTATGGCAGTTAAATCAGTGATCGCAAAAAAGTCCGTATCAGCAAAATCAAATGCAATGGCTGCGGAAAAAGTGAGTAAACCAACTACTAAGAAAAAAGTGGTGGACGAGGAGGACGAGATCGAAGATGAAGTAGAGGATGATTGGGCTAAGACCGAAGAGGATGATAGTTGGGATCCCGACTTTGAAGAATTTGATATGCCTAAAAAGTCCGCAAAGAAAGCAGGTAAGGGAAAGAAAGGAGATGATGATGACGACCTAGGATTGGAAGAAGATTTAAATCTAGATGACGACGACTTGTTTGAGGAGAAAGACGAGTTTGACGAAGATTATTAATAGCTACTTATTCTTTAATAAAATATAAAGCTTGTAAAGAGGCCTGTAAAATTTCATTTTTGCGGGCCTCAAATATTTCTAGCCGATCCTTAGGTAGCTTCAGAGAATATACTTTACCAGCTGCAACGGTTTGATCAAACTTTGGATTTAATTGCTCCAACTCTTTCATAGCAATGGATAAATATTTAGCAATTATTGAAATTTGAAAGCGACCACTTACCTCGGTAGTGCCCACTTCTTGATTACCTATTTGGGTACTCCCTTTTTTGTCTTTGGTTTCATTCGCTGTTAGGGTAGTCCATCCGCCATCTCCTTCCATTACATAATGAGTGGCTATAAACTTTTTAACATGATTCCTCGTCTCTAAAGGGAGGTCATATTCAATTTGCCAGAAATCATTAGTCCCTTTTTTCTTAAGCGCCCTACTTACCCTGCCTGCTCCGCCATTATAGGCAGCCACCACCAACAACCAATCTCCAAATTGAGCATATAATTCTTTAAGGATGGTAGCTGCTGCTAGCGTACTTTTTTTAAAATCAGTTCTTTCATCCACCGGTGTCATTTTTAAACCCAATCTTTCAGCTTCGTCCGGCATTAATTGCCAAGGTCCTACTGCGCCTGCAGAAGAAGTTAAATTCGGTGTCAAATGACTCTCAATGACACTTAAATATTTTAACGCTATAGGAATCCCATTGGCTGTTAAAATTTCGTCATATAAACTAAAATAGGGTTTGGCCCAGGTTTTCATTTTAATTAATTCAGGGCCTTGCTTTTCCATATAGCTCTGAATAAACCCAATTGCACTTTTATTTAATTCAAATTGAAATGATTTATCTTTTATACCGGTAGCCGTAATATTAAATAAGCTAGAGAAACCTGCTCTAACATCAACTAAGGAATCCTGCTTGCTATTATTGGACTGCGCGGACAAATGCGTACATGCAAATAAACAACATAAAATAAAAGTATGCTTAACAAGCGCTTGTGGGATCCTATGAAATAAAGCTTTCATAAAATATTATGATTTTGATTTCATCATTTCCTGAGAAAACTGAAGCAATTGCACTTCATTAAATGCCGCGCTCATTACCTGTAATCCAAAAGGCATCCCATTGCTATGTTTAAAAAGCGGAATAGAGATAGCAGGTATCCCCACCAAATTCGCATACACAGTATAAATATCTGCCAAAAACATTTCAGTGGCAGAGTGATTGTTTGCTCCTAATTTAAATGCAGTACTGGGCACCGTTGGGGAAACGAGTATATCATATTTTGAAAATAAGTCATTGGTTAAGTCCACTAATTTTTGTCGAACCTGTTGCGCCTTGGTAAAATAGGCGTCAAAATATCCTGCACTTAAAACAAAAGTGCCCAATAAAATTCTTCTCTGTACTTCCGTACCAAAACCTTCTGAACGTGACTTTTTATACAAGTCATTTAAATCCTCCACAGCTTCCGCTGTTCTATGACCGTACTTAATACCATCAAAGCGGGATAAATTACTGGAAGCCTCTGCAGTGGTTAAAACATAATAAGTGGGCACCAAATAAGAAAGTAAATTAAAATCAATCGCATCCACAGTATACCCTTTTGCATCCAAGGCCTCCAAATAATCCTCGGTTTGCTTTTTAATTTCTGGATCCAATCCCGGATGAGATAAAGTCTCTTTAAAATACGCGACTTTTTTAGGCGCTTGAAGCTCCCCCGTATTCGCGTCAAGTAAATTAGCATACGCGGGCACTTCTTTAGAAGAAACGGTACTATCAAAATGATCAGCACCTGCAATCACTTCTAAAACCAAAGCAGCGTCTTGTACGTTATGTGAGAAGATACCTATTTGATCAAAAGAGGAAGCGTAAGCAATAAGTCCATATCTTGAAATGCGACCATAACTTGGTTTGAATCCTAATACACCACAAAAATCTGCAGGCTGACGAACCGAACCGCCTGTATCAGAACCCAAACTTACCATACATAGGTTGGCTTGAATGGACACTGCCGAGCCCCCCGAAGAACCGCCTGGAACACGCGTAGGATCCAATGCATTCTTAACGGGACCGTAAGCTGAATTTTCATTACTACTTCCCATCGCAAATTCATCACAGTTTTGTCTTCCTATGATAATGGCCCCTTCGTCTATTAAATGTTGAATTGCTGTAGCAGAATAAACGGCAGTGTAATTTTCTAAAATTTTTGAAGCAGCACTTACTTGATGACTATCGTAGCAAAGCACGTCTTTGATACCCACTACTACACCATGAAGTTTACCCAATGGTTTTTCATTAGCGCGCATTGCATCCAATTGATTGGCGCGTAATTTTGCCTCCTCCGAAAAAACTTCTAAAAAAGAATTTAAGTGTTGATACTGATTGATTTGATTTAAATAAAAATCAACCGCTTGTATACAAGAAGTCTGACCAGCTAATAATGCAGCATGGTAGTCTTTGATTGTATTGAAACGAAACAAAGGCTTGAGGTGTTAAATGATAAATAATAGAAAAGAATAAAAAAAGTTCGCTAATTATTTAGCGTCTTTTTCTGCGATACCATCTTCTAATTCTTTCTTCACATTATTTTTAGCATCGTTAAACTCACGGATACCCTTACCTAACCCTTTCATGAATTCAGGGATTTTTCTTCCGCCAAACATTACTAAAACGACTACACCAATAATTAATAATTCTTGAAATCCTAAGTTGCCCATAATGTTAAATTTAGAATATTAAAGGTAAGGTAAATCTAAAAAGGAAACTCCTTTTTTTATTGAATTAAGAAAATTATAGGTTAAAAAAAAGCGGATCCCGATATATCGGAATCCGCTGTTATATATTGAGTAAGAAAGGGTTACCCTTCTAATACTAGAATCTCTTTTCTTTGATACGAGCGCTCTTACCACTACGATCACGTAAGTAGTACAATTTAGCACGACGTACTTTACCAGACTTATTTAACACGATACCATCGATGTTTGGTGATAAGATAGGGAATAAACGCTCTACACCTACACCATCAGAGATTTTACGAACAGTGAAAGAGGCGGTAGCACCGGTTCCTTGTGTTTTGATGACATCACCACGGAAACTTTGGATACGCTCTTTACCACCCTCTACAATCTTGTAGTTTACGGTAATATTATCACCAGCTTTGAATGCTGGGTAGTCTTTTTTTGCTGTCAATTGCTCGTGTACGAACTTTACTGCTTCGCTCATAATTCTTGTTTTTTGCGGACGGCAAAGGTAGGGGTACCCATGCGATTATCCAAATTATTTCAACCAAATATTAAATTCCTGCCTATTTAGGCCATTTTCGCCTATCTAGCAATGTTCACCGCCCTCTTTTCACGAATCACCGTCACCTTGATTTGACCAGGATAGGTCATTTCAGTTTGTATTTTTTGGGCGATTTCAAAGCTCAATTGGTCTGAGGACTGATCGGTTACTTTTTCAGCTTCCACAATCACTCTTAATTCACGACCGGCTTGTATGGCATAGGCTTTCTCTACCCCTTGGTAGTTCATGGCCAAGTTCTCTAAGTCCTTGATTCTCTGAATGTATTGTTGCATAATCTCTCTTCTCGCCCCTGGTCTCGCTCCGCTAATGGCGTCACAAGCTTGGATAATTGGAGAAATTACATATTCCATTTCCATTTCATCATGGTGCGCACCAATGGCGTTTACCACCGCTGGGTTTTCACCGTATTTCTCGGCCAATTTAGCCCCTAATAATGCGTGGCTCAATTCTGTTTCCTCATCTGGTACCTTACCAATATCGTGCAGCAAACCTGCTCTCTTTGCTAACTTAGGATTCATTCCTAATTCAGCTGCCATGATGCCACATAAATTTGCGGTTTCACGAGAGTGCATTAATAAGTTTTGGCCATAAGAACTACGGAAACGCATTTTACCTACGATACGAATTAACTCTTTATGTAAACCATGAATACCTAATTCAATTACGGTACGCTCTCCTATTTCAGCAATTTGCTCTTCCAATTGACGACGTGTTTTTTCTACCACTTCCTCGATACGCGCAGGGTGAATACGGCCATCCGCCACTAAACGTTGTAATGACAAACGTGCAATTTCACGACGCAATGGATCGAAAGAAGAAAGTAAGATGGCTTCTGGTGTATCATCTACAATTAAATCTACTCCAGTAGCTGCTTCAATGGCACGAATGTTACGCCCTTCACGTCCAATGATTTGTCCTTTCATTTCATCTGATTCCAAGTTAAATACAGTCACTGTATTTTCAATTGCTACTTCGGCAGCAGTACGTTGGATAGATTGAATAATAATTTTACGTGCTTCCTTATTTGCTTTTTGCTTAGCGTCCTCAATAATGTCTTGTTGTAAAGCCAAAGCCTGCGTCTGCGCTTCATTCTTAAGGCTTTCAATTAATTGTTGCTTCGCATCTTCTGCACTTAAATTAGCAATTTTTTCTAATCGACGTATATGTTCCTCTTGATGTTTTTCTAATTCGGTACGCTTCACATTTACCAAATCAATTTCACGATTTAATTTTTCTTTAATTACATCGTTGTCCTTGATTTGTTTATCCAGCGCCGCTACTTTCGAATTGATATTCAATTCGTTTTGCTTAGTACGATTTTCTGCTTCCCCAATTTTCTTATTCTTTTCTAGAATCTCACGATCGTGTTCGGCTTTTAATTGCACAAAGCGCTCCTTGGCTTCTAACTGCTTTTCTTTCTTTACAGTTTCCGCTCTTGACTCCGCTTCTTTTAAAATGCTAGCTGCTTGCGCTTCTGCATCTTCTACTTGTTTTTTGGTATTACGGGCAAATACTAATTTGCCTACTAGGAGTCCGCCCACTAATGAAGACGCCCCTATGATGATCAATAATATTGATTGGTCCATTGTTAAAATCTTGTTGTTTAAAAAAAATCATACTTCCCCTTTTCTGTTTGATAATATTATGATAATACGTTGATAATCATCTAAGCCGCTTCGTTAATATACTATACTGCAAGACAATCCATTACGATTAAATATAATTCGTCAAAGGTTCAGTTACGAAGATAAAGAATTAATGGAAAGTTTTAAGGAAAATGGTTGAGGATCTGTCAATTAAGTCCCTGAAACCACTTTTTCGATACTAGCACTAAGGCTATCAATCTGATTTTGAAGGCTTTCTAGCTCATAAAGGTTCTGCCCATTGGACTGCTGCTCGGTGGTGAACCATAAAAGTACCATTGAAATATAATCCTGACTATCCTTTCCGGCATACAAGTTCTTAAATTCTACCATTTTCTGGTTAATCAGGGCAGCTGTTTTGCGAACCGCCTCCTCATCCTTAGGCGCAATCCTAACCCTGTAGTTACGATCGGCGATGGTAATATTAACCGGGATCATTTCGTTGGGAGTAGATTCGTTATTTAGTTCAGATGACATGGCGGATGATTAAATGTAAAATTCGATGCATTCAGTTTAGGGATTCAAATTACTTATGCTATGATCAATTTCCTTTATATACTGATCAATTTGCTTGACAAGTTTGGCCTTTTGAGCTGGATCCATGGAAGCACCCTGCTGCATCATGGCCGCCGTTAATTGAGCCTGAGTCTCTTTGAGTTTACCCTCCAATTGTTGCTGTGCCCCATTTTGTTGTTCAATGGATGCTTTTAATTGGTGATTTTCTTTTTCCAACTGCGCATACTTCTTTAATAAAGCGGAAAGCTTTTCTTGAAGGTTGGCAATTGAAGTATGTAAATCACCCATGTTCGCTACTTATTTGAATTGATAATTGAATATAGTTATTTTCTAATTTCAGCTTGAATATTTTTTTCAAATAACTGAATCAGCTTTTTCATCATGGCATCAATCTCCACATCGGTTAAAGTTTTATCGGGCGCATTGAAAACGAAATGTATGGCCACCGATTTTTTCCCTTCCCCCAATTTATCACTTTCAAAAATATCAAAAACACGCGTCGAAGACAAGGCGCCTACTTTAGCTTCTGCGATACTGGATTCAATAGCAGCAAATGGCGTTGCTTTGTCAATCACTAATGCCAAGTCTCTTTCTATAGACGGATATTTTGAAACCTCTTTATACACTACTTGCTTGCTTTGATATGCACTTAAAATAGCGGCTAAGTCAAATTGAATATAATGAACCCCTTGCTTGATACCAAAGGCTTGTAGCTTTTTAGTCCCCATCACTTCTAAATGTCCAATGGTTTTTTTATTCCAAAGGTATTCGGTCATTCCATTAGCGGTTGTTTTTTCTTGTACACCTGTAATACCTAATAATACTAGTAAAGCAACAGCTATCCCTTTCGCCACAAAATAATCCTGGTCGGCACCTTTGGTTCTCCAACCATCTGCTAATTGTTTTCCAGAAAGATAAATAGCCAACTGTTCGGATTCGAAATATTTTCCTGCATTGGACTTGCCATATACTTTTCCAATTTCAAAAAACGAAATAGAATTATTTTGTCTGTTTAAATTATACGCTATGGTCTCTAATCCTGTTTCTAACATACTTGGTCGCATCACATCCAATTCCGCAGTTAAATTGTTAAGCATTTTTACAGCTGTCGACAAAGTCTCCTCCGAAAAATAAGCACTATTGGTAATGGAATTGGTTAAGATTTCGGTGAAGCCACGGCCCACTAAATAATTAGCAATTTTCTCTTTGAATTTTTCTTTTTGTTCCAAGGGATCAATAGAAGGACTCATGGTAATAGCGCTTGGTATTTCAATATTATCCAAACCATCTATGCGCAATACTTCTTCCACTAAGTCGGCCGGTATGCTAATGTCAGGTTTATGATAAGGCACTGTTACTTCAATACAATCCGCATTTTCATTGATCACTTCAAAACCTAAACTGGTTAAAATAATTTTTACTTTATCGGCTGGATAGTTTTTACCACTTAATTTTTTTAAATAAGCATAGGTCAACTTCACTGTTTTTTTAGTCGCAGGATTCGGATACACATCCACTACTTCGCTGCATTTACCTCCTGCTATTTCCTGTATCAATTGCGCCGCGCGCTCTAAAACATTCACCGTACCTGCGATATCTACCCCCTTCTCAAAACGAGTGGCAGCATCGGTTCTAAGGCCATGATGTAAAGATGTTTTACGCACATGAATATTCTCAAACCAAGCACTTTCTAAAAAAATAGAAGTTGTACTTTCCGAAACGCCACTTTTCATACCGCCAAAAACACCCGCAATACACATTGGTTTTTCGCTATCAGCAATCATTAAATCATTCGCTGCTAACTTTCTTTCTGTTCCGTCTAGGGTCACAAATAAAGTACCTGCTGGATATTTTTTAACCACTACCGTTGCGTCTTTTATTTGAGCTGCATCAAATGCATGCAAGGGTTGCCCTGTTTCATGCAAAATATAATTCGTAATGTCTACAATATTGTTAATGCTTCTTACTCCAATAGCTTGTAATCGATTTTTTAACCAATTGGGAGATGCGGAAACAGACACGCCTTCAATGACCAATCCACTATAACGTGCACATGCATTAGCGTCTTCAATAATTACTTTGAATGGCTTTACGGAATTGTCTTTAACGCTCTTTTTAGTGAGTGGGCTCTTAGCCATTGTCGGTGCCTCGTGATAAGACAAATAGGCGCACACATCTTTTGCCACACCATAATGACTCATGGCGTCCATTCTATTTGGAGTAAGGCCTATTTCATACACCCAGTCCTGATAATATTCGTATAGTTCAGCCACTGGAGTGCCCAGTTGAATACTTGCATCTAAAACAATAATGCCACCATGATCATCACTTACGCCAATTTCATCTTCCGCACAAATCATCCCCTCACTTTCCTCTCCTCTGATCTTAGCCAATTTCATGGTAATGCCCGCTTCCGCAGATTTTGGATAGATAGTCGTTCCAATGGTAGCCACCACTACCTTTTGTCCCAATGCCACATTACTTGCGCCGCAAACAATATTCAATAAACGTTCACCCCCCGTGTTTACCTTGGTTAGTTTTAATTTATCCGCATTAGGATGTTGGCTTAATTCCACCACTTCTCCAACCACCAAACCAGCAAGGCCCCCTTTGAAATTCTCAATTTTCTCCAAGGATTCTACTTCTAATCCAATAGAAGTTAAGATGGTAGATAATTGTTCCGGGCTAACGGTTTTAGGTAAATATTCACT
Source organism: Bacteroidota bacterium (assembly GCA_947476145.1). Classification (GTDB taxonomy): domain Bacteria; phylum Bacteroidota; class Bacteroidia; order Chitinophagales; family Chitinophagaceae; genus Sediminibacterium. Next base: position 30,493 of record CANJPH010000016.1, on the reverse strand, counting down.
CAGCCAGTTGTAACTAATGGTCATATTCGCACTTTAAAGTATAGCTTCAAAAATAAGCAATTTTTCGGGCCTGATAGAGGCTAAAGTGAATAACCTCATTTTTGGGGTGTAAAACAGGTGCATAACCTCAAAAATAGGTGCATAGCCCGTTTGAACATTTGTGGATATTCAAAATTGAAAATAAATTTCTTCATCTCCTTTTTAGAACTGATTTTCGTAGTAAGAAAATCTAGTATTTTATGGCCATTCCAAATATCAATACCAACAGTAAGACCAGAAAAAAAAGCGCAAATGTAGAAATCAGTGCTATGATGTATGGTAAAATACCTCCTCAAGCAAAAGAATTAGAAGAAGCTGTTTTAGGAGGCATCTTATTGGAAAAAAGTGCGTTTGATACGGTAACAGAAATTTTAAAACCTGAATGTTTTTATAGCGATGCGCATCAAATGATTTTTCAGGCCATGCAGGGTTTGCAAATGGAGAATCAACCCATTGATATGTTAACCGTGGTGGAAGCCTTAAAAAAGCGTGAGCAATTGGATTTAGTGGGAGGTGCTTATTATATTTCTAAGCTAACCAATGTAGTGGTATCCACTGCTAACATTGACGCACACGCAAGAATTGTTTTACAAAAATTTATTCAAAGAGAACTCATTAGAATTAGTGGCGAAGTCATTGCCAACGCCTACGAGGATAGCACCGACGTATTTGATTTGTTGGACGACAGTGAAACCAAGATGTTTAATATCACCAACAATTACTTGAAAAAGAATTTCGTTGATATTCAAAATGCATTAGCGGATGCCGTAAACAGAATTGATGAATTAAGAACCAAGAAGGATGAAATATCGGGTGTCCCAAGTGGATTTACTTCTTTAGATAGAATCACTTATGGATGGCAACCAACGGATTTAATTATTTTAGCTGCAAGACCTTCGGTTGGTAAAACGGCTTTTGCGTTGAACCTTGCGCGCAATGCTGCATTACATCCTACCAAACCACAGGCGGTCGGATTTTTTAGTTTGGAGATGAGTGCTTCTCAATTGGTACAAAGAATTTTAAGTGCGGAGAGTGAAATTAAAATGGAAAAGATATCCCGTGGTAAATTGGAAGATTACGAATATCAACAATTGCATAGCAAGGGTATTAAGAAATTAGAAACCGCACCTATCTATATTGATGACACAGCGGCATTAAATATTTTTGAATTCAGAGCGAAGGCAAGAAGATTGGTGAATAAGCATCAGGTGAAAATGATCATCATTGACTACTTACAATTAATGAGTGGATCTGGCGATCGGAATTCCAATCGTGAACAAGAGATTAGTCATATCTCTCGAAGTTTAAAAGCGTTGGCAAAAGAATTACAAATCCCCATCATTGCATTGTCTCAATTGAGTCGTGCGGTAGAAACCAGAAAAGAAAGTAAGATGCCTCAGTTGAGTGACTTACGTGAATCGGGTGCCATTGAACAAGATGCGGATATGGTAATGTTTATTTACCGTCCAGAATATTACGAGGTAATGAGCAATGAAATGGGTGAAAGCACACAGGGTGAAACGCATATTAGAATTGCGAAGCACAGAAACGGCTCCTTGGATTTGATTAAATTAAGAGCCCGATTAGATATTCAAAGATTCGAAGAATGGGATGGCGATTCAGGAAGCCTTCCAGGACTTCCAAGCAATTATAAATCCACCTCTAGTTTAAATGAAAGTGACCCAGGAGACGGGGGTCGATTCTTTATACAAGGAAGTAAAATGAATGGTGGAGAATTTGATGAAGGCATTAATGAGGATAGTCCATTTTAATTCATAAATGTAAACTTTCGTTCTTTCGCGCATTTTATTGAAAAGAAATAGTTTGATTAATTATTAGCACATGGCGGTTCCTTACTTTTACGAAGCCCAATTAACAAGCAATCCTTCAGTGTACACACTGAGTGAGGAAACCAGTAAGCATTGCGTTCAGGTACTTAGGATGAAGGCCGGTGATCGTATTGATTTAACCAATGGAATAGGACAATTGTTTGAAGCCACTATTCAAATCGCAGATAAAAAAAATACTACTGTTCAAATTGATGCACAAAAATCAATGGATCCAACAACGCAAAAAATTACCCTTGGTATTGCTCTTTTAAAAAACGCTACAAGGCTAGAATGGCTATTGGAAAAAGCCACTGAAATGGGCATACATTCTATTGTTCCCTTAGTATGTGCGCATACCATTCACGAACGCTTCAAAACAGAGCGGATGCAAAATATTTTACAGTCTGCTATGATACAAAGTCAACAAGTATGGTTGCCTATTTTGTCTGCGCCTATTGCATTTGAGCAATTTTTATCAACCTATACGGCTTCTCAAAAATTAATAGCACATTGCGAACCGCAAGAAAAAATGAATATTAAAAATGTAACCGTAAGTGATGACTGTATTTTATTAATTGGACCCGAGGGCGACTTTAGTCCTAAAGAAATTGAAACTGCTTTAAATCAACAATATCAAGCCATTGATTTAGGTCCAACAAGATTAAGGACTGAAACCGCAGGCCTCTTCGCGTTAAGTGTATTAAAAAAATTCTAACTTGTAACCATGAAAGTGTTAGCAGTTAATGCACCCCATTTAATAAAGGAGTTTTTGGATTTTAATGCCATTGCCAATGCGCAGAATCCAAATTACATTCGTCCATTAGACAATGAAGTGGAAGCTATATTTGACCCTTCAAAAAATAAATTGTTTAAAGAAGGAGCTGCTCGTCGTTGGATTATACAAACCGAAAATGGCGCGACCATTGGACGCATCGCTGCATTTTATTATACCAACTACATCAACAAAGGCACCGCCTATCCCGTGGGCTGTGTTGGATTTTTTGATAGCATCAACGATCAAGCCGTTGCCAATGTATTAATGGATACCGCAAAACAATGGTTATCAGAAAACGGCATGGAAGCCATGGACGGCCCCATTAATTTTGGAGATAGGGATAAATGGTGGGGACTTATGATTGAAGGCTTTGACAGACAACCTATGTATGGCATGTCCTTTAACCCTGATTATTATGAAAAACTTTTCAGTAATTATGGATTCGAGAACTACTATAATCAATACTATTACCGCAATAATTTATTAGCTGAATTGCCTACTCGTTTTAAAGAGCGTTACGAAAAATTTAAATCTAAACCGGATTATACGGCTAGACATTTAGAAATAAAACATTTATCACGTTATGCGCAGGACTTTGTTACCATTTACAATTCAGCCTGGGCGCAGCATGGCGAAGCAAAGGCCATTACTTTTGAGCAAATTATGAAATTATTTAAAACCCTGGAACCCATCATGGACCCAAGGGTTATTTGGTTTGCTTATTATAAGGAAGAACCCATTGCGATGTTTATAAACATCCCCGATGTAAATCAATATTTCAAATACTTTAATGGAAAATTAGGACTGTTTCAAAAACTACATTTATTATGGATGAAATGGAGGGGCCAAAATAATCAATTGACCGGATTGGCTTTTGGCGTCGTCCCAAAATATCAGGCATTGGGTATTGATAGTTTCTTAATTCAATCCTGTTCACTGTTATTATTATCCCTTCAAAAATACAGTGAATACGAAATGGGTTGGGCGGCAGATTGGAACCCCAAAATGCTAAATATTTATAAAAGTTTAGGGGGTGCGCAAAGTAGGCATATGGTCACCTACCGATTCATTTTTAATCCAAAGGCCCATTCCTTTGAGCGTCATCCAATCATGGAATACGGCGTCTCCTCTTAGCAGAAAAAATCCTTCAAAAATGTGTATAAAACGGCCTTAAAATTTAAGGGGATAATGTGTATATTGCGCGTCTACTATGGATAATTTTGTTGTTTCAGCCAGAAAATATAGACCCCAAAACTTTAATACGGTTGTGGGTCAGTCGCATATTACGACCACTTTAAAAAATGCCATTTTAAGCAATCATTTGGCGCATGCCTTTTTGTTTTGTGGACCAAGAGGTGTGGGTAAAACAACCTGTGCACGTATTTTAGCAAAGACCATTAACTGTACTCATATTTCCAAGGAAGGGGAAGCATGCAACCAATGCGATAGTTGTACCTCTTTTGAAAAAGGGGCCAGTTTAAATATCCATGAATTAGATGCTGCCAGTAATAACTCCGTGGATGATATCAGAACCTTGGTGGACCAGGTACGTTTTGCACCACAAGCAGGTAAATACAAAGTGTATATTGTGGATGAGGTACATATGTTAAGTGCAAGTGCCTTTAATGCATTTTTAAAAACATTGGAAGAGCCGCCAGCACATGCCATTTTTATTTTAGCCACTACCGAAAAACATAAAATCTTACCTACTATTTTAAGTAGATGTCAAATATTTGATTTTAAAAGAATTACTTCCAATGATACAGTAGAACATTTGGAAGAAATCATTGGCAAGGAACATATTAAGGCAGAAAGAAACGCATTGCAATTAATTGCTCAAAAAAGCGAGGGTTGTATGCGTGACGCTTTAAGTATTTTAGATAAAATTGTAAGTTTTTCCAATGGCGAATTAACCTACAAAAATACCCTTGAACATTTAAATATATTAGACGAGGAATATTTCTTTAAATTATTGGAATACTTGACAAAGCAAGATCTTACAAGTGCTATGTTATTATATGACGAAATTAATCAGAAAGGTTTTGAAGGAGACATGGTCTTATCTGGATTGGCCAGCTTTATTAGAAACTTATTAGTTTGTAAGGACCCAGCTAGCGCAGTATTATTAGAATCTATTGAAGGCTGGAGAGAACAATATATAAATACGGCAAAACAAATGAGTACCCCTTATTTAATAAGTGCTTTGAATATTTTAAATGAAGCTGAAATTCAATTCAAAGTGGCACGCAATAAAAGATTGCATGTGGAAATGGCCATAATTAAATTAAACTTTTTAGCGCAAGCCATTGAGTTAAGTTTGGAGGATAACCAAGTAGTAAAAAAAAAACTAGTTGACGCAAACTACCCTATTCGATTAAAGAAAATTGTACCATTAAGCAATATTTCGGTGAATGCGGAAGCTAAATTGGTCATCGAAACCCCAGCCCCTTCAAAACCAGCCGCTAAAGTAGCAGCCCCTGTCATTTCAGAGGACAAGCCTACTGCCATGCCAATGCCCACTGAAAGCAAGGAAGAGGGATCCAAAAAGAATTTATTGGCCGTGCTACAACAGAAATACGGGAAGGATTACAATATTCAGGAAATAAAAGAATCTATCCCGCTTACCTTAGATTTATTACAAAAGTGCTGGGATGAATATGCCGTTTATTTAGAAGCAAATGCCAAGCACGCTTCGGCAGGTACTTTTAAAGTGGCACAATTAAAAATAGAAGACGAATGGCATTTCACGGTAACCGTGAGTGCACTCACTGCACAAAAATTTGTGGAGCAGGAAAGAATGAATATGCTAGAAAAAATATGGGACTTATTTCAAAATAGAACCATTCAATTTGACATCCTAGTGGAAGCGGGAGAACAAGAAGATGTTCCCTTGCATATGCGCTTAAATAGCAAACAAAAATACGACCGTATCGCTGAGCAATACCCCTTAGTGGCTGCACTTAAAAAACGTTGCAACCTAGAAGTGTACTTTTAAGATTTACAATTTTGCTTTATTGTACCCTTTTTGCTTAAGGAATTGAAATGCTTTTTGACGATGATCGCCTTGAATAATAATCTCACCGTCTTTCACTGAGCCTCCTGTACCACAATGGTTTTTTAACGCCTTGCCTAATAAAATCATTTCTTCTTCTTTTCCTTCAAAACCATAAACAATGGTAACTGTTTTACCAGCTCTATGTTTTGATTCCAAAATTACCCTTAGCGGTTGTTGGTCAGGAGCCAATGTTTCCACCACGGCTTCCTCCACGATGGGTTTATAATTAGGATCGGTACTATATACTAGCGGCGAGTTTTGTTGCTTGTTATTTTTACCCATGATATTCAAAAATTAGTTTACACGAACACTAATAATAGCAAACCCATTTTTGTTTTGCTGCAACAACATCGTAATATTAAACTTTACGGTATTGGAAATTAATTTGCCGGTAAGATACACTGTAGTGCCTACTTGACGCGCTGCACTTTTTTCAAAACCAAGGATACTCTTTTTGTTGAAAAAAGACTTGAGCAATTCATTGGCTTCTGTAGCATCGTATTGTCTTTGCCCAGCCAAATCGGGCATATTTACTTCCACCTGCTTGTCCCAATAAGAAAGCAAACTATTAAAATTCGCGGTTTGCAAATTTTGTACCACTGCTTCGGTTTCATTTTGAGCCAGTAGGCTACAACTACCCGTTATAAAAAGTAGCAGGAGTATTATTTTTCGAAATTGGATCATTTTAAAGGCTTGTGTTGAATTATAACAGTTTAAAGTTTGTAATGTGCCTACTATTTTGAAACTTTGAGCTGTCTTATCATAAAATTAAGCAATCGTCGTAATAAAATATATAAAAAAATGTCAAAAAAAGTAATCCTAGTCATTATGGATGGGTGGGGTTTAGGGAAAGTGCCATTGTCTGATGCAATCCAACAAGCAAAAGTTCCTTTTGTACAAAGCTTGTATAGCAAATACCCAAATTCTACCTTAATTACTTGTGGTGAAGCAGTAGGCCTACCGGATGGTCAAATGGGTAATAGCGAAGTAGGTCATTTGAATATAGGTGCTGGACGCATTGTATACCAAGAACTACAAAGAATCAATGTTGCTGTTAGAGATGGCGAACTAGCAAGTAATAAAATATTATTGGCTTCCATTGAATATGCCAAAGAAAACAATAAGCCATTACATTTATTAGGATTGGTAAGTGACGGAGGTGTGCATGCACATACTTCTCATTTAAAGGCTATATGTGACATTTGTAAAACGGCAGGATTAACTAAAGTATTCATCCATGCTTTCACCGATGGAAGAGACACGGATCCCAAAAGCGGATTGGCCTTTGTTGAAAATGTGGAAGCGCATTTAAAAACAACGGTTGGTAAAATTGCAACGGTGAGTGGTAGATACTATGCAATGGATCGTGACAAAAGATGGGAAAGAGTTCAATTGGCTTACGATACACTCGTTCATGCAAAAGGCCCCACTGCTAATTCAGCATTGGAAGCCATTCAAGAAAATTATGCGCAGGATATAACAGACGAGTTTATAAAACCTACGGTGATTATGGAAAATGGAGCGCCTATTGCAAGTATACAATCTGGAGACGCCGTGCTATGTTTTAATTTTAGAACCGATCGTTGTAGAGAAATAACAGAAGTGCTTTCACAAAAAGATTTTCCTGAATTTGGAATGAAAAAATTGGATTTACATTATACCACGATCACAAAGTATGATGAGACCTTTAAAAATGTACAGGTGATTTTCGAAAACGACAACCTAGTGAATACATTGGGTGATGTGCTAGCGCAGAATCATAAAAAACAAATACGTATCGCTGAAACCGAAAAGTATCCACACGTTACTTTCTTTTTTAGCGGTGGGCGCGAAGTGCCTTTTGAAGGTGAGACACGTATCATGGCTCCTTCACCTAAAGTGGCTACCTACGACTTACAACCCGAAATGAGTGCACAGGAATTAACTGATAAATTGTTGCCAGAAATTAATGCAGGCAATCCGGATTTCGTTTGTTTAAACTATGCCAACGCAGACATGGTAGGGCACACCGGTATTTTCAGCGCAGTGGTCAAAGCTGTTGAAACCGTGGATGGATGCGTTGAGCAAATTGTAACCGCAGGAATCAACAATGGATATACCATTTTCTTAACTGCAGACCATGGTAATGCAGACTATATGATTAATGAGGATGGAAGCCCCAATACAGCGCACACCACCAACTTGGTTCCATTTTTTATTATAGACAAGGATTGGAAAGGGAGCATCCAACCAGGAAAATTAGGTGACATTGCTCCCACTATTTTAAACATGATAGGCGTCAGTATTCCAAAGGAAATGACTGGAAAAGTGTTGATCTAAGCTAATTAACTTACTTTTAAAGTATCAAAAAAAGTTGATAAAATATAAAATTTCAAGACATGATAAAGAAAATTTTTATTGTATTGTTGGTGGCACTTTTAGTGATTCAATTTATACGCCCAGCAAAAAATAATTCTGGTGAAAAAGGAAAAGACATCACAACATTGTATGCAATGCCTAATAATGTGAAAGTAATTGTAGACAAAGCTTGTGCCGATTGTCATAGTAATAATACACAATACCCTTGGTATGCTTCGGTACAACCCCTTGGATTTTGGTTGGATGATCATGTGAAAGAGGGTAAAAAAGAATTTAATTTTAACGAATTTGCTAGTTATAGAATTGCGAAACAAAACCATAAATTAGAGGAGATTATTGAGCAAGTTAAAGAAGAAGAAATGCCATTACCTTCTTATACCATCATTCACAAAGAAGCAGATTTAACACCTGCAGAAAGAGCAACTTTAACGCAATGGTGTCAAAGCATTATGGATACCCTAAAAGCAAACTACCCTGCGGATAGTTTAAAATTAAAACGTTCACCAGCACCAACCAATACAAAATAGTGGGGATTGAATAATGAAAATTAACAAAGCCACTTATTTAATATCTAGTCCTGGTTTCGAACAGTGCCCGAAATTAACGCAACCGGAATATGCATTTATTGGAAGAAGTAATGTAGGAAAATCCTCCATTATCAATGCAGTATGCAATCAAAAAAATCTGGCTAAAACCTCAGGCACCCCAGGAAAAACACAACTTATTAACCATTTTGAAGTCATGAGCTCCAGCAGTAAAGGGCCTTGGGACAAATGGTATATTGTGGATTTACCAGGTTATGGCTTTGCGAAAGTATCTCAAAGTAGTAGACGCAGATGGGAACAGATGATCGAAAACTACTTGCGGAAAAGACCCAATTTAAATCGGGTATTTGTTTTAATAGATAGCCGACATGAACCTCAAAAAATTGACTTAGAGTTTATTGAACAAATGGTGAAATGGGAAATCCCCTATACCCTTATATTCACCAAATCGGACAAGGAGAAACCAGGGGTAGTTGCACGTAATGTGAAATCCATGTTTGACATACTAAGAGAAAGGCTCCCTTTTTTACCACAAGGATTTGTAACCAGTGCCGAGAAAAAACTAGGTGTGGAAGAAGTAATCGCTTGCATTGACCAATACAACCGTTTATATGCGGAGGAACAGCAACCATAGCGCTTCAGTTACCTATCTCAAGACAAGTTTATAGTATATAACATAATCATCGCCTGCTTTGCAATAAGTGGGCGACATTGTTTATATTTGCCCCTTACCGATATTTTATATGAAGATTTTATTTCAATACATACGACCATTTAGAAAGCTAGTCATTATAGGATTTATTTTAGCCGCTATAAATCAAACCTTTTCCATGTTCGATCCCATGTTATTTGGAAGGCTCATTGACGAATTTGCAAAAACTCCATTTTTAGACGCAACAGGGCATCTTAGAACCCAACCACAATATCTAAAAGGCATTGGTAATATATTGTTGTTATTGGTGGGTACTGCTATGGTTAGTAGGATTGCAAAGGCATTTCAGGATTATACCGTAAATGTAATTATTCAAAAATTTGGTGCAGCTTTATTTACAGATGGATTGAAGCACTCCATGCAATTGCCCTACCAAGCATTTGAGGACCAAAGAAGTGGAGAAACCTTATCCATTTTAACGAAGGCAAGAGCCGACTGTGAGAAATTTATTAGTTATGTAATTAATGTGGTGTTTGGAATTGTGGTAAGCATTGTATTTATTTCTATTTATGCAACCAAATTACATTGGTCCATTATGCCTATTTATATTTTAGGTGCTGGCACCATTGCCTATGTAACCAATTTATTAAGTAAGCGTATAAAGTCCATTCAAAAAAACATTGTAAAGGAAACCACTACCCTAGCAGGAACGACCACCGAAAGTTTACGCAATATTGAATTGGTAAAAAGTTTAGGTTTAACGAACCAAGAAGTGGCCAGACTTAATAATAATACCTATAAAATATTAGCCCTTGAATTAAAGAAAGTGAAAAACATTCGTTCTTTAAGTTTTATTCAAGGAACGATGGTCAATTTTTTAAGACAGGTAATCACTTTTACTTTAATGTGGCTGATATTTAAAGAAATACTTTCAGTGGGTCAGTTAATTTCCTTACAGTTTTATAGCTTTTTTATATTTGGACCATTGCAAGAAATTGGCAGTATTATTTTGAGCTATCGTGAAACAGAAGCTTCCTTAAATAATTTTGATGCTTTAATGAAAAAGGAAATTGAAATTAATCCTGCCGATGCAGTAGCGGTTGGCAACATTGAACATCTAGCATTTAAAAGCGTAGGCTTCCAGCACCAAACGGCTAATTTCAAAGCCATGGATGACATTAGCTTTGAAGCCAAAAAAGGGGAAACCATTGCCTTTGTTGGCCCATCGGGTGCAGGTAAAAGCACATTGGTAAAGCTTATTGTAGGATTGTATCAAACACAGGAAGGACAAATACTCATTAATGGTGTGAATAGCAAGCAGATTGATATGAATGAACTAAGAAATCAAATTAGTTTTGTAACGCAGGATACCCAATTATTTGCCGGCACCATTCGTGAAAATTTAGCATTTGTTGCACCCAATGCAAGTGAAGAAGAAATGTTAATTGCCCTTCAAAAATCTAGTTGTACTAATATTTTAGATAAAGGAGGAAATGGATTGGCCACGGTGATAGGCGAAGGCGGATTAAAATTAAGTGGTGGAGAAAAACAAAGACTGTCTATTGCGCGCGCCTTATTAAGACATCCTCATTTACTCATATTTGACGAAGCTACTTCTAGTTTAGATAGTTTAACCGAGGAGTCTATTACAGACACCATTCGTGAATTATCGGCAGCGCGTGAACAAATCACGATTATGATTGCCCACCGCTTAAGTACCATTATTCATGCTACCAGAATTTATGTATTAGAGAAGGGCAAAGTAATTGAGCAAGGCAACCACGATGCATTGCTCGCAGAAAAAGGATTGTATTATGCCATGTGGAGACAACAAATTGGAGAAAGAAAACAAAGTAACTAAAAAGCAATAACTAAGCTATTTAATCACGCTCGAACTTCTTTTTCAAATAATCCATCACCGTAGGATCTTCCAAACCTTCCATGTCACTCAATTCAATTTCAATAGCCTTAGTGCTTAATCTTATTTCAATAAGCGATAATAAAACGGACCAACAAAAAGCAAGTAAACTAATAGCAAAAATGACCTGAGCCGTTTTTTGGTACTCCACATAAATAAAAAACATAGAAACGATCGAAAATAAAAGTGAGGTCACTCCGTAGGTTTGCATGTTTCTAATAAGCTTGAGTCGATATTTTAAATTCTTAATTTGGATGAAAATTAAATGCCTTTGCTCCTGTGTTTGATATTTATCGTGTAAAGCCCGAACACGGCTAGACAAGGCCAAAAAACGATTGGTATACGCCAGCATAATTAAACTAATGGCGGGAAAAAGAAGGGCGGGGATATTAACTGTTAATTCCATACCACAAAAATATAAAGTATTTTTGTGCTTTCAAGTAATCCATGGAAAAAGAGCTATTTAAGAAAATACAGGCAGGCCTACCCCAGGAACCCGGGATTTATCAATATTTTGATGAAAACGGACACTTGTTATATGTAGGTAAAGCAAAGAATATCCGAAAAAGGGTAAGCTCCTACTTTCTTTCCAATCATCAACATACCTTAAAAACCATCGAGTTGGTTCAAAAGATTAAGGATATAGAATTCACCATTGTCAATTCGGAGCATGACGCATTTATCCTGGAGAATGAGCTCATTAAAAATTATCAGCCTAAATACAATATTAATTTAAAGGACGATAAAACCTACCCCTATATTGTTATCAAAAAGGAGAACTTTCCAAGGGTGTTTTTAACACGCAGAAAAATAAAGGATGGCAGTACTTATATTGGTCCGTTTACCAATGTGTTGGCGGTAAGGGAATTGATTGATCATATTAAACATACCATTCCTTTACGAACTTGTACCCTTCCACTCACGCCTAAAAATATTGAACAAGGCAAATTTAAGGTTTGTTTAGAATATCATTTGGGTAATTGTTTGGGGCCTTGTCAAGGACATCAAACATTGGAAGCTTATAACAGTTCCATTGAACAGGTACAACATTTATTAAAAGGAAATATTAAGCCGGTATTGAACAACCTAAAAGAGAAAATGCAGGAAGAAGCCAATGCCATGGCATATGAAAAAGCAGCACTCACCAAAAGGAAGATAGAAGAACTGGAACATTACCAAACCAAGTCCGCGATATATACCAAGCAAGAACATGCCATGGATGTATTTAGTATTGCACATGATGCAGACCAGGCATATGTTAGCTATTTAATGATAGAGAATGGAAGGATTATTCAAACACATATTTTACCACTATCGGTTCCTTTAGAAGAATCGGCAGAAACCATTTTGATTTTTGCAATCTATTATTTTAGAACCAATTTAAATAGTAGAGCAACAGAAATTATTGTCCCTTTTGAATTGAGTGAAAAAGTTTTTGAAGTTAAATATACCATCCCGCAGGTAGGTGACAAGGAACAATTATTAGCACTCTCTCAAAAAAATGCCGACTACGCTTTAAGAGAATGGAAACATAAACAGGCATTAGTGCGTGTAGAAAAACCTTTGGAAAGTGAAGTATTACTGGAAATGCAGGAGGCCTTACACTTATCCGAAATGCCTAACCATATTGAGTGTTTTGATAACTCAAATTTTCAAGGATCTTATCCAGTATCGGCCATGGTTTGCTTTAAAAATGGATCGCCCAGCAAGTCCGATTACCGTAAATTTAATATCAAAACGGTGGTGGGCATTAACGACTTTGCTAGTATGAAGGAATCAGTAGGAAGGCGCTATAAATCGGTCCTTGAAAAGAACCTGCCCTTGCCTCAGCTCATTATTATTGACGGCGGTAAAGGGCAATTAAATGCAGCATTAGAAGCATTAACCGAGCTGGGTATACAGGATAAGGTAACCACGGTTGGCCTTGCCAAAAATATTGAAGAACTGTTTTTCCCTGGGGACAGCAAATCCATTATTTTGGATTGGCACAGTGAAGCGCATAAACTCATTAGAAACATAAGAGACGAGGTGCATCGTTTTGGTATTCAATTTCACCGAAGCAAGCGATCAAAGGGTGCCTTGGAAACAGGACTTGATCGTATCACAGGCATTGGACCTAAAACCAAGGAGCTTTTATTATTGCATTTCAAGTCTGTTCAAAAAATAAAAGACGCAAACGAAAAAACCCTTACTCAATTGATCGGCGAAAAAAAAGCCGCTTTGTTGAAAGCGGCTTTTGAGCAATAATATATTTAGCTTGAATAAAAATTCAAGCAATTAACCAGGATTAGTATACCCAACGATCTTGATCAAAATCATCAATTCTTTGTTTAATTTTTTCTGCAGCTTCTAAACGCTTTTTAGAATCCTTGAACAATTCAAATAAATCTCTGTCATTAAAATTGCCATAAGAGGATTTAGTGATGCGGCTATCAAAATATCTTGCTTCTAATAAATCGGACCAAGAAATCATTCTTTTTTGATTATTTGGATTGTACACATCTCTATTGGCTAAATACGTTCTAATTTTTGGATAAGAAACCCAGAATAATGTTTTGCGGATTACGGTATCCACACTACGTTTGCCGCCACTTCCATCATCTACATCCACCGTTTTTTTAATCATGGCAATTGGCGCAATCCCTAAAATACGGTAATGCATTCTACTGGTTCTATTATCAAAAATATATTGTGCTTTAATTCTGAAAGTATAAATAGAAGAATCGGTTGGGATATCAGCGCCAGCGTATGTTGGATCACGAAAGGAAGTGTCCACAACGGTACCGTCTGGTCTTGTCAATGGTTTCTTTACCATTGGACCAAGCAATAATGTCAATACACTATCCATTTTAAATTGGGTCGTGAATCTATCATTATTAGGGGCATAAGCTTTTACATTGGTGGTGTCTGATTCAAGGATGCTTGTTAAAATTTTAAAAAAATTGCGCTCTCCTGTTTCATCTACACTTTCATATAAGAAATGTCTATTTTTTTTCTGGCGACCATCAATATCTTCCCAAATGGTTTCTGTAAACAAAACATCCTCCTTTCTCAATTCAGGATATTTTGGAGGGATTCTATTGTTCTCTTTATTATTGGGCTTCAAATAAAAGCTAGAGTCCTGAGTAAATCCATTACTTTCTTCAAGGCTAACATCCTTAACCCTTGTCAATTTTTCTGTAACCTTGGATGGTGATTGGGCAATAGATTGCATTCCAATCATGGTGAAAATAGTTAGGACAAAAACCTTGAAATGGATGATATGTATACGCATAATACTTTTATTTTAAAAAACTAGCTACTAAATTTTACACTTTTTTATTTAAGATTGTAACTTATTTTACTTTTTAATTTGTGTTCAATATTAGCCCCATCAACAAAAACAATATCAGAAATAAGAACCTGACTTCCTTGCGCACATCTATTTAATAAAGCAGAAGCGCCTCCAAAAGATCCAACAGTGATAGATTCTGTACCGGTAAAACCTTTACCAGAAAATTGCATAATAAATGATTTCACTTTGTATTCAATTCCCTTAAATACAAAATCTTCCGGTAAAACCGCTTTCAACCCAGATTGTAATTTAAATTCACTAAATCCAATAGAGCCCCCTTGACCTGAGTTTGCATCTAAAGTCCCAAATACATAAGCCGACTGAGGATCTGGTAATTTTTTAACTGGGATGTTTACAGTAGTGGTGGATTTGCCATCTGTTACTTTAAGCACAGCAGTACCTAATGCATTACAATAAACATTATATGTGCCGTTGCCTGTTTTTTGAACATCTGTTACGCCAGAAACTGCCGTTACTTGAATAGAACCTGCTCCACCTGCAGCACCCGAAATAGAAATGGGGTTACCATTTGGCGCACCAGCATAAAAGAATCTAGTCGCATCTGCAGAAACGTTCAATCCAGTTGGAATACCAACTTTAAACTTAACATCTGCTGTTTTTGTTTCTTGCTTGTTTGTATTTGGATTTAAAAAAGTAGCCACAACATGTTTAGTATACTCACCTGGTGTAGAAGCTAACATCTTATATACACCATTTCCATTAGGACCGATCGGAACACTTGCACCATCAATTGTAATGATAGGTTTAGAATCCTTATTAAATCCACCTAATCCGGCAGTGATTTCAACTTCATCGCCAGACATTACAACCGTTGCATTGGCACTTGCGATAACGCCAAAGTCGGTGATAGGCAAGGAGACAGAACTAACTTTAGCAAAACAATAATCAATTAAAGTGGTTTGACTATTTCTAATATCATTTTGAAACTTAGACAAGATGGCTAATGAGGCCACGGTAGGTGTCATATGAAAATAACCATTTGCCCATTTCTGAGCAGGATTCATGCCTGCAGTTACCTTTGCATTGTCATTATTATATGATGTAGGTAAAGTGGTGAAGTCAAAAGAAGAAACCTTCTGTTCTAAAGAATCAATCTTAGCTAAGTTGGCTTTATATTTAGTTAACATCGCATACAACTGCTCCCCTTTGGTTTGTCCTTCTTTTCCATTTAAAAACATTCTTGTAGATGCTTCTAAATCGTCTTCCTTAAACTCACCATTCGGCACTTTTTGACCTGACTCTTTTTTTAAGTCTGACTTTAACATATCAATGAAAGCATATGCATCGTCAGAAAGGTCTTTAACCTTTTTAGCCTGAGGTTCCCAAATAGCAACTTTGTCTGCAAATTTTGCCATAATTGCAGAATCTTGAAAAGATTTCAGCACAGTTTCATTATGTATTTGTGAGCTAAGATTTGAATTTTTAAAACCTTCGTCAATTGTTTTAAAAGCATTTAAAATTTCACTAGAAACGTTTAGGGCAAGGATAGCTGTTAATACCAAGTACATGATATTAATCATTTTCTGCCTTGGTTCTTTAGGTAATGCCATCTAAAATATATTTAATTTGAATTTTGTATTTAATTATTTCCCCTTGATTGCATGAATCATATTTGAGTAAATTGCATTCATTTCGGTCAAGTTATTTGCTAATGCTGATAACTGATCCTTTGTTCTTGCAGCTTCACCCACTGAATTTGAAACGGTTTCAGATACATTTTTCAAACTACCATAAAAATGATTCAACTCATCTAAAGTTTTACCCATCGCTTCAAATTTAGATTCTAATTCTTTCAAGCCATTGGTTGAAGAACTAATTACATGTAAACTTGTATTGGTATTTTCTATAGAAGCTCTAACATCATTCAATGCATTAATTAATTCTGTGCTATCTAAAGTAGCTGAACCACCACCTCCACCAGTACCATGATCATTATCAGATGGCAAATAAGCATACACTAAAAAGATAGCAGCTTCCGTAAACATACCTACAATCAATAACTCATTGGCAAACTTCCAGTGAAGAATTTTAAATAAGGCACCTATAATTACTACGGCAGCACCAATGGATACCAATTTATCTACGTAAAATTTTAAATCTTTTTTTGTTTTTGGAGATTGACTCATGTTTTATTTTATTTATTTAAATGAATGATGTGTGTGATGTTATTTTAAATTGGGTGCAGATAATACGCATCTAAATCCAATATATGATTTGCGATTAAATTGGTACTCGTAATTACGTGTACTCACTTGGCAGTTGTATGCAATATCTTTCCAAGAACCCCCTCTAATTGATTTTCTTTTCATAATCACAGGATCGTCTTTTTTGGCATTGTACTGATAATCAGGATTAAAGTCACCCAAAATATTGTCCACTGCTTCGTCATATCTTGAGCTAGTCCATTCTGCAACGTTACCTGCCATATCAAATAAGCCAAAACCATTCTCAGTGAATGACTTCACTTTTACTGGTGTGATATCGTCATATTTACTATCCCCTCCAAAATAATCCCCTCTACCTGGTTTAAAATTAGCCATTAACAAGCCCTCACGGGTTCTTGCATATGGAGCGCCCCAAGGATACATGGCATTGATTTTTGAATTTCCTCTTGCTGCATATTCCCACTCTGCTTCGGTTGGTAAACGATAAATGCCTTCAACGAAAACATCTTTCTTGCCTTGCTTACCTTGATAATAGTCATTGTGTAAAGTTCTCCAACGGCAAAAAGCACTTGCTTGTTCCCAACTTACGCCTACTACAGGATAATCATTGTAAGAAGCATTTGAAAAATATTGTTTTACTAAAGGCTCATTGTATACATAAGAAAAATCTCTTTGCCACACCAAAGAGTCAGGATATACGTTAACGGTGTCAATGGTAATATAATCACGAAGATCCTTGTCTAAACCATTAAATGAGTTAGATTCCAAGGCAGCTCTTTTTAAATCCACAAATGTGTAACGGAAGTTCAATTTTTTATTATCAATGGTAAAAACATTCTTAAACTCTCTATCCTCTGTCTTTACCCATAATTCCTGAAAAGTATTTTGATTCAATTGATCCGCTTGTTTAGAAATAGGTTTAGCCAAACTTTTATTAATAGTTGAAACTACATTCCAATTCACTTTTAAGGTATCTAGAGGGTCAACAAAATTGATGGTCCCCTTTGTTTTTGCTAAAAACTTTAAAGAATCCGCTACATAATTAACAAATCTATGATATTGCTCATTGGTAATCTCAGTTCTATCCATCCAGAAACTTGAAACGGAGATTCTTTTTTTGTTATTCATTAAAGAATTATCAATTTGCTCGTCACTTGCACCCATAAAAAAAGATCCACCTGGGATATAGGCCATTTGAGCATCCGTTCTAATACGCTTTTTCTTTGCAACACTACTTGATTCAAATGCAAAAAATAATAATGAACTCACAAGTAATGCGAGTAACATGAACGGAAATTTTAAACGAGCCTTTTTTAAATACTTAACCATAATTGTTATTTATAACAGATCCTGACCATGTCAAAATCTTATATTTAATATTTTTTTAATGCATTCTATGCAGTTACTCTTGCTAATAGGGATAAAGTTACTAAATCTGACAATTACAAGAGATGCAAATTAGTAATTTGTTTGTTTGATTGTTGTTAAAAAATCGTTGAGATTTGAAAAGGGCGCTGAGCAGGTTCCTTTATTACAAATAAAGTACTGATTATCATATAGTTGCTTCCCTTTCACTAAACTCAAGGAAGGGTCATATTCATCAGAAATTAACAACAATTTAAAGGGTAAAAACAAGGATTGTACCTCCAAAATGGAATTTTTAACATTAGACCCTATACTTATTAACTCGGTAAAGCCAAAGGCCATTAGTGTATAGGTCTGGGCCCAACAGCCAAAAGAGGAGGGATATTGGATCATTCTCTTATGCATCGTACTCACCATTTTATGGGATTGCTGTCTCCAAACAGGTTCGTCAAACATAGTAGACAGGTATAATAAATTATAAGACATCAGGGCATTTGCACTGGGTTGTGCTCCATCATAATTGTCTTTTTTTCGAATGATCACATCTTTTTGATAGTCTGCAGTAAAATAAAAGAACACTTCTTCCTCATCTATAAAATGCTGCTGCACATAGGTTGCCCATTGCTTGGCTTTATAGGCATAGGATACCTCTCCAGTTATTTCTTGTAATAAAATATAGGCTTGTATTAAACAAGCATAGTCGTCTAAAAATGCAAAGGATTTATTGCTACCCTTGGTATGGGTATGGTAAAAATATTTTTCTTCCGCATTAAACATATTGGCTTCAAGCCAAGTAACGCATCGGACAGCCTTATCTACAAGTACGCTATCACCCAATGCTGCAGCGGCTTTGCATAATGCTGTTACCATTAAAGCATTCCATGATAAAATGATTTTGTGATCTAAAGCAGGTCTTATTCTTTTTGAGCGTACCTCAAATAAAGCTTTTTTAATGGCGATCCACTCTGGCGTTTCACTTTCTAAAAAGTTGGACTGTGTCCATAATATATTCGTATGTTCCCAATTACCTTGTTCTTGTATTTGGTAATAAGTGACAAAGCTTTCAAATGCATCTGCGGGCACTATCTTTTTTAATTCCTCATAGCTCCAGGTATAAAATTTTCCTTCCACTCCTTCGCTATCTGCATCTAAGGCAGCGTAAAATGCACCTTGTCCATTGGACAATTCATTTTCTAAAAATTGAATGGTTTGCTGAATAACTATTTTATAAGATTCTTTTTTTGTGATTTGATATGCTTCGGACAATACACTTATTAATAACGCATTGTCATATAACATTTTCTCAAAATGGGGCGCCTGCCATTGCGCATCGGTGCTGTATCGCGAAAATCCACCCCCTAAATGATCATAAATTCCTCCCTGAATCATTTTATCTAAGGAAAGTGTTGCTTGATATAAGGATGCTTGGCTATTGGAGACATGGTAGTTCCTAAGTAACAATTGCAATGCAAAGGTTTGCGGGAATTTTGGGGCGGCACCAAATCCACCCCATTGGGTGTCGGCAGAAAGTAAAATTCTATTGGCCATTACATCTAGCTCTTCTTTATTGGCCTCGAACTGCTCCACTTCATCCCCCTCTTTTTCAAGCATTTTAATATTGGCTTGCACTAAATGATTGGATAACTGGGTAGCCTGTTCAACTATTTTTTCATAATTATTTTCAAAAGCATTGTGTACCCCTTTTAATGTCTCCATCCAGGAAGCCCTGTTTTGTATGGCAATGGGTGGAAAATAAGTGCCTCCATAAAAAGGTCTGCCGTTGGGTAATAAAAAAATATTAAGTGGCCACCCGCCCGAACCTGTCATCGCTTGCAATGCATCCATATATAAATGATCCACGTCTGGTCTTTCCTCTCTGTCTACTTTTACATTTATAAAATGTGCATTCATATACTCCGCCACCGTCTCGGATTCAAAACTCTCTCTTTCCATAACATGACACCAATGGCAAGCGGCATAACCAATGCTTAATAGAATAGGTTTATTTTGTTGGGTAGCTTGCTCAAATAAAGTATCGGACCAGGGTATCCAATTGACAGGATTATGTGCGTGTTGTAGCAGGTAAGGACTTGTTTCCTGAATAAGGGCGTTGGTAAAGGAAGGGTTTGCATTCATGGAATGCAATTTATTTTTTTTTGCTCAATTGGCTTAAATATAAATCCAATCCAGCAATCATACTAGGGGTTTGCGGACTTGGCACTTTAATATGTAAAGTAAGTCCCGCTTCCTCCACTGCTTTGCAAGTATTGGATCCAAAAGCACAAATAGCAGTACCATTTTGAATAAAACCTGGCTTGTTTTCGTATAAACTTTTTAATCCACTAGGGGTAAACAAACAAATCACATCAAAGTGATGACTATCAAAAACCTCTTTTAAATCAGAACTTACGGAACGATACATATAGGCCATATCATATTGGCAGCCATGATCTTTTAACCAATTTACAATTTCGTTGTCTTGTTGGTTTTCGCTGCATACATATAAGAAACGTTCATTTCCTTTATGTTTGTTTAATACATCAAATAACTTTTTATTAGACCCGTCAGCGCCAAAAAATACCTTACGCTTACGGTACATAATAAATTTTTGTAAATAAAGCGCCACCGACTCTGTGATACAGAAATATTTGGTCTCCTGGCTTACATTCACTTTTAATTCATCACAGGTTCTAAAAAAATGATCAATCGCATTTTTACTTGTAAAAATGACAGCAGAATAACTTACAATTTCAATTTTAGATTTTCTAAACTCTTTAGAAGGAATGGCAACCAATTGAATAAGCGGATGAAAATGCAAATCCACTTTGTATTTACTAGCCAGGTCGAAATAAGGAGATCTTTCGCTCTCTGGTTTAGCTTGAGAAATTAGGACTTTTTTAATGGTCTTACTAGTCGCCGTCTTTTTATCTACACTTATTGCTTTTGCCATTTTACACTTTTCTTTTTAAAATGTTCCTCCCAAAAATTGAACAATAAACTTGTACAAAATTAATAGGGGAAGTATTTCGAAAGCACAAAGGTATAGAAAAAAATGAAAGGAAGATATATGTAATTTGTTCCTAACAGATGTTAAGGTAAATAGGTACCTATAGAGAAATAACAATACGGCTAAAATAGCCCCAGCACCTATTGCAATGGGGTAATAGATAGGCTTAGAAAAGGCCAACATGAGTACAAATGGGATTAATAAAATACCCAACACTTTATTAATCATAAATACTACGAAAATATATGTATTTACCAATTCTCCTGCATTAAAAACATATCCCATTACTTTTAAACTAATAAACTTTCCAGCATAAAGCAGGGTAAAAAATATACAAATATATAATAGGGCAAGCCATAAAGAAATGGGCAACAAATGGTTGTTGTAAATAAGCAAGGTAGCCATTAAAGAGAAGCTTAAAACAAATCCAATATTAGTAATTAAAGAAGCAAACCTATTTTGCACAAGCTGTTCTCTATTTTGAACTTCCCTTATGGAAGACTGCGTAAACTGACTAAATAATTTAAGATAGTACTGGGGATACAAATTGTTGATTAGGCCATACAATAAGAGTACTCCAATAATTAAATAAAAGAGCAAGTCTTTATCTGGGATCGCAAATCGTTGTTCAATTTTAAAAATGGCAGGTAGGTCTTTGGACTGTGACACTTTTTTTATGTACAAATGATAACCCGTTTTTTTATCAGCAAAATAGTTCTTATAGGCTTTGAAAATATCAAAAACAGTATCCTTGGTTTTTGCATTTAGTTTTTGAAAATACCAAGCGTCTGCTTTAAGATAGGAAGAAGGCAAAACTGGAATATACTTAATAAGAATGGTGTCCTTTGGGGGCAAGCTGTCAACAAAAATAGCCGTGGTGTCCTTCTTTAATTTAATTTCTTTTTTAGGCTTGCTATCCTTTTTAATTGATAGCGTATCCTTTTGCCCCTGCGCCGAAAGCAATAAGAAACAAAAGGCGACCGATAAAACAAATTTGTAGGTAGGCATCATCTCTGCAAAAATAAGTATACTCTATCAGAATTAGTAACTTATAGTTAGCTTTGTTACCCAAACACAATTATGTCAGGCATTTATATTCATATCCCATTTTGCAAAAAAGCCTGTCATTATTGCAATTTTCATTTTTCTACAAAAATGCAAGATTTGGATGCGTTTGTAGATGCATTGATCAAGGAAATTGCATTGCAGGAAAACTATTTGAACAGTCCTATAGAAACCCTTTATTTTGGAGGAGGCACCCCTTCCCTTTTGCAGCAGGCGCATGTAGATAAAATCATTAGCAGCCTACACAAACATTTTAATTTATCGGCATTAAAGGAGTTTACATTAGAAGCCAATCCCGATGATATTAGTATTGAAAAAACTAAACTTTGGAAAACGGCAGGTATTAACCGGCTAAGTATTGGCATTCAAAGCTTTCAACAAGAAGCATTGGATTGGATGAATAGAGCACATACCACCCAGCAATCCTTCCTTGCAATTGAACTTGCAAAAGCAGCAGGCATAGATAATATAAGTGCCGACCTCATTTATGGCACCCCGCATTTATCGGATGAAGCCTTATTAAAAGACATTGAAATATTAAACGAATTTCAGGTTCCCCATATCTCCTGCTATGCATTAACGGTGGAGGAAAAAACGGCATTATACAGTTTAATTCAAAAGAAAAAAATAGAGAACGTAGATACAGAAAAACAAGTAAGGCATTTTGAAATTGTAGTGGATGCTCTAAGCAAAAATGGATATGAGCATTATGAGATTTCAAATTTTGCTAACCCTGGTCACAGGAGTATACATAACACCAATTATTGGAAAGGCATACCCTATTTAGGTTTGGGACCATCCGCACATTCTTATAATGTAAGTTCAAGACAATGGAATATTTCAAACAACCCATTATATATACAGTCCATTCAGGAAGAAAATGTTCCTTTTGAAATAGAAGTATTGGAGGAAGTAACTCGCTACAATGAATTCATGATGATATCACTGAGACTTTTGGAAGGTGTGGATATGGAAATACTTAATGCGCAATTTGGAGCAGCTTATTTAAAACACACTCAAAGTATTATGGATGCATTGCAAAAAGAAGAAAAGCTTATTCAAACCACCAAGGGATTTGCCATTAAAAAACAAGCGCGCTTTTTAGCAGACGGTATTGCTAGTGCGTTCTTTATTGTTTAAACCAAGATCTTTTCAATCTCTTTAAACGAAGTTGCCGGATCGGCACCCTCCCAAAGTATTTGGTAAATAGCAGTCACAATAGGCAAATGCACGCCTATGTCTTTGTTGATAGCCATGATACATTTACAAGCATTATAGCCTTCGGCAACCATATTCATTTCCAATTCGGCAGCACGCACCGAATAGCCTTTACCAATCATATTACCAAAGGTTCTGTTTCTACTATGTAAGGAATAGCAAGTCACTAAAAGGTCGCCTAAATACACAGAAGCGGAATAGTTTACCTTTTCAAATTGTCCTTCGGTTTGCTTCATCACACCCTTTAATAATTGCTTCATTTCACTTGCTGCATTGGCAATAAATACGCTTAAAAAATTATCACCATACTCTAAGCCATGCGCAATTCCAGCACCCAATGCATAAATATTTTTGGCAACTCCTGCGTATTGAACTCCGAATACATCATTATTCACCAGCGTATTAATGTATTCGTTTTTAAAACAGTTGGCAATGTTCTGTGTATCCTCATGATTCACCCCCGAAAAAGTAAGATAAGATAACTGTTCAGCGGCAACCTCCTCGGCATGACTGGGTCCAAGTAAAGTAAAATAATCCTTGATAGGGAAATTGAATTTTTGCTCCAAGTATTGATTCAGTAATAAATTTATTTTAGGAATTACTCCCTTCACGGCTGAAATTACTTGCTTGCCCTGTAATGCATTGATATCCAAAGAAGCTAAAGACATTTCTATATGGATAGAAGGCACCGCAATTATGATGATGTCTGCATCCTTCACTACCTCGCTTATATTGTCTGAGAATTGAATTTTTGCAACATCAAAATATGCGTTTCTTAAATAATGTGGATTGTGATGACGCTTTTGGAAATATTCAATATTATTGGCTTGGCGCACCCACCAATTAATAGCAAAACCATTATCGGTTACAATTTTTGCAATGGCGGTAGCCCAACTTCCACTTCCAATAATTCCAATTCGCTTAGTGTTCATAAGACGAATATACGAAAACATAAAAAAAGGGGCACATTTTTTAGAAGTGCCCCTTTTTTACTATTTAAATAGATTTACTTCTTTTCTTCGAATAATTTATCCTTGGCAACCACTTTCACTAAAGTACCGTCTTTCAATAGCTTACTTACTGTACTATAAGGACCAGTAATTACTTCGTCGCCCACTTTTAATCCGCTTACTTCAATATAATTTAAGTCCTGAATATCTGTTTTCACCTTCACCATCTTCACTTTATTATCCTTTTGTAACACAAAAACCACTTCATTTAAATCTTCATCTGTATTCGCAGGTGCAGGTGCAGTTTTGTCTTCTGGCTTACCATTAGAAACCTTTGTGTCTTTGCCATTTCCTTCTTTGTCTCTTGTAGTGACTGCATTTAAAGGAATAGAAATTACGTTTACTTTAGATTTTGTTTGAATGTCTGCACTCGCCGTCATTCCGGGACGGAATGGAAACTTTGCATTTTCAACAATTAAGTCCTCGTAGCTAGAAGCCTCTAAACGAATATGCACTTTATAGTTAGCCACTTCCGTGCTTGAAGCGGAGGTTGCGGATAAGGCAGAAACTGGATTTGCAATTTTATAAACAATTCCTTTGAATTTTCTTTTATTGTAAGCATCTACTTCTACCAAGGCAGTGTCTCCAATTTTTACTTTTGTAATATCATTTTCACCAACATCTACTCTTACTTCAATGCTCTTCATATCAGCAACACGCATCATTTCAGTACCTGCCATTTGAGCAGTACCTACAACGCGCTCTCCTTTTTTCACACCCATAGAACTTACAATACCATCCATTGGCGCAACAATGGTAGTTCGTGCTAAATCTTTTTCGGCACGAGACAATTGCGCTCTCACCCCTTGTATTTGTGCTTGACTACTTTTAATGGATTGTTGTGCACTTAAATAACCAGACTCCGCAGATCGATAACTTTGTTCTGTTTGCTCAAACTCAGCTCTTGAAACAATTTTATCTTCTAATAATTTTTTATATCGCTCGTAAGTAGTTTTTGTGTTCTCATAACTTGTCTTCAAACCACTTAAACCCGCTTTTACATTTTCGTATTGAGCTTCTGATTGATTAACGCTTGCTGTAACCTGATCTCTTTGCGTAGAATAAATATCGGCGTAAATTTTAGCCAACACTTGTCCCTTCGTCACCCTGTCCCCTTCTTCCACAAAAAGGTTCACTACCTCACCAGAAATATCCGGGCTTACTTTTACTTCAATTTCAGGAAACACTTTACCACTCGCGTTAACCGATTCAGTGATGGTACGCAATTGTACTTTTTCAGTTGTCACTTCTTCACCTGTTTCTTTACCAACTACACCGGCTTTTTTTAAAATAACCAACAGTATAATCACTGCAAACAAGCCACCTAGTATCCAAATTAATTTCTTCTTCATAATTGTCTATTTTGTTAATGCTAATAACTTTATAATGATAATGCTTCCCCTTTGTAAAACTCAAGTAATTTAATTCTAAACACATACTCGTACTGTGCCGATTTAAAATTCACTTTTGCTTTAAGGAAATTATTTTGATTGTTTAATAATTCAATGGTGCCTAACAAACCAAGGTCATAACGTTTTGTTGCAAACTGGTATGTTTTTTCAGCCGATGTTAACGCTTTTTGTGTAGCTGCTAATTTATTGAAAGCCACTACCGCATTGGTATACGCCGTATAAATATCCTGCTTTAGCTTTAAGTTGGTATTTTCCTCTTGCAAACTCGCACTGCGATAATTAAGTTTTGCTTGCGCGTAGGAAATTTTAGATTGATTGGCGTTAAAGATGGGAATGTTCATTTGAAATCCAAAGCTCTGTCCAAAATTATTATTCACTTGATTGCTCCATCCATTCCAGATATTGCCCCAATTTCTTTGTGAAGTAACCGCAGTATACACTGGGCTTTGAATAAAATATTTAGTGCTATTCACTGTAACAAAAGGGGAAGCGGCTGTAGGTGTACTATATCCTGAAAAATTAAATCCGCTTACATAATTAAATACGTTGGAAAAGTTAGAGCTTAAGTTATATCCAAAGCTAATACTTGGATAAAAATTGGCTTTGGCTGCCAACTGATTTTTAGTGGCTGCTTTCACACGCAAAGCTGCAGCCCTTACCCCTGGTAGGTTTTGAGAAGCTACACCAAAAACATAATCTGGTTGTAAGTCCGCGAAGGATTGTAATTTAATTTGATCCACGGATTGAGCGATGATATCAAAAGGCTTGCTGGCATCTAAATTCAATAATGCTTTCAAGTTCATTTTACTTTGATCAATGTTAGCGCTTGCTGAAATAAAAGTACTGCTATCGTTAGCCAATTGTGTTTCTAGTTCTAATAAATTTAATTCAGGCAATAATCCCACTTCCACTCTTTTCTTAGTAGCTGCCAATTGTTGCTTGGTTTGCTCAATTTGTATTTTAGCGATTTCGGCTTGCTCAATTGCAGATAATACTTGTAAATAATAAGTAGCCACACTCATTGAAATATCATTGGAAGTGTTTTGCTTATCTGCCTCAGATGCCTGCCAACTTAAAATAGATGCATCGGCTGTATTGCGCAATTTACCCGCACTAAAAATTTGAATACCCCCATTTAACCCAAAATTGTTGTACAAGAATTGGGTGTTGGTAAATCCGTTGGTGGTCGGGTCAATAGACCTTCCCAATCTTAAACCCATGCCAGAGGAACCATTAATGGTTGGTAATTGGTTGGATTTAGCCACATCTGCTTGTAATTTGGCAAGTCTGGCCTGAACATCCGCCTGCTGAACCGAAATATTATGCTTAATCGCATACTCAACGCAGGTTTTTAGATCCCATTGGGTTGTTTCCTGTGCAATTAAGCCCAAAGAAATACTTATAAATAATAATAATGCAACTATGTGTTTCATGTGTTTATTTTAGCGTACCATTTTACGCTACAAAAGTAAACTAATCGCGCCTACTTGTCTAATTTTTAGACAAACGGAAAAGGATGCCATTTAAGGCCATTTTTTAATAGATGAAAGGCAGGTTTAAGCCTTAGTTTTGGACCAAATCCTGCTTTTTATAATAGTACACCCTGTAAATAATAAGTACAATTATAATTAAACACACTGCTGTTAACGCAGCATAAGGTTTATCAATAACCACCGCCACGGCCACAAATGCATAAGCCAGTACAAATATACCCGCTAAAATAGGCGTCCATTTTTTCATGACACCTGTAACAGCAGCATCCCCCTGCCCTCTTTTTCTTAAAATAAATAAAGTGGCTGCCGAGGTACTCATACCCAGACAGTCTAAAAAGATACTAAAGCTTAAGACATCGTCTACCCCTTTGCCAAAAAACGTCACTAAAATAGTGGTGATAGCAAACACCGTTAATCCCGGCACCAAGGCCTCCGTTTTAGGATGCTTGGTTTGAAATATTTTAGGCAACACTTTATCCTCACTCATGGCAAACATCACCCGTGGATTACTCATTAAAATTACATTCACATAAGCCAACACACTCAATACCATTGCAAAATCAAAAACCTTGGCACCATATTTTCCAAACCAGGCTTCAAATAATAATGATCCAATGGCGTTGGCGTTTTTCATCTCATTAAATCCAATCACTTGAATATATGTGTAATTGATTGCGAGGTATAAAAACAAAACTATAAAAATACCTAGTACAATCCCACGTTGCATGGTCTTAGCCGATTTTACTTCCGAGCCAAAATTAATCGTTTGTTGATAGCCCCCATAAGTAAAGAAAACAGAAACCAAACTCACCAATAATAAGAGTCCGCCATTGTGTCCATTATAAACTCTAATTTCTCCTTCATTCACTCCATGTATTGGAACGGTTACTCCTTTGAAGAAAGAAGAAATAAGCAATAGGATTAAACTAATTTTTACAATCATTAACACATTTTGTGTTCTACTACTTGTTTTTAATCCTAATAAATTAACAATATAAAAAAGTCCAACAGATAAAGAAGCAATACCTACATTAAACAAGGTACTCGAAGGATGTCCAAATAATAAGTCGCTTACATAGTCTGCGCCAATTAATGCAACTACTGCAAGGGATGCTGCATTACTTATTAAGATGAGCACGTTTATAGTAAATCCAACACCTGGATGATAACAATGTGCAAATACTTTATAATAACCGCCCATTACAGGCAATCTTTGGCCGATTTCCGCATAGGTAAGCGCACCAAATAATGCAATAATACCTCCAATGATCCAAGCACTAAAAAAAATTAACTCGGTTCCTGATTTCGCGGCAATAGTGGCTGGGGTTTTAAAAATACCCATACCAATGACTAAGCTTATCACAATCATGGTGAGACTAAAAAAATTGATGCCTTGCTTTTCTTTCATTCCAACAATATTTAATATGAGCGTACTATTTAAATTAAATCCGCTTTGTTATGGGATAAATATATAAAATGTTAGCTAGTTTTCAACAAAGCGTTGATAATTAAACGCTACAGCCAATCCTATTCTAACTATGTTTGCCTTGGAATTAGGTTCATGCAAATGATTAAAAGGGAATCCAGTAAATGCTGGAGCTATTCCCGTAGCTGTAAGTTCATCGTTGGTAACAACGAATTGCACAAATCCACTGAAGCAATTTGGGAAGGACGCAATTTAAAAGAACAAGCCAGAAGACCTGCCTAGTTAATTTATAACCAACAGCTTTCGGGTAAAAAGCAGGATTGTAAAAACATTGTTGAACAAAATTTAAAAGTTAGTTTTTTACTAGCTTATAAATTCCCCCAACAATTAATTATGGTTCTTTTTTCCAGAAAGCTCATTGTTAACTCAAAAAACAAAACAATGAGCAAAAAATTAATCACGCTCTCGGCAGGCTTAATCGCTACCACCCTCCTCTTTGGGCAAAAAGACAGTCTTTCCCAAAACAAAATATCCACTTTAGACGAAGTGATTGTAACTGCTAATAAAATTGAGCAGAAACAAAACGCTACCGGCAAAGTGGTCACTGTAATTACGGCCGAACAATTAAATGCACATGCAGGACAGTCGGTGGCGCAGGTATTAAGCGAACAAGCGGGCATGTATTTGCCAGGTGCATTAAGCAATGCAGGCACGGTACCTAGTATTTATATGCGAGGCGCTTCCAGTGGCAGGACTTTAATCTTAGTAGACGGTGCTCCAGTAGGCGACCCCTCTATGATTAGTAATGAATTTGATTTAAACCTCGTACCGCTTGCTCAAATTGAAAGAATTGAAATTTTAAAAGGTTCTCAAAGTACGATGTATGGATCGGATGCAATTGGAGGTGTCATTAATATTATTACCAAGAAAAAAACCGGAAGCTTTTTAACAGCAGGCGCAAGTGCAGGTACTTATGGGACCAAAACAAATCAATTATCACTGAACGGTTCCTTGGCAAAAATAAATTACACGATTGGTTTTGAAAATCAAAAAGCAGATGGATTCTCTTCCGCCAATGATAAAAACAATACTGGCAATTACGATAAGGATGGATACAAAAACAATAGTTGGTATACTAAATTAAATTATGCCATGAATGACAATTGGTCGCTGCAGGCAAATACGCGTAAAACGGCGTACAAAGCCAGTATTGATTATGGTGCATTCAAAGATGATAAGGACGAATATTTTAACAATGCCACCACCATGACGGGAATGCAATTAAAATATAAAAAAGATAAAACCGTTTTTCAGTTTCAATACCAATATACTACTCAGGATAGAAGTTATTTAAATGATAGCGCCGATAAAAAATATATCACTTACGAGAACAACCAATATGCCGGTAAAACACATTTTGCAGATGTGTTTTTATCCAAGTCCATTGGGCAAAACATACAATGGATACTGGGTTCAGATTTTAGATACGGTTCCTACAACCAAACCTATGCTAGCATTAGCGTATACGGCCCTTATAATGAAAATTTTAAAGATACTTTTCAATTTCAAAATGCATTGTACGGATCACTTTTAATAAATGATGCTTCTAAAAAATGGTTACTTGAATTGGGCACAAGATATAATCACCATTCACGTTATGGCGACAATCAAACCTTTACTGTAAGCCCTTCTTATGTAATTCAGCCAGGACTTCGTTTAATTTCCAGCATCTCATCTGGATTTAAAGCACCTAGCTTATACCAAATAAGTTATAACACAGCATTAAAAGCAGAAACTTCGGTGAAT